>CAZPBE010000050.1:0-42385 GCA_964584615.1 uncultured Pirellulaceae bacterium | reverse complement strand
CTCAAATCTCAAATCTCAAATCTCAAATCTCAAATCTCAAATTGAAAGCTGAGAGTTGAGAGCCCAATCGCTCCGAATCAAACACGCCATTCAGTCGTAAGAATTCTCAAAAGCCGATAACACACCCCTCACTCGCTTAACATTCAATCACGTTCACAGCCAATCCTCCTCTGGCCGTCTCCTTATATTTCGTCTTCATATCCTTGCCCGTTTCGCGCATCGTCTTGATCACTTTATCGAGAGATACAAAGTGATGACCATCTCCACGCATTGCCAACCGGGCTGCATTGATCGCTTTGACGGCTCCCATCGCATTGCGCTCGATACATGGGACTTGGACCAACCCGCCGATTGGATCACACGTTAGGCCAAGATTGTGTTCCATCCCAATTTCTGCAGCGTTCTCAACTTGCTCGGGTGTTCCACCAAGCACTTCTGCCAATCCGCCAGCAGCCATGCTGCACGCAGAGCCAATCTCTCCCTGGCAACCGACTTCGGCGCCACTGATCGACGCGTTTTCTTTGAACAGTTTTCCAATCGCAGCTGCCGTCAACAGAAACCGGACGGTACCGTCCTCATTCGCTCCTCGGCAAAAACGGTGATAGTAGTGCAACACCGCCGGGATGATTCCTGCGGCACCATTGGTCGGCGCGGTTACAACACGTCCGCCGGCAGCATTCTCTTCGTTGACAGCCAGCGCCCAAAGATTCACCCAATCCATGGCCATGAAGTCAGCAGAGCCTTCGGTCTCACTACAAAGCTTGCGATACATCGGCGCCGCTCGTCGTTTCACTTTCAAACCACCTGGCAAAATTCCTTCGGTTTTGCAACCTCGGCTTACGCAGTCCTGCATCACAGTCCAGATCTCCAACAATTGCCGTCGGACCTCCGACTCTTCACGCCAAGTCTGCTCGTTGTGCATCATCAACGTGCTAATCGAAAAACCGCATTCGTCGCAAAGTTCCAGCAACTCTTTGGACGAATGAAAGTCGTACGGCATTGCAGTTTCGTCGGCGACGATTCGAGCCTCGCCTGTCGCCGATTCATCAACGACAAATCCGCCGCCGACACTGTAGTAAGTTTTTTCCAGCAATAACGCCTCGTCCGAATCACTGGCTTTGATTTGCATCGCGTTGGAGTGCGACCCGATGACCTTGCCGGTAAACTTCAAATGCTTTTTCATATCGAACCGAATCGGACGAGCACCGCCCAAGTTCAACGACTTTGTCTCGGCGACTTCCTCAAGTCGCTTAATAATCACGTCGGGCTCAGCCGTTTCGGGAGCCGCGCCTTCCAGTCCCGCAATCACGGCTTTGTCGCTACCGTGCCCGCGCCCGGTCGCGCCAAGTGAGCCAAAAAGCTGAACTGAGATTGTATCGACCGAGTCGATTTGTGATTCCGTCGCCAGTTGATCGACGAACATCTTCGCTGCCCGCATCGGCCCAACGGTGTGCGAACTGGACGGACCGATGCCGATATTGAAAAGCTCAAACGTACTGATTGCCACTTTGATCGCCGGTGAGTGAGTTAGTTTTGAAAAGAATCAATCATAACGTGAAGGCCATCAAGGGGTATTGAATTCTCAAACTCAACCTAGGACAACTTTGGGCGGACAAGCTTCGGGAGGGCGAGGCGGGCGAGGCTCCCGGAATGACCAATATTTATTGGTCGGACTTGTCGCCAGAATTAACCGGCGGCGTACTGAGGGCCGGTGATTCAAAAGTTGACTCGCCCGTCAATTTTTCTACCTTCTCTTCAACAGGCATGTCCATTAATGCTGGAGTCGCCCAGTCGGCAGCGTCCTGTTTAAACTCATCGCCCGTCAACTCTCTTAGTTTCTCTCGTTGCTCGGAACTCAATTCATCCAACATCCGCTGTTCAGCCGCTTCGGTCATCTCTTTTACTTTCTTGGCAAGCTCGCGTCGAAACTCTTTTTCGATTTCTCTTAGTCTCGCTTTTTGCGATTTCGAAATCTCCAACTCCTCAGAAAGGCTTCCATGATGGAGTACGTTGGCCATGCCCATCATCTGCATCTTCCATTGCCGCGAGACTTGTTTGAATCGATCAAGCTGGTGTGGCAGCAAGACTCCCTGAATTGCCTCACGCTGTTTATTCTGCAGTTCTTGCAGCCTACGAGCGTATTCTTGTTGACCTTCTCGAGTGTTGAACCCGCCTTGCTCCTGATGCTCATTCACCATCACGCTTATTTTCTCGCGATACTCACTCTCGACTTCAGTGAACCGCTTCATTTGCTCATCAAGAATTTCGAGATCTTTGCGAACACTTGCGTCATGTAGCAGACCAAAATCGTCACCACCACCACTACTGAGTGTAAAACCAGTTGAATAAAGAGGCGATCCAACGGTAGTCGGGCCGAAAAAGGGAGCCATCGGCTGTGACTCTAAAAAAATTGGGGTGGAAGGCAACGGGACAGCACCCACGGGAACCACCGAGTTAGGAGTGGCTTGCTCAAACACTGTTTGTTGTGCCAAACAAGTCATCGGGAGACTGGCAACACTCATCGCCACGATTACAAATGGAAAGCTTCTCATCAAACGCCCCTTCGTATTTTGCTGGTAGACGGCATCAACACCGACGGAAGTCTAACAATTTACGAATGCAATTCCAAACGGTTCGATGCAAGCTGTGAGAATGTTGAACAGTTTGACCAAATTCAACTTTGCTAGGGACGCCAATTCTCAGATTTTTGAAATCTCAAATCTCAAATCTCAAATCTCAAATCTCAAATCTGGAATCGCAAATCTGGAATCGCAAACCTGGAATCTGAAATGGCAATCGCGAAACAGAAACTTGACGTCTACTCAAGCCACCTTGAACCGGCCGGTGGAATGGAAACGTTGCCGGGCCTAAACATTCGCGGCTTGCCAATGAACCGCGGCTCGAAACCAAACCGGAAGCCAAGATTGTCCCGGCTGGCGTCGTAGTTGAAACCGAACTCGTACAAGAACGATTCGCCAATGTAAACAAAGCCCAACCGTTGCCCGATCGTGCCCGTCTCACCAAAGTCAACTTGTGCGCCAGCTTTCAAGCCCCATTTGTCGCTCATCCGATAGATGGCTGACGCAGAAACAATGTTGCTGCTGATTGGCCCTTCGATCATGCGATAGCCCAGATAGACACTGCCGACTTCCGGTCGTTCTGCATAAGCACCGACGCTGATCGTCCTCAAGCCTTGCGAAAAGAAATCGGCATAGCCGTCGGAAACCAAAGAGACTCGATCACCAATGTGCCAACGGAAATCGTAATCCAACATCCCAAAGTCAGCACCAAAATTATCACGCTGGTCTTTGGGGAAATACATGACTTGTGTGTCGAACGAAACCAGATCAACTATTCGTTCGCGACCAGGCATTCCGCGCTTCGTTTGCCACCGTTGTCGAACGCCGAATTTGATTGCGGTCAAGTCATCTGCGATTTCACTTACGGGACTGGTTACCCAACCTTGCAAACCTGAACGGAACGCGAAGTTGCGCTCATCGTACCGAAGCGGTACATCGCCGCCAGCAACAATTCCAAACGTATCAAAGGCGAACCGTCGTCGAAAATGTTCTTGCGAGTTGTCGTCGAGGTTATCGTAAAGCGGTAACTCATCGAGATCCTGAGACGCATCGGAGTAGAAAGCGTCCATATCAAAGTTAACTTTGTGCGCCAGTCCGTTAACATTCCATAACGTGCTTTGAATGGACGAATCAACTTTCCACACGGGAAGGCTTGCTCGAACACCGGCTTGGCCGTAGCCTCGCAACAAATCGTTGCCCGACAAATCTTCTTGCCAATACGTCACATCGGCCAAAGCGTAAGGAACAACTTTGACCGGGCCCATTTGAAAGGGTGCGTTGACCTCTTGTCTAGTTCCGGCGCGCACGCCTCCAACATCGGCTTCCCAAGCCAGCGGATCAAACTTTGCCAAATCGGTTGCATTGATCGGCGCGTCTGCCACTTTCAGTTTGGCGTATCCGGCGTGCGAGTGGCTGTTCCAAATAAGCCGGTCGCCAAACAATGGCTTACCCAACAGAAAATGGTCATAGCGCGGAAGCCAATTCGTTTCGGTAAAGAAATCGTTGATCCGGATGTCGGCCGTCAAGTTGTAGCTTTGCGAACCGACGTTTCGTTCCAACCAGAATCCAGTCGCCGCATCTTTCCTTGTATCCCACTCCCGTTCATAGAACTGTTCGAGGAAGTTTCGATCGGAAATGTAACCGAGTTCAGCTCGCAACTGATATCCTGGCGCGAAATCGTGCCGGTGATTCAAGATGACTTTGCCGCGAAGCGATTCTTCAGGGATCAGATTGCCGCGACCGCGTCCGAGAAAGTCGACTCCATCATCGTTGATAAACCAGCTATCGTAAGTCCCATATGCCGTTCCCGGTCGGCCAAACAAGCCGTCGACTCGATAGTCAAATTCGCTTCCGAACGCGATGCCACGCTCGCTTAGATAATCCAGCCGTCCAATCCAGTCCGTTCCGCGTGGCTTGGTTAAACCAAGTAGTTGAAAGAGATCCCAGCCAGTGGCCAATTGAAAACCAAAGATTGAATCATTGTTGACGCCTAACTTCCGCAAGTAGATCGACGGGTCACTAAGGTTGGTTCGAAACCTTGGCCACCAGAAAACTGGCTTGCCGCCAAAGTAGATCTTGTTCGAGTTGGCTTGAAGAAAATAGTCGTCACCCAATTCCGGCTGGCCCGTTGTCCGATCAATTTTGGGCAACCCGGTTTGTGGATCAACTTGCGGCGCGTCTTGTCGGGTCAACTGGAGATTCTCTGACTGCAACCAGTATCTCGGGAAACCTAATCGACTGGATGTAAACGCAGCGCCGTAGGCTTGCAGATTGTTTTCATCGACTTGTTGCACCACAGCCGACTTCAGCCGCACCAACCCACGATACTGTGGCACCGGCGTCAATACTTCGGCGTTGAGAATGGTCCCTTGAAACGCACCGACGTTGTAAAACATTTGCTCGGCGTAGATCACACGCCGGTCTTTTGAGAACACGACGTTGCCTTCGAGATAGAATTCGTCCACTCGGCGGCCATCGGGAAGTGTCGTTTGCCAGTGAATCACATTGTCGGCAAGGATCGTTACGTTTTGGCTTTCGTCTCGACGGAACTGCTCCATGCCGGCGACTTTCGGACTATCGATCGCGATCCGCACGCCTTCCAACAAAGTCACTCGCTCGTTGGGGTTGTTCGGATTGGGAACCGACTTGAAATTCAAACCAGCTTTTGAGTCACGGGCCGAAATGTCGATGTCCGTGTCGCCAGAGTTCACGTTGGGCGTCGGAGCAGGACCAATCGTTGGAGTTGGCGTCAACGAAGGTGACAACGGCGCTGGGTTGTCGAGTACTGAATCACCGGAGTAGATGTCGCCAGAGTAGTTGTCTTCACGATTGAAGTTCCCGGGGAACGTATTGTTGGCCGGTGGCAATGCATTTCCGTTGAATTGCGGGTCGGCAAACACAGGTTGGTTCGCTTGCGCTGGCGCAACGGGTGTCGCAACTCCCGTCAAAGGCGAGACAACCATTGGCGTGTTGCCGGGAAAGTAATTTCCGTCAGCGACTTGCGCCGAAGCCTGTACGACTTTTGAAGGGCTCGTCGGCCAACCGACCGGAGAGACCGTTTCTTTTTTTAACTCTTCGAAAGCACGTTCGAAGATCGCTGGACGATTCGACCGAGAGATGGGCGTCGCGGCGACTGCCAGATCGACCGTCGAAGTCGTAAACAATCGTCCGAGCCAGGTTGGCCCTTCGATCCGATTGCTTGATCGTCCGGTTGTCTTATCGATCTCACCAAAATTAACTGCCGCGCCGTCTTCGAGATAGACGATGACTTTGTAAGCCGATCGATCTTGATTGGTTAACTCACTGTCGGAGCCCGCGAGCTCTTGGTCGTTGGTGTTTTTGTCACTCGGAACTTCAACCCACAGAATCGCTTGATGGGAACCGGCGTTGACTGATGTCTTCAACGATTGCTGACCAATGCGAACATTGCCGTCGAGGTGCAGGACTTCGTACTTGCCTTCTTGCCAACGCGAGACTTTATCGGCCGAGATTGTGATTGGACTACTCGTGTCGGGCCGGGCAAACGTAATTTCTTCGGCATGTACGAATGAGGTTTGAACGCAACACAACGCCACAAGAAACGCCGCAATCCCGAACCACAAGAAAATTGATGGCGCAGTTCTAGCGCGAGGCCCGATGAACGGGCTGAAATTCAAAAAGCTGTTTTTGCGGCAATGCAAATTCAAGCTGAAAAACCGATTTGTCGATGAAGACGATAACGGACGGATAACGTTTGTCGCTGAAGTTCTAGCGTTCGAATTCAATGCGAACGCCAAGGCAAACTTTCGGCGCAAAATTTGGGTGGCGAAGTATAGAAACGTCGGGAAAGCCCAACAAGCCAGATTGATTTGGTAAACTAGGGCGGACCCGGCAATAAACTAGGTGCTTTAGGTCGCTCAATTTCGTTTCGTACCAGCAATTCTCGAGTCCTAGCCATGTCAACCAATCAAAAGTTTCCAGCAATCGTCGACGAACTGGTGACCGAAAACTCGCTTTCCAACTTTGGGGAAGTTGCTCAAACCGACCAGGCGATTGAAGATCGACTGCGAGAGATTTCGGTGGCTGATCTGTTTGCCGAAAAGATCACGGACAAGAATCTGGCCAAGTGCTGCCTGTCAGGGTTGTGGCTGTTGCATCATTTTCTGGACGACTCGCACGACATCAGCCAAGACATAAAAACCGCCGAAGGTAGCTACTGGCACGGCATCATGCATCGGCTGGAAGGTGATTTCGGAAACAGCAAGTATTGGTATCGCCAAGTCGGTGACCACCCGGTGTTTCTTGACACGGCGCAGCGGTTGGGCGTCGAACAGTTCGATCCGTACGCGTTCGTCGATCAATGTCAAAGTAAGAATTCAAAAAGCGAGGTTCAAAAGATTGCCAGCGCGGAGTGGCAAGCTTTGTTTGAATACTGTTACCATAATGCGACTTGATCACCGCGCGACTTAATCATCGCTCAACATAGTCATCGCTCAACATAGTCATCGCTCAACATCGTTCGCAAAAGGAGTTTGTCGATGCCAGCCAACGCACCTTTAATCATTACAACGTCTTCGGACGACCGTAGCGTTTTGGAAAAGATCGCGAAGCAGCTGATTGAAAAGAAAATTGCGGCTTGTTGCCAGATTAGTGGCCCGGTGACCAGCATCTATCATTGGGAAGATGAAGTGAAGACAACGGAAGAGTTTGTCTGCACGATCAAAACATCGACGCAACGTTTTCCACACGTCAAAAGCGCAATCGCGGAGCTTCACAACTATGACGAACCGGAAGTGTTGTCGGTGGAAGTCTTCGGCGGATCGCCTTCTTACATTCAGTGGATTCTGCAGACAACCGTTGTGAGGTGACAAACTAACCCACGGCTGACGCCGAGGCTACCCGCTGCCGTCGCTATCGCGACCCTGCGTCTACTGCCTGCCTGTGATTCCTGGCGCAACGACGTTGGCTCCTTAACTTGCTTCCAACGCATACGTTGGAAACTGGAAGAATCGTATCATCGGTCTCGCTACCAACGGCAATCGCATGACAGGACGGCTGAAAACCCTTTTAATATTGAATATCTTGGGTGTTCTGCCTTAAATTTGCCAGTCATCCGCTGAATCTGTAAAATGCAAGTCTATCGAGAGACGGTCAAAAATTACTTGACAACCTGACGCACCTCTTCGAATTCTATTCGCGATCTCTGACATCTCTGACTGTTGTTCGCGATCTCTGACTGGCTCTCCTGAATCACTTGTGTGAGGAGGAGACGATGAGCTTATTTCTAACTGAACAGGAATTTGAGCGGGATAGCGCCGAAGCGGCAGCCATCTCAATCAATGCCGCGTTCCTGAACGACATCAAAACTGACTTCCGTTTTCGGGATGTTTTGAACGAAGTCTACTACAAGTTCAAGCCGCCAGTGGCGAGTGAGCCGCTTCCTCCTCGTTTGGCTGCGGCGCTGCTAACTGATTTACGCGACGCGTTAGAGACTTATTTTTCGCTGGAAGAATTTTACGGCTACTTCTCCGACGCGGCGGTGAACAACCCCTGCGTCAACAACAAAGCCAACGCTTTAAAAGAACAACATCGAACACTGTTCCTGTCGTTAAGCGAAATTCTGGATAAAGCCGAGCAGATTGTGTATCGCGAAGTCGGTCCTGAAGTCACCGTCGAACAACTTGGAGACGAACTGGAAACGTTTTGCAAATCGCTTGCCGAACATGAAGAAGCCGAAATGGAACTGATGATGCGTTCTTGCAATGAAGATATCGGCGTCGGTGACTAGAGGCATTTCAAAACCCATTGTAGGGCCGGTTCCAAACAAGCAACGTCAACTCGATTTTGACTTAAAGCCATCCAAATCGTGTTCATCCGTAAAACCGCGTCCCATTGGCAACCATTTCGCTTAGTTTTGAACTGGGAGCCAGCTTCTGTTCGTCTTCGGCGAGCACTTCCAACAACTCTTTGACATTGCCAATCCCGACTCGATCCGCCCAAAACAACAGTCCGCCCTGGTGTTTAGGAAACGACAACCCATCAATCACACACAAGTCAATATCGCGCGGATCGGCAACGATTTCTTCAGACAAAATTCTCGTCGCCTCCAAAGCCATGACGCTCAGGATTTGACTGGAGATCTCATCCGAACTTAAAGCGTCATCACCTTCGGGATCGATTCTGTCTTCAACATAAGGTTTGATCAGTTCGAGAATTCCGTCATCTATAATCGCGGGTCCGCCAGGTCCGTCGTATCGGTAAAACCCGCTACCCGTTTTTTGTCCCAGCCGATTTGTCTTCACCATTTTTGGCAGGATCGGTGACAACGATACACAACTCAAACCGTGCTCCCACATCGTTCGGCCAGCGTACATACAAGTATCCGCTCCGATCACGTCGATGATCTCAAACGGTCCACCAAGAAAACCAAACTCGCGCATCGATTCATCTATCAATTCATGCGAGTACCCAGCGGTCAGCAGTCGCATTGACTGATCCAACATCGCGGCCAGCATTCGATTGACGACAAATCCGGCGCCGTCGTTGATTGCGACCGGCATTTTGCGAAGACTTTTGACGAACCCAACCGCTGAAGCGATCGAGGCTTCGGAAGTCTCAGGTCCACAGATGACCTCGACTAACGACATCAATTCGGGATGACAAAAGTGAATACCGCAGACATTCTCCTTTCGATCCAACACCGTCGCCAGTTGCTCAATCGGAATCGAAGAAGTGTTGCTGGCGATGATTGTCTTCGGTCCAACAGCTTGTTCAATTCGAGGAAATACGGAATGCTTGACGGGAATCGTTTCGACAACGGACTCGATCACCAGATCAGCGCCGGCGATTTGATCGTAATCCGTGGCAGCTGAAACGCTGGTCGAACCTGTCGTTTTGTTGAGCTCTTTCGCGACAGATTGAGCAAGTTCAGGTTTTGCATCAAGCAAAGTAACATCGATCTTGGCGCGGACAGCAATCTCGGCGATCGACTTTCCCATCAACCCAGCGCCGATAATCGCCAACGATTTAATCGGTTCTGGTTTCAATTTCAAATCAACCAGGCCAGGGCGCTTTTTATTGTGATCGACCAGGAAGAAATAGTTCAACAATCCACAACTTGCAGGGCTTCCATAGACCTGCGCCATGGCTTGCGATTCCGAAACTTCCGCGTTGTCGGCGGACAAGGTGGCCGTTCTTTCCATGTGCTCAAGAACAACCGTCGGTGCGTACAAAAAGACTTTGTCTTTGTTGTTGACAATTTGTTTGGCCGTTTGCGCGACAACCTCTTTGATTTCGCCAGTGTTGCTGACGGGCCCAGCCAGCTCGCGCCGACGATCGCGCCAGGTTGGCTTTTTGATTTGCGCATCGATCATCCGAATGGCGCTGCCAACGAGTCCGTCTTTCGAAACGACTTCATCGACCAATCCAATTTCTTTGGCTTCGTTGCTGCCGATCAACTTCGCGGTCGCCGTCATCTCGACGGCCGTACCAAATGAAGTCAATCGTGGAAGCCGAACAGTGCCGGCCCAACCGGGAACCAAGCCCAAGTTAACTTCCGGTAGTCCAAGCTTGGTCGCTCGATCATCGGAAGCAACTCGTAAGTCGCACCACATCGCCAACTCCAGCCCACCACCGACCGCCGCACCGTGCATGGCGGCCACGGAAATAAATGGGCAGCGGTTAAACTGTTTCATGACTTCGCGGCCGCGCTCGCAAAAGTTGACAATCAACTCGTCGGGCCAGTCGAGCGTACTTTGGATTTGCTTGAGGTCAGCGCCGGCAACAAAAATTCTTGGCTTGGCCGAAACCAGAACCACGCCGTTAAGATCTTTTCGTTCGACCAACTCGTTCATGGCCGAGTCAAGTTCAGCAAACAGTTGTTTGTCGAGAATGTTTGCAGCGCTCCCGGGCGCGTCGAGCGTCAAAACAGCGATGTCTTGGCGCGGAAACGACACGTTGACAATTTTCTCTTGATCCGACATAGCTTGCTGTAAACGATTGTTTGGTTTTGTTGATGGCGCGAGCAATCTTGCAGGGCTTGCAAATTTGGCCTGATTACCAATGATCACTTCGGCAGCCAACTATGGTAATCTATTTTCGGGCTTACGAATTCAGCGTTCACGATTAAGAATACTCATGACAACTTTCCTTCCAACCGATCTTGGCTTCGCACCGCCGAGACTGCAAACTGATTCTCCAAAAAACACATTGGCGACTGTGTTCTCGACTTTGTTTTTGGCGTCGATCCTATTCTCGATCGGCTGCGATGCGACTAACTCCGGAGAATCTACTTCCGGCACGAATCCAACTGGCATGGACTTGGGAACGGTAACTTTGGTGATCGACTTTGGACCGGCGCGTCGCAGCCCAATCACAGTCGATGTGCCTTGTTCGGAACATTCAACGGTTCATGAAATCCTTGATCGAGCTCAATTGATTGGAGATATCAAGTTTGAGTCCAGCGGATCTGGCGATACCGTTTTCGTAAAGTCGATCGCGACGGTGGCCAATGAAGGTTCAGGTGGAAACAACTGGATCTATTTGGTCAATGAAGAAACAGCTGACAAAAGCGCGGGAATATATGAAGTGAAACCCTCGGACGAAATTCGCTGGCGATTCGGTCCACCACCGCCGGAACTGACGGAAGAATAATAAGTCTTGGATCTCAACAAGGGCGCCGACGTCCGATCAAAATCCTGGTCACGGATTTGTACGTTTCGATATCGAATGCCATTTCCCGTGTTTTGCAAGTCATTTAGCAGTTGTCTCGGATTGGCGAACGAGTAAGATGCTGATTCACGATCAATCACGAGAGACGACATGCATAACCAAAATCCTCAACCGACAACCACGTTCAAGAACTTGCTGCGCGACCCGCTTTATTTAGGCGCCGCCGTGTTGATGGTTTTGATCGTCATTGGAGTCGCGAGTCGATTCTTGCTGGCCGACATTCCCAACTTCAAGCCGGTTGCCGCAATCGCATTGTTCGCAGCATTTTACTTTCGACAGTTTTGGGTTTCGGCCGTTGCGGTGTTGACCGTGGTACTCGTCTCGAACTTTGGTTTGGCTAACTGTCCGTGGCAAGTCACGACAGGAGTGGTTGGCGGATTGCTGGTCGCGTCAGCGCTTGGTTATCGGTTGAAGCAAATGAACTCGGCAAACGTTTCCGGAATCGCTTTGCTGGGAAATGTAATTGGTTCATCGCTGTTGATGTCAATCGCTTTCTTTTTGATCTCAAACGCTTCGGTTTGGATGATGGGGCAGTGGTACCCGATGACTTTCGCGGGCCTTGCGAATTGCTTCCTGGCGGCAGTGCCATTCTTTCGCTTCACAGTGATGGGTGACTTATTGTTCACCGGCGGACTGTTCGGATCCTACTACGCTGTTATTGCTGTGGCAAATTATTGGCGAAGAGATGATCGCCGCGTTGCGAGCGCTCTTTAAGCGACTTTCGTGATGTACCTCGCCTATCCTGAGAGCTGCTTGCGGTTGATGCGATGTATTTGTAAAACGCGACTTGGCGACTTAAGCTCGCTAGATTCTGGATTCACTTTGTTGGACAAACTTATGAGCCGAACGTCGATCAGAATCAGTGGGCTTGTTTTCATACTGCTGCTTTTCAAAGTCGACTTCGTCAGCGCCCAAGTCATATGGGATCGCGCACACATCGACAGCATTCGGCAGAACCAACCAGCAAGTGACACGCCGATTGGAATCGCGCTCACCAACTTGAAAAACGCTGCCGAAGAAGCGGTCGTCAAACCTCTTTACTCCGTGACGCACAAAGAGGTCGTTCCGCCAAGTGGCGACATTCACGACTATCTCAGTTACTCTCGTTATTGGTGGCCTGACCCGGACAAGCCCAACGGTCTGCCGTACATTCGAAAAGACGGAGTCGTTAATCGCGAGATGGTTGCCAAAGGCGATCGGATTCGACTTGGCGATCTTTGCAATGATGTCCAGCGGCTTGCATTGGCGGGCTACGTCCTCAAGGAACCTCGTTACAGCCAACGCGCAGCGATGATGGTTCGCGCGTGGTTTCTCGATGAAGCGACGAAGATGAATCCCAACTTGAATTTTGGACAGGGAGTTCCTGGTCGGGAAGATGGCCGTGGCCCCGGAATCATCGACACGCGCGATTTTATGCTGGTGCTCGACTCCGTCGAATTGTTTGACGAAACAATCTGGTCCGAGGAAGATCAAAACGGTTTGAAGACGTGGTTCGGTGAGTTCCAAAACTGGCTCAAAGAGAGTCCGCTTGGACAGCACGAACAACGAGCGGTCAACAATCACGGATCCTGGTACGCCGCCCAACGTGCTCGGTACGCGCTGTTCGCGGGTCAGGAAGATGTTGCCAAAGAAATTGTTAACCAGGCAAAGAAACGCATTGCCATGCAATTCGACGAATCGGGGAACCAGGCCGCCGAACTTAAGCGGACTCTGTCATTGCACTACTCGCTGTTTAACATCACCGCGCTGTCAAGACTTGCCCGCGTCGGAGACAAAGTAAGTCGATCTTTGGGCACACGTACCAGAGCAAGGGTATGGCATTCAAAAAGCCCTTCAAGATTTGCTGCCTTATATGACAGGCGATTCGGAATGGCAACATGCGCAAATAAAAGACCTCACATTGTCGAAGTCTTCCCATTTGACGCTTCGGTTGTTTTCGAATCATTTCCAGGACGAATCGTACTCCAAAGTGGCTGAAAAAATGAAGGCACGCTACCCGGAATACGACTTCTCCAGCATCGTTGTGGGCAGCAACTGAGTCGAGAAAGCTTCTTTCGAGGAAGCTCTTGCTTTCGAAGTCTGAAGACAAATCTTCCCTTTGGTTTTGGCGTTCCCCAGCCGCAGGAAATTGCGTTCCCGTTTTTTGCCAATACAATAGACAATGTCAAGATTGCAGACGAGAACCACTTCCAGTTTCAAGCTCAGAGCGAATCATCATGCGACTTTTGCAACGCCTAAACGCTAAACATAAACCAAGCCGATTGGCTCGCTCACATCTAAAGCGCAGTCTGGCTAATGCGACGTATCAAACGCTCGAACCGCGACAACTGCTCGCAACGCTGTCCAGTTTTTCAGTCTTGAGTCACGGTGAAACCCTGGGATATATCGCCAACGACTCGACAGCGGTTGCTTCCGGAGCCATCGAAACTTATACGGTCAACCTTCGAGCGCAACAAAACATTTCGATTCGCGTCGTCGCGAACGATACTCTTTCACCGACGATCTCGGTCAGCGATCCAAACGGAGCCAATCTGGGAACTGACGGAAGTGGAGCCAATGCAGCTACCTTGCAGAGTCTGCCGGTCGATACAGCCGGTGACTACGTGATTTCGGTCAGCGGTTTCAACAGTACCGCTGGCGGCTATGAAATTACTGTTCTGATCAATGCAACCTTTGAATCCGAAGTTGGAGACGGGAACGCCAACGAGACTTTGGAAACAGCTGAGCCAATTACTGGTTGGGTCGACCCAGGAAGTTATTTGGCGACGCCGGCAAACACCGATGCGGAAATCGCCACCACTTACGGATCGTTCGTCGATGAAGGAGTCATTACCAGTGATGACTTTGAGACAGGCAGCCTTGATGCTCGCTGGACTACATCGTCTTCCACCACCAACGGAAACATTCAAGTCACCAACGCGCTCGGATCAAGTTCAGGCGCCTACTCGTTGGTAATGTCGTCCGATGTGGATGGTACCGACAACCTGAACGAAGCCATTCTGGATTTAGGATTTGCGGGAATTGTTCCGTTTCTTTCTTTTTCTTACACGCAATGGAATGACGAAATCGATGCCTTACCCAATACTTTTTCCGGCAGTGTTAATGGTGACGGTGTCTCGATCAGCGATGACGGCGTAGAGTGGCATACCATTTACAATGCAACACCGGTCACCAACGGAGAGTGGGGTGAAGCGCACATCGATCTTTATCAAGCAGCACTTGATGCGAATCTCGATCGAAATAATTTGCTGGTCAAATTCCAGCAATTTGGAGATAGCTCACTATTGAATGACGGGCGAGCGTACGACAATATTCGGTCGCACGACTTGTATTTCGATTCGAATAACTTCAACACTATTCCGATTGCCTACGATTGGTACTCTTTTGAAGTTACCGAACCGCAGTCGATTTCAATCGCAACCCGACGAACCAATGCTCGGCGGGTTATCGACAATCAGGTTCCAGGAGCGCGAGAGGATTTTCTGTCACGAACGCGCATTGCTTTGCTGGACGCCGATGGAAACGTTTTGGAAGACCCCGACGATCTGTTCTGGCGCATCGAATCCTATAACTATGATAGTCGCATCGATAACTATCAAGCTGCACCGGGAACCTATTATGTGCGCGTCGACGGGGCCGGATTTGAAGAATACGCGTTATCGATTACGCGCAATCTTGATTTGCCGCCAACTGATCTCAATGGTGCCGTCGCTGGAGACTTTATCTCGTCATTATCTGTTGGCCAGTCCACAATTGTGGAAAACGAATTCTGGAGCGACAACACAGATATTTCCAGCTGGAGTGGCCACACGCTTCAGGAGCCGGTTGCCGGGGGGCCAATCTTTCACGTCAACACAAATGGAGCGTTTCAACCGTCAACGGGGGATGGGGTTTATGCTTCGGCGGTTGATTCACCGGAAGGATTTCAAGAAGGTATCAACGAGTTTCGAGCTGACTTTAACAACCTGGCCCGCAAAGTCATGATCGATGTTGGCTCTGACGATGCAGGTGATTCCGCGTTCCTTCGAGCTTACTCAGCTGCCGGCGTACTTTTGGAGGAGGTTACATCTGGGCTCATTCCGCATAGCAATTTCGAGACATTGACCATCGACCGACCCACCGCCGACATTGCTTACATTGTCGCTGCCGGCACCGATGGCGATCCCACCCCGCTGGATCACCTGGAATTTTTTGAAAGCGGACTTGATGCCAAGAGAGCAGAGTTCCAAGCCGTCGCTGGCGAAACGATTGTCGCATCACTGGCCGTGGCGAATGCTTTACCAAGCAACCCTGACCTCACCGGTGACGTGGAGATTCAGCTTTGGCATGATGGAAATTTATTGAGCACGGGCACCGACTCAATTGTACACGTAGCGCCAACAACCGGATCGTACAGAGTCTGGGTCCGCAATACAGCCGACGATATGTTTGGCGGATTCTATTTGCGTATTGAAAAACTCGCTCGCGCATCGGTGACCGACGCAGGCGTAACTTACAAGGGAAGTGCGTGGGATGACGGAAGTGATCTCTACGCGAGCCTGCCAACGGACAAGTCGATTTTCTTTAATGGCCAAACGGCTGGATTTCAAAATTACACGACCTATGCGGCCGGGATCAACAACATTCTTGTTGGCGTGTTTCAACCGTCGCCCTATTTGACCGTTGATGATTTTTCTTTCAAAGTCGGCGCCTCCGATGACACGAGCACTTGGGCCGATGCACCAACTCCGACCATGACCATCAACCCTCCAGCGTTTGATGGCGGATCCTCAACGATCAGCTTCGACTGGCCCGACGGAACGATCACTAATACCTGGCTTCAAGTTAAAGCCATCGCCAGTCCACTCAGTGCTTTCGCCAATGATGTAACATTTTATTTGGGGAACGTTATTGGAGACACCGGCAACAGCCCAACCGACACGATCGTGAATCTGGTCGATGTAGGTTTGACTCGACAGAATCAATCAGGTTTCCTCACAGTTCCGATCGACAACGTTTTTGACTTCAATCGAGACAAAAGGGTGAACTTGATCGATGTTGCCATCGCTCGATTCAACCAATCTGGATTGTTTGCGCTTCCTTTGATTACGCCGTTTGAAAATTCAAACATCTCTGCGAAATCGACTGTTGCCGCCAATACGCCTGGCGATGTTATCGGTTTGCCTCGTTCGTTTTCGTTTACAACGAGCGCACTGACTGACGCGATGATCGAAGGGAATGCCTGCCTGCGGTCAAAGGTCGAATCGACTGACACGCCAGAGCCGATAATGAGTTCGACGCACTTGGCCATCCAGACGGCGCCGCTTCCTGAATGGTTTGAGCGAAATGAACAACGAAAGCAAAATCGAGTTTCGCGATTTCAGCCGGCCAATATTGATGCACTGATGGAAAGCGTTGTAAACGCCAACGAGTTCGAGCCGATGTATTCGTGATTGAAGCGTTGTGCCTGCTGGTTCTGTTGGTTGGAATTCTGCAGCCCGTTAAAGCCAACCAGTAAACTGATCGACCTAGCGGCTGCCGATTAAACGGACCACTACCTACGGAAATCAATCCGATAATCCGATCAACTGCTCAGCGAATTCGAGTTCTTCCGCTGACGCCGAGCGAGAGTAGTTTTTGATTTGCTGGCCGATGATCGACAATCGCTGCCGCAATGAAAGCGGGCTCGCAAAATCAACCGGCGCCTCTTCCTCCAAGTTCTCTGCTTCGGTTCGCTTAAGATAGTAGCCGACACTCATTCGCGGAGGGCCGTGAGATGATTGCCGAGTCCCCCAATGCGCCAGTTGAGTCGTCCAGCAAAACACAGACCCGCGTTTACCTTGCAACGATCGAACGTCTTGCAAATTTTCAACTTCAATCTCTGCAGTACAACGTTCGTAGTTCGGATCCAACGAAGCAGGCAAAACGCAAATCGCTGAACTCAAGTGATCCAGGTCGGTTAGCGGCACCCAAATCGTCAGGTAGTCCAAATGCTCCTCATCATCGATATCCAACTCTCGAACTTGATCGCGATGTGGAGCAAATGCCGATTGGTTGTTGGGGCGCACAAACCAGCTCCAGACCGCCGGCAAGCATTCATAGTCGTCCAGCAGATCTGAAAGCAACGGGTCCAACTGCATTAACAGGTCCCAGAACTCGTCGTACACAAACGCGAATACCGGATGAATGCCCTTGGCATCCAACTCCTCAAAACACTTCGCCATGCGTTCGATCTGTCCATCATCGAACCAGCCTTGGTAGGCAAAGTAGCCATCGTCAGCGATCGTCTGTTTGCAAGTCGCCCAAGTTTCTTCATCCAACGGGCGAGACTGGCCCCAATCCGAAAGTTCGGCCAGTGGCTGATTTGAAATCGAAAGCTTGGGACACAACGCTTTCCAAAACGTTTCGGTTTGGATGCTTTGTAAGTCTAAGTTCATTGCGTTCGCTGTTGCAGCGGCTATCGAGAGCTGGAAAGTTGCCGCGCGGTAGCAGGCGTTTAGTTGCCAGCCCCATCATCGAATGGAGTGTTCGCAGGTTGTCCGCCAGCTGCGGCTGGAGCTTCCGCGGGTGCAGCTTCGTTGCCTTGTCCGATCACTCCAAGCAAATCGCCAGCACCTTTTTCGCAAACTTCCTTCAACTGGGTCGCATAACTTTTCGTTTGCGGCTCTTCATCTTCCTTGTCTGCCATCATATCGCGGACGCCAATGTTGGAACCTTCCATCAACCTCTTAACGGGAGAAGACAGCTTTCCAATCAAAGTAAGCTGTTTCGCAGGAGCCGCTTTTTTGATGCTCGACTCATCAGAAGTCAAAGCGTCGTTGACTGAAAAAGTCAGCACCTTAATGCGGCGGCGAATCTGATTGAGTTCGTAGTTTGGCAGCTCAACGATCGGTTCAATGGGCTCTTCGTCGTCCCCACCACCAAATGGATTGCCGCCCCGACCGCCTCCAGGGCCCATTCCGCCGCCCATGCCAGGGCCCATGCCGCCGCCCATTCCAGGACCGGCACCCATACCGCCGCCGCCTCTTTCGTCTTCGTCATCGTCGTCATCGCCTCCACCACCGCCCATACCGCCGAACATACCTCCGCCTCCACCCATACCGCCACTTGAGCTGTAGTTGGTTCCGGAATGTTCCAAGTCAACGTCTTCGAGCAAAATGTTGTCGTAGACTAAATCGTTAACGGCAGTTTCAATCGATGTGGCTTCACTTTCAAGCGATTCAGCGAGAAAGGCGATTGCTGATTCAATGACCGTTCCAATTTTTTGTTGATCGACACCATCAAGAGGCAGCGTCTTCATAGCTTTGACCGCGTCGAGTTTGACCCAAGTCGGCGCCTTACTGTTTTGGCCCACATAAGCAGCAACACGATCGAAAATGGCACTGGCTTGACCTTGAACTTTTGCGGCAGCAAGAAACTGAATCCCGCGACGCGTCTTCCAGTAATTCAAATCGTCGGTCAGATCGGGATCGTCTTTTTTCGCTTGGTCCATCGAAGCCAAAACATCGTTGACCATGGCTCGTCGAGCATCAGCCGCAATTCGCCCGTTGGCTGCGACGGTGTCAATCGATACGTGCCGATACATTCCAGCCAATGCCGAAATCTTGAGGTAGTCGGGATAAGCATCGCCTTTGAAAATCGAAACCAGCGCTTGAAGAGCTTTCATGTTCGGTTGCGGTGGCGTGTCAGAAATTCGATCCAATGCTTGATCATCGGCCAAGCCAAGCAATACGACGGCGTTGACACGCGCGGCCGGAAACAACGAATCGTCTTGAATCCGCTTGCCCAACATTGGAATCATGATGTCTTCAATGAAAGCTTTTCGTTGCGCTTTCGACATGCGCGAACTCAAGTAGTATCTGAAAAATCCATCTCTGTTACTGCCTGCCTCGGAAAGCCATTCGGGCTGAGTCATTTCAGCGAAAATATAATCGTTGAAGTAACCGGAAATCGCAGCGCCTTTTAGGTCGCCGCCAGACTCGAGAATTCCCTGGACTGATTGGCGATCTTTGTTGCGGTTAGCGCGAGCTGTTTTATTGGTGTTTCGATCGGCAGCGCTAAGCTCATCTTCGGGATCCGATGGCTCTTCGACCATGAAGTAACGTGCGGATATATCTTCCTGTGTGAATGTTTTCTTTTGTTGAGCCGGCGCGAAACTGGCATAGCTCAGCATCGCCAACATCACGACTAACCACATCGAGATCAGCTTCATTGCCAGAACGATGTCTCGTCCGGCGATTTTCCGTCCGGATTCTAAATTCCCGACAGCGACTGATTTTTGGTAAGCACTCATGAAAACCTCAGGTGACTCTTGGTTGCAATCGAATCGTTCGATCATTTTTGGCTCAGATATTTTTGGTGGGTGAGTTGGTGCAGAAGGTCCATTTTGCAAAAAAATACTCGACAATTACAGGATACTTGTCCCATCGACAAAGTGTAAGCTTTTTCGAAAAACCAAAACCAGTTTAAATATGGAATCCTCTGTTTGTATTCGGAAAATCGGCCATTCCCTCCCATTCCTGCTCATTGCTGTCTATTCGCGTAAAACACGTCATCAAAAGATTGAGCTTTCAACATAAATGGCAAAATCCATATATTTGATTCAACGGTCGGTCCAGTCTTGCCAGTGCGGGCACACTGCGATGCCTGATTTCAATTTTCACACCGGCAAGCGGACCCAATTTATGGAGTTGAAATGAAAACCATTCACATCAGAATTCCCAGCTCAATGTTTGCATTGATCGCCTGGTCCATGCTGTTCATGATCGTGGCAGTCGAGCAAACTCCAGTCGTTGGATGTCAAACAGACCAGCCCCAACAAACTCCAACAACAGCCGATCGAACGACTGCCGATCGAACGACTGCCGATCAGGCAACAACCCAACCGGTTGATGCGCAACGCGTTCAGTCATCCGACGAAACTGAGACGCAGCGGAAATCGGATGGTTCCGTCAAAATTCTCCCAACAGCCGTTTCTCAAGCGAATGCCGATACTGTCGAGGAAATTATGGCGATTCGGAAACAGCTTGGTGGCGGTATTTCCAGCCAACTCGAGGGAATTCAATTCCCGGGAGACCCCGCCAACGAAACCGATTCGGTCGACGGAATCGCGCGTCGAGCCGTGGAGGCTCAAGTCAGATCGTCCGAGAACTTTCGGGGAACGACTTCCAATCCGCTGCAGCCTAAAAACGAGAGATTTCCGACACCTGATTTCTACGGCGCGAATCAAAACGCAGCGGTCAGTTCGAATCGGGATCGGTATCGAAGCTTCGTTGAGCAAGTGACTCAGGGCCAACCTGCTTTTGGTCAGCATCCAGCTTCTCGCCAATATCAAACTCCCATGCCTCAAACTCCCATTCCGTTTTCGACTTCTACTAGGAATTGGGCTGATGGTCGCACCGCTGCCTCAAACTCAATTCCACCGGTGTCCGAGCTAACCGGCCGAATTCGATCCGCAGCCCACAGCCTCGAAAAGGCAGCCGCGGAACTTGAATCGACCGGGCTTTACGACGAAGCCGATCAAATTCGGGAGACCGCCAGAACGTTGTGGCGGCGTGCTCGGCAATAGCCCCTACAATCGTCAAAGTATCAAAACAAAAGACCACCCATTCGCAGAGGAGCCGCTGAAAACATTCAAAATGCTGCATTTCATTGACAATCCCGGTGTGCATGGATCAAGATAAAGACGCGAGAAACCTAATACCCACCAAAAAGTCGGATCGGCTGCAAATCTCAAACGATTGCCCTGGCTGCCGCACGGCGGCAAAAACATCCCTCCTGACCGATAAATTGGCTTTCGCATTGATACTCAACGACTCGAAACTCATTGTCCGATATCATCATGACCGTACCAACGTCCGCTCGGACATACATACTCCGGACGCGATAACCCGCGGTTACAGATCCAAATTACAACTAGATACCGTCCCCGGAAACGGGGTGAGGAAAAAAGATGGCACTCGACGGCTTCGCAAAATTTCTAATCAAAAATAAAGTCCTGACCAAAGAACAAGTCCTCGATGCGGACTTGATGGCTCGGCAAAACAATTGGTCACTCCAAGCTGCGATCGTCGAAAAAGAATACGCGCTCGAAACCGACGTCATGAAAGCGTTGGCAGAACATCATCACATGGAGTATGTCGAAATCACTGAGATCGACATCCCTGAAATGGTCATCGAATTGATGCCTGAAGCGGTCGCTCGCGAAAACACCGTATTGCCAATGGCTGAACTTGATGGGGGTGGCCTCAAAGTTCTCATGAGCGAACCGAGCAATGTAGATACGATTGAAAGTCTTCGCTTTATCCTCAATCGCGATGTGAAAGTGGCTTTGGCAACCCGTTCCAGCATCCAGCTGGCGATCAACAGAATGTACGGTCAGATTGAAGGTGAATCGGCTGACTCCATTTTGCAGGAATTCACCGATACGGCGATTGACTTTACTGAAACCGTCGAAGACGCCGATGCCATCAACGACGAAGCGGTCGATGAGAACAGTGCACCGATTGTGAAGCTTGTTCAGCTCATGATTCAGGAAGCCGTTCAGCTGCGGGCCAGCGATATTCACGTCGAGCCTTTTGAGGATCGAGTTCGCATTCGCTATCGGATCGACGGCATCCTTCATGAACGTGATCGACTTCCCAAACGTCAGCTTGGTGCGATCCTTTCCAGAATCAAGATTCTGTCGAAAATCGACATCGCCGAGCGAAGGCGGGAGCAGGACGGCCGGATTAAGGTCAATGTGGGTGAGAAAGAGCTCGATCTTCGAGTCAGTATTATTCCTACCAATAATGGCCAGTCGGCGGTGCTTCGATTGCTCGACAAGGACAATATCAAGATCGGCGTCCGTCAGCTCGGATTCTCAGCCAAGACACATAAGCAATTTCTGAACCTGATCAAACGGCCTAATGGCATTATTCTCGTCACTGGCCCAACGGGCTCAGGCAAGACGACGACGCTGTATGCGGCCCTGAACTCGCTGAATCGGCCTGACCGGAAGATCATTACGGCCGAGGATCCGGTCGAATACTACCTCCCTGGGATCAACCAGGTAGAGGTGAAACACAAGATCGGGCTAGACTTCTCCCGCATTATCCGCTCAATGCTACGCCAAGCACCCAACGTTATTCTGGTGGGTGAGATGCGTGACGCAGAGACTGCATCCATGGGTATTCAGGCCAGTTTAACTGGACACCTAGTTTTTAGTACTCTACATACGAACGATGCGCCCACAGCTATTACGCGCATGGTTGACATCGGAGTGCCCGGATATTTGGTCGCAAGTAGCGTTGTGGCGATCTTGGCTCAGCGTCTGGTGAGGACGATTTGCAAAAAGTGCACCGCCCCATTTACACCTCCTGATCACATCCTCGAAGAGGTTGGATTATCCGCTGCCCAGATCAAGGACGCGACGTTCAGAAAGGGTAAAGGCTGCAATTCTTGCCAAAAAACCGGGTATCGAGGGCGTGTTGGCATCTATGAGATGCTGATGATCGACTCGAAAGTGCGGCAAATGATCTTCGAAAATACCTCTACCAACGACATCCGGGCCTATGCCATGAGAAACGGCATGGACTCGCTTTATCTGGACGGTGTTGCCAAGACTTGTGCGGGTGTCACGACGTTCGACGAAGTCTACCGGGTCGCGAAAAAGACAGAGCAGGACGCAATTCTGATGGACGAAATGGCGGCTTCTTATGTTCCTAAGGCCGAACAAGGGTAAAAAACCGGGCTTCTTGGCGTCATTTGGCAGTTTTTTTGGACTTAATCGGGGCTCCTGCCAACAATAGAGGCGTGGAAAGTGCTTTCTGGCACTTCTCGCACTTAGAACCAACTGCTTCCTGTTTTGCTTCATTTATTAAATCGCACTTATATATTCCATCGATTTGAACTCGAAACACGAACGCACCCATATATAGAGCTCCAAACTGCCTGACCCCCCACCCACCTCCTCTCACTCCTCTCTCAATCCTACTTCCAGCGGCCACTTTGAATTCTCAAAGTTCCTTCATCGACAGACAGACAGATAAATAGCTCGACGGTAATCGTCAACGTTTTAGATTCGAAGAATCATCGAAACGATCATTGGTTTTAAGTAATAGAGAATTATGGCAACGGTCTTAATTGACAAACTGCTCGAGGCTTGTGTTAAACAAGGGGCGAGCGATATTCACATCACCACGGGACAACCTCCGGTGTTTCGTCTTCACGGACGTTTACGTCGATTGGAAACCAAAGTCCTGGAGGCTGACGATACGGTCGCGCTGATGAAAAGTATCGCGCCCGAACGATGCCAGCGAGAACTTCAAGAAGTCGGTAGCTCTGACTTTGGCTTTGCTTACGCAGACAAAGCTCGATTCCGTGTTTCGATTTTCAAGCAGCGTGGCCACATCGCGATGGTGCTGCGACAGATTCCAAACGAAATGTTGCCGCCGGAGTTCCTCGGCGTTCCAGACGTATTTACCAAACTGGTTATGCGTCCACGTGGACTGATCCTTGTGACTGGCCCAACAGGATCTGGAAAAAGTACAACCTTGGCGAGCCTGGTGAACTTCATCAACGAACGTGTTGACCATCACATCATCACGATCGAAGATCCGATCGAGTTTTACCACTATCACAAAAAGTCAACGATCAACCAGCGAGAAGTCGGCGTCGACGTGCCTTCATTCTCCGAAGCGATCAAGCGTGCGTTGCGTCAGGATCCGGACGTGATTCTGGTTGGCGAGCTTCGTGACCTCGATACGATCGAAGCCGCGATCTCGGCGGCGGAAACAGGTCACATCGTGTTCGGCACGCTGCACACCAACAGTGCTCAAGGTACGGTCAACCGGATCATTGATGCATTCCCGGGTAACTTGCAGGATCAGATTCGAACCCAGCTTTCAACATCGCTCATCGGTGTATTGGCTCAAACGTTGTTGCCACGTATTGGCGGCGGACGTTGTGCGGCTTACGAGTCTTTGGTCGTCACACCGGCGATTGGAAACCTGATTCGCGAAAACAAAACATTCCGGATTAACTCGGCGATTCAGACAGGTGCCCGGTACGGCATGATGTTGATGGACGATTGTCTTTATCAACATTGGCTGGATGAAAAAGTCGAAGTCGAGGACGTATTGGCGAAAGCTCACGACCCCGACATGTTGGCGAAGAAGATTGCGTCTCACCGACGACACGCAGGCGCTGGCGACGATGAATTTGATGAAGACGAACTCGAAGAATACGACGAGGAAGAACTCGAAGAAGACGAAGATTGAAATTGAGTTCGAATCCTTACTGAGTTTCAACTTAAACACTTTTGAAAAACTTTATTTCCCAATCCTGAACCCAGACCCATAAATCAAAGGACCCCCAGATGGCCATCAGACGGCTTGGTCAAATTTTTGTCGACCTTGGATTCATCAACGACGATCAGTTGGAGATGTTGGTCGAAGAACAATCGCAATCCCAGGACCGGACCAAATTAATTGGTCGGTTCGCGGTGGATATGGGTTTGCTCGGAGATGATGAACTCATCCAGGCGCTGGGCGAGCAATTCAGCTTGCGCACGATTGACCTTGAGGGTGTCGTTCCTCCTCCAGAAGTTCGTGAAGTCGTTTCCGATTCGATGGCCCAGTTGTATCGCGTGATTCCGTTGCAGCTCAACGACAACGTTTTGACGTTGGCGACTTGTGATCCGCAAAACATTGCGATGCAGGATGAGCTGCGTCGTTTCCTTGGATACGACATCATGTTGCTGGTTGCGTCGGAGTCGTTAGTGCTCAAAGCGATCGACAAATTTTTCAATTCGGAAACCGAGAGCATTGAGCGAATCATTGCTGACTTGGAAAACGATGATGAATTGCGTAAAGCAACCGCTGCTTTGGGTGGCGACGGTCCGATTAACTTGAGTGATATGACCGAACTGGCCAACAGTGCTCCTGTTCGAAAACTACTGAACATGGTTTTGTTGTTGGCGATTAAAGATCATGCCAGCGACATCCACTTCGAACCGTTCGAAGACGAATTCCGCATTCGGATCAAAGCCGACGGTGTGTTGTTCGAAATGGTTCCTCCGCCTCGTCACTTGGCGTTCGCAATTACCACGCGAATCAAAGTGATGGCCAACCTGAACATTTCAGAACGCCGATTGCCGCAAGACGGTCGAATCGAATTGACCGTCGGTGGTCACCCGGTTGACCTTCGCGTTAGCGTCATGCCAACGATGTTTGGTGAAAGCGTCGTTTGTCGAGTGCTTGATCGCTCAGTCGTTTCGCTCGATCTCAACAATGTTGGGATGGACGCGGAGATCATGGAAGGCTTCCGAGCCGTGATCGAGAAACCAAACGGCATCATTCTCGTGACCGGCCCAACGGGATCTGGAAAAACAACAACCCTTTATTCAGCACTCAGTGAGCTGAACAAAATCGAAGACAAATTGATCACCACCGAAGATCCGGTGGAGTACGACATTGACGG
Source organism: uncultured Pirellulaceae bacterium (assembly GCA_964584615.1). GTDB lineage: Bacteria > Planctomycetota > Planctomycetia > Pirellulales > Pirellulaceae > Mariniblastus. The sequence goes on along the minus strand of CAZPBE010000050.1, from coordinate 16,658 downwards.
CATCGTTCAAATCCCAATCAACCATGACATTGGCGTGACGTTCGCGTCGGCGTTGCGAGCGATCTTGCGACAGGATCCGGACAAGATCCTGGTCGGTGAGATCCGTGATTATGAAACGGCCGAGATTGCGATTCAAGCTTCGTTGACCGGTCACCTCGTATTCAGCACGTTGCACACCAACGATGCTCCGAGCACGGTCACTCGATTGAAAGATATGGGCGTGCCTGTCTTTCTGATTACTGCCACCGTCGAAGCCATTTTGGCTCAGCGTTTGGTCCGTCGAATTTGCGCCGAATGTCGCGAAGAGATGGAACCGACTGAGGAGATGTTGCTGGAGCTGGAACTTTCGAAAGAAGACGTCGCTGGCAAAAAGTTTTATCGCGGCATTGGCTGTGGCAGCTGTAGCAACACGGGCTACAAGGGTCGCGTTGGCTTGTTTGAGCTGATGGTACTCGATGACGAACTACGAGCCATGATTATGGAAAACGAAACAACCGATGCGTTGCGTAATCGCGCTGCTGACAAAGGCATGCGTCTTTTGCGAACCATGGGAATCGAACTGATGTATGACGGAACGACGACCGCTGAAGAAATTATTCGTGAGACGGTACTGGACGCGTAAAACAATTTCAAATCTGAACACTGAACCGAACACTTTTTCCCCCTTATAAATCTACTTTTATTTTTTTGACTTCGAATTCGATCCTTGAAAACGAAGTTGAATCACACGAGGAAGAGACATGCCAACTTATCAATTCGAAGCGATGGACCCGCAAGGGCAGGAAATCCGCGACGTCATCGAAGCGCCTACGCAAGATGAAGCGCAAGCCACCATTCGCTCGATGGGCTACTTTGTTACCAAGATTGCCATTCAAAAGGCAAACGCCAAGAACGTTCAGAAAACTGGACGTAATCGCAAAACGTTTGCACTTGGTGGAGCCAGCGGCAAGAAGATGGTGACCTTCACGCGTCAGCTTTCCATTTTGCAGGATGCGGGCTTGCCGATTCTTCGTAGTTTGAAAATCCTTGAAGACCAGGCGCCTCCGGGAGCTTTGAAGAACGGCTTGATCGATGTCTGCGAAGAGATCGAAAGCGGTTCATCACTTTCCGAAGCGATGTCCAAATCACCAAAAGTCTTTGATCGACTTTACGTCAACATGATCAAAGCGGGTGAAGCGGGCGGTTCGTTGGAACTGATCCTTCGCCGTCTGGCCGAATTTAAAGAGCGTACCCAGAAACTCAAAGGTAAAGTCATCGGTGCGATGATTTACCCGATCATGGTCGTCTTGTTCACGATCGGTATTTTGACGTTCATCATGTTGTTCATTATTCCTGAATTCCAAAAGATGTTTGAGGAATTCGGGATTCCGCTACCGGCACCAACATTGTTGTTGATGGCGATTTCGGATCGCGTGGTCAAGCTTTGGTTCCTGTTCCCGTTGATTCCCATCGGCATGATTCTGTTCATCTCGCTGGTCTGTAAATTTAAAGCCGGACGCATGGGCTGGCACCTGTATTTGCTCAAACTTCCGGTGATTGGAAAACTGGTTGAAAAAGCCAACCTTGCTCGTACCGTTCGTACGCTCGGTGCGTTGGTTGCCAGTGGTGTTCCGATTATCGAAGGACTAACCATTACTCGCGAGACTTCCGGTAACGCGATGTATGAAAAGATTTATCACAAAGTAACGGACTCGATTCGTGCCGGTGACACCATCGCCTCGCCGATGAAAGGCAACTCACGACCAGGATTCCATCCGGTCGCGCTGTTCTTCTTCATGGCGACGATGTCCTTGCCGCCGCTATCGGTGTTGTTCATCAAGCCGGACTTCTGGTTCTACGTCCTTTACGGTTGTGGACTGATGTGCTTGATCGGATTTGCCTGGTACTTCCTGCAATATAAGAAACCTGTCGTCGAAGACCTCGTGGTCAACATGATCGACGTGGGTGAAGAGACCGGTGAACTGGACGTCATGCTTTACAAGGTTGCGGACTACTACGAAGAAGAAGTGGAAAGTATTACCGAAGGTATGATGAAACTGATCGAGCCGGTGATGATTATTTTTCTCGGTTTGGTGGTGTTGTTCATTGTTGCTTCTTTGTTCATGCCGCTGATCGCGATTATCTCTGGTCTAACCGGCGGTAAAAAGTAAACCCAAGAACCGCTCGGACCCGCTGCTTACCGCGGCTGGTTATCGAGCAAACCAACGAACCAACTTTTTTAATAATAGATGTCAATTAACAATCCAATTCGACTCCAACCAGCTTATCTGGAGACAAACATGACTTGCCAAAACTCCCATCCCATCACTCGCCAACTCGCCCTTCGGGCAAGCAAGCCTCGCCGCGCAGGTTTTACACTTGTGGAAATTCTCGTTGTGATTGCCATCATCGGCATCCTTATCGGAGCACTTGCCTATGGGCTCGTTCCCGCACTAAGGAGAGCTCAATCTGCCACGGTGCAGATGGAGATCAATCAGATCGGCCAAGCACTGGAGAGTTTTAAAACCAAGTACGGTTTCTACCCGCCAAGTGGTGAGCGATTTGAGCGTGATTTGTCGCCTGCTGGAAACTATACGATTGTCAATACAGTGCCGCTTGCTCAGCGTGAGGCAAGTCAGATTCTGCCCTACCTAAATCGAATCGCACCAAACCACCGCGAACTTGAGCCGTCTCCTTTGGGTAACGGCAATACTCGTCTTGAAGACTGGTGGATCGCTGTTGGCAGCAAGTTGAATCAACAGACTTCGATGATCTTTTGGTTATCTGGATTGGCAGAGAGTTCGCAATATCCCTTAACAGGTGGAATCCCAGTACCTGTTGGTGCATCGGCACCAGCGGACTACATCCCCTGTGGCTATAACGAAAACAAATACGTTGGCTTTGATGTCGTTAACTCTGAGGTGGTTGAGAGACCACTTAATGATGGCACGGCTGCAGCAAATCCAATCGTATTAATCCGCAATGTGTTTTATGACTTCCAATCCAATCAGGTGATTGAGATGGCGGACGCTACGACAACGCCTGCGTCGCCGTTAGGGGTTGCCCGTTATGTCGGTCGTTATGGCGCGGGTGAACATGCCTTCGGCTATCGTGATGCCGCGTCTTACATTCCGTATGTATTGCCACAAGATCCAGCGCCATCTGACCAAATGCCACCCACCACTTACGTTGTCGATCCAACCTATCCGGACGGTTCGTTTCCAGGTTTTGCTTATCACATTGAAGCCGATGGTGACTTGAACACATTCACTTCGAAAAATTTTGCTGCACCCAACACATTCCAGATCATTACCGTCGGGATGGACGGGGACTCTGGACGTCCTGAATTCGCTTTGGAAACAGGAGAAATCATGATGCAGGCGCAGTCTTCGGCTGACAATCTTTGCAGTTTTGCAGACGGACCATTGTCAGCTTTTGAAACGGGTCAATTGCGATAACAGCAACATGATTTATTCCTTCCTGAGTCCTTAACTCACACGAGTCTCAAATGTCAACTTTTCAAACAACTCGAACACGGTCAACACGATCAGCTTTCACGCTGATGGAGTTGCTGCTGGTGATTTCGATTATTGCGGTCCTGGCTGGAATGCTGATCGGAGTCATGGACGGTGCGCGTAAAGATGCAAACATTGCAGCCACCAAATCGCGAGCGCAAATCATCGACCGCATCTTGCTTGAGCAAATCGAAGAGTTTCAAGGTCGACGGCTTCCGTTTTTGCTGTCTGATCTGGAAACATTTGTGGCTGCCAATCCGACCGTACCGAGTGACCCACGCCCTTACGTGCAGCTAAAGCATCTGCGTCGCCGAATCGTTGCCGAAATCATTAACGCGGAATTTCCACGAGCTTACATTGACGGATCCGGGAATTTGGCTCCCAATCCTGACATGGGGTTTTTCCCTTCGGTAGAACCAAGCGTCGATGGGCCGGCGCCTTACGATCGCGGCTTTGAAGATTGGTGCAATACGCTTTACCCGAACCCAAATTCATTCGGTGTCCGACTGGTTGATTACCTGGCCCTGCCACAATTTCAATCCGCTGCGTCAGGGTTTTGGGGGCAATTCAATCCGGCCCATCCCGACTATGTTCCTCCAACAAATTCGAACCCCGAATTTCTCGAATTGCCTGGTGAATACCTGTATCAGATTTTGAGCCGGATTCAGTTTCAAGGAACAACCGCGCTGGACGCGCTCGGCAATCAGGCGATTGGTGACTCCGATGGTGATGGCTTCCTTGAAATCGTTGATGCCTGGGGTACACCCATGGAAATGAGAATTTTTCAAATTGGCATTCGCGAAAATGATCCAACTTTTCTCGCCGGCGAACACGCCCAAGACATTTTCATCAGCCGGGGCCAGAACGAAATCCTGCCAGAAAACCGTCTCGACTGGAACGATCGAAACCCAACCCGAATCGACCCGCGCACCGGTGCCGAAAACGTTTTTCGATTTCCACTGGGCTGGGTAAGTCTTAACACATCCATCCCGCGATCTCTCGACCAGATTCGAGTTGAAATTGTTTCCAGCAACATTCGAGACCTCCAATAACTGAACCCCTCCTGATTTGATTCATCTTTGAGTCACCATAAACTTTTGAGTTCAACCATGAAAACAACCTCATCAACCTATCGTCGATCCTACGGCATCACGCTTATTGAATTGCTGGTCGTTATTTCGATTTTGGCCGTCATCACGGCGTACCTGGTTCCCAAGGTTCGCGTGCTCAGTGCCGAACGCGACATTCGCGAATCAGCGAGAAAGGTTGGATCGTTTTTCAACTCAGCCGCACAACGGGCGCTCGTTGAAGGTGGTTGTGGAGTGGTCATCGTTTCCAACCCGAACATAGTGGATACCTCCATGGGTGGAAATGTTTACTATGCGGGCACAACGCTGTACCACATGCGTGCGACTCCACCGTATACCGGAGACTCACCCGGAGCGTTCTGGACGGAACTACCTCCCGAATCCATTATCATCGACCCAGAGCAACATCCACGAGTCTCTATTCCTCTACCATTTGAACATGACGATGCTGAGAATCGATATTTGGTTCAAGTCGATGATTACATTCGCTTGAATCATTCGGCGCTGCGGTATCGGATTAGGAAAGTCGTACAATCGGGAACTGACCTCCTACTCACACTAGACCATGACAACGAAACGAAACCGGATTTGCCGGTAATGCCAATTTCATTTTTGATCGAACGCCAACCTCGTGTCTTGCGCTCATCCCGCATGGACTTGCCCGAAGGTTACATGATCGACATGCGATATTCGGGACCGACATGGGCAGAAGATTCATTCTCGGGAGACATCGTTCCCTGTCATGTCGACACGGGGGCTTACACTCAAGGAACAAGCGAGGAAGTCGGCACCGTATTCAATCAGGAAATTTCCAACGCAGTTGTGGTGCTTTTCAATGGCGATGGCGGTATCGATCGCGTCAGGATCACACCTCAGGATTCCGCAAGCCTTCCAAATGCAACTCCATTGGTAAACGGCTATCATCCTCCCGCAAACAATGGGCGGATAACGGGTCCTTTGTATTTGCTGATTGCTGAAAATGATCCTAATCCAACCAACCTGACGATCCAGCGCAATGAAAGCCTGTGGGTCTCAGTGGGCAACAATACGGGCTCGGTCAACATTGGTGTTAACAATGCGACCGATGGTGGTGACCCGACGATTATCGATGGTCTTCTAACCCCGATTTACCCGCAGACCAACCTCAACCGAGCTTCGATCCTGCATGCCAGAACGGACGCCGGGCTCAACGGCACCGACGCAGCTCAATAGACTTTTTTAATCGACCTTTAACTCCACCTCCGACATCACGAAAAACTTTTCACCATCGGAAAACGATATGGTTACCTCAAAACCAAATTTAAATTTTACCACGACGGCTTCTCCCCGCTGCCGCCGTCGGTTCGCTGTGACTCCGTCACAACTTATTCGCCAACACAAATCCCAACGCCATGGCGTTTCGATCATCGAAGTTTTGACTTCGATTGTGATCGCCATGATCGGCGTGGTGGGTGTGATGGTGTTGATCCCGTTCGCCGTTCGCCAAGCCCAAACGGGTTTGGATCTGGACGACGGATTTTCACTTGGTCAAAACGCTGCCGAACGCTTTGAAGCGGCTGGCTACACCAATCCAACTGCCTGGGCTGGCTCGCCTGGACCTTCCGATGCTGGAGGTCTGTGGACGAAGGGTGACGGCATGGGCATGTTTGTTCCAACATACACTTCGCCCGATTATGCGGCACCGTATAATATCTATCCGGCAGGTTACCCTCGCGCAGATTTTGGTGGTCCGGTCTCAGCAGTCGCGATCGCTGCTCAACCTCGACCTTTCATCATGGATCCGTTGGGCGTGATGGAAAACGTTGGCATCCCTGGCCTTGATCCGTTTGAAGCGGCGCGGTTTCCTTTTCAAATGTTTGACGCTGGAGCTTCGGTTGGTGAAATCGCGTATCCAATCTGGAGAGCGGCGACGTCAAACCAGGTTGGCACGATCGGTAATCCCTGGTTTGACCTGTCGTTTCCAGCATTGACCGTACGAAATTCGGGCAAGCCATTGTTACCCGCAACGTCGCCGATTGCGTTTCCACCAGGCGCCTTTAACAACCCAATTACAATTCATCAAACTCGTAATTTGATGAAGACGAACGACGATTTGGTTTTCGGATTGCCGACTCCTCCGGGAGCAGCAGTTGATCCGATTGACCCTGAAGGGGCGAACTATCCACCGGTTCAATTGATGGAGCAAGTTGCCGGGACCGATGTCCGTCGGTTGCATAACGGAGCCGTTTCCTGGGCCGGATTAGTATTACCTATCCGAGACAGCTCAATTCCGACGCCCATGGTTGGTGCGGCGATTCCGCGGACGCGTCCCAGCGGGTTCACAATGCACGTCATGGTCTTTAAAGATCGCGACACTTCCAACATCAACCTGCCTGGTTCACTTCCGCCTCGACCAGCCGGTTCGATGACCACGTCGATTGTGAGATCCGACGCTACGCCGCTTTCGCACTTAAATCAAGGCTTCGCTAACCCCGTCACCCGAATCAATTTGCCGCTTACACTTGGCGGCGCAGGAGACGTTCAAAAAGACGATTGGGTGATGCTGATCAACCGTGGCCGGACCAACGGATTTTACCTCACGCGAACGGGTGCGATTGTTGCGGACGCTCTTTTGGATACAACGGGCAATTGTGCACAAAACAGTGTCAATAGTATCTATCTCGATGAATTTGGCTACGAAAGACAAGTCGCCTTTTACCGAGTGCGTGGTGTCTCAGGACTTTCCATCGATGTTGAAGGACCTGGGTTCGATTTTGGTGACAACACGGATACTGATTTCACCAACGACAAAAGCCCGACTTACCTCGTGCACCTCAAGGATGTAGTTAATGTTTACGAGCGTACATTTACCTTTGAAGAAGACTCGACCTTGATTCCGAAAAACTAGGTTTTTAACCACTTCCAACCTCATCACTTCCGACAGCTAATCAATCCTACCGACTCAATCTAAAAACACACTATCTTTTTAAGATACTGTCCCTGGAGGCAGCCATGAAAAACTCAAATTCAATCCACCGCAACAACCGTCGGGGCATCACGCTTCTGTTTGTGATCAGCATGATTGTGCTGTTCCTGTTGATGGGAACGACCTTTATGTTGGTGGCCAACGATTTCTATCGTGACGCCAAACGGCGGGATCGTGCGCAAATCAAGTCGATCGCCAACACCGACGTGGTGGAGCAAGCTTTTTATGACCTGATTCGAGGTCCATCGCTTTACAACACCAACTCACCGTTGCGTGGACACTCAATTTTGGGCGACATGTATGGCTATGGATACAAAGGCACGGTTGTCGTTGGGGTGAGCACGATCCCACAGACTCCATCGTATTACCCTGGTGCCTCGTCGACATTGCAAAGTTTCCCGGAGCAGTTTTATCAACTTGCTTTGCTGGAATATGGTACCGGCGCTACGGCGTCTGGATTGACAGAAGTTCGCACGGGAGATTTTATCGATCCAAGTCTTGTTGACATTCCCGATGGCGAATTCAACGGACAGCTATTGACGTTCACCACCGGATTGGCGAAAGGACTAACAACGCGAATCATTACACACCGAACGGTTGCAGATCCCCTGACGACCGTCCTCCGGGAAGTCTTTGTTCTCCGTCCGGTCTTTGATTCAACGGGTGCCAGCATTTTCGATGTGAACACCCGAACCGATGAATTCGGGGCGATCATTCTCGACGAGTACTTGATTAATGGCCGAGAGTTTAGCGGGCATGGCGCCGGTGTAGTCACCAACAATACGCCCGAACCCGGGAACCTACCGACAACCGCTGACTATTTCGACAATCCGCCAGTCGTTTATGACACCGCAATCCATCGTATGAGTGATTTGGCACTTCAGCCAAACCGCCGTGGTCAATCGACTCAAGAACTGACTCGCGCCTTCATTGATTCCAACGGCAACGACTTGTATGACACTGGAGAAGAAGAAAACCCGTTGGCATACCTTTCTCAAAACACCAGCCCTAACGAACCTTATGATGCGTTGGATTTCCAGAACATGTTTTTGTCTGGATTCAACTACGACATGACGGCCACTCCTCCAGCGCGAAGTCCGGTTGCCAGTTTCCACCGAAACAAACTTTTTGATTCTGGTGTGCTCGCTGATTTCAGTCCGAGAGAGATTACATTTCGACCTTTGATCGTCGATGAAGTCAATAACGTCACAGGGCTTGCACCCGGCGATGGAAATATTGACATCGACTCTCCTGCCAATGACTATTTCCCCAACGGCTTGGGAACATTCAGTGCTGCTGACTTGGATGTTGATACCGATGGAGACGGAGAGCTGGATGCTGTTTGGATTGATATCGGATTGCCGGAACAAACGGCTGCCGATGGGCGACGCGTTCGTCCGCTAGTTGCCTACCGTGTCGTTGACATGGGCGGAAAACTGAACATCAATGCAATGGGTCAACTGGCGGAACTTTATACTGGCCGTGGTACTTTCGAGCCAATGTCTGGAACTGTTGCTGCGCTTGGAAAAGGACAAGGCCCGAACGAAATTTCGTTGTCTGGAGTGATCTCATCCGTTCCAGACCTTGTCGTTGGTACCCCGTCGGCTTACGAGCGCCTGATCAATGACCGCTACTACGGCGAGCGTCCAACTGGTTTTGAAAACCAGCCGGGAACTGACGCCGAACCGGGCAATCAAACTTTCAGCGTCTTTCAGAAACTTTACGGTTACCCGTTGGGGGATTCCTTTGTTCCGACTCCGGGAGGACTGGATTCGTACGGTCGTATCGCGATTGGAACAAGAGATGTGTCGGCGATTACCCCTCCGGTACCCGGATTGATCTTTCCAGACAACCATCCTTCGGCCCCCGGCAACAGCAACCGGTCGTTTGACGATTTGCTGAACGACTCACCATCGGTGGTGGTTAATAACACGATGCCAACGACGGACTTGACCAGCTCGAACTTTGGTTTTTCAGCCAATACAACTCTGGCGAGCGTACCGTCCTTTGGAACTTCGTTCAGCCTCAGCGGATCCCGCGGCGACAACTTGTTTAACGAAGCTGATCTCGAGCGCGTCTTGCGTTTATTCGATCAAGATGCAAATTTGCTTTCGAGTCGTCTCATGAATCTCGAAGATGCAAATTTCAGCTGGACCACTCCATTGCCGATCACCGGCAACGTTCCTCGGAACATGATTACGTCTCGCAGTTTTGATTTGTCTGTCCCAGCCGCCGGTGGATTTGAGTTTGTTGGTGCTACCGCACGATTGCGAACGGCGCGTGTAAAACTTGAGCACAACCCTATCGCGACTCCTACTTATACACCTTTTGATGCAGTTGGACTCAATCTTTTGGAAGGGGCGACGCCAGCCGACGTAGCCGCTGACCTGCTTGATCGAAATGCATTTATCGACCGCGACCTGATCTTGGGTGGGCGGATGAACATCAATACGCCACTCGGTAACGGCGTTGATGATAACGATGACTTTGGAGACGATACCAATGCGACCGTCCGCACGACCGTCTTTGACCTGATTGACGAATATTACTGGAATCACGATTTAGCGACACCGGCTTGGGTATTCGAAGGCGATCCAACCGTCGGCGGACCGGGCGCTCGTGTTCAACGTGCAAAACCAAAACCGGGACAATCCGCACCGGGAGATCCAAATACCGCTCATGTGATGGATCTCGATAACGGTGGTGACGCTTTATCTTTCTCTCCAGCTCTCGAGCCGACTCCCCCAACTGCACCACGGTCAAACTTTATCGGGGATCAACTTGCCGCTCAAAACTATGTCCGACGATTGTATTTGTTGGCACTGGCCGTTTGTGGCGATCAGGCACCTACCGGATTTACTCCCCTCAATGGCCCCTTATCGACAGACGAAACGAACCGGCTTTATCGTCGCATGATCGCTCAATGGGCAGTCAATATTCTTGACTACCGCGATCAAGACTCGATCCACACTCCGTTCTTTGTGGACCTCGATCCCTTCGATGCAACGGGTTGGGATGCAGATATCGATGTTTTCACTGGGGCTGCAGACCAGGCGGCTTTCGACGCAGCAAGAGACGTCACCGACACCACCGTCGTTTGGGGTGTTGAACGGCCTGAGCTTTTGATCACCGAGACCATGGCAACGGTTGATCGCCGTACTGAAAACCTGGACACCGATGACAACGGAGCTGGTGGTGAGTTTTACGACCCCGCAGATCCGACATTGGATGACGATTACGATACCCGTTTGTTACCTACAACGTTTGCGTGTATCGAGTTGTACAATCCCTGGACGGTACCGACGACCAATCCGCTACCGGCCGGCTATTTGCCGACGCCAATGGAGCTAATTGATGTTGCCACGAACACTGGCGTCGATTTGGAAAAAATCGTTGGGCCAGCTGCCGACAGTCCTGTCTGGCGTATGGGTGTGAAAAACGGGGGTGGTGGGCGTCCGGCCGACGAAACCACACTCTTCGACAAATTGATTTATTTCGTTGACGCTCCGGCTGCAGGTTTTGCCGCCGATGATTCAACGAGTGACCCGACCATCGATGCCGCAGCTGACGTTTTCTACACCTCCGTTGGCACATCACTCGGCTACAACATGGCTCCAGTCGCCCCAGGCCAGTTTGCCGTCATCGGTTCATCGGGTGAAGACTCCGATCCGGCTACCTACCGAACCACCTTTGGTAGACGAATTGGTGCGGCTGAAGGATCAGCTGCGTCGCTTCAACTTGCTCAAACCCGTTCGATTGAGCTAGACCCGGCTGCCAACAGTATTAACACTTACGATTTCGATGGCAGTTCAATGTCCGCTCAGGATCCAATTTTGGTCAATTCAATCGCCGTTATTGATTCTGTTTTACCCGGTGGGTCGAGCCCGGGCGTTCTTCGTTCGTTATCTTTGACAGCGCCTAATGGCGGTTATGAAGCTTCGACAGGCGCAGCTACGATAACAAATGTCGGAGATGGATTTGCGATTGACGATACTGTCTCGATGCCGTTGGATACACCGCTCGAAACCGAATTCACTGAAAATGGTGTTACTAAAGGCGCGAGAGTTTTGTACTTGCAACGCTTGGCCAACCCTCTACTTTCATATCACCAAGTCCTCAATCCGTATATTACGATTGATACTTCCGCAGTTGATGTCCTGGCCTATAACGGGATCCCTCATCAAACCGTTGCTGGTCTTCCGTTATTCGATAACGACAACGACAATCTCAATGACGCGGACATGACAACTCCGTTGGAACCAAACATCACCGCTGGCACGACGAACTTCTACTCGCTGGAACGTGGTGAAAACGGTGAGCGTGAACTGTTCCGCACGGATCAAGGCATCCCAGAAGTCGCTGATACCGTCGTTGCCGACACACACACGTTTAGTTTTGCAATGGACCATACGCTTGGAACGCTCAACGATGCGTTCTTGAGACCGACTGCCAACCCGTCGTCCACCAAGCCATACACTTGGCTTGCTCACAACAACCGGATCTTTGTCAGCCAAAACGAACTTGGTGATGTTCCCATCACTGACTCGGAGAGACTGACACTTCGATTTGCAAGTGGCGGTACTGACGCAGACAACATCGATGCGATGCTGTCAACGCTTTGCCGAACTGACTTTAATCAACTACCAGATCTCTCGAATCGTCTCGGCAGAATCCTTGACTTCCTGGAAGTGCCCAACAAGTTTGCGGGTGACAATTATATTGTTAACAACAATCCGCTTGTTGAAGGCGCTCCGCTCGACATAGAAGGTGACTACGCCCACCGACCGGTTACGGTGCCAACAAGCGGGCCACCTGTCATCAGTCCGATGGACGTTGCGTTCTATGCACCGTTTAACTACGTGCCTTCGTTCCGCAGCCCGGGAAAGATTAACCTCAACACGATCTTCCACCAAGAAGTTTGGGATGCTTTGTTGGGCGAATCGGTTCCACGAGGAATGACTGGCTACGCCGGATTTGGTGGACCGGACTTCTTCGCGTTTATCACAGACCGACAGGGCACAACCATGAACGCGTTTACCGATGCAGAAAACTTCTATGCAACGGGAAGTGCCGGTGAATATATTCCACCAGCCAATATTGGTACGAGTCCGTTGTTGATGGGCGTGTTCACAGCTCGCGCTGGCGGACAGGTTGGTTTGATGCGTGACACTTTGGAAAATTCCAGTGCTGAAGACCACGCTGACGGATCTCGCAACTCGTACTTCAACAACGAGATCCGACGTCGACTCGGTAACTTGACGACATGTCGTTCAAGTGTGTTTGCGATTTGGATCACGATTGGCTACTTTGAAGTCGATTCCTTTGGCAGACTTGGTTCTGAACTCGGCTCTGACGAAGGAGCACCAAAGCGCAACCGTGCGTTTTACATGTACGATCGTTCAATTCCTGTAGCGTTTGAACCTGGCTCCAACCACAACGTTGATCGCGGTATCCTGCTCAAGAGTATCATCGAGTAGTAAGCGTTAGTTAACATTCACGCCGGGCTTGTTCGCTGAACTTGCCCGGCGTTTTTTTTGGTTGGTATCGTGTAAACATGGAACTAAAAGCGACAATCAATCACTAATGGGTCGAGTATCGTTTGCTCATATACATAAAACGAATTCAACACGCTATGGAGACGGCCATTGGCGCATATTGAGGACAGCCACATTCGAACTTACTTGAAATTGACATTAACGTTATTGGAAGGCTCCCACATATGAACAGATTAAGTCATTGTTGTTGCGTGATTTCAGCGCTAATGCTGTCGATGATGGCATCGTGCGCAGAGCCGCAAAGAATCAATGGCGAATCGGAATCCGCACTCCCCGCGAATCCAGTTGCCAATGTCAAAACCAGGCAGCAAGGGGACGAAAATGTGCGAGCCATGTACGTTGATGGCTTCGCAAGTATTTTGGGCGACAAAGCAGCAGAAACAAAGCTTCTCGAGTACGCGGCTGCGCACTTTATGGATGAGCTCCTGCTGTATGAAACTCACAAGGTGCTGGACAAAAATAATGCGAGAGATTTGAATCTCAACAATGCCTTGGCGAGCTTTATTTCACGCGCGAAGACAGACTATGGCTTGGAACGCATCGCAGCAGCCGGTGAAAGTGCGAGCTTTTTTCGAGAAGTGATCGATCCTTACAACAATAGTAGAACCGAAGCGAACGAAAAGTTTGACATCTACAACCTGGAATTTGAGTTCTGGATCGCCAGCCGCATCGAAGACGTCTACGCAGATTCGTACCTTGTTCCAAACGGTTTAGCATGTGACGAAAACGGAGCATTTGAGTTCTGGATCGCCAGCCTGAAGGAAATGCGAACCCTCGCCCAAGCTAATCCTCATGACATAAGTGTCGAGGCGTTCATCGGTTGGACACACGTGGTTTCTGATCGATCTCAGAAGGAAGTCGAGAAGATGATTGCGAGCAACGTCGATCACCTGAGGTTGCATGTGTATCGGCCGAAACCAGATTTTGAGTATGCCGCCAAGAGGTTGGAAGGATTGGCAGATAGCAATCAGACTGATGCGCTGAGCGTTTCTATTCTATTTTCTGCCGAAGCAGAGTTTATGCAGAGCTGGTTGCAAACGAACAGTATGAAAGAGGCTGAAGTTGAATTTCGAAGGCAGTTCAATGACAAAGCTTCGGAGGCAATCAAGAAAGGAATTCATCTGCGAGGATTCACTTACTACAACTACGGCCACAGCATCAATGTTCCTGCAGAGTGAGCAGTTTTTCGTACTTAGTGCCTCCAAAAAAAAGCAGCTGTTTCGCCATTCGAAACAGCTGCTTTGACTGACTTGTGCGAACGCACGGGACGCCCACACGATATTCGAAATCTAAAGTTTCTTGCCAGCCTTATTCTTCAGGTACTTGTCACAAAAATCCTTGATGGCACGATAGCCTTCGAGCTGATTCTTCTTTTTCTGAAAGCCGTGGCCTTCATCGTCAAAGACAAGATACTCAACTGGCACGCCATTCTTTCGAACGCCCGCCACCATGTCGTCTGATTCGGCTTTGAGTACTCGAGGATCGTTTGCGCCTTGCAGGACCATCAATGGCTTCTTGATATTGTCAGCATGGAACAGTGGCGAGATTTTTTTGAAGTACTCGAGGTCGTCGAAATCCCCCAACTCTTTTTCAAGCGACTTACGTTGCGCTTCCCACCACGGTGGGATGTTCTGTACCGTTCGATACCAGTTCGTTACACCAAAGATATCGACACCAACATCGAACTCATCAGGTCGAAACGCCAATGCAGCACATGTCATATAGCCACCGTAACTACCGCCAATGATACCGATTCGATTTGGATCAACTTTGCCAGTTGCGACCAACATCTTCTTGCTGGAAACGCAGTCGTCGAGATCACCCTCACCGTGCTTCTGGTCGTCCATTTGCTGAAACGTTTTGCCGTACCCGCTACTTCCACGATTGTTGATCGCGTAAACCGCGTAGCCATGATTCACGAGATACTGAATCAATCCGTTGTAGCCAAGCCGCGATTGACCGCCGGGACCACCGTGAACCCAAACCAAAGCCGGAACTTTGTTCTTTTCACTAGCCTCGTGAGGCGTGTAAAGAATTCCAGGGATCTCAACGTCATCAAACGAATTGAATCGAACGACTTCGCCTGCTACCAGGTTTTTGGGATCGATCTCCTCGTTGAGCGATTTGGTAAGCTGCTTGTGTTCACCTGCTGCCAAATCCAGATGAAACAAGTCGCTAGGCATGCGGCCACTACGTGCATAAAACAGAGCCCGCGTTTCGTCACGATTGAGTGAGATGCCTCCTAAACTCGCGCCTTCGATAACTGGCATCTCAATCGGCGTCATCTCGGGATAGTTGTAGATCAAGTTCTTTGTTTTAGCATCTTCGTTAATCGCAACCTGGAAGACTTTTCCTTTTCGACTGAATCCTGCTCCAACGATTCCCCAATCGTATTTGGCAAGTTCCTTGGATTCGCCGGTCGCCAGATCCATTTGCATCAAGTAACTAAACTCGTGGTCTTTGTCGGTTGTGTACAGCAGGTTTTTACCGTCAGGTGTAAAATCCTCTGGCGAGAAACTGATATCTCCTTCGTGCTTCGTCACGCACTTGGTTGACTTGTCCTGACGATCGTAGATAAAGATGTCACTATTATCGCGCGTTTCGATTTTAAGTAGCGCAATCAAGTTTCCATCAGGAGAGATCGCACCGGGCATATAGCCATCCTCATTCTGATAAATCATTTCGCGTGTGAGATCGTCTTCCTTGTAAACGTAACAATCAAAGAAACGTTGATCTCGCTCGTTGGTCATGACATAAAAACTTTTGTTGTCGTTTGACCAGCCTGCGAAATTGGCTTTCAATTTCTCGCCCGGCGTGAGGTCCTTAACCGTCCCATCTTCCATTTGGACGAAGACATGGTTCAGCTCATTTCCACCTTGATCCGAGGTGTACAGAAAGCGATCGTCGTTCGGAAAGTATCCAATCGCAAAAATCGAATCCTTTTCCGATTCGGTCAGTCCCGACATTTCGCCAGACTCGGAATCGATCGCGTAAGCATTAAAGACACCCGTTTGGTCGCTACTGATCAGGATCTTTGAGCTATCGTGCGAAAACGAAGCCCCTCGGAAACTTGTCGTTTTTAAAAACTGCTCAATACTGTATTTGGTTGTCTCCTTCTCTTGTCCAATCAGCGGCGCTACAGGCGCAGCAAAGAGCGTTAGGAGAAATGAGAACGCAAATAGACGACGATTACTTTTCCAATTCATGAAAACTCCTTTGAAAGTTCGTTGCTGGCGACCAATTCACATTGGAACCGTTTGGAACAAGTACTTCAACAAAACTTCGATTGTTTCTGATTTTGCAAAAGTCAGACTATTGATGAAACAAATTGCGATCCCATACGAACCCAATACAATTCATGGGTAGATGTAAGATGTTGCGAATACTTCACGCAAACAGTCGCCTCTTCTCGACTCGGGCTCTCCATGTTTCCGTGCTTTTACAACAATTCCTTAAATATTCTCTCCTTCTCACCGAATGCAAAACCAGGCGATCAACTTCGAAGTAGAGGGTATTTCAAAACCTGTAGTGGACTTCGCCAGAAGTCCCAACTCGC
>CAZPBE010000049.1:0-42826 GCA_964584615.1 uncultured Pirellulaceae bacterium | reverse complement strand
GCGAGCTGGGACTTCTGGCGAAGTCCACTACAGGTTTTGAAATACCCTCTAGCCGGTTTCCAGCGCAGGATTGGAGATTGATAGGTGGGACCAACAAAAAGTGAGGCGCTAGCCGCGGGGTATTTACAGGTCCACCGGCGTCTGGCGCCTTCCAACTCACATTTACCAAACGTGGTCTAAGCAACGTGCTCCCAACTCAAAGGCGTTCCGCGTGGGATGGATTGACTTGCGGATTTCGTCAACACTTCATCAAAGTGCTTTGGTGGCAGACCCTGACCGGGACGAATGGATCGTACATTCTCGGTCGTAAACTTCTCTCCCGGCCTAACGTCTCGGACCACAAACAGGCTGCGGCGAAACGATTGATTGGCTACATCGCTGGAGGTTGTCCCGTAGTGAATTTTCCCAATCGATTTTTCTGCGTCGCGGATTGCAGTGACCATGTCGGAAAATTCATGCGGCTCAAGCGAGAAATGGCTATCGGGTCCACCATCGGCTCTCGAGATCGTCAAATGTTTCTCAATGATATTTCCGCCAAGCGCTACCGCAGCGATTGCCGAGGTTGAAGACAACGTGTGATCAGAAAGCCCAACGGGTATTTGAAATCGCTTGGCAAGATCTTGAATTGTTTTCAAATTCATTGACTCGGGTGGGGCAGGGTAGGCGCTAGTGCATTTGAGTAACGCAATATCCAAACAGCCATTTTCCTGAAGCGTTTTTACCGCCTGCTCAATCTCATCAATCGTTGACATCCCGGTTGAGACAATCACTGGCTTTCCCGTGCCGGCAATTTTCTTCAACAAGCCAATGTCGACAATCTCAAACGAAGCAACCTTGTAAGCGGGCACGTCGAGCGATTCCAAAAAGTCGACTGCTGTCTCGTCGAATGGGCTGGAAAAAAAATCCAGCCCGACCTTTTGGGCCAGTTTTTGCAAATCGGCATGCCAAGGCCATGGTGTTTCTGCAGATCGGTATAGATCAAACAAACGTAGTCCGTCCCAAGCGGTCCCTTGGTTGATTTGAAAGTGCGAAAGTGACGAATCGATCGTCAAAGTCTCTGCGGTATAGGTCTGCAACTTGATCGCGTCGGCACCTGCCTGCGCAGCGGCTCGAACGATCGCGGCAGCTTTGTCAAAACTTTGATTGTGATTGGCAGACAGCTCAGCAATCACGTAAGTTGGATTACCTGGACCGATGAGATTGTCATTTATCTTAAACATGTTTCGAATCCGTTTCGACGATGCCAATAACTTGCCGCTTACGCCGTCCGACGACGCGATTGTTGCGCCACTATATCTTCAGAACGCAACAACCTGTACTGCAACGCAATTTGATCTTCGATCGTCGTCGGGGCAATCGGGCGAAACCCAGCTTTCGCAAACGCGCGCTCTGAAGCAACGTTGCCTGGTTTGATTTGAGCAACGATTTCCAACAACGACGGTTCGTTAAAAAATGCGAACCGAGATACTTTTTCGATCAGAACCGTCCCCATCCCGCGCGCCCGAAGTGTGTGATCAAGAACGATACTGACAGTCGCCTTGGAAACCTGAACATCATAATTCAATCGCACTTGGCCGATCGGGATTCCGCTTCGGTCTTCCGCGATCCAAATATCGCAAGCAGGAGAATGAAGCTGCTTCTTCAGCCAACCCCGATGATGATCCAACGTTATCGCATCATGGGTAAATGAAACAGATCGCACTTCCGGATCATTTCGCCACGCCAGAAGCCTCTCCGCATCCTCCATCGAAGCTGAACGTAGATGAATCAACGATGCAACCAGATGCCGAGCAATTCTTGTCGCCCCATATCCATCAATAATTTTCTGCCCTGCGATCGCCATCTTTCGACGCCGCTCAGGATCACGAATTAAGAGGCGAATCTGTTTGGTCAATTCGTTTGCCCAATCGCCTGCTGGATCGAATTTTTCCAACGAGCCCCGCATCGAAAGCTCATTGACGACCGCATTTTGGTTGTCAGCAACTGGGATTGCGATTCCTGGCACACCACAGTTGGCCAATTCATAGCAAGTCGAACCGCCAGCGGTAACCGCCATATCAACACGGTTCATCAACGCCGAAATTCGATCAACGTTTCGATGCAAGCGCAACTCAAAGTCAATTTTTTGTTTGACTTCCATCAACGACTGCTGATGACGATAACCGGCTCCAACGACGACATCGACGATCAGGCCTTCCAATTTCAAGCGCCCAATCGCTTCAACGGTTCGGCGGGTCCAATTGTCTTCATCACAGCCACCCATCGTCACGAGAATACGTCTGGCGGTTTTTCGCGTCGTCCGCCGGGTCGCTCTCAGCAATTCAATCGCTGTCGCGCGCTCAGTCGTGTCTCCGACTTCATTCTCTTCGACAAAGGCGCTCACATGGTTTGCTTCACTTGCCTGCCGCCTAACGAATTCCGGTCGCAGCAATGCGTATCGGCAACCCAGCAACAGGTCAGCCGCTCTGACTTTCAAGCCGTAGTTCTCGGGTTTCGCATACGCGTTCTGGTTAAGAATCAGATCGGCCGCCACGTGTTCGGCATGACCAAAGTCGTCGACCACCATTAACCGCGAGTTCGGTCGGCGAATGCGCGCTTGATACTCATCGCCAAATCGGTAGCCATCGAGAACAATCCAATCAGGATCGATCGCCAAAGCAATGTCAGCGGTGTCGCGAGCATCGTTTGAATCACAATTCGAATTGGCAATTTCGATGACTCGCATTCCCAGTTTTTCAATCCGCGAAACGATTCCCTTCGGCAGAGTTCCGCAAACAAAAGTAACATCGCCATTCACTTTTCGACAGGCTTGTCCCATCGCCATCATCCGCATCACATGCCCAGTCCCAACGCTTGCCCCAGCATCGGCGCGGATCAGCAATTTTGTTGAATGGGTTTTCATCAGGCAACCTTTTGTTGTACGTCCTGGTTGATCCGTCGCCACTCCGGATGTTCGCCATACGCGGCAATTATCTCTGAATAAGAAAAATCATTGCTGGCAAAGTGCTCGATGATTTGGCTGATCAGATCGAAATCTTCCTGTGTATCCACCGTCCAACGATATTTCGACTGATCCGTTGAGTTGCAAATCGAAACGATACGAAAATCCACCGGCTGTCGGTAAATTTTCAAAGTTACATGCTCGCGTGAGTTTTGATCGATCGCCATCTGATCAACTTTTTCCAGTGCCTCCATCGTGAATGCTTCTGCATCAAGCCCGCGCGGATAGTGCCGGTTCGGAAAAAAATTGCACGCGTAATCGTTGCGGACGTCTTCAACCAATTTCGTGACAACTTGGTCGACGACTTGCGAATCGATTAAGGGACAGTCGGCAGTGATCCTCACAATGTTGTCGGCTTGAAACTTCTCTGCAGCCAACACGTAGCGGCTAAGCACATCCTGTTCACTACCGCGCACCACGTTCCAGTTTTGTTTTTCGCAGTGTTCAACCAACGGGTCATCTAACCATTCTCTGGAAGTCGCGACAACGACTTCATCGATGGTTTCGCATTGAGAAGTTCGCTCGACAACCCAGTCGATCATCGGTCGACCACCCAACGAGCGGAGCACTTTCGCCGGAAGCCTTGTACTTCCCAGACGAGCTTGAATGATGGCTACAGTTTTCATGGTGTCTTCGTAAACTACGTCTAGGCGGCGACTCGAGCTGTCCGCATCAACTGTCCGGCAACCTCTGTTAAGTTCTTCACGACAAGATGGACTTCCTCATCTGTCATCAACGGAAAAATGGGCAGCGAAAGGATTGTTTGGTACGCCTGATCTGCCGCAGGGCAATTCGGATTCGCAATCACCGGATGCAGCTTGCTTAGTCGCTGATAAAACGGCTGTTGATAAATCGGTTGATAGTGAACATTGACACCAATCCCTTTGGATCGCAGCAATGTAAAGACTTCGTCACGATCAATCGCCGAGTGAGACCAATGAACAACGTAAAGATGACGGGCATGCGTGCGACCTGGTTGTGTTTCCAAAGGCCGGACAATTTCGGAGTCGTTTAGCAACTCATCGTAGAGCTCAGCAATTTCGTTGCGGCGATCAGTGAATCGGGACAGTTTTTTGATTTGAGATTCACCCAATGCACACTGAATGTCGGTTAAGCGATAGTTGAAACCCAACTCTTGCATCGAGTATCGATGGGTTGCCTGTTTGGCGCGTTGCCAGTGATCGGTCGAGATTCCATGATTTCGAAAACAAGTCATCGACTCGGCAAGTTCGGCGTTTGCGGTGGTGATCATTCCACCTTCACCTGAAGTGATCTGTTTAATCGGGTGTAAACTAAAACAGGTCAGATCGGCAAGTGAGCCGACCGGCGTCCCACCTTGGCTCGCGCCCAACGAGTGACAAGCATCGGAAATCAATTTCAGGCCATGTCGATCGGCAATCGCTCGAAGTTTTGTGTAGTCGCAAGGCTGGCCACCGTAGTCCATCGCAACGATCGCTTTGGTTCGCGGCGTAATTTTTCGCTCGACATCGAGTGGGTCAATCCGCAACGTAGAAGATTCGATATCGGCGAAAACCGGCACGCCGCCACAGTAAACGACAGCGTTTGCGGTGGCGACAAAACTGATCGAGGGCACAATCACCTCGTCAACTTGATCGGCGCACCTACCAATTCCGACGGCTGCCATCGCTGCATGGAGGGCAGCCGTTCCGCTGCTGACAGCAACCGCGTGACGCGAACTTGTGGCCGCCGCAAAAGCGCTTTCGAAAGAACCAACACAGGGACCTGTTGTCAACATGTCGCTGTTTAAAGCTGCAACGACGGCATCGATGTCGTCTTGTTCAATCGTTTGTTTTCCGCAAGGTATCATGTCGATCTCACTCGCCAGCCTTTAATTTCAGCCAATCCAAAGCCTGTCAAACAGCGATACGAATCTGGTTAGAGTTCGTTGCTTTGGTTTCAATCGCATCGCCATCAATCATCTGGCGAAGCTCTGGAACCGACAGCCACTCCGCGTTGTTGTCACTGGAGTAAGAAAAACCAGCCGGACACTGACACCCCTCGTTCAAATAACCAGGAGTCTTGCTGCTCCACGAACGGAATCCAGGTTGAATAATAAAGTGGTCGTCGAACTCAATCGTTTGACGGGCTTCGTCAGCTGGGATCATGCACTCATGAAGTTTTTCGCCAGGACGGATGCCAACGACTTCTGTCTTGCACGTTTCATCAACAGCCGAAGCGATGTCCATGATCCGGGCACTGGGAATTTTGGGAACAAAGACTTCGCCCCCTTCCATTTTTGCAAAGGCTTTCATCACAAACTCAACGGCGTCTTCGAGCGTGATGATAAAGCGAGTCATCTTGGGATCGGTGATTGGCAAGACGCCTGTAGCGGCTTTGCTTTGAAAGAACGGAACGACCGATCCGTTGCTTCCCCAAACATTTCCGTAACGGACGACGGAGAACCGTGTCCCAGTCTCTCCGGCAAGTGAATTCGCGGCCACAAAAAGTTTATCGCTGCAGAGTTTGGTGGCTCCATAAAGATTGATCGGAATCGCGGCCTTGTCAGTCGAGAGTGCAACAACTTTCTTGACACCACAATCGATCGCTGCATTGATGACGTTTTCTGCTCCGCCAATATTTGTGTGGATGCATTCTTGCGGATTGTATTCCGCCATATCAACATGTTTCATCGCCGCCGCGTGAATCACGTAGTCAACACCGCTCAGCGCGCGTCGCAATCGTTCCGGGTTGCGCACGTCACCGATAAAGTATCGAATCTGTGGATACTGATCGCTTGGAAACAAAGTCCTGCGCATCGTGACATGCTTTTGCTCGTCGCGGCTAAAGATGATCAGGCGTTTGACGCCCGAATGTTTCAAGAGAAAGTCAGCGCAAGTTTTTCCAAACGATCCTGTGCCGCCGGTTATCAAAACCGTTTGATCTTTTAGCCAGAACATCCGTGTCCTTTTCGGTTGAGGGCATCCTTGCCCGTTTCGCCCATTCAAATCGGGCGATGCTGCTGCGTATCAAATCTATCCCGGCGTAAGCCAATCACCAATACGAATCAGGATGCTGGCATTCAGGCAGCGGGGAAGCACGCTTGTTTTGGGGCAAAGCCTGAGGGATCGTTGCCGTTTTCCGAGAAATCACACGCGCACATGGAATGTCGAGAATTGAATTCCGGCAGCCATAAGCAAACTCAATTCAGAATACTTCAATGATGATTGCTATCTAAATATCCCAACAATAGCGTCGCCGACTTTCTTCAGACCACGTTTCTTTTTCTCGATCGAACGGTCGTAAAGAATCTGGCCTTTAAACTTCCCCTCAAACAATGAATCGGCTTGGTAGTGCACATGCTTTCGCCCCCGCGTTTGAAACCAATGCCCGTACATCAACGCGCCAGTTTTTTCACCGAGAGGCAATTCTCCACACATCAGTTCAACTGCGTGTTCGTGCGACGTTGCCATATGCGGCCCGCCAAGATGTTGATAGAGACACGGGCCTAGCAACACGGAAGCTCGGTCCCAGAATACGGCTTCGATGCCAACACTTGATCCAAACGAAACGGTTTTGTCGGAAGCCTTCATCAGCGCGTACGTATCGACTCCGGCATCGGGAGCAATGACGGTCAAGTTCGGACTGGACAGCCCCATCATTTCACGTTTTCGCGCGTTATCAACTTTCGTCAAATTAGGATGCACCCGAAGGTAAAGGTGAGTCTCTGGTTGTGCGGTCAGCATCGACTCAGCAATCTGACGAATCGCGATCACTTGATTCGGATAAATCTTGTTTTGCCATTTATCTCCAATGGCAACAAATTCGTCATCGGACGAGCAAAAAATTGATAGGTTATTTCTGTGGCTTGAAAAATTTGACGGCAACAATCCTGACTGTTGTTGCTTGGTGAATGAATGCCAACTCTTCTCGACTCGGTTGACGCGATCATGAAACCACGATGCGCCAATTCCTTCTCTCAAAGCAGGATCGCCGTTGTTCCAAAGTTGACGAATGACGCGGTCGATACCATCAATGTCATGCGGCAGATGGTTTTCATAAATTTCATAATGGTTTTGATCACAACCGCGCTCGTGCAGAAAACAATCAATTTGCCTGGCTTCTGCTGCACGTAAAACTGCACGCATTGCTGCAAACCGGCCATTGAAAACGTAGATTCGATCGGGGCGGTGCTGGTCAATAAATTGCAGACTCTGTTGATAGACTTGCCATGATGAAGTGATGAACCGCTCCAGTAGCGATCCCCAACGCACCAAATCGGGCTCCGGATCACGACAAACAGAAACCAGCGAAGAGAGGGCCGCATATCCAATGTCAAAATTATCGATGTGATAGTCGATCAACTCCTGCAGCCCAGCAAACGCGGTTTTAATGCCAGGTAAGTCTTGTAGTTGAACAAAATTGGATTCGCGTTCTGCTGATGATGTCGCATTTGATGCCAACATTTCCAGTCCCATCTCACGTCGACCGGAACATTGCTGACACTGTTCTGCCGATTTTTCCGTGTTGAAGTCGCAATTGGCAAGCTGCCCAGTACACGTAAGAAACAAAACTTCATCACCTGCGTCGAGGTGTTGTTGTGCGATTTCCAATTCTGTCTCAAAGTGCGGAGCGACGGTCGCGTACGGCGAAACGATGACGACTTTCATTAGGCAGCCTCAAGCGGTTTGCGTTCGCGTGGCGATACTTTGCAATTGAGGATCCGATCCAGCCATCTCTTTTTTTCCGAATCCTGAACCGGGGCAGGGCGGAATATATTTTCCCAAGAGTATTGATCAGCGAGATAGTTCGCCATCACGCGCGGTGGATGTTTTAAGCCGAAACAAGAATGCTCTTCGTCGCTTAGTTCTCTATCACTGGAAATGAATTGTATCGATTCACTGGCTAGATTGGCCAATTTTGAACTGGCGTCCGTGGTGTGCGTAGCATCATCACCAAACCCCAAGTTGGTGACCAGATTTCGCTCAGGCAAAATACACAAACCACTATTGATCCACATCGCGTACATCCAGGGGAAATCCCAGGTATCAATCTGACCCGCGTGTTGTTGGTCCAACGTATTGACCCAGTGTAAGTATTCGTCGTCGCCAGACATCAAGCCAAACAAAGATCGTTCAGCTCGAACCTTTGGCCAGGAACTGACTTCAACATCAAAGTTTTGCCAAGCTCGCTTCCACGTTGCCCAGCCCCAAATGTGAGCCCATCTCGAAAAATAGTAACTGTATTCTGTTGTCGGCTGGGGTTGAAAATTGTCGCCGCTGATCATCATCACTCGTTCATCTTCGCGATAGCGATCCAACAACACGCGACAGAACTCAAAGAAACTCACATCTGGCAAACAATCGTCTTCAAGAATGATCAATTGCTCAGCCGATTCAAACGCCCAATCAATTCCAGACGCCATCCGCTGCTTGCAACCAAGATTGGTGTCGGAAAAGTTGACTTTCACATCACAAACCCAATCGACGTTCGCCACAACATTCCGTGCAAGTTCAACGTTTGTCTGGTCGCTGGCAACATCCGAGCGTGGTCCATCTCCGATCAGATACAGCTCCTTCGGATGCACCGCACGGATCGCTTCGAACACCTGCCGCGTAGGTTGCGGACGGTTGAAAATGCAGAAGGCGATTGGAATGTCGAACGGTTGCACGGGTTCGCACTTGAATGTTTGAGACAACGTGAGTTTTCTTTGTCTCGTTGTGGTATCCCAATTCGACATTTTGTGTCAAGCCAATCATTGGCCTCGATTTCGAAAGATGCTGCTGACAGGACTGCCTTCCTGAGATCGCAATAAAACTTGCCTAGAGCTCATGGGGCATCTCTGTATCAAAACGGTGTTGTGTTTTGATTCAGCGATTGAGTCGACTTTGGTCCAGTAAGGCATATGAAGCTGCTGGCATTTGGTTTCTGCCGCGCCGATTCTGCGAGAAACACAGGGAAACGACTCAATTCAGACAGCGAAGGAATGCTGGCAGTTTCCTGACAAGGGATTATTGTTCGCAAACGAACAAGCTCTGTTTACCGACTTTAGACATTTTGGTACTTAACAGCAAAGTTTGCCGAAATATTTCGATCGCGAACGAATTTCCCCATCTAACGCCAGACGGTTCAGTGAAATTACTACCCCGTTCATTGCGAAAATCAAAACGCGAGCGTGTCACCGCGGCATCGATGGCTGCGCCAGTTATTGAACAGCTGCCCGATGCAACTCCCTTTCAAATCGAAACCATCAACGCAGTTTCTAGCGCGACGATGACATCGCCACAACGCATCCTGGCGTTTTGTGATGCGGTCGAACATGTGACAAGACACAAAATTCCGGGAGACGTCGTTGAGTGCGGCGTGTGGAAAGGCGGAAGCATGGCAGCTGCGGCTCGCACGCTCGTTCATCATAACGGCTCCAATCCAAATCAACAGCAAATCGCCCGCGACTTGTGGATGTACGACACGTTTGACGGGATGTCAGCACCAACCGATCAAGACGTCGACTTTTTGGGACACACCGCAGCCGTGTTAATGGACCAGCAGGATCCCGAAGAATCCACCAGCGTGTGGTGCAAGTCGCCGTTGGACGAAGTCAAAGAAACGATGGCTAAAACTGGATACCCGTCATCGCAAATTCGCTACGTCGTTGGAAAAGTCGAAGACACTTTGCCGACCAACACCCCCGACTCAATCTCGATCTTACGATTAGATACCGACTGGTTTGAATCGACACGTTGCGAGATGGAACACTTATTCCCCAAGCTCCAACCTGGTGGAATATTGATTATCGACGACTACGGACACTGGCAAGGTTGCCGCAAAGCGGTCGACGAATACTTTGAACAACACAAAATTCAAATGTTGCTGAACCGAATAGATTACACCGGTCGCATCGGAGTCTACTGGCCTCAATCACCGCCACGGTGAACTTTAACGGAAACTAAACCAACTGAATTTGTTGGCATCAGATTTTAATGAACGCAGTACTGAAACATCAGAAACCAACCAACGTTGAATCGAATCAACGAGCGGATGGACCTGCGCAATTGTTGAACATTGGATGCGGTCGCCGCTACCATGAAAAGTGGGTAAACCTCGACCTGGACTCCATCGATCCGTCAGTGCTTGAACACGACGTGACCGACGGGATCCCGTTTCCTGACGGCCACTTTGATGCGGTCTATCACTCACATGTGCTGGAACACATCGAACCATCGCAAGGTGAAACGCTAGTCGCTGAATGTTACCGCGTATTGAAACCGGGCGGCGTATTGCGGATCGTCGTTCCTGATTTGGAACGGATCGCAAAACTTTATTTGGAAAATCATGAGTGGGCTTGGAACGGCGACGAAACGGCAGGCATTAACTACAACTGGATGAAACTTGAATTGCTCGACCAATTGGTCAGAAGACGATCTGGCGGTCGAATGGGTCCGTACATGGCCAGTGAAGAGATTCAAAATTCGGAGTTCGTTCGCTCACGCGTTGGAGACGAACTTTCGATTTGCCGCAATGCACAGGCGGCCCAACAATCCATCGAACCCGACCGTAAACAAACGCGAGCCGAAAAACTTCGCTGGCTGCGCAATCGCCTGCTTCGCACTTCCTTTCGTATTCGCAAAAGCATTGCCAAACGGCTGGTCCGTTCGGTGCTCGGCAAAGCTGGCATGCTGGCTTTCGAAGAAGGCGTCTTTCGCGATCAAGGAGAGATTCATCGGTGGATGTACGATCGATATTCACTTCGTGCGTTGTGTCACACGTATGGCTTTGAACAGTTCGAGGTCTGTGGAGCAACCGAAAGCTCTATTCCGGATTACGAATCGTTTGGACTCGATTCGTTTGCCGGCGCCATTCGCAAACCTGATTCGTTGTTTGCCGAATGTCGCAAACCACTGGCTGCGGAGATGAAAGCGAACGTTTCGAAAGCGGCGTGAATGAATCGGAGTTCGGCAAAAGAGGAGAGGCCAGAAATTGCCAGCATCTTTCTCATCGGGAATCCCCGCCTCTCTCACATGTTTGGAGCCGCCAGTGGTCGCAAAAAAACACATTCCCAATTGGCCTTGGACGTGGCCCTTCGGCAGAATAAATTAGTGGCACCGCGAAGCCTTGCCTCTGTCAGGCAATTACGACTTGAGCTATCGACTTAAATTCGTCAGCGCTTCGCAAAATTTGCATGGACGCAAACAAGAAACGGCAATATGAACAACCTCGGGCGAGCGTTAAGGATGACGCTCAAATATCGCTGGTCAATGATCGGCTCCTTTGTGTGCTGCCTGCTTGTCGCAGCACTTTGGGGCGCGAACTTTGGCGCAGTCTACCCGTTTGTTGAAGTCGTGATGCGCGGCAAGTCGCTACATCAATGGGTCGAAGATCGCACAGAAGAATCTCTGTCCCGCATCGCGAACGACACCGCCAAAATCGAAGCGATTGAATTGCAGATCGCCAGCGCCAAAGACGGATTCGTCGAAGTCACCAACAACGACGGAGTCGCTGAAACTGTCAGTGTCGAAACTCTCAAACAGCAAACCGTCGTTAAACGAGACGACATCAAAGCCGAACAAGTCCGCATCGAATGGACTGAGTGGATCGCACCCACCGTCGCGAAATGGGCACCTAAATCTCCCTTTATGACGCTCGTCTGGCTGATGGGATTCATGATGCTGGGCACCATCTTGCGCGGGTTATTCTTGATGGGCAACATGGTTCTGGTGGCGCGAGTTGGTCAGCGGACGGTGCTCGATTTACAAAACCAGGTTTTCGGCAACGTGCTGGACATGGAAGTCTCAGAAACAGGAGTCAAAGGAACGGGCGATCTGGTCAGTCGCATTCGCGGCGAGACAGGTACGATCGGCCGCGCGATTTCAATTCTGTTCGGCAAGACGTGTCGTGAACCACTGAAGATGACCGTCTGTATTATTGGTGCTGCCTACATCAATTGGCGTTTGTTGGTGTTCTCAATGCTGATTTGCCCGCTGGCAGGTTACTTGATGATTACGCTGGCGCGGATGACCAAACGAGCCAACAAGAAAGCGGTCGAAGATTCTGCAAAACTTCTCGACCGACTCTATCAAGCGCTTACTTACCTCCGCGCCGTTAAGACGTTTACCAACGAAGACAAAGAACGAGAGCGATTCCAACTCGTCGCGCGAGACGTCTACAAAAAGGGCATGAAGATCGCGTTTTACAATTCGCTTTCGCGGATCAACAGCGAACTGCTTGGCGTTGGCATGATCACATTAAGCGTATTGGCGGGCGGATATCTGGCGATCAATCATCAGACTCACCTGTTTGGAGTTCGCATGTGCGACGCGCCGATGGATTTTGGCGGCGTGATTGCATTCTTCGGCTGCTTGATCGGTGTCGCTGATCCCTTGCGAAAAATGGCCGACGTTTACAATACGATCATTAGTGGTGTCGTCGCGGCCGATCGCGTGTTTCCACTGATCGACCAAACCCCTTCCGTAACTTCGCCTCCTAACCCAACCACAATTCCAGCCGGTCGTCTATCAATCGAGTTTGATAACGTGGAGTTCAGCTATGTCCAAGACACGGACCAGGATCGCCGGATTCTCAAAGGCTTAACCGCCGACATTCCAGCTGGTTCGTCTCTGGCAATCATCGGCCACAACGGTTGCGGAAAAAGCACGTTGATCAATCTCATTCCAAGATTCTTCGATGTTGAAAACGGCAGCATTCGAATTGGCGGTCACGACTTACGCGACTATCGAGTCAAGGACTTACGCGAGAAAGTCGGCTACGTGACACAGTTAACGATGTTGTTCAATGACACGATCGCAGAGAACATCGCTTACGGAAACTCAACGGCAACCTTGGCTGAAGTCAAAGCGGCTGCCAAACAGGCGCATGCTCACGACTTTATTCAGGAACTTGACGAGGGCTACGATTCGCATATTGGTGAACACGGTGGAAAGCTGTCTGGCGGACAGCGCCAACGACTTTCTCTGGCTCGGGCAATTCTTAAAGATCCCGAAATCTTGATCCTCGATGAAGCCACCAGTCAGATTGATCCCGAAAGCGAACAGCTAATCCACAAAACACTGGCTGAATTCATCAAAGGGCGGACGACGGTCGTGATCACTCACCGACTCTCGACGCTGGATTTGGTCGACCAAATCATGATCATGAACGATGGGCAAGTTGTTGATTGTGGCACGCACGAACAATTGATGGCGCGTTGCCATTCCTATCAACGCATGCGCAATCTTGGACTTGAAGGAGCAGCCTGATGTCTAGCTCAGCGAGAAAGCTTCAACCGGTTGTTGGCGGATTTGGGCGAATTCAATCTGCGAAAGCAATCGTTGAGCAACAAGCCCAAGCCCTCGAACAACTTGCCGCAGGAATTCCAGCTGACTTCGACGCTGCGATTGAATTGTTACTTAACACTCAAGGCAGCGTGATTGTAACCGGGATGGGCAAAGCGGGTTGGATCGGACAAAAGATCAGCGCGTCGCTGGCTTCGACGGGAACGCGCAGCCACTTCCTTCATCCAGCAGAAGCCATTCACGGCGACCTCGGCCGAATTGCAGCTGACGACATTGTGTTGGCTCTTTCCAATAGCGGAGAAACGGGCGAGATTGTCACGCTGCTTCCAACGTTGAACAAGTTTGACATTCCGGTCATTGCAATTACGGCTCGCGCCGAATCAACACTTGGCCAGCACGCGACGCTGGTTTTGGATTATGGAAAAGTTCCCGAGTCGGGGCATCTAGGACTGGCTCCTTCGACCAGCACGACAGTCATGTTGGCTTTGGGAGATGCGTTGGCGTTAACCGTTTCAGATGCGAAGACTTTCCAAGCCGACGATTTTGCGAAGTTCCATCCGGGCGGTTCGCTTGGTCGTCGCCTGTCGATGGTCGAAGAGATCATGCGGCCGATTGATAAATGCCGATTGGCAGTTGAAACAGAAACGATCCGCGAAGTTTACATTCGCCACCAAGGTGAATCCCGCCGAACGGGAGCCGTGATGGTCGTAAGCACCAGCGGTAAACTCACCGGAATTTTCACCGACAGCGATTTGGCGAGACTGCTTGAACGCCAACAGGATTTTCAGTTCGATAATCCTATCGCGGAAGTCATGACGAACAATCCACACACAATCGAACGAGGCACGCGAACAGAACTCGCGATCGAAACACTGGCTTGCCGTAACATCAGTGAATTGCCTGTGATTTGTGCCGATCAAAAACCGATTGGTTTGATTGACATCACCGATGTTGTTAACATCGCTTGAATGGATGACTCCGAAAGTTCAATTCCCAAACATCGGCTGCGAAAATTTGTCGCCGCCCTAACTCTCTTGCTCGGCATCTTTCTGTTTGTCGTTCACTACTTTCAGTTTGACTCCCTTGCGCCGGTTACTCTAATTCCACCTTGGTTGTGGCTGATTCCAGCAGCGTCATTGACTCTTTTCGCGTGGAGTGGCGTTTCGCGATCAACAGCAATCGCCTTACTTCTCGTCACCGTTCTTTTTGCCGCCTGCTTCGTCGAAGAAGCCAGAAGTCTGCTTCGATTTGGAACGCAACCGGCCGAACATCCGGACACGACTCGCATCGCCACCATGAACTGCAACATTGGTTCTAAGGGAGCCTTGC
The DNA here is from genome assembly GCA_964584615.1 of uncultured Pirellulaceae bacterium. Taxonomy (GTDB): domain Bacteria; phylum Planctomycetota; class Planctomycetia; order Pirellulales; family Pirellulaceae; genus Mariniblastus. The sequence goes on along the minus strand of CAZPBE010000049.1, from coordinate 28,249 downwards.
TTGCGCCAAAACAATTCAACCCCGACGTCGTACTCTTTCAAGAGTCGCCGGGAGCTGACACGATCGATTCGATGTCAAAAACATATTTTGGCGAAACAGGCAACGCTATTCATGGTGGCGATGTTTCCTTGATTGCAAACGGATCGATTGAAGCGGTTCACGTCGATCGAAGTTCTCACTTCTTGCATGCGGTTGTCACACTTCCAACTGGCACAACTTTCGACGTCGTTTGTTTGAGATTGAGTGCGCCCGTCTTTCGCGTGGACTGCACATCAGCCGGTTTTTGGAGCGACCACGCGCGGACTCGAAAGCTTCACCGAAAGCAATTGGAAGAAATCCATCAGCATTTAAGACATTCGGCGCGCACGGATCACTGGATCATCGGCGGCGATTTCAACCTGGTCGGAAATGATGGAGCGCTCACTGCCTTCGCAGGACTCAAAGACACTTTCTACGAATCGGGAACTGGCTTGTGCAACACGGGAACCAGTGACTACCCGTTGTTTCGAGTTGATCAGTTGTGGACGTCGGGCAATGTCAGCAGCAAAATCTCCAAGGCGTACAAAACCGAGCATTCAGACCACCGTCTGGTGATCGCCGATTTGAGGATCTTTCAGTGAGTGACCGCACAAATGCAAAATTAAGTACGACGCTATCTTGCCAGTCACTTGATCAGCGGCTCGACTTGTACAACACTGGTGATTCTGTCAGTGGATTAAAATCCTTGGACACCCGACGGGCAACATCGTCAACGTTAATCAAATCTCAAACGAGGCTTCAAGTGACTTCTTACTTACACAAACTTTTTTCGTTGACGGTGCTTGGCATCTTGGCGATGAGCATCTCAACGTCCAATGTCTCGACGGTCGTTGCTCAAGATGACGCTGGCCCAAAAATCGGTGACAAGATCGAGAACTTTACTTTGAAAACGCAGGATGGAATCGATCAAGATCTCAACACCATGTTGAAAGACGGGCCACTGGCTCTCGTGTTTGTTCGCTCGGCCAGTTGGTGACCGTTTTGCAAAAAGCAACTGGGTCAGTTGCAGCAAGATCTCGCTCGAGTTCAAGAAGCAGGAATCAACGTTGCTGGAATCAGCTACGATTCGGTTGATACGCTGAGCGGGTTTGCCAAGAAGGCGAACATCGAATACACGCTCTTCAGCGATCCCGACAGCCAAGTCATCCGCCAGTTTGGCTTGCAGAATGATTCGGCGAAACAAGGAAAAAAGGCTGGCATTTCTTATCCAATGACCGTCTTGATCAACACCGACGGCACGGTCGCGGCGACTCTTCCGGGTGAAGTCCGTACGCGACACACGTCTGACCAGTTGATTGAATCGAGCAGTAAAATTAAATCTGCCAGTCCAGCAAACGCGGAGATAAATTCGGTGCTTGATTTCAAAGTCAAAAACATCGCAGGCGAAGAAGTTTCATTGTCCGACTACTCGGGCAAGGTCATGGTCATCGTCAACGTGGCGAGCAAATGCGGAATGACACCGCAGTACGAGAAACTGCAATCGCTTTATGATGAACACAAAGATTCAGGCTTGGTCGTCCTTGGGTTTCCATGCAATCAGTTTGGCGGACAGGAGCCAGGAACCAATGAAGAGATTCAGGAATTCTGCGAGAAGAACTACGGCGTCACGTTTGACATGTTTGACAAGATCGAAGTCAACGGAGAGAACCAAGCCCCGCTTTACAAGTTTCTGGAATCGCATGCAACAGAACCGACTGGCGCTGGCGACGTGAAATGGAACTTTGAAAAATTTGTGGTTGGCCGCAACGGCAATGTTGCAGCTCGCTATGGTACGCGGACAGCTCCTGACGACGAAGCGTTTTTGGAAGCGTTGACTAAACTGCTCAGCGAGCCAGCCGGCGAAGCCGAGAATTCCAAAGCAGCAGCTGACAAATAGCGATCATCGCGATTGTCGAAGCACGACAGTCGACAATGCTTTAATTCAATCGCCAAGTCCATACGATTCCGTGTGGGCTTTTTTTGCTTCACAACGCGAGTGCCACGCAAAGATATGTGGAGTCTCTCCCCACAACTATTGATGAATAGCTTGTGAATAACTTCCTTTTTCCAAGACGAACGTAGACTCAAAATCGCGTCGAGAAAATCGGACGCGGTCGTTTCAATACAACCAATCAAATACGACTGTTTCGAGTACTTAGGAAAACGCCGGCCAACTAATGGGGAAAGCTCGTAGAATTGCCGCAATAACCGGCTTTTCGCGTGCTATCGAACGGCTTCTCTTCAATCTTTCTTTGGATTTTTGCCGACATTTATCTTGGGACCACAGCCCAACTAAAATGAGCAGGTTGGTGGATACGATTTGCGAGCGCTAATGCAAATAGTGGCTAACACGCCACCGACGCGATCACAGAATTTCATTCGATCAGATCGCAACGCTTTCATCGAGGAATTAGTGATGACTGATGACTATCTAGACAATATCAACACGACCGGCGTTTACTCCGCGATTGGTGCATTCCAGTTGGGTGCAGTGGAAGTTGTAGACGACTTTGACTGGTTCAAAGTCTCTTTTTTCAAACAACACTACAGCTACGACATTACGCTGTCTGGAAATACGTTTGATGGAAACACGCGGAAACAATACGGCGGTTTTGAGATCTTTAATGCTGCTGGTAACGCGTTACCAGGTTCGAAGACAAACATGTACTTACCGCGAACAGTGAGCTACGACCATACGCGATCAGCTGGTGACTACTTTATCGGTGTCGGCGGAAATGGTGTCGGCGGCTATCGATTCGAAATCAACTACAACGATGTCGGTGGTACCATCGATACAGCAACTGAGATTGGAGACGACCTAAGGGAACAAGATTACGTCAACGACGCGATCGAGACTCCGGGTGACGCTGATTTTTTTGAACACGTGTTGCAAGCCGGGACTGCTTATACAATCGACTTGCTTGGAGTCTCTTCACAGTCGACACGCGGAACAACACTTGGGCAATCCGTTTTTGATATGTTTGGTCCTGGCGGTGCTCGAGAAACGGGCACCAATTTCGATGGTAACAACAAGCGAATTGTTTACACGCCGTCTGTAACTGGTACTCACTACTTTCGTGTTCGCGCAAACGGTGGTGCGACAGGCTCATACATTTTGAAGTCCGACCAATTCGATGATTACGCAAATGACGTTACGACCACCGGCGTGTTGCCTTTGGATGGAACCCGTGTCCATGGCTTGAGCGAATATCGGTACGACAGCGATTGGTTCAAAGTGGAACTTGTGCCCGGATTCACTTATCAATTCAATGGAAGCCATCGGTTCGCCCTTTACGATTCTGAAGGCGTGTATGTCGATCGTCCTGATTCGTATTACTCCAACTTTATGAAATTCACGGCACCGATCGATGAAGAGTCAACCTATTTCGTGGTCGTTGGAACTGGTGATGAGGCTTTCTGGGTCGCTGCGGAGAAGTCGGATGACTACACACCGGGCGTTGCTGGAAATCATTCTCGTGGAAATATAGCTTCTTCGGATACCGGCGCGATCGAGATCGCTGGTGACCGTGATCGATTCGTCGCCAATCTTGTCAAATGGGGTGCTTACCGGTTTGCGCCGCGCGGGATTGGCGCAGACCCGTTGTCCGATGTCCGGCTGGCAATTTTTGACGAAGAAAACAACTTCGTTACCGGCGGCAATTCGGCATTTACGTTCACTGCCGAAGATCGGCCGGGAACCTATACTTCCAACTACGTGATTGACGCATTCGCATCAAACGGAACATCGACGGGACTTTACGATATTGGATTCGCGCCCGGAGACAAAGCCGCTGGTGATGAATCGACTTCTTGGACTGCCAATCTATCAACTGGAACCGCTAGAATTCAAAACGCTTTCGAAACGAAGACCGATGTCGATTGGCACCGGATCAACATGAAAGCGGGAACGACTTACCAAATCGACAAACTGAGCTATTGGTCGAAGTACAAAATCGTTAAGCCCGATGGAACCTCGACAGCATTATCCAGTGCTTCACAGAGATTCTTTTCTCCAACCGTCACTGGTGACCACTATTTGGCGCTCGATGCCGCAGATATTGATGGCGTCGATCAATTAAATCGACGCAGCATCGAATTTCAAATTACTGAAGGCGCAATCAAGCAGCCGAATAGCGGCTATTTGAGTCCTGATGAACGGATCACATCGGTTTTGGATGTGACGGGCCTTAGATCCAACGACCAAGTCGAAGTCTATTCGGATACTGACTTGCGATATCTTGTAGCAGGCGAGTACGTGACGTTGCCTGCTGGCGAGCTAAGAACATTTTCGAAGGGCCAATTTCAATGGCTAACGATCATCCAGGATTTTGAAGAAGTCGGAGAAGCTTTCGCCCGTGGTGTGCAGCCAGTCGGTTCATCCCCAAGCCACACGCCGTGGTCAAGCGTCGCGTTGTACCCAAAGCCGCTTGCCGATGACATTGCCGCGGATGCTGATTTTGCATTGCCGTATTATACTTCTTATGCATTTGCATCAGGATTGCCATCGTACTTGACGGGCAATCCGGACTTTGCCGGGTTCGCAACGCTGACGACCGACGAGCGAACGGTGATGAAGTCGGCGATCAATCTTTGGAATAAGACGAACCGCCAGCATGTTTTCCAGCATGTTGTTCCCGGTGCCGGTAACGATCAAGCGCACACCATGATTTTCAAAGCCGCGATCAATTCGGATGTATTGGCATATCGGTTTGGAGATGACTTGGACGGCGACATCGTGATCAATACGAATTCACCGATCATGGCCGACTTGACTCCGGGCAAGCAAGGTTTTTTCGAATTGCTTCGTAGCGTCGGAACGCTAGTGGGACTCAATGAAGTCACCGGACGATCTCGTGATGAATCCGTGATGGGTGATCGTAACGCTGGCAGTTCTGTTTTCGCTTCCAGTCCGTTGCCGGCTGATGTTCGGGCTTATCGATATCAATTCGACTCCACCATTTACGATCCTATTTACCCACAAGTATTTTCATTGGCGTCACCTGATCCATTTCGCGAATCGCTTGCCACATCGGGTCACACCATTACTGCTGAAGGCGTTCCGCGTCGCGTTAACATCGATTTGCGTCCAGGCCAATCAAGCTACGTTGGCGTCTCACCAGTGGACAGCCCAAACGTATATATGAACTCATACTATTCGAGGCCTCGAAACGGAATCGGAAGTAACTTTACCGATGGCTTGTTTGGAAATGAGGACAACAACGAACTTCGAGGCGGCCGCGGAAACGATATTCTCGTGGGTGGTCAAGGCAACGACAGTTTGTTTGGCGGTGCCAACAACGACTACTACGTTTTCAAACCGGGTCACGGATATAACGTTATCGACGAAGAGGCGGCCGGCGGCAGGGATACGATTCGATTCGAAGGCATGCACAATCTGACTTCCGCCCAAGACGACGTTACCTTTCAAAGGCTTGGCAACGATCTGATAATTCGACTCGAGTACGATGGCGATCTTAACAAGAACACCGACACCATCGAAATCAAAAACATGTCAGACCCGCAGTCAAGAATTGAATCTTTGGCGCTACTCAATCAAGACGGGTTCCTCGAGCGACTCAACCTTATCTCGGTCTTCCGTGGCGCCGATAATTCGCGTCAGCGTTTCAAGCTGACTCCCAACGCGAATGGATTCGGTCGAATCGCGGTGCCGGTCTAAGTCGGCAATCACTAATCGACCAAAATCGATTCCACGATTCGCTACGACAGGTTTTCTCAACAGGTTTACTTCGTTCCAGCAGATAACTTTTTTACGATGCTCGTCAGCCACCGCAAACAATTCATTTATCTTAAAACGATCAAGACAGCCAGTACGTCGGTAGAGTCTTTCTTTGAGCCCTATTGTTTTCCTGAAGGTGAATGGACGTTTGAGAAATTTCGACCTGAGACGGAATCAGATTCCGGGATCGTTGGGTTCCGCGGCGTCAAGAAAAAAACTTGGCTTGGGATTCAGCGCCACCGTTGGTTTGATCACATGCACGCAAAAACAGTAAAGAAACAGCTTCCTCAAGCAACATGGGATTCTTATTTCAAGTTTTGCGTAGTACGCAATCCGTTCGATAAAGCGATTTCAGCGTTTCATTTCTTCGCCTGGATGCAGGAACGTGGCTTTCACAAAATGGAAGCTGCCAAGCAGGAAGACGAAGTCGTCTGGTTTCGCAATTGGGTCAAAGCGTGCGTCGCCAATCGCAAACAAGTCTTCGACCGACCGATTTATACCATTGACGAAAAGGTATGCGTTGATTTTTTTATTCGTTACGAGAACTTGAAAGACGACTTGTTGAGCGTTTGTCAACGATTGGACATCGAACCAGAGCTTGACCGGCTTCCCGAGCTCGTTGGCGGAGTCCGCCCAGAGTCTCGAACAATCGCCGAATACTACGACGAACCTACAATCAAAATCATTGAGCGCGTCTTCGATTTTGAGTTGGAGCGTTTCGGCTATGAAATGCCAAAGGGATGACTGGTCAACTTTCTTGCAACGAAAGCTCGCCACGGCAAGCTGCCCCTTTAACGATCCGCCGTTAAAGCTTAGATTAATATGAAGACTCTCAACACCTTCAAAGCGAGCTACCAAGATATGGATGAGCCAAAAATCGCCAACCTTTGTCCAGCCAAAGTAGAAATCGAGGCCGGAAAAAAATACGCGTACTGCACCTGCGGACTTTCTGAGTCTCAACCGTTTTGCGACGGCAAACACAAAGGAACGAAATTTGTTCCCAACGTTTTCACCGCCGAAGAATCAAAGACATGCTTCCTATGTCAGTGCAAGCGCACCGGTAACGAACCACATTGCGATGGCAGTCACAAAAATCTTGAAGGCTACGATCACGAAAGCAATATCTCCTAAGAAAACTGAAAGCGACCTGTTTCAACCGGTCATTGAGTAACACTCCGGCTTTTGCTGGAGTCTTTTTTTTGCAAACTGCGGAGCTAACATGTCGAGCCGAAGTTGGTTTCTAAAATCAGTACTTTGGCTGCTCGCGGTTTTCGTGTTCCTGCTGTTATTCGTGATTCCGATTCTGTTGCCGGTGATTCTTAACAGCGGCTATCCGATAGCCGACGAAATTGAAAAACATCTCGCCACCATTCAATGGTTGCAGCTGAAGTCACTGCATTTCTTTACGTATGTTTGGATTTTCTTTCTTGGTAGTTGCTTCGCCAGTTTCCTCAACGTTGTCGCCTGGCGTGTGCCGCGCGGGCGAAGCATTCTTGGTTCCAGCCACTGTCCGCATTGCAATCTGAAACTTTCATTCGTACGAGACAACGTGCCGATTGTTGGATGGTTACGAAACGAGGGGAAATGCTCAAACTGCCGGGCGCCGATTTCCGTCCGTTACCTCGTCGCAGAACTCATGCTGGGCATGGCTTTTCTGACGTTGTTTATCCGCGAACTCACTTCCGGCGGAGCCAATCTCCCATTTCGATCTATCGACAGGCATGCCGGAATCATAAACGTGTTGTTTTATCCCAATTGGAATTTGATTGCCTTATTTGCATTTCACCTAACTCTGTTGGCCGCGTTGTTTACTTTCACGATGATTGCGTCAGAAAAAAGAAAGGTCCCGTTTTCGATTTTCGGATTCGCATCCGTTGCGGGACTATCTTTTTTGTTTATTCATCGAGGGGTGAATCTGGTCGGCTGGCGATTGGTCTCGATTGGAGAAAGCAATCGGTACGTTGGAAACGTCTCCGATCAAATCATCTCAATTCTGGTTGGACTAGCGGTTGGTGTCGCTGCCGGGGCGATGTTGAGTTTTTCTGTTCGTCAACGTGATCGGGCCATTGATTACGAATCAAATTCGGGAATCAATCCAGTCTACGCGTCGCTTATGTTGGCGGGGATTTTTCTTGGCTGGCAAACTGTCGTCTCGATCGTAGCGTTTTATTTTCTAGTTTCCCTGTGTATTTATTTCGCTGTCTTGTTCGATCATCGCTATCAATTTGCGAACGCCAGCGGAAGGATATTTCTCGCAACCTTGCTGCACCTTTTATTCTGGCGGCAACAAGACACTCTGCTGTATTGGTCCTCTCCCAGCGCGTCTACAATTGGCACAACCGTTTGCGTTGGCGGTGCCATTGTTTGCGCAGTGGTCTTTTCCCTATTTGCGGGATATTTGGAAAAAGTCGACACAGACTCTGTGAGCGTCTAAGTCAAAAACTCACTTTGACCAAAACCTACCAAAACCTGCTATCTGTCGCACAGAGTTACTATTTCTTGTTCGCAAATCCGCAAATATTGACGTATAATTAGGCATCGCCGAGAAAGGCGAATGATTGTGCTTTTTTCAATCCAGTCTCTCATCAGCCAACTTTCGCAACCACATGTTTTTGTGGTTTTCATCACGGCGACAAATGGAGCTTGATCGTCTAACGCACACTTGTATGCCGACGAGCCTTGATGGCTCCACCATGTTTTTGCACCAAGTTTATGCCCAAAGAACCATCTTCTCTACGATCTTGTCTGCTGCGCCGTTCGAGCATCGAACGATTGGATGCGCGTAAAAGTTGTCGCTTGATCGCTTTATTGTCGTTCGCCCTTCTGCTGTTGGGAACAGCCAAGGCTTCGGCGCAAGATGCTCAAGTCCCTGAAGGCTATCAACAAGGCTTGATGTGGCCAACAGAGCACTCCGAATTTCACGGCCAGATTTTGGAATGGCTCGACAACCTATTCTTCCCTCTGTCTGACGATGACCCTTTCGGCGAATTGGTAGAACAAGAACCACTCACCGATTCAGAGCCCGAGATTCCCGTCAGTGCGACTCCCGCGAATAACGAAGCCAAGTCGAGTAACGAAGCCAAGTTGAAAACCGAGGCCGAATCACTGGCGCGGTTGGCGGCCGAGCGCGAAGCCAAAGAACTTCGTGACTTGGAAGAGTTGTTTAAGATTGAAAACCGGGTCGCAAAGTTGAAACAGAAAGTGATCCCTTGTGTGGTCTCGATTGGCGAAAGCGGCAGTGGAGTCCTAATCAAGTCACACGGCATCGTTTTAACGGCTTCACATGTAACGCAGAAAGCTGGTCGCCGAATACAGGTGCGAATGTACGATGGGCGGATCGTGGACGGGATCACTCTTGGCTCAAACGCAGCCAATGACACGTCAGCGATCCGGTTGCTTGACCCAGGTCCGTGGCCCTATTTGAAAACAGTACCGCTAACTCACGAAGAGAATCCGGGGGACTGGTGTGTCGCCTTTGGTTACCCAATGTCATTTCCGCGCGGACGACCCGCAGCAATAAGACTTGGTCGAATCACCGGAACCTATAACGGTAAACTTGTTGCCGACTGTCCGATCATGGGCGGTGACTCAGGGGGACCACTGGTTGATCTCAATGGAAACGTGTTGGCCGTTTGCAGTAGCGTGAAAATGAACGTTAAACAAAACATGTACGTTCCAATCGAACGATACCGGGAAGATTGGTTGTCGGTCATGTCGTCCCGCGATGTCGACAAAACCTCCCCAGCGATTGCCGCGAAACTCGACAAATCAAAACCGTTCTTGGGCATCTTTGGGGAAAGCGGATACCGTTGTGTCCGTGTTCGGCACGTTCATCGAGGCTCACCGGCTGAATTCGCGGGCTTGGTCGCGGAAGACGTCATCCATTCACTGGATGGCAAACCCATCGAAGATTTCAATAGCCTGTTGAAGATCATTCACTCGCGAGAGTCCGGAGAAAAAGTTGTTGCGTCGATTGTTCGATTCGGCGAACCACTGGAACTCAACGTCAAACTTGGAAGTCAAAACTAGCAGACGAATCGTCGTTCCCTACGAGTCATCGTTCCCTCCAGCATTCAACACAATCAACAGGCAAAGAGAATCAACTTGCACAACCCCACCAAAAATGATCAAGCCGTCCAACGGTCAAGCGGAAATCAAAAAACCGGCTTGTTCATGGTTGCGTTATTCCTGGCCTCAACATTCGCCGTGTTCTCAGCGAAACGGGCTGACGCTCAGCAGCCATCGGACGCCTCGCCGACTTCGGAAAAAAAACAGATAAATGTGCCACCCGCAGAACCGGGCTTGTTCTCAATCCCCAACTCGAAACCAACCGATCGAACTCCCGTGAGTGCCAAGCCAATACCCGCAACCGTCCTTTCGGCAAATTCGAGCTGGGCGTTTCAGCGTGAGTCGCGAAGAATCCTCAACGCGGCGCGACCCATCACGCGGAAATATCAATCCAGCGTAATGGCCATCAGTTGCGACAACTCGCCTTGCGCGTTTGGTACCGTCGTCAGCAAAGGCGGACTGGTCGTCACAAAGAAAAGCTTGTTAACTAGAAACATAATTTGTGCCATCGGTGATCGATCATGGAAGGCCAGAATTATTGCCAGCGACCTACAAAAGGATCTCGCTTTGTTGCAATTAGAGTTGGAAAGCCGATCTGACAGAGAGTTCTTCGAGCCAATTTCGTTTCCATATCAAAACGAATTTGGAACCGGCAAAATCGTTATTGGCATTGGTAACTCCGAAACGCCGATCAGCTTGGGCATGACAACGATCAAACCACAGGATATCAATGCGGCAGGGGATGAGTGCACCGACTGCATTGACATGGGACTGACATTAGCTCCTTTTGCTCAACCTATCGATTACCTGGACCAGTTTGGAAACCCAACCATGCAATCCAGTTTCGGGTTGAAAGTACTGCGAGTGTATCCACGTACGGTTTCTGAACGGCTTGGAATCCTTGTTGGCGACAAAATCCAACTGGTCAACAAAGTTCAGATGCAACATCGTGCTGATTTCAACGCGGTCACTTCGAACATTAAGGCGGGCGAGCCCATCACAATGGTCATCGCACGCAACGGACAAGAGGTCGTGATTGTCGATGAAGTCCCGCTAATCTCCAAGAAGATTGTTCAAGATCGCTGGGGCGGCGGACCGTTTAGCCAAAGACGATTTGGATTTGGTACCGTCATCATTCATGACTCGGTTCTCAAACCAGAAGAGTGCGGTAGCCCCTTGGTCAATTTACGCGGCCAATTTATTGGCGTTAACATTGCTCGCTCGATGCGAGTTGCCTCAATGTCAATTCCCGCAAATCAAGTGCTCGCGTTTGTGCGGCAGCATCAACCGATGGCAAAACTTTCTTACGAGCAACAGACCGGAGAAAGTTTCGGCGACAATCGTCCCAGTCTATCGAAACAACTGGGAACGTTGGCAAACTGATCCGGTGGTTTTTCGCCAGAGTGAATGAAGGATAGAACCTAGGCTCGCTCTACTCGTTGTCCAACATACTTGCGATCTTGTTGATCGGCCCTGTAGATCGTGGGCTGACGATAATTCGATCGCCATTAAGCAACGCATAGTTCTGTTCTGGCATGACTGATTTGTCGCTTGTGTCGTAGTTGACTTTCATTCGCAAACCACGTGCTCCGGTATCAGCTGTATCGACCACTCGTAAGACTTCGACATCCATGGAACGGAATTTCTTGACCGCCCCTGATTGTTCCAGTGCGTCCTGAACGGTGATGTTTCCTTGCAGCGATCCAACGTAAGCCTTGGGCTTTCCAAACGTAGAATTCATCTCGACGCGATATTGGCCAGCACTTGGTTTTGCGTTGGCGACAGGTACATCTTTGTTGGCCATTGAACTCAACGATGAGCAACCCGTTGCCAGTGGCGAGCAAACCAAAATGCAAACAAGGGAAAGCAGTTGTGTCGTTTGAGGTAAGCTAAACATTGTTCATCCTAACCGTTGATTCCGTGGTCGCGAAAGCGCATATTGACCATAAAGTTCTGCCATCCCCCTTGGACTCTATGATTCGAATCGACAACCTAACCGGCAAACTTTAACACTAACTTTCATTTCCCGAAAATTCGGCAGGCCCCATTAAATTCGACGTTTGAAGTGGATTCAAATCGATTAAGTAGCGAATTCTGTGGTGGCTCTGGTAAACTGGGAGGCATCCTGTGCTGCGGTTTGCCATTGATTGCTAGCGACAAAGCTTGCCCTAGTCCCTGACCGCTTATTGCTCATTTTTACCGTCCGCTCGTTCAAAGTCGCGCATGGCTACAACCTGGAAAGACAAAGTCGTCGTCGTCACTGGCGGCTCCAGCGGCCTTGGCGTGGCGATCGTCGAAGCGTTTGCTCAACGCGGCGCGACGGTGGTTAGCATTGCCCGAAACGAAGCGAACCTACAAGCGGTTGTCGAGAATTTGATCGCTCAAGGATTATCTGTCGATTTTGAATTGGCTGACGTGACCGACGATGAAAGCGTTCGCGGCTGTATCGACCGAATCGTCACCAAACGCCAACACATCGACGTTTGGGTGAACAATGTTGGCCAATCAACGCGAGCCAGCTTTGCCGACGTCGATGTCGAAGTTTACCGTCAATTCATGGAAGTCAATTTCTTGTCTGCGGTTCGGTGTACTCAATTCGTGATGCCACATTTAGAAGTGACTTCGGGATCAATCGTTAACATTGGTTCACTGGCGGCCAAAACAGGTTGGCGACATGTCGCGCCTTACGTGACCAGCAAACACGCGCTGGCTGGATTCGCGCATCAGCTGCGACTTGAAGGTCCTGACAATGTTCATTCGATGTTTGTATGCCCGGGTCCAATTCGCCGAAACGATGCTGGCCAACGCTATGCTTCGGAATCGGAAGCGCTCGACAATGCTGCAAACAAACCAGGCGCTGGTGTAAACCTAAAAGGTATCCCGCCAGAAAAATTGGCCAGCGCGATCGTTCGAGGGATCGAGAAACGAAAGCCAGAGATTGTCATGCCGGGCAAGACTCGCATTTTATTCTCGATTTTGCAACTGTGGCCGAGGCTTGGCGACTGGATTTTGAATCGGTCTGCATCGTAAAGTCTGAACCCGCCCTCTACCGTTACACAGTGTGCAATCGGTATTGTTGAAAACGAAACCGCTTTCAAATTTCTAAATCGGATTGATGGCGTGGTGAATTTCCCAAGGGTGACTTGAGTGTGCGAGCTGGCGGTGCGATAATCCTGCTCTACTTGAGGGAACATGTTTCCCAATTTCGATCTTCACCATGTATCAAGACTCACTTGGAGCCTCTATGAGCGCGTTTTCCGATATCCCAAAGATCAGTTATGAAGGCCCGGACTCCGAAAATCCACTGGCATTCCAATGGTACAACGCGGACGAAGTCATCGAAGGCAAGACGATGCGTGATCACTTGCGTTTTAGTGTGGTCTACTGGCACACGTTTCGCGCCAACGGTTCGGACCCTTTTGGCATGCCCACTTTGAATCGTCCTTGGGATGACGGAAGCGAATCGGTCGAAAACGCTGTGAACCGCGTCCGCGTCGCATTCGAGTTTATGGAAAAACTTGGCGCGCCCTACTACGCGTTTCATGATCGAGACATTGCGCCAGAAGGAGAGACGCTGACGGAGACTTATGAAATTCTGGATACGGTTGCCGACGCACTGGAAGAAGAACAGCAGCGGACGGGCATCAAGTTGCTGTGGGGCACGGCGAACATGTTTACTCATCCGCGGTTTATGCACGGAGCGGCGACAACTTGTAACGCGGACGTGTTTGCTTACGCTGCAGCCCAAGTCAAAAAAGCGATGGACGTTACGTTGCGACTGGGCGGGGAAAATTACGTTTTCTGGGGCGGCCGAGAAGGCTACATGAATCTGTACAACACGGACATGAAACGCGAGATGGACCATCTTGGCCAGTTCCTCAACATGGCCGTGGATTATGCCGACAAAATTGATTTCAAAGGGACGTTCCTGATTGAGCCCAAACCGAAAGAGCCAACCAAACACCAGTACGACAGTGATGCGGCAGCGTGTATTAATTTTCTTCGCGCGTATGGATTGATGGATCGGTTTAAGCTGAACATTGAAACGAACCACGCAACACTGGCCGGCCATACGATGATGCATGAGCTTGACTATGCGGGAGCTCAGGATTGTCTTGGCTCGATCGACGCCAACACCGGCGACTTATTGTTGGGCTGGGACACCGATCAGTTCCCGACGGATTTGTACCTGACAACTCAGTCGATGCTGGCCATTCTGAAGCATGGTGGGCTTGGCAGTGGCGGCGTAAACTTTGACGCAAAAGTTCGCCGCGAAAGCATCGACCCAATCGACTTGTTTTACGCTCACATCGGCGGCATGGACGCGTTCGCTCGCGGCCTGAAGATCGCTGCCGCCATTCGGGCTGACGGAGGTTTACAGAACTTCGTCGATGAGCGCTACGGATCGTGGAACTCTGGCATTGGTGCCGACATCGAGACAGGAAAACACGATTTTGATTCGCTGGCCAAGTACATGTTGGAGAAAGGCGATGCCGCTCCCAACGTCAGCGGTCGACAGGAGTTTCTCGAAAATTACGTGAACCGGTTTATCTAAACCCGCGTCCATGAAACTCAACTCTTTTGACATTCGACTGGTGTAGAATAAAGTCACGAAGTTGGTCAGGCGATCGCTGGCGAATTAATTTTCGCGAGAGGAAAGTCCGGGCTTCGCAGAGCAGGGTGGTCGGTAACGCCGACCGGTTGAAAGATCAGGGAAAGTGCAGCAGAAAGTATACCGCCGAACGGGCTGAAGCAATTCAGTTGCGTGGTAAGGGTGAAACGGTGAGGTAAGAGCTCACCAGCGTTTGGGGTGACTCAAGCGGCTTGGTAAACCCCACCCGAAGCAAAACCAAACAGAAAGCAGTGACTGCTCGTCGCGTTATGACTTTCGGGTAGGTTGCTTGAGTGCGTCAGCAATGGCGTGCCTAGATAAATGATGGCCCACGACAGAACCCGGCTTATCGACCAACTTCGTTTTTAATTCATCGATGCAATGGCCTTTGTTATTTGGTTAATGGAAGAGAAAAGTTGAACACTCAAATCAAACGATCACACTGCTGTTTGCAACTTGGACTTGCACTCGTGTTAATCGCATCTGCTAACACTCTTGTTGGATTTGTTCACGCTCAAGACTGGCCGGCGTTACGCGGCGCTGACGGAAATGGCATAGCGGCAACCGTTGACGGTACGTTATCCAGTTCGACTGCATCGACTCAATTCGAAACACGTTGGAAAAAGAAACTTGGAAGCGGCTATTCCAGTGTTGTCGTGGCAAACCAACAGGTCGTCGTCATGTTTACTGACGGCGAGAAAGACCTTGTCCGCTGCCTCAATGCTGCCGATGGCGCAACGATCTGGGACTTCGAATTGGGGCCAATGTTTGTTGGTGAAAACGGTTCGTTTGACGGCCCGCTTTCGACTCCGGTCGTACACGACAACAAAGTTTTCTCATTGAGTGCGACCGGTAAACTTTTTTGTCTTTCGCTCGACAACGGTGAAAAAGTTTGGTCGCGAAATCTTGCCAAAGAAATGGAAGTTGACCAGCCATTGTACGGCTTCGTCACTTCCCCAATCGTCACCGACGAGACTCTGATCGTACAAATCGGGGCCAAGGAAAAATCAACGGTCGGAATCGATCTGGCAACTGGCGAAACCAAATGGACCGCCGGCGACAACCGAATCAGCTCACAATCACCCGCGGTCATCGAGATTGACGGACGTAAGTTATTGTTGACAACGGGACACCGTAAATTGACTGGTCTTGACCCTGAAGACGGCAGCATTTTGTTTGAGTTCGAACACGAAGGCGGCAACGGTAGCGCAATGATCCCGGTTTTGATCGGACAAGAGAACGATAGCGCAACGGTGTTGTTAACATTGGACGACAAGTTTTCAAAAGCCGTCACAATCAGTTTGGACGGTGAGGAGTTTTCCGCCGAAGAAAAATGGCAAGAACGCAGCATCAAAAACACTTACAACATTCCCGTTTTCGACAATGGCAATGTGTTCGCTTATTCGACGCGGATTCTGACTTGCGTTGATCCCGAAACCGGACAGCCGCATTGGAAGACTCGCAATCCCGGCGATGGATTCCTGATTTCAGTCGATGGTCATTTGATAATTTCGACCAAAAAAGGATCGTTGCATTTAGCCAGATCCAGCAGTGGAGAATACGAAGAACTCGCTGAACTAAAATTGTTTGAAGATTTGGTCTGGTCCGTTCCAGCTTATTCGGACAACTCTGTTTTCGTGCGGAGCTTGGGTGAGATCGCCCGAGTTGACTTGGTTTCCTCGGAATCCATCGCGAGCGAAACGAAACAGAACAATCAGGCTGTCGGCCCAAAATTTCAGTCATTCCTTGCCGAAGTCAATCAACTGAATGACGAAACAGCGAAATCGAAATTGATCGACCAGTGGATCGACAGCAATGAATCGTTCCCGGTTGTTGAAGATGACCTCGCCTACTTCATCTATCGTGGCGACGAACCCGACGTTGCGTTGGCTGGCGACTTCCTGGGAGCAAGACAGGAAGCACCGATGACGAAACTAGTTGGAACCGACTTTCACTACTACGCAATGAAATTCCCGGCCGATCAGCGGGTCAACTATTGCTTCCTGGTTAACTTTAAGCCGCAGCTCGATGCGCTTAATTCAAAGGAAATGACGAGCACCATGTATGCCGGCGAAATGGAATTCGCAGTTCGACTTCGAGGACAAGAGCCTCTAAAGATGTCTTGGTTTGGCATGCCAAAATGGAAACAGCCCGACTATCTAACTGACAATGGACAGGGCGAACCGACGCTAATCACGCACACGCTGGAACCTGAGGCGAAGGAAGATGAGCCGAAAGAAGAGGAACCCGAGTCGGACGATTCCACGGAAGACGAACCAGCTGATCCGTCGGACAAAGCGGGCCCGCCACCGATCACGTTTCAAATCCAAACGCCGCCGGGCTACGACGCTGATGGTGATCAGAAGTATCCAGTGGCTTATATGTTTGATGGCGATTCGGCGCTCCAGCACGGAGAAATGGCAACCAGCTTGCACCGGTTGTTTCAATCTGACGATGTGCAAGCCCAACCTTCGATCGTCGTTTATCTCCGCGGAATGGGGCCGGACTTTATGGCGGCTGTCTCAGAGAAGATTGTGCCTTTTGTTGATCAGCAATATAAAACGATTGCAGACCGAAAGTCACGTTTGGTAATCAGTTTCGGATTCGCAGGCGAAGCCGCTTTGATGACGGTAGCCAGCAACAACAAATTGTTTGCCAATGCGGCCGTTCAATCACCGCTCTCCTTTGCAGATAGCCAACGGGCAATCGCAGAGGCCACGAAAACAATTGAACTGCCAACCACTGTGCATCTTCAATGGGGCCGATACGACATGTTCAACCCACATGAGAACTGGGATCTTCGAGACATTTCTCAATCACTGGTCGACGAAATCAAAAAGAATGAGCAGATTACCGTCGTGGGAGGAATGGTCAACGACACCACTGACTGGTCGAGTTGGAAGAATCGTTACGAAGAGATTCTTGGGTTGCTGGGCAAGCAGGAGTAGAGGCAGGTTGCGTTGCAACTCATCCACCGGAAGCTTCATCCCAGGCCAGGTAACCGGCTAGGCCTTTGGCCCGGGAAACCTACGCCTTCAACTTGGTCGCTTTAGGTCGGCAGAAACTTGCTTCCAAGAATCCTTGTCGCCGTTGGTATGCAAGAACTGTTTAACCGTTTCCATCGAGATCGGCTCAAACTTTGCGTTCGTTTCTTTGAGCCAATCGTTAAACGCGTCTCGTTTCGCAAGTTCAACAAACTCGAATCCCATCAGGGCTTGGCCTTCGGTTTGTCCCGAGTCCGTATAATTCATGTAGCAAACGCCGGCGAACTCACTGGCACCGCGCATAAAGTCTCGCAGCGCCCCAGGTCGATTCGAAAATGTTACGACTGCAAAAAATGGATGGCTGAGCAAATCTGCTCGAAACGGAATCACACGAAAATCGACGAACGGAGAACTGGTCAACTCTTTGTGTGGCGGAACGTCTGCGCTTTGCAAAAATTTTTGAAGTTCATCGACAGAACTCAATGGAACTTCAATTCCAATCACTGGGAAAGCTTTTTCGTTAGCGATCTTGCCGTATTGAAAATCGATGATGTTCATGTTGCCAAAGAACTGATCCAAAAGCCCGATCAGTGAACCCGATTTTTCGCTAATCTCAAACGTGAAATATCTTTCTTCCGGCCGCTCCGTTTGGCCCCGCTTGGCTATCTTGGGCAAAGACATGAAGTCTACGTTGGAACCAGACAAAACGGTCAATGGCTGATCCGATTCTTTGAGCCCATACTTTCTTGCCGCCGCCACACCGATCCCAGCGGACGGTTCAACGATGATCCTCAATTTCTGCCAAAGAAATTGAATCGCCTGACAGACTTCATCGTTGGTGACGGTCATGAATTCATCGATCAGCAAACTGCAAAATCGAAACGGCAACTCGCCGGGGGTTGCTACCGCGGTACCGTCGCAAAAACGATCAATCTCTTCCAACGTCTGCCGCGAACCAGCAGCGACCGAAACACCCATACTGTTTTGGTGTTCGGCTTCGACTCCGATCAGTTTGATATTGGGAAAGGAAGCCCGTAAAACCGATCCGACACCAGACGCCATACCTCCGCCACCGATTTCCAAAAACGCGTGTGTTGGTTCGGCGCCGTCAAGCGACTTGATATGTTCAACCAACTCAACACCGATGGTGGCTTGGCCGCCAATGACTTGCATATCATCGTACGGTTGGACAATCACGCCTCCGTTCTCGGCTGCGAATTGCTTGGCCGCTGCCGCCGATTCGTCAAACGAGTCACCACGCAACCGAACTTCCACGAACGATCCACCAAATTGTTTGACCGCGCGTTGTTTTAACAGCGGCGTCGAAAGCGGCATGAAGATGGTGGCATTCAGCCCCAGCGCTTTGGCAGCCAATGCGACGCCTTGAGCATGATTGCCAGCCGAAGCTGCAACCAATTTGCCGATGAAACCCGCCGCATACATCGAAGCAATTTTGTTCGTCGCGCCACGCCACTTATAACTGTGCACGCGCGAGAGATCTTCGCGTTTGAGTAAAAGCTCACAACCACTCTCCAGATCCACCGCTGCACACGGAGTTTTTCCTTGCTCGCTCGTGTAGATTCGGTCGAGCGCATACTCCATTTCATCGTGGAGCAAATGAAGTAATTGCGCATCGTCCAACTCGAGCACTTCTTCATGAAGATAGGACTCTACCGGTTCACCATCGCTGTCATCATTGATCATGACAGCCTAAGCTTCCTGCTTTTCCTGCAACCACGAGAAGTGTTTTCGCAGCTCCTTGCCCGTCGTTTCGATAGGGTGATCAAGGTCGACTTGGCGAAGACGCTTGAACTCAGGATATCCTGCTTCGTGCTCTTCTTTCCAACGCTTGGCAAACGTTCCGTCCTGAATATCAGTCAGCACGCGTTTCATTTCGGCCTTGGTTTCCTTGTTGACGATCCGTGGTCCTGTGATCATATCGCCCCAGATGGCTGTGTCGCTAACAAACTCGTGCATGCGTTCCAAGCCACCTTCGAAAATCAAGTCGACAATGAGTTTAACTTCGTGCAAACATTCAAAGTAAGCAACCTCCGGCTGATACCCAGCCTCAACCAGCGTCTCCCAGCCAGACAAAATCAAATCGCTCAAGCCACCGCATAGAACAGCTTGTTCTCCAAAGAGATCGGTTTCGGTCTCTTCTTTGAACGTGGTTTCGATAATTCCTGCCCGCGCAGAACCAACGCCCCACCCGTAAGCCAATGCCAACTCAAGCGCATTGCCTGTCGCGTCCTGTTGGATGGCCACCAAGCCAGGCACTCCGCAGCCTTCTTCGTATTGAGTTCGAACCAGTCCGCCGGGGCCTTTTGGCGCGATCATGACAACATTGTTCTCTGCGGCGACTTCGATAAATTTGTAGTGGACGCATAGGCCATGTGAAAACAACAAAGTCGAGCCAGGCTTCATGTTTGGCGCGATCACCGTGTTGTATGTTTCCGCTTGCGTCATGTCGGGAGTCAGCATACAGATGATGTCGGCTTGCTTGACCGCATCTTCAATGGTGTGCGGTTGCCATCCGTCGGACTGACACGCGTTCCAAGTTTTGCCACCTTCGCGCAAGCCAAGAATCACATTCACACCACTGTCGCGCAAATTCATTGACTGCCCGCGTCCCTGGCTTCCATAGCCAATGACTGCGACGCAAAGCCCATCGAGCGCTTTTGTGTTGATGTCAGACTCAAAATACATCTTGGCCATTTGATTACTCCAATGCCTGCGGCAGTTGTGGTTGGGGGCGAAGCGAATTGAATCAGTGCAAACGGTTCAACTCGCCAACCCGCTTGAGGTGCTTGGGTGCTATTTCACGAAGGTGGCATTCTAAATTGCGGTCAATTGGTGTCAACTTCAACATGTAGTGACCGATGCGCGAACCTTGATGAGCGTTAGCGGTCGCCAACTCTCCACAACCGATTCAAAATTCAGTTGGGGCATCGCGGAATCGATCTGAAAATGCGAAAATCAAAAGTGTAGAAATTCAATAGCTGTGGAAACAAGCGTAGACCCATGAAACAAGATATCGGATCCAACATTCGACTACTGGGCGACCTGCTCGGCGAAACCATCGTTCATCAAGATGGTCATGAAGCGTTCGAATTGGAAGAGGAAGTCCGCGCGATGGCGAAGGCCTGGCGGCAAGGCGACTCCACCGCTTCCCAAAGGCTGGAAGAAATCATGCCGCGAATTGTCGGTGATCTGTCTTTGGCAGATTCGACGATCAAGGCTTTCCTGACTTATTTCCAACTTGTCAATCTCGCTGAAGAACGACAGCGAGTCCAAGTCTTACGTAAGCGCGCTGAAACTGCATTCAGCTCCGGAACTTCGATGGATGAAACCATCATCGGTGGCATCGAGACGCTTAAGCTAGAAGGATTTTCCGGAGAGCAAGTCCAGTCATTCCTTGACTCCATGTTGATCATGCTCGTCTTTACGGCGCACCCGACGGAATCGAAACGGCGAACCATTCGCCAGATTCTGAGTCAAGTTTCACAATTGCTCTCCGACGTCGGATCGCGAGATTTGCACCTCCACGAGCGAGACGGAAAAGTCGGGTTGCTTCGAGATCATATTGAATTGCTTTGGCAAAGTTCGGAAACTCGCGAGCGCCGCCCGACGGTGATGGACGAAGTTCGCAATACAGGTTTGTATTTTTTCGAAAACACGTTATTCGAATTGGTGCCGAGAATTTATGAACAAATCGAACACGCGCTAAAACAAAATTTCCCTGACCACGAATTTAAAGTTCCAACGTTTTTGAAATATGGAACCTGGATTGGTGGCGACCGCGACGGAAATCCTTTTGTGACCAATGCCGTCACCGAAGATGTTTTGCGAGCGCAAAAAAAGCAAGTGTTGACGCTCTACCTTTACGATGTTGATGCCTTGTACCAACTATTGAGTTGCAGCACGAATCGAACCAGTTTCAGCCAGCCTTTTCTGGACAGCCTTGATCAGGATCGCACGTTGGCAGACGAAAGCGAATTCAATGTACTTGATCGTTTTGGCCAGGAACCGTATCGACAAAAATTAGTGCTGATGTTTCGCCGTCTGCGCGCCACTCGTGACGCAAACGAACAACCTTGGAGCGACCAGACCAACAACCCGCGAGCCTATCGCTCGGCAGCGGAATTCCGTAACGACCTTGTTGCGATCAAGGAGAGCTTGCTGGCTAACAAAGGTCAGTTTCTTGCGCGCGGAAGATTGGAACGTCTGATTCGAGCTGTTGACGTATTCGGGTTTCATCTGGCTTCGATGGACATTCGTCAACACGCCCGCCACCATCGAACGGCATTAGCAAAAGTCCTCAAAGCGGCGGGGGTTGCCGAGGATTATTTGGCACTCGAGGAACCCAAACGAATTGAAGCGCTCACTGACTTCATGACCAATCATCAGTCAGACAGCTCGAAAGACTCGATTGCAAAACTGCTCCAATTGGACTCGTTTGACGAAGCCTCAGCGTCCGAAGAAGACCAGGAAACTGCAAAACTTGTGTCGTTGTTTGAGTTAATCCATGAAGCCCAGCAACAGGTCGGTGCACACACAATCGACACCTACATCATCAGCATGACTGAAGGTGTCAGCAACATGTTGGAGATTTTGGTTCTGGCTCGCGATGCCGGATTGCTTGGAAAGCTGAATATCGTTCCGCTGTTTGAAACGGTCGGCGACTTGCTGGCGGCACCGGCGATCATGACTGAGCTGTTCAATCATCCGCTTTACGCCGAGCACCTTGAATTGCGACAACGGAAACAACAAATCATGATCGGCTACAGCGACAGCAACAAAGACGGTGGCTTTATGCGAGCCAACTGGATGCTGTTTACGGCTCAACGTCAAATGGCGAAGGCTTGTCTTGATCAAAACGTCATGTTGACTTTGTTTCACGGTCGCGGCGGATCTCTAGGTCGCGGTGGTGGTCCGACAAATCGAGCTATCCTTGCTCAGCCGCCCGAGTCAGTGCGCGGAAGAATTCGAATTACCGAACAGGGCGAAGTCGTCAGCTCTCGCTACAGCGAACCCGCCATTGCAAGCCGACACCTTGAACAAGTTTTGCACGCAATGATTTGCTCAACAGGCAAACGGCCTGAAATTGAGAATACGGAAAAGTGGTCCAACATTATGGATTCGCTCAGCCAAACGGCATATCAAAAATATCGATCGCTCGTGGAACATGATGACTTCCTGGAGTACTTTCAAACCGCAACGCCGATCGACCAAATCGATCAACTGAATATCGGTTCGCGCCCGTCCCACCGCCGGACCACGAAATCGCTTGACGATCTTCGCGCGATTCCCTGGGTATTCGCTTGGACCCAATCGCGAGCCAATGTGCCAAGCTGGTACGGGATCGGAACGGCTTTCTCGAGCTGGCTGAACGATGATCAATCAGCAACCGACGAATTGACAGACAAAACTCAACGCTTGGCGTTACTGCAAACGATGTATCAACAGTGGCCTTTCTTTCGCACAATGCTTTCGAACGTGCATCTGGGAATGGGGCGTGCAGATATGGAGATCGCGGCCATGTACGCTAAGCTGGCTAAACCCGCAGTTGCCGACGTGATCTTCACCGACATCAAGACGGAGTTTGAGCTAAGTCGCGAGATGCTTTTACAAATCACCAAGACCTGGGGCATCCTCGACACGGAACCTTGGCTGCAACACAGCATCAAGGTGCGCAACCCCTACGTTGATCCATTGAATTACATTCAAGTGGCGCTTTTAAAAGAAATTCGCAAAAATCCGGCACATTCTGATTTGAAGCAATTACAAAACGCCATCATGTTATCGATCAATGGGATCGCGGCGGGACTGCAAAACGTGGGCTAGGCCGCTTTTACAAATGTGAGCGGCAAGCGCCCTGCCGCTCAGATCAGAGTAACAATTTTGAATTGATCATAATTTATGAAGCGCGGTCTCGGCCCACTTCCAACAAGAACGTTTTTTACGCTTACAAATACTACGACGAAAACATGCTCGACATCGACCTTAGCGCCAACCACTTTCCAATCAAAAACAACGTCAACTTTTTGGCGCATTGTAGTGTTTCACATCTCTATACGGCTGCTGCTGAGCGCGCCAAACACGCCCTTGAACGGCAACTCCAGGTCGGCCGAGGCATGATCTTTGAATACCCCGGTGAAGAACATATCGCCAACCGGTTCTGTCGAAATTTTGCGTCGCTGATGAAAACGACGCCGGATAATATTTCGATGACGACCAACACGTCGGAAGCCATTTGCATGATCGCCAATGGTTATCCCTGGCAATCGGGCGACCAGATCGTGAGTTACTTAAACGAATATCCGGCGAATCATTATCCCTGGGTTCTTCAAGCCAAACACAAAGGCGTTGAGTTAATCCAACTCTCCGACACCGACATTCCGCAGGAATCACGCAGCGGCACCGGCCCGATTCCCGATTCGTTTGCACGTGGATGGTCGTTTGAAGAATTAGAATCGGTCGTTACCGAGCGCACCAAAGTGATCGCGCTCAGCCACGTTCAATTTACCAGCGGTTATGCGGCCGACATACCAAGACTGGGAGCTTTCTGCAAAGAGCGCAACATTGATTTGGTTCTCGATGCGGCGCAAAGTCTTGGTTCTTTGCCCGTGTACCCGGAAGAGTGGGGCGTGGCGGCCGTCGCTTCGGCGGGCTGGAAATGGATGCTTGGCCCTGTGGGAACCGGCGTCATGTATACATCGCCCGAGTTTCGCGAAAAGATTGAGATCACGATGACCGGGGCGGATCACATGAAGCAAGACACCGCTTACCTGGACCACCGTTGGAACCCTCACACGACGGGGCAAAAGTTTCAGTACTCAACAGTTGCCTATTCTGTGCTGGATGGCCTGTCTCTTGCGGTTGAAAAATTACATCTCAAATATTCGCGGGAAGAAGTTCGAGACCATTTGTTTGAACTACAAGAATTGGCACTGGCGCAATTGGATTTGGATAAGTACCAACCGGTCATTCACGAACGGGCAACTCGATCTGGGATTTTGTCTTTGATTCCCAAAGTCTCAACAGCACCAGACATTTGCCAAGCACTTGCGGCCCAAAATATTATTGTGACTCCAAGAGATGGCTACATTCGATTTGCACCGCATATCTGCTCGAGCACGGAAGAAGTTGCCGCCGGCGTCGCTGCGTTGAATGCGATTGGATAGATTGGATAGATTGCACTTCAAAACCGAAGCTCGTAGTAATGGTTTTGCCGGCAGCCTGCCTGAAGGCGGTGGTATTACAAACTTTTGGCTGAGGTAACTGGAGGCTGAAATCCGGTGCGCGACTACTTCGCATGCTCAGACGTCGGAAACCACTCTTTGATCGAATCCGGAATCTCTGGTGGCCTAGCCGGAAACTGGTCCAGCAGGCCCGAATCAAAATCGCTGCTGTGATACATCCTGAGATTCTTGATCGCGGTTCGCTGAAGACACTCATCCATTGGCTGATTCGCCATCAGACGATAATATTTTTCGTTTGTCGTCGTCGCGTGCGTACCAAGCATCAACACGCGATCACCGGGAACAATGTCACGCCATGTGAAGTCTGGAAGCGACATGGCTTTCTTGCTTGCGGCAAGAATTCGTTCGGGTGTCAGCGAGTCAAGGTGATCAAAACTTTCCGAGACGAAATACGTCTTTTGAAATTCACTGATCAAGTAATCTGTGTTGGCCAACCGTAACAGGTCTTCATCTTTCGATGGGTCTACCAAGACTCGGTTCGACTCTCGGCTTTCAATGCTGTAGGTCGTCTCACCGGGCGATGAAAGAATGCCGGCGCCGAAGTCGCGCACTTCGCCATCCTGCATCACCAATCCGAACTCAACAGTGAACCAATAGATGCGGCCCGCATAAGCCAACAATGCATCAGCCCGTTCCTTGATCTCGGCTATTTTTGCTTCATCCGTCACGCCAACCAACTCTTCGTCTCGTTCGGCGTAGATCATGTCTCGCGCGCGACCATGATTTTTCATCACGTTGGCAACAGCGGCAATGGTGAACGTGGCGACGTGACCTGCAACGTCGTGCCCAATATCTGGCTCCTCGAGATAGTCGGTGCCCAACGGTCGCATGAATGTTGTAACGGGAAAGAACTTTCGGCTGTGGCATGTAAAAAACAGTTCCGCTGGAATGATCTCGCTGACCGTCGCCAGCTGCCAACCCGTTTGCTGATAAATCCGCGCGTTGAGAAGATAGTATTCAGGGATGACCGTCTCGCTGATTTCAAACAGCTCTTCACCATGTAAATACTCTTTGCAAGCAAACTTGTGTTTGGTTTTTTGCTGCTGCGAAACCAGACAGGCCCACGACAAATGCTCTTCAAACGTGTACGCAGCATAGTCTTGCTGATTTGTGTATTGACCGAGATCAACCGTATACTTCGAAAACTCACCGACAGAAAATTGTTTTCCTGACTCGTAGTCGGCCACATACTTTGCAGCCTGATCCGGGCTGATCGGAAATGGCACGTCCTGATTGGCGAGTACGGATTTAAGCTTACTGGCATGCTCTTCGCTCGAGCTCACTTTGATCAATTCCAGATTGATCCCGTTCTCAACCGCGAATTTCTGGTAGTCAACTTGTGTGAAGCTCATAATGATTCTTGCACGTAGTGGTTATGTTTACTCTTTGGCGTCGCGAAGCAATTTATCAGCCCCACTGTTGATCAATTTTTCGGCAACGCTTTTGCCGATTTCTTGATACGTGTTGATTGGACCTACAGCCTGCTCGGCGACTTTGGTTTTTCCATCACGGCTGAGGACAACGCCCTTCAACTCAATGCTGGACCCGTTGATTATTGTCCGTGCGCCGACTGGAGCCAAGCAGCCCGCGAAAAGTGTACGTAACATGACACGTTCCGCCATCGCCGAGCCGAAACTTGCCTCATGATTGAGCGATTTTACCCACTTCTCTGTCCGCTTGTCGCCGACACGAATTTCTAACCCTAAAGCGCCCTGGCCGACGGCAGGCAACAATTCTTCCGGCGAAAATTCATAGCCGATCCGATCTGACCATCCTAGCCGAGTCAGCCCTGCAGAGGCGAGAATGATCGCGTCGTACTCCCCGTCGTCCAGTTTCTTCAGTCTCGTATCCACATTGCCACGAATGTCTTTGACTTGCAGATCATCGCGAAGATGCAAAAGCTGCGCGGCCCGTCGAACGCTGCCGGTGCCAACCACAGATCCAGCCGGCAATTCATTCCAGCCCAAACCTTCGGGACTAATTAATGCATCGGCAGTTGTTTCGCGCTCCGGGATGGCACAGATCTTCAATCCGTCAATGTCTTCCGTCGGCAAGTCTTTCAGGCTGTGAACGGCCAGATCTATTTCGTTGTTCAATAAAGCGATTTGAATTTGCTTGGTGAACACACCTTGCCCGCCGATTTGAGCCAGCGATCCAGTTTGCACATCGCCTTGCGTTTGGATTTTGACCAACTCAACTTTGACACCAGCCGATTCCAATTGCGACTTCACCCAATTGCTTTGCCACATCGCAAGCTGACTTGCGCGCGTGCCAAGCCGCAAGGGAGGGGAATGGTCTTCGGATTCTGGCATGAGCGTGGTTTGGGGTGAAACGTTCCAAGCGTATCCACAACAATTTAGATGAAAGTCACTAAACCTTCCAGTCGCCGTTTTTGACGTTATCGGCTCCGTGTTCCGCGAGCGACTACTGCGGCGTAAACCTGTTTGGCTCCAGATTTGAGCAACACGTTGGCGGCTTCGCTGAGGGTAGCGCCTGAAGTCATCACGTCGTCGATAAGCATGATGGTTGCCCCTTCAACATTGGCCCAATGATTAAGCTGGAACCCGCCTTTGACATTCGCAAACCGCTGGGGCTCGGACAACATGCCTTGTTTTTGGGTAAGCTTTTTACACGACAATAAACTGTTGTTGACCGGGACACGAGTAACTGCGCGAACTCCTTCGCCGACCACGCCTGCCCCGTGAAATCCTCGCTTCAGCCGACGACGCCAATGAGTCGGAACCGGCAGGAGAAAATCAACTTGTGGCAAAAAGTCATATCGCTCCAATTGATAGCCAAGCAGTTTACCCAACTGAATCGCCAACTGCTCTTCGTAGTTACCCTTGAAGCTTACTACTAACTGCTTGAGTAGTCCTTCATAGTTCCCGAGCGCAACGCATTGTGTGAACTTAAAATCGGCACGAAGGCAAATGGCACACCGATCACCAAAAGCGGCCGGGCGCGGAATGACAGCGCTACAAGTAGGACAACCTATTTGGTCAAAGTCCGGAAGCTGGCCCCAACAGTCTTCACACCAGTGCGATGCAAACTCACGCCTGGCATCTCGTGTGCCTGAATCGGCAGGAGGCACACCTGATATAGCCGATCGAGAACATTCGCTAACTGCCCAATCGTTACAACGGATCTGCGTTCGGCAACAAACACACTGCGGAGGGAACAGTAACGAGAACAAATTGTTGAATTTGGGCGTATGTGCCATGGGTCCGTCTATTCAATCAATAACCGATCCTTGAACGACCAATTAGATTGCTTGATTAGCTAATCGCCTAGCAGGTGAAACGAATTTTTAGCGATCTAAAGGGCGGCACAGGAGCCTGCGCTTGGTTCAGGCATGCTAGCGACCTAGGCTGGCGAATTGACCTAAGCTTCCAAGCTACCTATTCCTACAATTGCATTGAATTAAACCGAGTTTTGGCTATTAGAAGAACCGGTTCGCTCAGGGCATAAGTTCTGACCGAACTTCAACCAACCACTAATTGCCACCAATAAGCGCTAATGACAGAGCAACATCAGCGTTCATCAGCGGTTCAAAAAATGAGCGCGAAGA
>CAZPBE010000048.1:21028-43207 GCA_964584615.1 uncultured Pirellulaceae bacterium | reverse complement strand
CTGAACCGCCGATGGGTTCACCAAAGCTTGTGAAAGCGAAGTTGTCGGCGCCATTGGTGTTTCGGTATTGTGCGGCGAAGCCAAAGCTTCCGTACCCATCACCTGCGAAGCCGCCTCCTTCATCGTTGTTGGTGTAGGCGTACGAACCGACGACTGTTCCTTCGTTGTCACCGTCGCCGGTTGTCCCGTCAGAACTTCCGGCCCCCACGTCGCCACCGCCACTACTGCCGCCCAGATTTCCGGAGTCGTCGTCAATCACATCGTCGCCGACGTCCCATTGGGAATGTTCGCCACTGAAGGTGTTGTTGCGAACGACATCTTCGTCCAACTGGTAGTTACCTTCTGCATCCAGCGACGAAGTCCATGTCGTGACTTCGTTACTGTTGAACTCGTCTGTGAAGTCGTCGCCGCTGTGCCCAAGCGTGTCCCAGTCCTGGCCGTTGGTTTGACCGGTCTTCTCATTGCGACGTTCAAACGAGGCTTCGGATTCACCCGACGTCGTCGTGTCCTGAGTGATCGTTCCGCTAGCCGACAGAACTTGGTCTTCGTAGTACTCAAGGGTCGTTGAACCACCAATCGTTGATTCCGATTCCGTTGTGCCCGATGACGAATAGTCCGAATCAACTTCCGTGTCGTAGTCCGAACCGTCAAATGACGTGCCCGTATAATCCCCTTCGAACCTTCCGTCGGTGTTCACGTTTGAATTGCCAGACGAGTCGCCGTCAATCGAATTGTAGATGTCAACGTAACCACCTTCGAAATATTCGATCCGCTCGAAGCTCGTGACATCCCACTCGCCGCCCGAGTTGGTGGAGAAGTTGCTGTCACCACTATCCGTTCCGCCATCGCCTGAACTACCGAAGTCGGTCGTTTCAGTGAACTGAGCGTTATCCGATCCAATACTCGTGACCGTCGTCGCCAGCGTCACCAACAGATCGCCTTTTTCTGGTCGGGTATCTTCGTCAGAGTCGTCCGAACTGTCTCCCGTGTCGTCCCCCGTTCCATCATCGCCAGTCCCGTCGTCTCCCGCTCCATCATCGTCTGATCCCTCATCGGTGTCATCGGTTTCACTTCCAGCCCAGTCTTCCCAAGTCGTCGTCCGTCCGTGCACGGTGAGGACGCTGGTGATGATCGTCGTGTCTACTTCTTCAGTAGAGAATTCACCAACCCCAGTTGTGGCTTGGTAAGAGTCCGAATACGTGCCTGCGGAAGAGTTTGACGAATCGATTAGTGCTGCGGTGTTGGAAATCTCTTCTTTGAAGACCAATCTCAACGTGTCAACTTGGTTGGCGTCAGTGTAAAGCCCATCCTCACTGTACGAAGAATTGGCTTCGAACGATGAGAAGGCTTCGACGTCCGTGTGTGCGGGTTTGCCTTCAAAGGTGCCACTGGAAGCCGACGAAGACGATCCATCTGCCGACGTTGCCGATGAATTGTTTTCGTAGGAATACGACAATGTTGGATTGATGTGCGTCAAGAAAAATTCGCTGTCGTGGGTGTATACAGACGAACCACTGAACTCGTGCCGGAACTCTTCGTCTTCGTAGACATAGACATCAGATCCTGGTGAATCATCGCCTCCACTGTCTGAGCCAGGCCCGCCTCCAAAACCACCTCCACCAAATCCGCCAACGCCATCGTCGCCGCCAGTCGAACCACCACTGCCGGTTGATCCGCTGGTGTCCGTATCGTCACCGGTGACATCATCGACACTGATTTCGGTAACCGTGTACGCGAAATTGTCGGTCCAGCGAGTGACATCGGTACCATTGGTTTGGTAGGGCGTCTCTTCGTTGTACTCAATTGTACTGGATCGCTCGAAAGCTCCTTTTTCACCGTAGGTGTTGTCAATCGAGATCGAAGTCGCGTCAACTGTGTCGTTTCCGCCACCGGAACTATCGCTGATCAACTCACCCGAGCTGGACGTTGATAGCGTGGTTGAATCAGGAGTAAAGTCCAACCGGAAACTGTCATTGATATAACCGTCTTCCAATACGCTTGAATCAGAAGCGGTGGATACGCTGTTGAACTCTTCGAAAGAGTGGGAGTCACCTTCGGGATCGCTTTCTTCGTAGTGCGAACTTAGTGTTGACCTTTCGATTCCCGTGGCTCTCCTCACTTCTCAATTCATTTAGAAACTTGCCGAGTCGGCGAACATATTTACCTCCCGATACTTGATGGGGCCAAACCGCAGAAGCTGATGCATTGCTCAAATCGAAACACCGTTTTGAATTAACTCCACAACGGTACGAAACCCAAGACTTAATGTTCACGATGCATGCAACTTTTTCCGGACGCTATTGGGCAAAGCCAGTGCCACCCTGGCCGCGTTCAAGTGGTGAAGACGCTGACGCAATCCTGCCATCTCTGCGCCACCGCGTGATTCTCGTTAATCATTGATTACAATTTCAAACGAAAGTCCGATCAGTCGTTGATCGAAGAGCAAGCAAGACTGGCTAAACCCATCATGAGAATATGACACACAGACTCAAATGGCGGTTTGCGTTCATCGCAGTGTTTTTTGTTTTCAGATTTGGCGGCGCGACTTTTGCCGACGACCGAACTAACGAAGAAGCTGACGAACGTCCCAACATTCTATTTATCTTTTCCGACGACCATGCGGTCCGATCAATATCGGCCTATGGCGGCGACTTGGCAGAGGTGGCTCCGACTCCAAACATCGATCGGATTGCGAAAGAGGGAATGCTGTTTCAAAATTCGTTTTGTGCAAATTCGATTTGTGGTCCGTCGCGCGCTTGCATCTTGACGGGCAAACACAGCCACGTGAACGGATTCATGCGAAATTCTCGCCAACCGTTTGACCAATCGCAATGGACGGTGCCCAAGGCGCTTCAAAAATCAGGCTATCAAACAGCCGTGGTCGGGAAATGGCATCTTAAGTCGAACCCTGTTGGATTCGATTTTTGGGAAGTCTTTCCGGGACAAGGAAGTTATTACAACCCCGTGTTCATCCAAATGGACGGGAACAAGAAACAATTTGAAGGCTACGCAACGGACCTGACTACGGAAAAAAGTTTGAAATGGCTCGAAGGTCGTGACCCATCAAAACCGTTCTTCTTAATGTGTCAGCACAAAGCTCCCCATCGAACGTTTGCTCCAGCCTTGCGTCACCTCGGCACGCTCGATGACGTGGAAATCCCAGAGCCTGACTCACTGTTTGATAACTACCAGAATCGAAGTGCTTTGCTTGCCGCCAACGAAATGGAAATTGATCGACACATGACTTGGGCCTATGACCTCAAGATTCGTGACGAAGAAAGACCTGGTCTCGAGCTTCCAGAATTTCGAAAGTATGGCCCTCCGGAATATAACCGGATGACAAAATCCCAACAGGAAAAATGGGATGCTCATTTTATGCCGAAGAACGCCACGTTTGTGGCAGATCATAAAGCTGGAAAGATCGACCATAAAGAACTCGTTCGGTGGAAGTACCAAAGGTACATGCAGAACTACCTTGAAACGGTCATGGCGGTTGATGAAAGTGTTGGCGAACTGCTCAAGTATCTTGACGAAAATGATTTGGCAAAAAACACAATCGTGATCTATTCGTCTGACCAAGGGTTTTATCTTGGGGAGCACGGTTGGTTTGACAAACGTTGGATGTTTGAAGAATCCTTTAAGATGCCATTTGTTATCAGGTGGCCTGGCACGATAACGCCCGGGACCGAGCCGGAAGCTCTGATCCAGAATATCGATTATGCTTCTACATTTTTAGAAATTGCGGGTGAGCCGGTTCCCCAAGAAATTCAGGGGCACTCTTTGGTGCCGATTTTTAAGGACTCAACTAAGACCGTCCGCGATTCACTTTACTATGCGTACTATGAGCTGGGTGAGCACGCGGTGCCTCAACATTTTGGGGTGCGTACCAAAACCAAGAAGCTCTTCTACTTGCCAACGACAGATGAATGGCAGCTTTTCGATTTAGAAAAAGACCCGAGCGAGATGATCAACTTCTTCGACCATCCGAACTACGTATCGATCAGGTCTGAGTTGAAAAAGGAGTACAACGCTTTGCGTAAAAAATTCAACGCGCCTGATTACGAAAAACCAGTTTCGGAATAATTATCGAGGTAGTTCCGCTTTCGTTTTGCCCTCTTAAGACTTTGTGCTGGCACTCAGACTCAACTCAAGCGTGAATACCGAAAAAATCGGCAAACTTTATCAACTCGTGAGGTCAGCCTCGCCGATACCGAGAGAGACTACTGCCGGTAAAGAGTTTTCTCTACCGGTTCGCTAGCGTATTGGCTAGCAATTAAGAATGCTCAATCGAGGTGAGTGATCATGGAAGATCGCAAGTTTTCATACGATTCACAGGTTCCGTCATTGCACGTTCGATCGGCAATTGCACCAGCAGCGCATCGCTGGGCGCGAACCATTGCGTTGACGTTGATCATGGTTGCGATGGCCTGCTCGGTGCCGGCAGCGTTGCAGGGACAAGACGCCAACTTTATCTGGTCACCTCAGATCGATATTCAACAGAACGATCAGTCGCAAGGCGAAGTTTTTTACCGGAAACGGTTTACGTTGGTTAAGCCAATCGAAGCGCAATTGCAACTTGTTGCAGGCGACGAATTCGAATTCTATATCAATGATCAGCTCGTAGCTCGCGGACAGTCGTACGGCTCAAAAACAGAGGTCGATGTGACTGACTATTTGTTGCCAGGTGTCAACTTGGTGGCGGCGAAAGTACGGCACTTCGAAGGCGCTCAGCCAGGACTTGCGGTTCGACTACGCGTTAAAGAAAAAGGTGAAATCCGGTACCGAAGTTTGGTTTCCGACGACAGTTGGAAAACGCATGTTCAAGAAATTGAAGACTGGGAAAAAACCCGCTTCAAAGATTTGAGCTGGCTACCGGCCACCAAATTGAACATCTCCAGTCATTTGGCGCTGGATTCGAAAAAGAAAACGCCGTCGACAACACAACAACAGCCGGCAAAGCAAGTTGCTCAAACTCCCGTCGTGATGCCTGGCGAAACCATTCAAGACTCTGCGCCTCCAGTTCCCAAGGATTCTGCCGCACCGAAAACGCCCGCCACTCAAGCTTCCGCGGTTGTGACTCCTCTAGCTAAAAATCAAGGCCGGTTCACCATCGATCCAGAGTTTCGTGTCGAAGAAGTTCTCTCCGACAAAGAGACAGGATCTTTGATCGCCATGGAGTTTGATGAATTCGGGCGTGTGCTGCTTTCTAAAGAAGGCGGCCCGCTAATGATCGCTGACCCAAGCCTGCCACAAGGAACTCCAAATCGTGTCCGCGTTTACTGTGAGGAAGTCAACACGTGTCAAGGAATTCTTCCCCTCAACGGCGACGTCTATGTGACTGCCGAAGGCCCCCATGGTCAGGGACTATACAAACTTACAGACAAAAACAAATCAGGACAGCTAAAGGTTGTTTCAACTTTGTTGAAATTCACGGGACAGCCAAGTGAACACGGAGCGCATTCAGTCAAACTTGGTCCAGACGGAATGATTTACGTCTTGATCGGAAACGGAAGTAAACTTCGTCAGACGATTGCCGACTCCAGCCCTTACAAACACGAATACGAAGGCGATCTCGTTCCACGCTACGAAGATCCAGGCGGACAGTCCATTGGCGCTAAAGCTCCCGGCGGAACGATCGTTCGCGTCACGATTGATGGTAGTAAAGTCGAACGAGTGGCTGGCGGTTTACGAAATGCCTACGACATGGTTTTCGATTCGTCGGGCAATCTGTTTGTGCACGACAGTGATATGGAATCAGACATGGGAACGACGTGGTACCGTCCGACGATGGTCTTCAACGTTCCTGCCGGTGGTGATTTTGGTTGGCGTAGTGGTTGGGCGAAATTCCCTCAACACTTCATTGATCAGGTTCCCGCGACTTGTGAGACGGGTCGTGGTTCTCCAACCGGAGCTGTGTTGTACGAACATCTACAGTTTCCTGTACGTTACCAAGACACAATCTTTTTGGCTGACTGGGCGCAGGGCAGCATTCTGGCTTTAAGAACACAAGAAGAGGGCGCTACATTCGCTGGCGAAGTCGAAACATTCCTTAAGGGTCGTCCATTGAATGTTTGTGATCTGGCGGTTGGCGAAGACGGTTCACTTTACTTCTGTACTGGTGGTCGCGGAACAGCCGGCGGTGTCTACCGAGTGGTCTGGAACGGAAAAGTTCCAGCGTCAATGCTCAACTACGAATCAGAACTTGCCAAAGTCATTCGTCATCCACAGCCCGACTCGGCTTGGGCTCGCCAAAACATCGCGCAGCTTCGCCGTTCGATGGGCGATAGTTGGGGTCCGTCCCTCATCGGTGTCGCAAAAGAGGCCCGTAACTCGGTCAAGCACCGAATGCGAGCGCTTAACTACATGGTTCTCTATGGTCCTCGACCGACGAAAGATCTGCTGGGATCACTTGCTGGTGATGCTGAGCCAAACGTTCGTTCGGGTGTTGCCGAATTGTGTGGAACGATGTCAACCGACTACTCATCGACTTTGTTGAACGATCTGCTTGCTGATGGAAACGCAATGGTTCGTCGCAAAGTCTGCGAATCGATGTTGCGACGTGGTATTGAGCCCCAATACGAACAGCTTGTCCCAATGTTGCGATCTCAAGATCGCATTGAAGCGTTGGTTGCACGGCGGTTGTTGGAGCGAATCCCGACCGATCAATGGTTTGGCAAAGCGATCACGACTGACGACAAACGAGTCTTCATTCAAGGAGCTTTGGCGGCGTGTATCGCTCAGCCTTCGCTTGCCCGCAGTTACGACGTCCTGTCGCGTTCCAGCGAATTCATGGAAGGCTTCGTAAGCGATGCGGACTTCATCGATTTGTTGCGAGTGATCGAGTTGGCAATGGTTCGCGGCGAAGTTGATCCGGAAAAGATTCCAGCTTTCTCAAGTCGAATTGCCAACGAATTTCCTTCAGGTAACCCGGTCATCAACCAAGAACTCGTTCGTGTCCTGGCTTATCTGGGCAATGGACAGCTTGAAGGTCGACTGGAAGAGTATCTCGAATCACTGGAAGTCTCTGACGTAGATAAATACCACGCCGCGATGTTCCTGCAAACGATCGGCACGAAGCTCGATGGAGATAGCCGGTTGGCGATCATCGATACGCTTGAGCGACTCAAAGCTGAAAACGATACGGCTGGTTACGCGGCGTACGCTGAGCGAGCGATTCGTGAGGTGGCCTCGACGATCACGTCCGATCAGATTCGAGAAGTCCTCAAGAACGGCAAGCGATGGCCCAACGCAATGTTGCCAACACTGTACTTATTGCCTGATCAGCTAGATCAGGAAATGGTCGATGACATCGTCGAAATTGATCAATCGCTGGTTGGTAAAGAATCTGATGCGGCGAGAAAGCTGCGGATGGGAATCATCGCCGTGCTGGCTCGAAGCGGAGATGATGCTTCTATGTCTTATCTGCGTGAAAGCTGGGAGAAGGAAGTCGATCGACGCAATGATCTGGCGATTGGATTGGCACAACTTCCTGACGGTGAAAACTGGGCTTACCTGGTGAGCAGCTTGCCTGTTGTAGATGATACCGTCGGCGGCGAAGTGTTGACAAAACTGGCTTCGGTTCAGCGACGTCCACGTGATGCAAAATTCTATCGTGAGGTCATTAATCTCGGTTACCGAATGCGTCAGACTGGAATTGGTCAGACGGTTCAACTACTGGAGCATTGGTCCGGCGAACAAATCAACGCCGAATCGGAGTCTTGGGAACAATCACTTTCACAATGGAAAGATTGGTACGATTCGAAGTTTCCTAATGGCGAACCGATCAGCACCGAAGCTCCAGCTTCGCCTCGTCAGTACACGACAGAGAAAATTCTGACTGACTTGGAGACCAATGGTGCGGGTGATGCTCAGCGAGGCCGCGCACTGTTTACTTCGACTAACTGTGCCAACTGTCATCGGTTTGGCGCTAACGGAAAGGCGATTGGACCCGATCTGACGACGTTGACCAGCCGGTTTTCGCTTCGTGAAATTATCGAAGCAACCGTCGATCCGTCGAAAGTTGTTGCTGACCGATATCGATCCAAGACCATCCTCACCGAAAGTGGAAAGCAGTTCACTGGATTGGCGGCCAAAGACCATGACGGTTCGTGGGTCGTACTTCTGGAGGATGGCAAACGTGTCAGAATCGAAGAACAAAACATCGAAGACATCAAGGAAAACCAGACTTCATCGATGCCGGAGGGATTGCTTGACGGTCTTTCCGAGCAGCAAATTGCTGACTTGTTTGCCTTCCTGACTGGCGGAGTTGAGCAACTTGCTGAGAAACCATCAGCAGAGTCAGTGAAGTAGTCAATCAATTTTTTCAGCTTCGACAGACATCATGAATTGAACGCCACGGCACACTGTGCCGTGGCGTTCTTTCTTTCACGCTCGCGCTCGACTAAGATCTTTGTTTCAATCACAGGGATTTCTTTGCCAAAAATTGATGGGCGAGCCAATTCAGAAAAACGATGACCAAACACTTGTTTCCGAGTTGCGTCAGCTGGTGGCGGAATTTGTGCAGGAACGCGATTGGGAACAGTTTCATTCGCCGAAAAATCTGAGCATGTCGATTGCGATCGAAGCTGCCGAACTCATGGAGCACTTTCAGTGGATCTCGTCGGCCGATTCTAACCAGCTGTCGTCGGAGCAAAAAGTTGAAGTTGGCGAAGAGCTGGCCGATGTCGTTTGTTATGTGATGGCGATTGCCAACGCGCTGGATATCGATGTTGCTGAAGCAATGTTTCGAAAAATGAAACTGAACCGTGAGAAGTATCCCGTCGCCGAATTCAAAGGCCACTTTGGTTACAACGATCCGAGTCTTGTTGATCAACGTCCTCAAGATTTGGATCGTGAAACAGACAAGCATCACGAAGCGAAAGAAAACGGATGAGCAAAATTGCCCTGCACTGGCGTATCTTGATCGGAATGTTTTTAGGCGTCCTGCTTGGCGTGCTGGCGGTTCAACTGGGAGCCAAACAGCTGGTCGTCGACTGGATCAAGCCATTCGGAACGATCTTTATTAATTCACTGAAGATGATCGCGATTCCATTGATTGTTGCGTCGCTTGTCAAAGGCGTCTCTGACTTGCGGGATTTGTCAAAACTTTCACGGATGGGATTGCGAACCGTTTTGCTGTATCTGGTAACGACCGTTATTTCCGTTTCCATCGGTTTGCTGATCGTCAATGTTGTTCGCCCCGGCGCTACGATTAACGAAGAGACTCGGCAAGAGTTGATCACAAGTTTCGAAGGCCAAGCCAAAGCCAAAGAGGATGCAGCGGCGGCGCAAAAGGAAAAAGGCCCTCTCCAAGCTCTCGTCGATGTTGTTCCGTCAAACATTTTTGATGCCGCAACAAAGAACGGAGCGATGTTGCAGGTCATTTTTTTCTCGATCTTTTTTGGTGTCGGTTTGATACTGATCGATGACGAGAAATCGGGACCGGTCAAGGCGTTTTTTGATGGCCTCAATGAAGTCATTTTGAAAATGATTGACATGATTATGCTTGCCGCGCCGTACGGTGTGTTTGCGCTGTTGGCTGCGCTGGTTGTCGAAGCGCCCAGTATCGACGTCTTTCGCGCTTTGATTTACTACGCGATCTGCGTCGTTGTTGGATTGGGATTGATGATGTTCGTAGTTTACCCGTTGTTGGCCCACGTGTTGGCGGGGGTTGGGTATCGAAGATTCTTCCGTGCAATCTCACCAGCGCAGTTGTTGGCTTTTTCGACCAGCTCCAGTGCCGCGACACTTCCCGTCACCATGGAGCGCGTGGAAGAGCATTTGGGCGTGGAAAAGGAAGTGACCAGTTTTGTACTTCCAATTGGAGCGA
Source organism: uncultured Pirellulaceae bacterium (assembly GCA_964584615.1). Taxonomy (GTDB): domain Bacteria; phylum Planctomycetota; class Planctomycetia; order Pirellulales; family Pirellulaceae; genus Mariniblastus. The sequence goes on along the minus strand of CAZPBE010000048.1, from coordinate 33,378 downwards.
CGGTTAACATGGACGGTACAAGTCTGTACCAGGCAGTCGCCGCTGTCTTCATTGCTCAAGTACTTGGAATGGATCTTGGGTTTTACGAACAGCTGACCATCGTTGTCACAGCGACTTTGGCTTCGATTGGTTCGGCTGCAGTTCCCGGTGCAGGGATGGTGATGTTGGTTATCGTTCTTGGAGCGATCGGAGTTCCTGCTTCAGGCTTGGCATTGATTTTTGCCGTCGACCGACCGTTGGATATGTGTCGCACCAGCGTCAACGTTACGGGCGATGCCACCGTTTGCGCCATCGTTGCCAAGAGCGTTGGCAAACTTGGTGAGCCGAAAGTTAAGGATTGGGACGACAATCTGAAGGATGAAGTGAAAGAAGATCTTACGGCATAAAGTTGATGTGCCGACTTTAATTCACTTTTCCAAACTGATGGAAGACATGGACGGCGTGATGTTTGATTTTCTCGCGGTCATTGGCCGGTCGAACGGTAACGGCGGCTGTTGGCGGCGTCTTGCCAAATAGAACCCAAGTATCTCCCGGGACCATCGGCTTGATTTTTTCGTCAAACGGAAAGCTAATGTAACAGTCTGTTCCAACGACGTTGACGATCAACAATTCGTCTTTCAAGTCAAGCTCGTAGTGCTTGACAAAAGCCATGAAGAATCCGTCGCTCTTCAAAATTGCCACTGCTGCATGTGTATTGCTCGTGTCAATCATTTTGGCGATGTCGTCATTGGCTCGCTGCATTTCAAGAACATGCTTGTTCCAATACTCAAGTTGATTCGAAACCGTTGAAGCCGTCGTTTTGTCATTGGCTTGATCAATCAAGAGTTGTTGGGCATTGTAAAACGCCTCGGCTGCTGTTTGGACTTCTAGGAAATTGCCACGGTTTTGAGGCGACCATTGAAATGAATTGCAAGCCTTGAAAAATTGATTCAAATCCAAACTTGTTTTCCCAAACGGATGATCGAACGGAAGCACACCTAAATCTTCTTTGGGCGTCTCCGGTACGTCGATCGGTGCAACTGTGGTTTCTTTCGGTACGTCCGGCAATTTGGCTTCGGGTGGAGTTAAAACCGAGATCTTCTTTACTCCATTGGCTTTTTCTCCTTCGGCAAGAAGGCTGCCAAGCTGGGCAACGGGAACGGCGTAACCTCGTTCGGTGGTTTGAAAAACATTCATCGCCTGCACGACTCCCGTCTCGTCAGCCAATACGGCTCCAGGGCAAGTCGCTTCGTTGATTGAGTGAACAATCCAATCGATGGGACTTTCTTTCAGCAGTTGGGATTCCATTTCCGAAATTGCTGTTTGATTTCGCTTTCGCAATTTCCCAACCAGCCCGCGATCGTGAATTTGAACTTCGGCGACCGGATATGGCAGTTCTTCCGTTGGTGGTGTGCACTGAATCAAGCGACGCCCTTTGACGATAAAATCACGATCGGCTGTGCTGATTTTGTTGAGCGAGGTGAACCGCCGATTGATGGAAAGCAAAGCCAAATCGTTTGCTGGATCGACGCCAATCACGCCCCGCGCAAAATCAGAAAGCGGACTTCCAGATTGTAAACGGAGTAACGATGAGACGGACGCTGTGAGCCGGATCTTGCTGGCGCCCAGACAAGCGCTGTGGCTGGTTAGCATCCAGCCACGAGAATCAACAATCAACCCCGTGGCACGCTTGTTTCCGAATGGCGTTTCGATCACCAAGTCAACCAAGCTAGGTTGGATGTCGTCCCAAACGTCATCCGCAACGCTGGACTTGATCATGCTGAACCGTGGCTCTTGCATGGGCGGCTTTTCGATCGTTTCCGGATTAGTGTCTGATTCCGCAGAGCGATTTCGCTCGATTGCGTCGTCGAGTTTCGCCCGAATCTTCGCGTCCGAATCTTCTGAATTGTCATCGGAATTGGGGCCGTTAAGATCGGAATGATCTTCGTCGGGAATTGCATCCGACGGGCCAGCGGACGCCGATCTGTCGCTCGGTTGTTCGTCATCTAACTCAGACTCAGTAGACGCTTCGCCAGCGTCCGCAGGCTCGTCAGAAATTTTGGTTGCTGGTTCGGCGGCGTCGAATTTTCCAGATTCAACAGAGGCATCGTTTTCAAGATCAGTGCTGGTTGCGTTTGGCTGGTTCCCCTCTAACGCTGCGGCGGTGCTGTTCGGTCGTGTAACTGAGTAAAAAAGTAATGCTCCCAAAATGCAACACAACAAAAGCAAGCCGAGGATGATGAGGATCGGATGTGACTTGGGCGCCAGTGGAACAGTTTTTCGATTCGGATCGATCTCTGCGGCAGGTTTGGCCGTTAGCTCTTCGATCGGTTCGGAAGATGGTTTCTGCAAAGGTTCGCGCACGGAGTTCTTTTGCGAGTCCGGCGGTACAAGTTTCGAAGGATCGAATTCGGGCGACTCAAGTTCAGTCGGGCTGAGTTGCTTCGATTTCAATGGAGGAGGTTGCGAACGCTGCGAAGCCAACTGCTTCGGTGAGAACTGCGGAGGTTGTACAACGGGTGGCGCCGCTGAGTCATGTTGGGTGCCAGCGCTAGCGAACTGATGTGAGCAGCTTGGGCATTTGACAGAATTGTTTGGCTGAGCCGGTCCAAGAAACCGCTCTTCACAAATTGGACAATCAAATTGAAGTTTCATCGAATATCCAATCCCCGGGTCATCGGCTAAGGCCGAACTGACGAATGTCGCCTAGATATTTCCGCGACAACATAATACCAAATTGCCTTTGGTAATCACGGTTTGCGAGTCAACTTCGGCGATTTCCGTCTGGGGTAACAGGTTTTGCAAATTTCACATTTTGTTCCATCACAGCCACGCGCAGTGCAGAATTCTCTTCCATAAAAGATGATTTGCAAATGCAATGAGTTCCATCGTTCTTCTGGAAATATTTTTTTCAAATCGGCTTCGGTCTGTTTGACATTTTTGCCGTTGGTCAGGCCCCATCGCTGAGCCAGCCGATGGATGTGGGTGTCGACGGGAAACGCAGGAACACCAAAAGCTTGAGCCATAACGACACTGGCGGTCTTGTGACCAACACCAGGAAGCTCTTCCAAGTCTGTAAAGTCGGCGGGTACTTCTCCACCATGTTTGTCGACAAGAATCCGCGACAAGCCTGCGATCGCTTTCGATTTTTGCGGAGACAATCCACACGGTCGAATAATCTCACGGATTTTTTCGACAGGGACTTTGCACATTTTTTTCGCGCTGTCTGCTTTGCGAAAAAGTTCCGGAGTCACCAGGTTGACGCGGACGTCGGTACATTGTGCGCTTAACAGGACCGCGACCAAAAGTGTATACGGATTGGTGTGGTCTAACGGAACGGGCGGATTGGGGTAAAGCTCGTTGAGACGATTAAGAATCAGCTCCGCACGCGCGGCTTTGATCATCGAGGCAACCCGTCTTTGTCATCGGATTCCTTTTCTGTTGATCCGTCTTCGTCTTTCTCTTTCTCGGGCTCAGTAGGTTCAGAGTCAGCTTTGTCCGGGTCTGACTTTTCGGACTCGTCATTTTTGCTTGCTTCATCCGTTTTAGATTCTGAGTCTGAATCTTCTTTCTCTGCATCCGCGTCTTCGGTTTTCTTGCTGAGATCAGGGGCGGTGGGTGCCGTTGATTTGGGTTCAGGGTCTCCGACTTTTTTCGGATTGTATTCGTGCTCCCGTTTGCGAATGACTTTTGCCGAGACGATCTTGTCGTAGTTGACTTCGGGAATCTCTTGAGGGGAGCCGTTGATCACCATGGAAGTGAACTCAAGTTTTTCGAGCACATCCATGCCAGAAACAACTCGTCCAAAGACAGTGCTGATCCCATCGAAGTCTTCGGTTCGTTTGTATGTCATAAAAAATTGACCGCCGCCAGTGTCCTGTTCACCATTGGCAGTCGCCATGCTGAGTGATCCTGTAAAATGAGGTCGGGCATCGGGAGACTTGGATTCGCATTTGATCTTGTAGCCAGGATTTCCCGGCCCGATTCCGGGCTTTTCGAATCCGCCTGTTTGGGCAAAAACGCCTTCGACGACATTGTGAAACAGCTTATTCGAATAATAACCACTTTCGACGAGGCTGATAAAGTTGGCAACGGTGTTGGGCGCTTCATTCTCAAACAGTTCAATGACAATTTTCCCTTTCGACGTTTCCAATTCAACCTGCGGTAGATCGTTTCTTTGGGCTTCGCGATGTCGAATCATCAGCTCTTCGAAAATTCGTTTTCCGGTCAATTCCAATTTGTCGGTCGTCGCTCCGTATTCGAAATACTTGTAGTTGGCTTTGGCGCGGATCAATGCGTCACCTGCTTCAAGGACTTCACCGTCTTTCTCGCTTTTCGCGTCGTTGATCATGACACCCAGCAGTAAGCGAACGGTTTCGTTTGACTCAGGGTCAGCATCAAGCTTGGCGATCGCAGCCGTTCGAATCTGATTGATCAGATCATTGGCTTCTGCGACGAGGTTGCCAAACTCGGCGCTGAGGCCAGGCGTCGTGTCGCCCGACTCAAGCAACGCCTGCTTTTCGTCCAACGTTTTGTTGAGTTCAGTCCACTGCTTTTGCACCTCTTCCAGCGAAAGCCCGTCCTGGCCATGAGCCGTGGCAACGGTCAGCATTGAAATCAAGCAGGCCATCGAGGCGACGATGAAACGATACGGTTGAAACGACATCTCAAACTCCAAATTCAAATTAAACGAAGCCGGTTGCGGGCAATCCGACAGTCCGATTAAACAAAGATATGACGTTACTTTAAAGGGGTAGTACGAAATGCAACCCTCAGGTGTTCGGTGCATTGGGTTGAGCCACCGAAGCTTTGGCAAGGTAGGTCGCCGCAAATCGACGATTGAAGGACTATTTGTCGCGATCGTTGTCCAAAAGTAGATCGAATGTGCCCGGTGCTTTTGGAACGCCTTCTCCGGCCGCGTTGTCGGTTGAGCCCGGTCCATTCGTCGACGCACTGCCTTGCGCGTTGCCTTGCGCGTTGCCAAGACCCAACGATCCGACACCAAGTGGACTAACTGCCGGCTCAATGATGGCCGGTACATAGTCATGGCTTCGTTTTCGCAAGATGTCAGCACGGACCAGCTTGGACGTCTCAATGCTGTTTGCGCCGCGTGTTGCGTCAACGGCTTTTAGTTTATACACCACATCCATGCCTTCGATGACGCGCCCGAAAACTGTATAGCGACCGTCCCAGATCGAGTTCGGCTGGTGAGTAATAATGAACTGTGAGCTGCCTTGATCTTTTCCAGATGTGATCATGGAAAGCGAACCGCGAAAGTGATGTCGAATTTGTTCACGGAAACACTCACATTCGATTTTGTAACCGGCTCCGCCGATGCCATCGTTGTTAGGGCTACCTGTTTGAGCGTACTGACCCGATTTGACAAGATGAAAGCTCTTGTCGTCAAAGAACCGCTTGGTTTGAATCAAGTTAATGAAGTTCGCGACCGTGTTGGGTGCATGATTTTCAAACAATTCAACGATGATGTCACCTTCACTCGTTGTCAGTTTCACACGTGGAAGATCGTCGGTGTTAGATTCCAGCCGGCGAATCATCAACTCCCGTTGCCATTTCTCTTTCGTCCCATCCAAAATCGGACGGATGCGGTTAGCGAGTTTTTTGTCAATCGCTTCCAACTTGTCGAGTATCTCACCTGCTTCGGAAAATTTCTCCAAAGCGTACAAGGCTTGAAACGAGTCAAACAGAACGCTGACGTTGGTCAAGTCTTTTTCGACCAACAATCTGCAGATTTCCCAAGCGCCAGCGGGGTCAAACTTGTCGCCGGCCTCTTTTGCATAGAGTTTTGATCTCAACTCACGCATCACGATTATCAGCGATTGTGGACCAGGGTTGGGGTCGATGGCGAATACCTTAAAGGCGTCTTCGTAAATTTTCGCTTGAAGAAAATTATTCTCTTCTTTTAGCTTGTCGATTTCCGCCATGCGATCTTTTTTGATTTTAGCGAATCCGATAGGCATCGTTTTTAGAAGAAAGTCAATTCGTTTCTGATTCTCGCCTAGCTTTCTCGACATCATGCGAAACTGCTTGACAGCCGCTTCGGTTTCTGGATTGACTTGATTGGTTGAACTTGAACCAGGCAATTGACTGGTGGTTCCAGATCCTTGGTTGGTGGAGCCAGATCCTTGATTAATGGAACCAGATCCTTGATTAATGGAACCAGATCCTTGGTTGGTGGAGTCAGAGCCTTGATTGGTTTGTGCAAACGCCGGTTGAACATGGAAGCAAATTAATGCTGCCAACAACAGAACTAGATTCAGTTTCATTTCATACACCTTGGTCAAAATTCTTCGCGGCGATCGAAGAGTTATTTCTCGCTAGAGATTCGGGTTGGTTTGTATTCGTGGTCACGTTTTCGTATCACGCTGGCTTTGACAATTTCATCAGGCTGGATGCCTTCGATGAAAACCTCTTTGTTTTCGTCGTGGTCGATTTGAAATGTCGTTGTCAATTTATCGACTGCGTCCATGCCGGAGATCACTCGGCCAAAAACAGTGTTCGCAGCAACGTCTTTATCGGTTCCATCCCAGTCAAGCGCTGGTGTTGGCGATGTTGTAATGTAAAACTCGCTACTGGCAGAGTTAGGAGTCGCTTTGTTGGCCATGCAAACAGAGCCGCGAAAGTGTCTGCGCGCATTTTCAGTCCGCATCTCGTCTTTAATGAAGTAGCCACATTCTTGGCGGCCAAGTTTGGTGAAGCCACCACCATGGGCCAGCAGCTCATGGATCACGCGATGAAAATAAGTCCCGTCGTAAAAACCAAGTTCGACCAAATAGATAAAACTGGCAACCGTTTCGGGAGCTTCGTTTTCAAATAACTCGATGACAATGTCACCGTGAACCGTTTTGATTTTGACGCGAGGCAAATCGTCAGCCTTGGCTTCGACTGCCCTGATTTCAAGTTCCCGCTCATACGCCTCTTTTACCTTTGCGGCGGAACCAAACAAACCACGTTTCATTGGCGGCACTTCTTCAAGCAGTTCCGGGACGTTTAGCTTGTTGAATGCGATGGCTTCGTCAAACTGATTCAACCTGTACGCAAGCAACGCTTCATCGCGCTGAAGCGGTAGAATGTCGGGTTTCAACTTCCGAAGTTTTCGAACAACCTTCATGGCTTCGTTGGGATTGTCTCCCAAAATTAAGTCGGGACCGGCTTGCAGCATCAAGTCAATAAGTTCAGGGCTCGGCTCTTCGGCGTCCAAAAAATAATTGGTCCCAGCGATCTTCAACTCGTCACTTTTAACCAAAAGTTTTTTCACCGTCATCTTCCATGTCTCGGCACGCTCATCTGCCTCATCGAGCCCGCGGTCAAAGTAGAGCATCGTTTCTCGCCGATAATGCTTAACTGCGAGCCGGCATTCTACCAAAGCCATTTCGTATACCTCTTCAATGGTTGGTTCCGCTCCATCCATTCTTGCTCTGGTAGGCTGAGCGACTGCAACCGACGCGCTGCTGATCAAAGTCGCAGCGAGAATCAAAATGGCAAACGAAATTGATCTCAATGAAAACGTCACGAAAAGATCACTCTTTGATGGTGTTTGGTTTGTCTGGTTGGAAAACATGTTGGGTCTCATTGTTGGTGCAGCGTTACTTGAGTCTGTGCGGTTTGAAGCTGGCTGAGTTTGTCTTGATTTCAGTTTGCCATATCTTCGATTGTGTTGATGTAACTTTTGAAACAATTGCGAACAAATGAAAGTTCTCGACTATGATCGGGTCTATCAGGAGTCGTTTCAAATGGACGTCGAAAGCGTGGTGGCTTTACCTACGATTGCTCCACGAATTATCGTCGTATTCCAAATGGAATTTTGAATGTAGATTGATATCACAGAGATGCAATAATATCATTACTCTCCCATTGTAAGACAAACAAAGTTGAAGAAATACGATGCCCCGAATCAAGCGCGGTAAAAACCTGAATGATTGGAAAAGTCCAAAGGCGAAAGCCGATCATGGCAAATTGCGCATCGTAGGTGGAACATACCGAGGTCGCCAAATAGCCTATTCCGGAGATCCCGTAACCCGACCGATGAAAGATCATACACGGGAAGCTATTTTTAACTTGGCTGGAGGCTGGATCGAAGGCAAAACTGTCTTTGATCTTTTCGCTGGAACCGGTGCTATGGGACTAGAGTCGATCAGTCGTGGCGCAGAAAAAGCCTTCTTTATCGAGCGACATATTCCTACTGTACGCGTGATACGAGAAAATGTTCAGTCGCTGGGAACCGAAGATCGTTCGGAAATTGCTTCAGCAGACACCTTTTTTTGGGTGCGACAGTTTTTGAAAAATTCAAGCACTTGGCCGGACTCTCCGTGGGCCGTTTTCTGTTGCCCACCTTACGCGATGTTTCAGGATCGGTTTGACGATTTACTGACAATGCTGCAGTCGATGATCGATGTAGCTCCCGAAGACAGTCTGTTCGTTGTGGAGTCTGATGATCGACTCGACACAAACCGACTCCCCGAATGTCTCAAATGGAAAGTCAGACAGTACGCTCCGGCGCTGGTTTCAATTGCGCATAAGCATTCGGCACAGTAGGCATTCGGCTCAATAACGCTTGGCCGTTGTCAGTTCAATTGGAACAAGCGTTTCAGTCTGATGTTGGCACGCTAAGCTTTTTGCACAACTTTTGATTCTGCTTGCACGTAGCCACGCAAAGCAGCGCTCTGGTGCGCAGTAGTCTTGGCCCAAGCCGCAAAACTGTAACCTTTAAACATCATGCTAGCAAATTCCCGATCGAAGTTACCATATCAACCTAGACTCCGTCATTGACCTATTCCGATGAAGATATTGTGCGAGTTGTTCATCTGTGTCCGGCCTTCTAACAATTGAGTCTTCGCTACATGCTATTGCGATCGGCATTGGCCGTTTTCACGACCTGGGTTCTACTATTGGGCCCAATTTCGAACCAAGGTTTTGGTCAGGATTCTCTACCTGCCAAAATGCCCTCTGCGACGAAGCGCTCGCAACAAGGATCCGATTCGGCACCAGCACAAAAATCGTCTTCTAAAACGTCGAAAACCAAGCAAGCCAAGAAAAATTGGCCTAGCCAGGAATTGCTTACTGGCGAGTTGCAGGAATTGGCAAAATTCCAGCCCCTCGGTCGATGGTCAGATGAAATGTCGCAGTTGCTTGAGCTGCTTCATTCAACGCACACCGTTGACGACAATCGGGCTCATTTCACGTTGGAGCAGATTTCCCAAAAGTTGACCGAGCTTCCGGGGCTTGCTGGCGAATTGTCCCAAGCCAATCTTTCTCCTGAGCAGATTGCGGAAACCAACAGCCAGATCCAACGTCTTTGGTACAAATTCGACCGTCGATTGGCGATTTGGAAATTGCTACATCAGCATGCGGTTGCCCAAGCCAATGCTCCGGCCAAGCCTCAGTGGGCCCAGACTGTTGCTGCCAAGCGAGTTTCATTGGACCACGTTCATCCACAGTGGATCGAATACCTGGCGTTGGACGAAGTCCAAACTGCGTTTCATTCATTGGCGCCGAATCCTGATGCACAACGCGAAGCGGCCAGAAAAGCTCTTGGTCGGATCAACTCCCCTGCGCTCGACGAATCGCAAAAGTCGTATATCGATCAAGCGATCAGTCCATCGACGTTAACGTTGCTTCGTCAGGCTGCGTCCGACGAGGTTGATCACTACAAATTGCTGGCTTTGATGGAGCACTATGAAAAGACTGGCGGATCTGGAGTTGCGGCGCACCACCTCAATGATCAGTATCAGAATTTGCTTTGGGCAGATGATCCGCTTTCGCGAAACATCGCGAATCAAATTCAGGCTCACTACCGCAACGGCAACGTTCGAATCGCGATCAATCAGCAATTCATCAATCAACTGGTTCCGCAAACTCCAGCAACCACCGAGCCCATTTCTGAGAATGTGATGGGCGCAAGAATATCCGGACAGAACCATATTCAAAATCAAGTCCGCATCAGCTTGATCGAAAACCCGAACAACATCGACCTCCGTTTTGAGACGGTTGGTCAGGTCGACTCGCAGACTTCAGCGCGGAAAAGTGGTTTTACGATTCAAAACCATTCCAAAGCAAACTTTCAGGTTTTCAAACGGTTGGCGTTTTCGAGAACGGGTGTCATTTCCGGTTCGCCGTCTGCATTTTCTGAAGCCAAGCAACGGTTGGTTGGTCTTCGCGGACAACATGATCGTGTTCCCATTCTTGGCTGGCTTGCCCGTCGCGTTGCCCAGCAGAAAGTTGCTGAACAGACTCCACAAGCTGAGCAGATGGTGGAAGAACGAATTGAATCGACTGCCAAAGACCGGATGCAAGTGCTCGTTGATCGGGAAGTCAATCGGTTGAGGCATGCACTTAATGATCGAGTTGTGCAACCGCTCATTTCTTTGGGGCTTGAGCCAGATCCGATTCAGATGAGCACTACCCTCGATCGAATTGTCACGCGTTATCGGTTGGCCGGGCGAGATCAGATGGGCGCCCATACATCTCGGCCGACGGATTTCAACAACGACTTGGTTAGCATTCAAGTTCATCAATCAGCGATCAATAATCTGATTGAGCGATTCGAGCTTAATGGAAAAGAGTTCACCGCCGAGACGCTCCGGGATCATCTTGAAAATGTCGTCGGCGTTGTCGACAAGAATGTGGAATCAACAACCGAAGCCGATTTCAAGTTCGCCGACTACGACGCGATGCGAATTGATTTTCGTGAAGGTGAAATCACGGTCGAGATCAAATTGTCTCGTCTTCAAATCGGCAAAGGAAAAAAGTGGCGACGTATCACGATTGGAACGACTTATGTTCCCGAGTACATTGGCACGAAAATGGTTCTGACTCAGAAAGACGGTATCGAGCTGGACGGAAAGAATTTGAAGCTGGGAGACGAAATGGCAATCCGTACCGCGTGCAAAGTGATTCTCGACGATCAATATTCGGTTGATTTGATCCCGCCATCAATCGCTCAAAATGCTCCCAACGGCGCGTTGCATAATCTGATCATCGATCGACTTTCGATCTCGGACGGTTGGTTTGGTGTGGCATTCAATCAGCCAATGATTACCGACATGTCCGCACCCATCATCTATCAAACTTCGCCACAACAGCAGCCACAGACGATCATTTACGATCAAGCTTATCTTCGAGACGGAAGTTTCGACGGTGGTGGCAACCTGCAATCGAGATAGCTCTAACCGCCAGCGCTACCAGCACTACCGAACGGGTTTCCACTCAGGTGGTTGTATCGCCGCTGGTGCAGGAGAAGCCGATCGAACAGGGACGGCACTGCGTGTGAAGTTACCGCGACCATTGGACTGCCACTGGTGCTGGATATGAGGCTGCGTTGGCTGCGGTTGGGGACCGATCAGTCGTGGGCTGGAAGAGCGATTGACGCCTTGGCTTGCCGGGTTTCCATTGGCCAGGTTGTGTGCTGGATCGGTAACCCATCGTCGGTCCCGTGAGGTCCAACCGGTAACAAGGTTCTGATCGGCTTTCGGGGCCGATGCAGTCGGCGGGGTGATCTGCATCGAAGCCGATGTCCGAAGCTTCCGCCCGTCGCTTGTCTCAAAAATTACGTTGACGCCAATCAGCGATCCCTGTGGGATTTGATCTTCCCAAGGAAGGTGAAGCAAAATTCCACGTTGGTTGAATTCGTCGCGAGAAAGAAACAGTTCAGTCTCATACGGCAAGAACGTCCATTCGCCAACGACGCCGGAGCCGTTGATTGAAGTTGGATCCGTGACTTGCACGGTAACCGTTCCAACTCCGTCGACGACTTCTCCGAGTTTTGTCTTGGTTTCAATCAGCAAGTTCAATCCGTCGTCACCAGGACGCCCGTCAATGTCTTCGCCTCGACTTGCGTTTGGGTTGATAGCGATCGCTGCGATCAGAGGCTCACTTTTATCTTCCTGAAAACTAATTTCCAATTCTGAGGCATCAGGGGAGTCTGGTTCGACACTGGCTTGCTCCAACGAGAATCTTTCAAACTCACTTTCAAGGCTCGCCCCGTCTACGCTGTCCAGAGAATTCGAGTCGACCGGCGGTTCAACTACGTCTGAATCAGAACGCGCTGGAAGTTCGCCCTGATCAATCGAAGGTGATTCAATGATCTCGTCGGGAATCGATCCTGCTTCAGACGAATTGGAGTCTAAAAAGTAGCCGTCATCGGCAGTTGCACTTTCCACAGGAGCAATCGATCCATCGTAATAAGTTTCATCGCTGACAATGATCGGCTGACCGTTAGCTCCGTAGGTGACGTCTTCGTACCCGACTCCTGAACCCATTGGATATTCTGAACCCATTGGATATTCTGAACCCATTGGGAATTCTGAACCCATTGGGAATTCTGAACCCATTGGGAATTCTGAACCCATTGGGAA
>CAZPBE010000048.1:0-20928 GCA_964584615.1 uncultured Pirellulaceae bacterium | reverse complement strand
TTCTGAACCCATTGGGTATTGGTAGGCAGGATACGATTGCGCTGGATAAGATTCGCCTTCGTAAATCACGTCACCATAAATGATCTCGTTTTGTATCGGAGGTTGAATCATCGGCGATTGGGCGTAACCATCAACGATCACTCCCTGTCCGACGGTTCCGTTACCGATAACGCCACCTGAGCTTAGACGCATTCCGCTGGCGCTCGGTGCCCGTTGCTGGGCCTGAAGCGCGTAGTATTTGTCTTCCAGATCCAGAATCTCTGCACGGAGCAGCGCAGTCTCTCGTTCACAGCGCAGATTTTTTGCGCAACCGACGCACACGAGGAGAGTGGTAGACACGATTAAGATGGCAAATAAACGACTCATCGCCTTGCTCAATTAGCAGACAGAGAAAAACTAGGTCGCTTCTTTACGTGAAATCGCAATGAGGCTGCAAGGTCAATTTTTGCAAGATGCGAGTATTCTATGTCAGCTTGAAATTCAGTTAGGCAACATTAGCCGTTTGGGCGTTAGCCCCGGTTTTTCCCAGCTCAACCGTGGCTAACGCCAAAACGGCTAATCGAAAATTGAGCTGCGGCGGAATACTAGAGCCGGCTACATTTTCGAAGGTTTTTAGTTCCGCGTTCAGGCCGAAAGCTGCAGGCTGTAAGGGGATTCATACTTCGGCGCTAGAAACAAGGCACGAAAACGGTTCTGAATCGGCCAAACGAGTCGCTGACGTCTAACCCGTCACAACCTCGGACTCCAATTCAGCTGCAGCTTTAAGTGAATTGGTGATAAAGCACGTTGCCTTGGCTTTTTTCAGCAAGCTCTCTGCACGGGAAACGTCGGCGTCTGCCGCAACGTTAAGCGTCGCTTTGATCTTGAACCCGACAAACTGAACACCGCCATCGGCTTTGTCTAATTCCCCGGTCGCTTCACATTTGAGCGAGTCCCATTCGAATTTCGAAGCTGCTGCGATAGCACGAAACGACAGCACGAAACAATCAGCCGCCGCGGCAACAACAAGGTCTTCTGGCGACCATTGATCGCCCGGGCCACCAAATTCTTTCGGAGGAGCCGATTGAAGGGCTGGCAATCCGTCGGACTGAAGGTCAACCAAGCCATCCGACTTGGCACTGGCGGCGACTGTATAAAAATGATGAAAGTTCATGTGGTCTAACCTTGTGTCTCTGAAAGATCACTTACAACCCGATCAATCAAGTTGAAGTCTTTGGCTTCTGTGGCGCTCATAAAATTGTCACGATCCGTGTTGGCTTCGATCTCTTCGATCGTCTTGCCGGTGTGATGTGAGATGAGCTTGTTCAAGTGTTCTTTCACTCGGCGAAGTTCTTTTCGGTGAATCATGATTTCTTCCGCCGTGCCCTGCATTCCAGCGAGCGGTTGGTGAATCATAATGCTGGCGTTAGGCAGTGAGTATCGTTTTCCTGCAGCTCCCGCTGTCAGCAACATCGCACCCATCGAAGCGGCTTGACCCATGCAATAGGTCGCCACGTCGCACGAGATAAATTGCATCGTGTCGTAAATGGCCAATCCAGCAGTGACGCTTCCGCCTGGCGAATTGATATACAGATGAATGTCTTTTTTCGGATCTTCCGATTGCAAAAACAACATCTGCGCAACTAGCGAGTTAGCCAGATCGGCGGTAACTTGTTGACCGAGAAAGATAATTCGATCTTTCAGCAGCCGGCTGTAAATGTCGTAAACGCGCTCATCGCGGCCCGTGTTGTCGACGACGTAAGGTACGTATGCCATGAAATTTGAACTCCGGTTCAATCACCGAGATAGTTGATGAAAGTTGTAAGGTGCAGCGATGCTGCGCAATTGTTTGTTTTGTGAATAGCGTAAGCAACTCAGACGCGACGGTTAGTTTGGACTACGCGTCATCGTCATCATCGTCGCGAGTTGGTTTTAACGTAATTTCGTCCACCAAGCCGTACTCTTTGGCCTGCTCAGCTGTGAGGAAGAAATCTCGGTTGGTGTCTTCAGCGATTTTCTCAACCGATTGTCCTGTGTGTTCTGACAGGATTTTGTTCAGCACTTCGCGGTTGCGAAGGATCTCATCGGCTTGAATTTCAATGTCGCTGACTTGTCCTCCCACGCCGCCGTGCGGTTGGTGAATCATGACGCGCGAGTTTGGCAGACAGAATCGTTTGCCTTTGCTTCCGCCAGCCAGCAAGACGGCAGCGCCGCTGGCAGCTTGTCCGACACAGTACGTCGCCACGGGGCACGACATGATTTGCATCACGTCATAAATCGCCATCGTGGCAATGACGTCTCCGCCAGGCGAATTCAGATAAAAGTTAATAGGCTTGCGCTTGTTTTCGCTTTGCAGATAAAGCAGCTTCATGACGAGGTCATTGGCGTTACCTGTGTGAATCTCGCCTTGCAGAAAAACAATCCGGTTTTCCAACAGCAAGTCGCCAAGCGTCATCGTTCGTTGACGTTGGTACGAAGCGTTTGCGTATGAGTTTTGTATTTGGCTCAGCGGATCAGTGCCGCCCATAGTGCCAACGTTTCCAAAATTGGAATTCGATGTCATCGAAGTTATCCCTTGGAGTGGATTTTTCTCAATCAAGACAGATGTCCTTAATCGATTTGGTATCAATAGTTATGCACGTGAAACGTAACGCGATTACCGTAATCAGACAAGGCGGGATTGCGTCACTCACCGGTTCACCCATTGAAAAACAATGGTTCAGCGAGGTCGACTCCAAAAAGTTCGAACAACCTTCAGATTTCGCGATGATTCTACGTCGTAGGTGGGACGCACCGGCTTGGCGCTGGAATTCCAAAATTCCCGTCAACTCGTTCGGAAATTCATGCGGCAGGAAACTGGGTTCTTTTTCAAAGTAATTTTGGGCAGAACCCGGCGAGGTGGGTGGTGGAGGCATCCAGGGACAATGGCGAGATGGACTTTCACGAGAGTGAGCCCAAGGCTGAAAAAAGAAAATGGCATGGACAACGGTTGGCAGACCAAGCCTTGATGACAGGTCAAGCTTTCCACCTGTGATCAGCTAGCGAGAATCGGGTTGGGGGTCGCTCGTCATTTCGCCGCGCAAAAAAGGTCGCTGACCTTGCGGCCAGCGACCAATAGCGCAACCACTGCGCTAGCATCCGTCTCCAAATATTTCACATGACGATCAGCGAGCCAATTGGCTGTGTCGCATCCACCCAACCCAAGGCGGTCGTGGAGGCACAGCCGAATGGCAAAAATGGCACTCAATCTTGTGCCAGATCCTGTCGCGCAACTGCGATCCGCTTCGACGCGTCTTTCGCGCTGCTGCAACAGAGGTAATCCCAAACGGCGCATACGTGTGCCAAAGAAAAAGGAATTTCTTTTAAACACTCTGAACAGGCTATTTTCTAGCGCAAAGCTACCCCGACGGTGATGCAACTTGTTTGGCCTCACAGAACCATTCCGGTATTCGATTCTCGCTAACGGACTAATGCCGCTCAGATAGAACGACGGGACGGCGAAGCTCCTGCCGAGCCGGTAGCGCTAAACCGATGAGCCGAAATGGATGTGCCGAACCCGAAAAAGCGAGCCGGTACTTCACGCTACGAACCGGCGCCTAGTGCCCTGCCGCTCACATTTATCAAACGCGGCTTGGCGCGCGGACTGAAGGGTGAACCGTCCACGCCAGTCCTCGCCCCGTCACTCACATTGCAAACCGCGATCTTAGGATCGATCTGGCTTGACCGAAGGAATCGAGCCTTGTGTTCCTTCAGCTGCATGTTTGGCTTCTGGAATATTGCTGGCCGAACCGGCTGCGAAAAAGTCGATTGCAGCAGTCGTCTGCTCACTCGGCACATCGTACTTGGTGGCACTAAACGTCGCTTCGGCGGTGATCAGCTCAATCACTTTTCGCTCGATAATCATGTTGCGCAACGAATCGATCTGACCGTTGCGTTCAAGCGTCGCACGCACGCGGCGCGGCGAGTCGTTTTGTTGAGCCGCGATGCGCTCGCATTCGGCGTCGAAATCGGCATCCGTTTCAACAACCGATTCTTCTTCGGCAATTCGCTCAAGAATGAAGTGTTCCTTAAGCAATGTTTTGGTTTGCTCAAGAATGTTTTGACGAAGCCGATTTTCCCGTTCGCGAATTTCATCTTCCGAGAATCCACTTGAACGCAATTCGATCACCGCTCGCTCAAGCTCACGATGCGACTGGCGGCGGAGCAAGTCTGGCGGCAACTCCCAAGTTGCCGATTCTGTCAGCATTTTGTTGATCTGATCGCGAACGCTTTTTCGTTGAGCGTATTCGAGCCGACTAACGAGTCCTTCGCGAACCGTCTTTTCCAACTCTTCGCCGGACATGCCGATCGTCTCCGCCAACTCTTCTTTTGATTTGCCTTCGACGCGCTTCACGTCAAGGATTTCAAATTCGATTTCGACTTCTTTACCAGCCAATTCAGTGTTGTCTGAAAATTCGCTGATCGTGACTTTCGCCGTTTTCTTGTCGTCGGCTTTGGCGCCAATCATCAATTTGTCGAAGCCTTCGACGTTCGCGTCGCCCAAACTAAGACTCGGTAATACCTGTACGGATTGCTCTTCCGATTTGGAAATCACTTTGCCATCGACGCGGCTGAAAATGTTGCAAACGACAAAGTCACTGGCTTTGACTGCTTCTTCAACGGGCGTCAAAGTCGAAAACCGTGTGCTCAATTGCTTCAGCTCATTTTCGACGTCAGCATCGGTGAACTCGTGTTCAGGACGTTCGAGCTTGAGGCCTTTCCAGTTCGGAATATCGAACTCCGGGCGAACTTCGATGTTGAATTCGTAAGTCAAATCTCCTTCGTCGGGAATATTGACTTGCTCGAAATCCAAATCTGGCTCGCTGATCGCTGAGAAATGATCCTCGTCGCTGATTTGAGTCAAGCTATCCATCAACAGCGAACCTTTGACTTGGTCGGCCACCTGTTTGCGAAACTTCTTCTCGACCAACTGGCGCGGAGCACGACCAATCCGGAAGCCAGGGACTTCTGCTTTGGGAAGCAATGTATCGAATTGCTTTTGGTAGTACCGCTCGATGTCCGTCCGCGGAACCGTAACGGTGACATGCCGCTCACAAGCACTTTTTTCTTTTACGTCGAGCGAAAGGTTGATTTTCTCGACTTCTGGAGCTTCGATAGTTTCAGATTCAGTATTCACGATTTTTCCTTAACGTTGTTCGTCGCAGCGTTAACTAGTCGTTGGACGATCCGGGATTTCTCAGCCGCGGTATGTTGTGCAGTCCGCTCGACGCGTCGGCATGTTGAAAGGTTTTTTAATGTTTTTAATTGTTGAGATGGCTGTCTTCAAGAAAAAATCATGCGACCGTTGCCACATGACTGATTGTTGATTGTCTTCAATTCGAAGCCGTCAATTGTCGGTTTTTAAGCGAACCGAATCGCAAACAAAATGAAGAATCGTGAGACGAAAATCGAGCGATGAAAATCGTCCGGTAACGTTCAGCGATTGCCACAAGAATTATTTGCCGGCCCGCCTGAAAGAAAGACTCAAAGAGCGGGTGATGGGATTCGAACCCACGACATTCACGTTGGCAACGTGATGCTCTAGCCACTGAGCTACACCCGCATATCTGAGGTCCAAATTATACGCTTACGTTATACGCTTGCAAGCCGCAATTTGCGTTCAAGACACGCTATTCGCCGACTCTGGATCACATCTCGAAACCGGTAGCACCCATTTCAAGCTATGACAGGTTTTGGCTTTGCAGAGAGTTCCGCTCTACTTTTGTCGGCTGAAATCTGTTGGAAGTTCAATGTTCACTCAGAATTCTCAACTTCATCGCTTTGATATCACGGAATTGATTCAAAGCAGTCTCGGCCGTTGCCATCAACAAGCAGTCCGTTGTGAACATGTTTCACCCCATTTTCCATTTTGGATGAGCCTGCTCCGGAATCGGTCCTCGCTGAATGGGACCAACTCGTTGGTTCAGCCGAGCGGTCGCCTTTCCCAATAAATGACGCTTCTGCCTGAAGGAATCGAGCACTGGCAGCAGTGTTTTAAATGCCGCCGTTGCAGCTGTCAAAAAATAGAGGTTGTGTCGAAAGGGCTGGCATTTACCGGGTTTTTTACACGAAAGGTAGAAACTTAACGCGCTTCATTTGCCCAAAATCTGGCATTTAATGGTAGGATACGGACCTTGAAATCTGCGGTCCAAATCTACGGTCCAAATGCAACGAAGGTTTAAAATATGCTGAAAGCGAAATTGCTCGTCGTCGGTGGTGATGCGAAAACTGCCGAAGTGAAACTGCGCTTGCCGACTGTCATTGGTCGTGGCAAAGAAGGGGTGACTTTGACGTTGCCTCATCAGCTGGTCAGTCGCAAACACACCGAGATTTTCGAGAAAGACAGCTACCTTTTTGTCCGCGATCTGGGTTCACTCAATGGAACTTACGTAAATAACAAACGGATCGCTGAACCGCAAATTCTCAAGCCCAACGAGCTGCTGACCCTTGGCAACGTGACCTTTCGCGCGATCTATGAAGTGCCAGAAGGCGCGCCAATTCCTGCTGTTATGCCTCCGGAAGAGGTCAAGTTTGAAGAAGTTAAGTCTTCACCGAGCACCGAGACTCAAGCACAGCCTCAGAAAGAAAAAGAAACAGACGAAAAACCTTCCGAGCAAGTCGCTGCTGAATCGACTCCGTCGTCAGCTCAAAGCAATGGAAAACAGGAAGTGAAATCGCCAGAGCCAACGGAAAGCGAGCCGGTGGAAAGCAAGCCGGTGGAAAGCAAGCCGGTGGAAAGCAAGTCTGTGGAAAAAGCGGCATCCAATTCTGATCAGATACCAGAAAAACAAGCGATCGACGTGCTTGATGAGTCAAGCGAAGCCGAATCCGGATCGTCCAAAACGGACAAGAGTCTTATTGGTTTGGTGCTGGACGAGGACGTCACCAATGGAGTGGAGAAGTCCATTTCTATGAGTGCGATCGATGGACTCCCAGATGGTCAGGCTCAAGTGAGTTTTGTTGGCAACGTGGATTTTGACGGTGCAGAATCGGTCGCGCAAGAGGTCGAAGCGATCGAGTTGGATCTGGGTTCTGAAGCGAAATCGGACGAAGCCAGCGAATCGAGTTTGGGTTCCTTCTTGAAAAAACTGCCTAAGTAGCCCACACTTGGCTTGTGAAAAAATCAAACGAAATAGACCGAGCTCTCATCCGCCGTATTCGATCCGGTGACGGAGATGCTTGGAACGACCTGATCGGGCGTTACGAAGGACGCTTGCTCGCTTTCGTCGATAGTCGGCTTTCCAACCGTTCTGCCAGCGAAGACATTGTCCAGGAAGCTTTCGTCGGGTTTCTCAACAGCCTGCCCAATTACGATGGCAATCGCGCTTTGGAGAGCTATTTGTTTTCGATTTGCGCCTACAAGCTGACGGATCATCTGCGTCGCGAAGGACGCCGCCCCGCTATCCCGCTTTCGTCAGGCTCCCAATCCAGCGCCCAGTGGCAACTCAAAGGCAAGGACCGTCCGGCCAGCAGTATCGCTCGTAGCGGCGAACGCAAACGAATCGAAGAGGAATCTCTAGCCGAAGCGATCGGTGAACAGGTCGCCAAGTGGCAGGGAAAAGGAGATTGGCCGAAGTTGAAGTGCATTGAGTTGTTAATCGTCAAAGGCTGGGCGAACAAGAAGGTTGCCGAAGTGCTGAAGATGTCGGAACAGCAAGTCGCCAATTTTAAGTTTGATTTCATTAGCCGGTTGCGCACGCTGATCAAGCGCCAAGGACTCTCACAGGAAGTTTTCCCTGAACTCTACGACCCGGAATCTTCGTAGCTGATTGAATCGGCTTAACCTACATGGCCGTAGAAGACGCTGCTCGCCTCCCCGCCTCCCAGTCTGCGCGCAAGGATGCTGCCGTTGATAACAAGTGGGCGAAATTCCTGGTCTAGATGGACTGCGCCACTATCGGCTTCGAACGCCTGTAATTTCAGGGCCAACGGCCCGTCAATTTTCCTAGCCTAGGGTGAATCCCTAGGGGTGAGTGCTTTTAAATTTCTCCGATCAATTATCTATTCCTTGCGTTTCCGGTTAAAATAATCACTATCAACAATCCGTTCAGTTAATCGTCAATCGATGCAGTCATTAGTCGATTTCAAGCATGATCACATAGCGTGCTTTCTGCTTTGCCTTTCCAAACTGCCCGCGCCGCTCCACCGCGTTGAACATCTATATTCAATCACGAGGAAAACCATGTTTGTTTCTCAACAGCGATCAGGAACATCAATCCTATCTTTGACGATTCGGGTTTCACTGGGTCTTGTGGTGTTGATTGGTGTGGTTGCCAATGAATGCCAGGCACTCCAGAAACAAAGGGCCACTGCAGTGGTAAAAAAAGGCGCAGGCACTGCGGCAAAAATATTTGCCAAAGGTGGCGGAGGAGAATCATCCAATTCATACACCAGTCCGGTTGTCGGCAAGTATCTGTTTTACGGCGGCAGTAGTTTTGCGGCTGCGTCCGACGATGCAGCAATCGCAACCGACAAAACAGCCCTCGATGACGGTGACGATGCGACAAACGCAAATTACTCAAGCTACGTTCATGGAATTAACGGCGTCTTCATTGATATTCAATCAATTAACGGCGAAGTCGATGCAGACGATTTCGAATTTCGTGTCGGCAATGATGACTCGCCAGAAGATTGGCCGCTGGCGCCGGCGCCAACGATTACGACCGATTTCGGTGGCGGTGTCGGTGGCTCAGACCGGGTCAAGCTTGTTTGGCCTAACGGTTCGATTGCCAAAACGTGGCTGCAGATTAGAGTTCGAGGCAATACGACGACCCGTGTCGCAGACGACGAAATTTTTTACTTCGGAAACGCAGTCGGCGAAGCCCTCGACTCGGCGTCTAATGCACGCGTGAATCTGATTGATGTTGGATTGGCCCGGGCAAACCAGTCCGGATTCGGATCGGTTCCGATCGATAGCGCATACGATTTCAATCGAGATGGTCGAGTTAATCTGGTCGACGTCGGGCTTGCTAGAGCGAATCAATCCGGGTTTTCATCGGTGGAGTTGATTTCGCCTGTGACTCCGGCACTTCAAGAGATTGGATTCAATCGCGGAGTGAATTTCGGCAATATGCTGGAAGCTCCCAACGAAGGCGACTGGGGTTTGACAGTTGAAGAGCGATTTTTTAATCGTGTCGTCGAAGCGGGATTCGATCATGTCCGCTTACCAATCAGTTGGACGACTCACGCTTCGCAAAACGCGCCTTACACTGTCGATTCGACTTACTTTGATCGCATCGACTGGTGCATCGAACAAGCGCTCGACCGGGGTTTGAAATTGATCGTCAACGTTCATCACTATAACGAACTCAACGATGATCCAGTTGCTGAGGAAGCTCGGGCATTGGCGATTTGGAATCAGATTGCAACGCGATATCAAGCCGAGCCAGGAACGGTGTACTTCGAAGTCCTCAACGAACCACACGGTGCATTCGACGCCAACCCTCAACTCTGGGATGACTATTTATCCGCAGCTTTGGCCGTGATTCGAACAACCAATCCAACACGAAAAGTTCTTGTCGGCCCGCTAGGCTACAACTCAATTGGTCAACTTCCGAATTTTGATCCGCCGGTAGACGATAACTTGATTGCTTCGGTTCACTACTACTCACCGTTTCTGTTTACCCACCAAGGCGCGACTTGGGTTGGCGATCCGCCTCCACCAACAGGTGTTGAATGGATCAACGATCGACTTGGCTTCGCCAGCGAATGGCAAAGCTGGTCCTGGGACACGACAATTACTCCCAAAATTGGCGCGGTTGAAATCGAGTACACCGGCGCATGGGCGGGGCTGCGATTTCGATCACCGGCACCCGTTTCCGATGTCAATTCGTTTTCGTTTACCGTCGATAAAGCGATGACACTGAATATCATCTGGCGTGCACCTGATGAAACTGAGCTGGGTAACGAAGTCATCAACACTAGCGCTGGCACACAAACGTACACGGTCGATTTTGGCGCCAATGTCACGGTCATCGATATCGGCATTCAGAACCTGACCGCCAATCCAGTGGCACCCTACGATTTGACGACCGCGGAATTGTCTGGCCCCAGTGGAAGTCTGACTTTGATAGAGACGGAAGAAGAAGCCGTTAACAACTCGTTTGCATTTGCCGCACTGTGGAGCCAAACGTTTAATATTCCAATTCATCTCGGTGAGTTTGGGGCATACGAACCAGGCGATATCAACTCGCGTGTTCGTTGGACGACGACCGTCCGTGAAGCGGCAGAAGCCAACAACATTCCGTTTTCATACTGGGAGTTTGGTGCCGGATTTGGAATCTTCAATCCAAGCGCAGATCAATGGCGTTTGCAGTTGTTGCAATCGCTGATCCCCGAGTTTGCAAACTAGCTGTCCTTCGTTCGGTGAAGAAACCAAAAGAAAACGCTCGTTGAAAACAGCGAGCGTTTTTTATTTGTGACTTTAGAATTTGAATTTACTCGTCAACTCGTCGGCCGGCGTTCTGTCTCAAAGACTATTCTTCTTCCGAAGCATCTTTCTCCGGTTTTTCTTTCGTGTCTTTCGCAGATTTGTTGTCATCGGAAACGGGTTTCGCTGTTGGATCCGTCGCCGTAGTTTCAGCTCCCGTTTTTATTTCAGCCGGGTCTGTTGATGGACCGTCAGTCGATCCATCTTCATTTTCCAGTTCATCACGCGGAACCCGCACAACAACCGCTAACGTGTCGTCGTCTTTGAGACGCATGATCCTCACACCTTGCGTGTTACGACCGATCACACTGATTTCAGAACAAGCCACGCGTTGAATCTTTCCGCGAGCGGTCATCATCAACAGTTCGTCTCCGTCTTTGACACTTGAGATGCCAATGACTTTTCCGTTACGTTCGGTTGTCTTGATATCACGAAGTCCTTTTCCGCCTCGACGTTGAGTTCGATAACGGGCGCTACTGCTGGTTTCGTCATTTTCACTCTCTTCGGACAGTGTACTGATTCCGAATGGAGTTCGTTTCCCGTATCCTTTTTCACAAGCAGTCAGCAAAGTCGCCGTCGGGTCGGCGACACGCATGCCGACGACTTCATCGCCTTCGCTTAGCGAAATCCCTTTGACTCCGCTGGTGTTACGACCCATGGGTCGCGCATCGGATTCAGCGAATCGAATCGCCATTCCATCGGTCGTGCACAGCACAATTTCATCGCCTGATTTGGCGACGGCAACATCGATCAATCGGTCATCATCGCGAAGTTTGATCGCGATGATGCCGCCGTTTCGCGGGCGACCATATTTGGAAAGCTCAGTTTTCTTGACCAGCCCTTTAGCCGTTGTCATGATCAAGAAGTGGTCTTCCAGCGTAAAATCGCGAATGGCGCGACACGCTGCAACGGTCTCACCGTCTTTTAGTTCGATTAGATTGGCAATCGAGCGACCACGACTTTCGCGAGGCAGTTGCGGCAGTTGGTGTACTTTCCGCCAGTGGACTTGTCCGCGAGAAGTAAAGAACAGCAGGTAGTCGTGGGTGCTGGCCGCAAATACGTGTTCGATCGGATCTTCGTCTTGCGTTGTCGCTCCCTTGAGACCTGTTCCGCCGCGACCCTGAGTTCGATACGTGCTCACCGCCGTTCGCTTGATATAGCCTTTGTGGCTGATCGAAACGACCATGTTCTGCTCTTCGATCAACTCTTCCAAATCGATATTGCCAGTCTCTTCGTCGGACAAAATCGTTCGTCGCGCGTCAGCGTGTTTGGCTTTAATTTCGGCCAGGTCGGCTTTGATGATCTCCATCACATTGGCGTCATCGGAAAGAATACGTGTGTACTCTTTGATTTCGTCAAGGAAGTTCTGATGCTGACCGCCAAGCTTCTCCTGCTCAAGGTTGACCAATTGGCCCAACGTCATTTTCAGGATCGCGTCAGCCTGAATACCGGTCAAATTGTAGTTGTCGGATTCACCGCGTTCCGCTTGGAAGATTTCGAAACCTTCATCGCCAAGCGCTCGCTTCATCATGGCAGCCGGGCACTCGATTCCCATCAACCCTTGTTTGGCTTCCGCTTGCGTTTTCGACTTTCGAATCGTTGCGATGATCTTGTCGATATCGGCCAACGCCAACAACAAACCTTCGACAACATGCTTTTGGCGGCGGGCACGAGAAAGTAAGAACTGGGTGCGGCGACGGATCACTGATTTGCGATGGCGAATGAATTCGCGCAAGAAATCTTTGATTGTCAGTTCGCGTGGCTTGCCATCGACCAACGCCATGAAGTTCATTGAGAACGAGGTCTGCAGCGGCGAGTATCGATAAAGTTGATTAAGGATGACATCGGGATCGGCATCGCTTTTCAGTTCAATGTAAAGCTTGACCGGTTCTTTCAAGTCACTGAGATCTTTGATCTCAGTGATGCCTTTGATGCGCGGCGGAACCTCTTTGACCAACGCAGCGATTTTCTCGACAACGCCGTCGCGAGTCTGCTGGAACGGCAATTCCGATACCACGATCCTCGATCGCTCGCGGTTGCCTTTCTTATAGGTCTCAATCTCACACTGAGCACGAAGTGAAATCGTACTGCGGCCTGTGTGATAGGCTTTCAGGATTCCCGAGCGACCACAAACCGTACCACCCGTTGGGAAGTCTGGTCCTGGCAACACGGTCATGATTTCATGAATCGATGCTTCTGGATTGTCGATGACCATCGTCAACGCATCGCAGACTTCGCCAAGATTGTGGGGTGGAATCGAAGTCGCCATTGAGACGGCGATACCGCTGGATCCATTGACCAGCAGGTTGGGGAACTTGCTCGGCAAAACGGTCGGTTCGAGCCGACGCTCATCATAAGTCGGTGTGAAGTCAACCGTGTCAAGCTTGATGTCTTCCATCATCATCGAAGCGACAGCGGACATTCGAGCTTCGGTGTATCGCATCGCAGCCGGCGGCAGCCCGGCGATGGATCCAAAGTTCCCCTGCTTGTCTACCAGGATGTGTCGCATGTTCCATTCCTGTGCCATTCGCACAAGCGTCGGATAAACAATACTCTCACCGTGTGGGTGGTAGTTACCGCTGGTGTCGCCTGAAATTTTCGCGCACTTGACACGACCCGCACCTGGGGTCAGGTTCAGATCGTTCATCGCTACGAGGATGCGTCGTTGTGACGGTTTCAGCCCATCGCGCACATCGGGCAGCGCGCGAGAAATAATCACGCTCATCGCATAGGTCAGATAGCTGCTTTTCAGCTCATCTTCGATCGGCATTTCGACCAAGGTAGTACCGGATGGATCGTTTCCGTCTTCGCTATCGTTTTCGTCGTTTGGATCGTCTGGCAAGTCAGTCGACAATTTGGATGCCTCACAGCGTATTTATTAGGGATTTGCATGGGCAAAAATCGTGCGCAATTTGACGAAGTTGATGAGCCAGCGTGAAGCGAAAAAACAGATGACTTTCGTCACTAAAATTTTGATCGTTTGGCTTAATCGGCAATCGCAAGAAATGCCCAGAAAAGCGGCAAAAAAGCCTTCTTTTCATCGTTCTGTTAGAGGCTCGAATTTTATCAGAATCGGCTTCAAATCACAACGAGCCACGATTGAAATGAGGGCAAAAAGCGAGCATTAATTTGCCTCTTTTCGCAGTCACTAAATGCCCAGAAAATGGCTTGAAATCCCCTCGTTTTGAAGGCCGAAAATTGGGGCTTTTTTATCTGCCGTTCCGCAACACTTACTGGTCGAATTTCCGGTCTCATTCGACCTCAATTCACAATCACGGGGTTTATTATCCAGCCCGGAACTTTTGTGCTTTTGAAGCGTATTGTCAGCGAAAGTTTGTCCCCAGTGACGTACCGGACTAAAATTAACATTCGACGCAACACGAGATCTTTCCGTCGGGGAAGGGATTGCGGAGAGATTCAGCGGTATCGATATTTCTCGACCACACCGGATTCTTGCTTTCTCAATCTTGTTCCTTCATCGCTACTAACGCATGCGCAGAAAAAGTAATAAATCGAGCAACATCGGCCTCGACGCTGCGCTCGAAACTCGATTTCAAAATCTGGCTGAGCCTTTGCCATCGATAGAACGTCAACGATTGGATCGAATTGCTCCCAACGATGGAACCGGCGACAGCAAAACAACGGTGGTTCCGCCACCAGCGCCTGATGAACTTGTCGGTCGCCCACCTCCACCGCCCGTTGAATTTGAGAAGCGTTCGTGGCTGGAGAATTTTCGCGGACCCGATGTGCCTGCGGTAGAGCGGGTGATGCACCGAGTCGAGCCAGATTATTTTCCGATCGACGTTCCCAAAGAGTCGATCCCCTACGTTCGCATTTCTGGACCGACGAAGCGCAAAGTCGATTTGAAGGATGAATCAACCGCCGACTCGGACATTGCCGTCGTTGAAATCGAACGGCGCTCTTCGACTGCGTCCTCAGCGGTCGGGCTCGAAAATGATTTGTCGAAAACCGTCTCGCATCGGATTGAAACAAGTCAGGGAGAAATCTGGGTCAGCGGCAGCTCGTTGCTTTGCAAGTGTCCGGATTGTGAAGCTCCGATGACGATTCGGCTTTGGCTCAGGCTTGCAGACTGTTGGCGTTGCTCGACAAGCATTGCGCTCGATGAAGAAACGGTAGAAAAAGCGGCCAAGCTGTTGCGGTCCAAACCGCTTCCCAAGCCGCCCCCCTCCCCTGCTGAGTTCTATTCGCGAAAGCCGCTATCGACCGTCGATCCCGTTGTTGCGTCTCCAGTTGTGTCCGGAGTCGCTGTCGATCCCAGACGATCAGAATTCGATCGTCTCACCGAAGGCTCATTCCTGGCGCGAACGATTCGACGTGGATTCAGCGTTACACCGGCTTGGTTGGTGAGCTTTTTCTTACACCTGATTGCGCTGTTGATCCTTGCTATGATCATTCTTGGAGATTCGTCCTCGATCCGAGAATCTATCACCCTTTCCACGTTTCTTTCCGCTGACGACGAAGTTGGCGGTGACGTTCGGCTCGAAAACCCGTTGGATACCTTGCAGGATGATTTGGCGATTGCCAGCAAGATGGATGTCTCCGAGCAGGAAATGCGAGAGATGATTCGCGATTCAATGGAGCTTCGTGAAGACCCTGACTCTTTCTCGCTGCTGCCCGATCTTGACGAGATGCAAAAGAATCTGACCACTCGCCCTGATCAAAGAATGTCGTTTGCTGCTCGTGACCCTCGCGTTCGCGCAGAGATTGTTGAACAAGCGGGAGGTACGAATCTGACGGAAGCCTCCGTCGCACGCGGACTTCGGTGGCTCGCCTCGGTGCAGAACGACGATGGAAGTTGGAGTTTGGAGAACTACTCGAAGAGTAAACGCAAAAACAATCCGGGAGACACCATGGGGACGGCGCTCGCGTTGTTGCCGTTTCTGGGCGCTGGCCAAACGCATGAGTTTGGTGTCTACAAACAAACGGTCGCTTCCGGTCTCCGATGGTTGATGGAAACGCAGAAAGCCAATGGCGATTTCCGAAACGACCCGCACAGTCAAGCTGGCATGTACGCTCATGGACAGGCTGCGATTGTGATCTGCGAAGCGCTGGCTTTGACGGGCGATCAACAATTCTTTGGTCCTGCTCAGCGATCCATTGAGTTTATCGAAATCGCTCAACATAAAGAGGGAGGCTGGCGGTACAAGCCCGGGCAACCTGGAGATACTTCTGTGCTTGGCTGGCAGATGATGGCGCTGCAAAGCGCTAGAGCTCCGCGGTTGAATCTTCGCGTTGACGATTCAACGCTGCGACTGGCAGATCTGTTTCTAGATAGCGTATCGTCTCCAGTGAAACGAAATGGCCAAACGTTGCCAACAGGATCAACGTACTGCTACATGAAAGGACGTCCGCCGACGGAAACAATGACAGCCGAAGCAATTCTCTGTCGAATGTACCTTGGATGGAAAAAAGATGATCCTCGTCTGGTTGCTGCGGTCAACTGGTTGATAAGTGAACACACGCCAAGCCCTCGAGATAAGAATCTTTACTACTGGTATTACGGAACCCAAGTGATGCATCACTTCGGCGGCCAACCGTGGGAGACGTGGAATCACCAAATGCGTGATCTTTTGGTTTCGACGCAGGATCGCAACGGTAAGCACCCTGGGAGCTGGAATCCAAAGGGTTTCGAGTGGGGCAAAAAAGGAGGTCGAATTTATACAACGTCGATGGCCGTCTGTACACTGGAAGTATATTATCGGCATTTGCCGCTGTTTAATCCGATTGATTTGGAAGCTGCAAGAGATTTTTGATCGCACATTTATTGATCGCAGTTTGACGTCTATTTTCGGGACATACCTGGCTGATTAGACTTTTTGTGTGGTCACTGCAAATAGGCAATAAGCAAAGCAACTGCAACCGACATCGTTCCACTCGAGGCGTGGCAAGGCGATGCTGCCATTTTGAGCTCGGCCACTAATGCGTTTGGATTTCGAGTTCCTTTCAGATTTCAAATCTCAAATTTTCGATTTATTACGTTTCGATTCTTAAATTTCCGAACTCAAATTCAACCTTGAACCCCAACTCAAATATTTCATGCCTCGCGGTCTCAAAAATAAATTCGACAACACCGTCTCCGTCTGGCATTTGCGAACTGGAAAACTAACCTTCGGTCGCCAGCCTGCCTTGATGGCGATCGTGAATGTGACGCCAGATAGTTTTTCTGATGGCGGTCGGTTCGCAACAACGGAACTGGCGATCAATCATGCAATGCAGCTGGTCGAGCAAGGTGCCGACATTCTGGACATTGGCGGGGAAAGCACTCGACCTTACAGCACCCCTGTCGGCACTGTCGATGAATTAGCACGCGTGATTCCCGTCATTCGGGAACTTGTCAAACGCACGGACACACCGATTTCAATTGATACTTCAAAATCAGAGGTCGCTCGACAGGCGGTCGAAGCGGGCGCGGAAATCATCAACGACGTGACGGGGCTTCAAGGCGATCCGGAAATGGTTGTTGTGGCGCGCGAGACAGGGGCTGGAGTCTGTGCGATGCATATGCGTGGGACGCCACAGACAATGCAAGACGATCCAAGCTACGCCAACGTCGCTGAAGAAATCCACGAATATCTTAACCAGCGAAAACTGGCGCTTCTGGATTCGGGGATCGAGATGGAGAAGATCTGTCTGGATCCGGGAATCGGGTTCGGCAAAACCCATGAGCACAATTTTGAGCTGTTGCACTCGTGTGAAAGCTTTCATGAATTGAATTGTCCGTTGCTGGTTGGCCATTCCAGAAAAGGTTTTATCGGCAAAGCAATTGATGATAAAGAAGCCAATCGAGACCCGGGCACACTCGCCATCACATTGATGTTGGCTCAGAAAGCAATTCAAATTGTGAGGATTCACGAAATTGCCAACACTCGACAAGCGTTAACATTGTTCGACACGTCGGGCGCAATTGATGGCGAACGACCAAATGAAGAATAATTTTTTGATCGACTGATATATGACCCAGGCAAGCTTCAACATCCGTTCATTTGATCACGTCACGATCATTATTTCTGATCTGGCGGCGACGCGAAATTTCTACGTCAACTTGCTGGGTATGACGGAAGTCCCTCGCCCCGATTTTGATTTTGAAGGCGCTTGGTTTGCGGCAGATCCTTCAGCCAATCGCGCCGATATTCATGCGACGATGACCAGCGAGCTGGCTGGAATTGCTGGCTGGGGAGACTTGAAAGCAAAAAGCATTTCACGCGGTCATCATTTTGCTTTTCAAGTAGACGACGCGTTCGTTTGCGAAGAAAACTTGCGCAATGCGGGTGTCGAAATTGCCGTTTCATGTCGCCCGAGACCGGACGGACCGATACAGATGTATGTTCACGATCCGGATGGGCATGTCGTAGAATTGTTTTCATTTGGCAAGTAGCGCTCGCCGCCATCAACAGGCGTCAATCTTCAAGCGAATCAAAATAGGTTTGGACCTGTTTGATTTCTGACGCATCAAACCAAACTCCATGGTCGTGGCAGATGTCAAGAATCACAGAGCAGTCTTCCGCAAATGGTTTTCGTTCCGACTTTTGTTTGCAGATCGGGCAAGTGACGATCGGATCGAGGTCGGTTTGCGTTTCCTTTTCGGCCCACCCACGCAGGACCGACTCTTTTTCAATGTCACTAAATCGGTACTGTTCGTTTTTCAATATTTTCGTAAACGCGTCCCGAGTCAGCCAATGTCCCCAACAAGAGTCGCAAAATAGAGAGGCAACGCCTTCATATTCCTCTGATTGAAGCGTTAGTTTACAGCGAGGGCACTCTGGTTTCCCGGTCATGAACATCAGTCCTGAAGATTTTTTGGTGACTCGTGGCGACTGCTTGAAGCTGAGCTTAGTAGAGCCATTTTCGCGTTCCGTTTTGAAAAAGCAAGATTCCTGCTCGCAGGTTCGCAATTTCTCTGCCGTTTACGAGACAAGCCACTTCCGCAATTTCCCTACTGCGCTGCAAACGCACAATTGCAGTAGCTCATTCGTAAGGGCTCAGTAGACAAATATTGTGCGGACCTTCACGTAAGGTTAACCCAGTTTGCGGCTTAACAGCACCGAGCCAAGCACGATGCTTACGGCTCCAACGCCGAGCAAGATGGAGCAGGGAAAGACCATTTCTGCCAGGCTAAAGTCACGCCAGATCGCTCCTTCGATCGCCACAATCGCCCATCGAACCGGACTAAGAAAACTCAGCTGGCGAATGAATCCCGACATGAACGCGACCGGAATCATGCAACCACCGATCATCGCCATCACCATGTTACACATCCAAACAACGCTGTTGACGGACTGTTCGGTTTTGCCAACCGTACTCAACAGAATCATCAGCCCGACAAAGCAAAAACCAACGCTGACCGTAGCAATGCCCAAGTTAAGATAACTTCCCGGTCTCATACCAAGCGCCATTCCCAACGCCGTCATCAACGCAACCACAAAGATCACTGCGATAAAACACGCCAATCCTTTGCCGGCAACGACATCGAACTTGGAAACCGGCGCGACTTGCAATCGCATCATCGTCCCTTGTGTTTTTTCCCGCGCAATGGAAGCCGAGAATCCGGCGATACAGCCCAGCACACCCCACAACATCGCTTGTGGAAAACTGATATCCCACTTGGAACGTAGGTTGACCTTTTTGGAAGGTGTATCGCTTGACTCTGTATTTCGTGTGATATCAAGACTTGTGATTTTTGCGAATTCAAAATTGCCTCCACTGATCACAGCGTCATCTGTTTCGCCATCGGGGTCGGCATCCGCCGTTTGCATTTTCTCCACCGAATCGATCATGCCCTCAACCGAGTTCAGGAACGCGGACTGAAGCTGCCGGTTGAGGAAACTCATGTCCTGATCATTCTTGATTTCAGTTTTTGCATCAGTGATGACATTGCGAAACTCGCTTGGGTCGGCAAACCGTTCGCTGGCCATTGCCCCAACAGATTGCATGACGAAGCCTTGAATCATGGCCGATTCAGCTCCACGAGACGGGTCCATCCCCAGTTGAATCTCCGGTGGCTCGTCCCAGAACAAGCCGACGGAATCGCCAAAGTCTTCGGCCAACACCAATACGCCAACAAGCGAACCTTTGCGAACTTTTTCTTTCGACGGCTCAAGCTCTCCGGGAATCAGTTCAAGGTTTTGGTTCTCGCCAAGGGCGCTGATGAACTTGGCCGACATTTCTGAGTTATCCAAATCGACAACCGCCAGCTGCATTTTGCTCGTCGAATCGCTGTCGCCTCCTATGCCGCCCATCATCGAACCGAAAAAGAGTCCCATCAGAATCGGAAAGCCAACGATAAAGAAAGCGCCAAGTAGGTCGCGCGAGAGAACCCGCAGGTCCTTGATCGCCATGTCGAGAATTCGTTGCATGTTTGATTTCTTTGTTTTGTGATCTAACTTGAGGCTAACTCTAATTCACCACCCAAGAAGGTGGCCAGACTATTTAGTCGCGAAGACTCCGCCCGGTCAACGAAAGGAAGACCGACTCCAGATCAGCTTGAGCGATGTGCAGCGTTTGAAAGTTGACGCCACGCCCGGAAAGTTGAGCGACATCATCCAGCGGTTTGTCCGATTCAAAGCGAATTTTGTTCTCAGCAAACGTGCCGGGCAAGTTGTCTGTCGAGGAGCCAGCTTTCAATTCTGCGGTTACGATTGACTTGCCACCGTAGGCTGAAAGTAGCCCGTCAACGGTATCGACCGCGAGAAGTTTTCCCTGATCCATAATGGCGACGCGATCGCAAAGCCGCTGAGCTTCTTCCATGTAATGGGTCGTATAAAGAATCGTCAAACCGGCCGACTGAAGTTGCTCGATGCTTTCGAAAATATGATTCCGGGATTGCGGGTCAACGCCAACTGTCGGCTCGTCAAGCAACAGGACTTCCGGTTCATGAATTAGTGCCACGGCAATGTTCATCCGCCGTTTCATACCGCCAGAAAATTTCCCGACCAGATCACGTTTACGATCCTGAAGACCGGAGAAGTCGAGCGCCCAATTCACTCGCTCGCTTAGTTTCGCTCCGCGCAAGTTGTAAAGTTTCGCAAAGAACTCCAAGTTCTCTTTGGCGCTCAGTTCCTCGTAAAGTGACAACGCTTGTGGAGCGACTCCGATTCGTTTCCGCACCGCGGGTTGAGATGGTTGCCCAATTGTTTCATTGGCGGTCCTGTCGCCTGGCTTAGACGATGAACCAATGTTGACCGATCCGGAATCCGGACGGATCAGTCCCACCATCATCCCGATCGTCGTAGATTTTCCGGCTCCATTGGGTCCGAGAAGCCCCAACGTCTCGCCAGGTTTAATTGAAATACTGAAATCGTCCACAGCTCGGAGCGGTCCAAAGTTCTTTACCAAACCTTTGGCCTCAACCATAACTTCACCGGTATTTGCCATTCAGCACTTTCTTTCATCAGAGGCGGTCAGAAATACTAGAGGACATTTCAAAACCCAAAATCGTACGATCATCGTAGTGGGATTCGCCA
>CAZPBE010000047.1:0-43427 GCA_964584615.1 uncultured Pirellulaceae bacterium | reverse complement strand
CCGATGTTAATCGCGCTCAAAGGTAGCTCTAAGGAATACGTCTACAGTTTGCCGGTGACTCTGTCGGTGACTTTGCTCCTCAGTTGGTTTCTGGCGATGACGGTTTGCGTCATCTTGGCCGCTGCGTTTATTCGGGCTCCAAAGAATCCAGATCGACCAAGTGCGCCGTTGCCTTGGTTGAGCTATATGGCTGGTATGCTTTGGCAAAAGGCTAAGCAACTTTTCAAAAAGAAGCGCAACACAGAAGTAGTCGCCGCAGTTGCTGCCACAGACCAACTAGCGGGCGAATCAGAAAACTTCATCTTAAAAATCTACGGGCTGACGGTTGCCTTGGCCGTGAAGTTCAAATGGGTTACCGTCGCGATTACGATCGCGCTGTTGGTTGGTTCAATGAGCCTGCCGTTTGGCCAAGAATTTTTTCCGCAAGACCGCCGAGACCAGTTTTACGTCAATGTCATCTTGCCTGAAACGGCTACCATCGACCAAACGAGCAAGATTGTCGCTCGCCTTGAATCGACTATCAAAAAACTCAGCCCTCAAGTTTCCGAATCCGGTGAGACCGTCGAGCGACTTCGCAATATGCGTTGCATGATTGGACGCGGTGGCTCACGTTGGGCTTTAACCGTCGATCCACCATCACCCGGCTCCAATGTTGCCGAGATCCTGATCCAGACAAACGATCCAAGTCAAACCAAAACCTTGCTGCGTGACATCCGCCGAGTCAGTGCCGAAGGTGACGCCGAACTGGGTTTGGAACCAATCGCAGGTGCTCGGATCATTCCAAAGGAACTTGCACTTGGCCCACCAGCTCCGGCGATCGAATTGCGAGTTAGCGGAGACGGGTTTGCGGACATTGATACTCTCCGCGAGATCGGTGAACGTGTAAAGAAAGTGATGCACGACGACGAGGGCACATGGGATGTCGCAGATAGTTGGGGCGTTGACGGATTTCAAATCGAGCTGGATATCGACGCAGAGAAAGCGAATCTCGCTGGAGTCACTAATCAAAACGTGGCCGATACGCTCAGCGCTTACTTTTCTGGATTGCAGCTTTCCAGCTTCCGCGAGAACGACCATGTCGTACCGGTTTACTTTCGCCTTAATCCAGAGCAACGCCAGAATCTCGCGGCTCTCGATGCGGCCTACGTTGAAGGCTCCAACGGCAAATTGCCATTGAATTCAATCGCCTCGATTCGCCAAGTCTTTCAGCCGGTAAAGATCGAGCGTCGCAACTCCAATCGAACAGTCAAAGTCACGGCAGAAGTCCGCGATGGTTTTTCTGGCAACGATGTCGTCGATCGCGTGCTCAACAGCGAAAAAATGAAAGCGATCCAATCCGATTTGCCGGCAGGTTACTCGGTCGTAGTCGGCGGAGCGAAAGAAGAAAGCGTCAAGGCTGGCGCGAGCATGGTGAATTCATTCGGAATTTCGTTCTTGTTGATCATCATTATTCTCGTCGCCCAATACAACGGTTGGTCAAAGACGCTTGTCATCATCGCAACGTTGCCGATGGCCTTGATGGGAGCATTCTTTGGATTGTGGGTGACAGACAGCCTGTTTGGATTCATGCCGCAGCTGGGCTTACTTTCCCTTTTCGGCATCGTTTTGAACACAGGGATCATCTTTATCGAATTCGCGGACATCCTCATCGCCGAACGAGCTGCAAAAGAACAAGGCGACGGCCCAATCAACGGCTTAACCAAGAAACAATTCCGCGAGTGCATGGTGAATGCGGGAAAGATGCGAATGCTTCCAATTTTCCTCACCACCGCAACTACTGTCGGCGGCTTGATTCCTCTGGCCCTCAGCGGCGGCCCATTATGGGAAGGCATGTCCTGGCTAATGATTTTCGGGCTCTTGGTCGCAACGTTCCTGACTCTCTACGTCGTGCCTGCCTTGTACGCAATTTTGGTTGAGACGTTTCGCGTCAATCCGATTGACTGAAGTCGTCGCGTGATGAATTCCTGGTTGGGAATTGATTGCTAGCGAGAGTTTGAAGCGACTCGCTGAGATGTTCAGGTTGACTGTGTTTTCATCCGATAAACACTGTGTGAATTCGACGTTCCGCACAGGGACGTATCTCTGTAGACTTGGATCGTGGCATGAGCTGGAAAGACTGGAATGGCACTCGTAAATTGCGACCCCGTTCGAGGGTGATTGCAGATATGAGCCTGAACTTCCTTGAACGCGAAGTGCTGTGCCGGGGGCATCGACTAATCCGGATCCCGGAAGAAAGCGATGATGGTACGGATGCGTTCATGAGAACCCATCGTCCAGATACGACAGAAGTGGAAACAGGCCAAGTCGATTTCCAACTCAAGGCAACTGACAAACTCGAGGTCGTCGGAAAAGGAAAACTGATTCGATACCAAGCTGAAGTGGCTCACCTCCATTTTTGGTATCACCAAGTTTTCCATCCGTTTATCCTCGTGATGTACGATGCTGAAAACCACCGAGGATATTGGGTTGATGTCCAAGCTTACCTTGAAGAGCACTCTGAAGAGTTTGGCAACGCGTTGGAGAATGAGGCGGCAACGATGGCGATTCATTTGCCTGTTGCCAACGAGCTGAATAATTCTGCGATAGACAAGTTTCGTGAGATTTTGCTCGAACGAACAAACAAGATAGATTCGAAGGATTGACCATGACTGACAAATTGACGAATCAGGAGCTTCGCCAGCTTTTGTTGGATCTTGGTTTTGAGCGCGAAACAATGGTTGAGAACCATAGCCGCGTTTTTCGTCATCCAGAATCTAAGTGCATTATCGTAGTTCCAGATAATCGCGATGATGACGCTGCTAGGCTCGCAGACGTTCTTGGTGTAAAGGATCAGTTGGCTCAATATGGTCATTTGGAAGAAACGACGTTTGACCGGTTTCTTGCCGATCGCAAGCTACCTGCCGCCTAATTGGTATTGAAAGAACGGCAGACGTTTCAGTCTGCCGCGATTTGTCTCTGTCGATGCTATCGACGAGCTTGCAGGTAAAGAGTCCATTTCCAGTTCGCCAATATAGTCAACGGCACTTTCGACGCAGACCCTCAACCTTTAAATTGCTGCAAAATGAAAAAGCCACCAAGAATGAAGGCAGCGACTGAAAGCACCGCCCAGACCCACCAGCGTGAGCTAGGTCGAGCAGGAGTTTCTAGTCCGATAGACTCCGGTGCAAAAATACTCAAATCGCTTTCAAGCGGAGAAATGCTCAGCAGCTTCCAAGACTGCCCAAGATGATTCTTGTGCAAAGCGGGGAACAACATTCCCTCATGCATTTCATATGATGTCTTGTTAGCAAAAACTACAACTTTTTCATCTTGCTTAAGGCTTTTGTCGGCGCGTTTCATTACCGTCTGAGCGTCAACTTCTTTTGTCGCATTGGGATCTCCAACTATCAAGCTGTCATAGGAAACGAAATACTGCTGATCTGGAAGTATCGACACTCTGTGTGTTGCTTTGTGCGAATTAGTTCCAAAGTCGACGTTTGCAACACTGCAAATATCCCATTGTCGAAATCCTTTATCACTTTTCGATTCGCTGCAAGTTTGAAACGCTTTTTCGGCAAGACAACTTTCAATGTTGCCTGGATGGCCACCGGTTGACGCCCTTAGGATAGCCATTTTCGCCAAGGCCAAGTCGTCAATTTTTTCCCGGACCTCAACTCCGTACCCAACGTCAACGAAAACGAATTCGCCATTCGGGGCTCTCGCTTCAAACGCTAGATCATCGTTGCGTACGATAACTCTATCTTGATTGACATCAACTCGGTAGACGGATTCTGAGGCTTGCCTGAATCTAACCCCAACCGTTTGGCCGGCACCTGTTACTATTTGGAATTTGACGTCGTATCCAACAAATACATCGGTTGATTTTTTTCGAGTAAAGCCCTCTAGCACTTCTGCCCTAGTAATTTCCGCGTCCTTTGCAACCAGCTGATTGTGATCGATAAAGAATAGAAAAATTGCGATGACAATCGCCAAATTAAATTTATTCCGTGTGAACAACTTCTCCTCCATTGCGAGTAAACAAAGAATTCATCGTGCTATAGTCGGCATCTTTTTCGATTGTTCGAACACTACCGTCGCACATCGCGAAATTCACATGCGTTCCGCCATAATGAAAACTCGAGAAAGTCGTTTTCAAATGACTACTCGTATCATTCCACTCGGACGGATCGTTACCAAGGCCGTGAATAGCTCCCAGTCCATTTTGAAAAATTGAATTTCTTGACCTTAGCCCGCCAACATCAAAACCACCAGTAATTTCGCCAATCAAAATCGTATTACTCGTTCCGTCGGTTATGTCCGAGAAAACAACTTTCGAGTTTTCATAAAAAACGCCCGCGTTGAGGGATGAAGAACCTAGCTGATTTACTGTGCCGCTCGATCCAATGTAATTGGTCCATCCTTTGTGTGGCGATGCAAAATCAACGGATCCAATTACCTCTCCCGTACCTGTACTTCTTCTCGCCACAAGAATCGTGGTGGTGTTTGTCTGAGGATCCGCTGGACATCGAAATGATGATAATTGTTCAGATGCGGCTACGGCCAAAACTTGATGCGAGTACCAGGGCTGTGCGTTTGGCCCCAATTGCAGCGACGGCTCAAAAACAAATTGATCCCAGAAATTAGCAAATTCCAAGTAAGGGAACAAGAATCCTAAATGACCTAACATCGACGAATTTGAGTTGTCAAAATTCCCATTGGAATCTGAAGTTCCTGCGATTTGACCCGGCGGAAACGACTCCCTAGATGATTCATACGCGAAGACTGCAATTGCAATTTGGCGCAAATTATTCTTGCAAGAAGTATTTCTTGCAGATTCCCTCACGGCTTGAATTGCCGGAATCAATAGTCCAACCAAAACACCAACGATCCCAATAGCAACAAGCAACTCAATCAGGGTAAAAGCTGAGCGTTTCATGACTTGGCTACTGTAATAGAATTTAGTTTACTTCAATCTTAAGAATGCATTCTTGGGGGAAGTGTCCCAATAGTTGTTGAAAGTTGAAAAGTGGTCTCCCGAAATGCGACGATAGTCGCTTTTCGAAATTCAACTTTCAATACGTCGGTTGCAGCCGACGGGGAGACCACCAATGAACGACTCTAATCTTTTGCAAACGCTTGGGCAAGTTTCTTCTGGATCAGCTGGAGAAGTGCTGCGGGATCATCTTCGAGGAATGGTTCGCCAAATGATCACAGATGTGATCGCTGAAGAAGTCACCGAGCTTTGCGGGCCGCAGCATCGGCCTGCCGGCGGTAACATGTACGCGTTGCGCAAACATGGCAGCCACGTTTCATCAAATCACAATTCTCTACTTAAATCAGCACGCGAAGTTTACTTGTCTTCACCAGATAAATTTGCTGCCGGAACCGGGCCAAGATTTTTCTTGGGTGCTTCTTCCGCTGATGATTCCGCATCTGGTTGGCCCAGTGAAAATTCAGTTGAGGTCGGGTCAAAACTAATCTCCGGGCGTAATGCTACGATGACTTCTTCTGGCATGATGTAGATCCATTTACTGTACGCCTGATTCAACTCATTGACTCGCAGGGCAGCTGAAGCAAGTTTTCGATCGCGTTCGGCAACGTCGCGAAGATAGGTTTTGTTTTCGGCGGAATCCTCAGCTACATCTGCGGGTTTCTCCGGGACCGGTATCGCGTCCCCATTGACTTTGGCGACCATCATCACGTTGTAGCTAAGGCCAAGATTTTGCGTCGCCGAACTGTTGGCCAAACTGCCGATGAGCAAATTTACCGTTACACCATCGTTGGTCGTGACAGAAATTTCGCCTTCGGCAGCGTCAAATTCATAGCCAGATTCACTCGAAACTGACTTGAACACGATCCCGAGGTCCCTGAGATCCTTGAAGTCATTCTCTTTCGCTTTGTCACTGGCTTTAGTAAGCAATTTCGCCAACGCCTTTGGCTTTCGGATGACGTCCTTGTACAACAACGAAGAAAGGTATCTGAGGTTCTGCGCGAGCTGTTGTTTTTGCTCAGCGGGCAAGTCAATATTCTTCAGCCCACCTTCGCCATCGGGTGCCTCAAATTTTAGTTTTAGTGGCGGAGCGGCAACGAAAAAATTGGCTCGATATCGGGGTTCTCTTTTTGATTTCGCCAACGCAGCGGGATTGGAACCGTCCATTCGGTAGTTGTCAATTTCTATTTGCTCAACGAGGAAATCCTTAGTTTCCTGCGTCGGAAGTTGCATCAAGTTCGGACTGATCCACGCCGTAAAGCCGGTCTGGAAAATTCCCTTATCGACATCGATTGTATAAACAGCCGGCTGTCCTGCGACGCGAACGTAATGCCTCA
This sequence comes from uncultured Pirellulaceae bacterium, assembly GCA_964584615.1. Lineage (GTDB taxonomy): Bacteria > Planctomycetota > Planctomycetia > Pirellulales > Pirellulaceae > Mariniblastus. The sequence goes on along the minus strand of CAZPBE010000047.1, from coordinate 37,121 downwards.
GTCCTGTTCGATCGTTTTTAACTTGATTGCCAATAATCAGTGAAGCAAGTTCTTTCTTGTTTCGATCCTTGAGCATAACTTTCGTGCCAACGCTTGAGCGACTTGTCGAAGGCCCGATTTCACTGGGATCGACGACACCGTATTCGACATGGTCCCGTTGTTCATCTGAAGTTTTTTCGAACACGGTTCTCTCGATCAACGACTTGGCAGCTTCGGCAATACGAATATCGTTGGTTGCCACGAAGTTGCTGAATCGAGGAAGAATCCACTGTTCGCCTTTGCGACGAAGGCTCAACTGGTCGATCGTGTTTTTATCTTTATCGAACTTCGCGATACTGATTTCGCGGACGGAACTCGTTTCGTAATCTTCAAAAAGGTTCTGATTGACTTTCGCATCAACGACGGTCTCCCGTGGCCACGGATAGTAATAGAAAGCAAAGTACGCCGAAACGGCGGCCAGCAATCCCATTAAAAACGTTCTACGAAAAGCAGCATTCATTCGGCTACCGAAACTTTCAAAATTCTGGGTGGCGACTCACGATGAATCGTCGACCGGCTCAAGTTAATGTAATTGATAAATATTCGACCATGTCAGCCGACTGATGGATTATTTCAAACGTCTCGCTTTGGAGATGCCTTCCCGCTCACGAAGTCGACGGCGCGTGAACACGACCAAGCCAACCAGCAGCGGCGGGATCGGCGGAATCAACACGGCAGCCAATTTGAACTTCCGTTGAATTTCCTGGATCTTCAATTCCGCCCTCAAGTTCGTCGCGCGTTTCTTTTCTTGACGTTCGATATCAAGTTCCTGTTGTCGCGCGTTGAATTTGGCTTCCTGTTCGCGCTCTTCGGTCTGCAACAACACACGCTTGGCCGCCAGTTTCGCGGCGTCGTACGGCTTGTTGGCATCTTTCAAACGTTCCAATTCATCAATGGAAGCTTTGAGTGGACGAACTTTCTCTTCCACCGATGAACGAGCTTCATTGATTGCCGTTTCAAAATCGATTTCGTATTGAGTATTTACTTCGTAGACTTCCTGAAGCGACTCTTCGTAAGTCTTTTCAATTTCTTCCAAAGTCACGTGGCGGACGCGACGTGTTCGCAAACCGAGGTAAGTTGATTCGCCCGCCAGATGATCGATGGCGTTGAGGACAAAGCTCATGTTTTGAAACAGGTACTCGATGTTGTTCTGTATCGGCTCGTTGCGAATTTGCACAAAGTAATCCGCAAGAATGTCCATGTCCGCAACATAAACCACATTGACGTTGGCTTGGTCGCGAGGAAGCTTTTTCACCTCCAACAGTTCCGGGTCGACGTTTGCTCCGGTGATGTGCGCGGCGATGGTGTAAGACTGGTTAGCGCTTCCGCGAGATCGTTCCAACAGGTCATTGTCGCGGGAGGTCATGCCTCGCATCCAGTCGCTCCACAGAATTCGACCGGCAGCGCCCGTTTTAACAAGTTGCTCGTACTCAAGTTTTGTCGATGGTTTCAACGTGAAATAGCCCGCGAATTGAAAATAGACTTCGCTGATCCCGTTTACGATTGGACTGTCACCGGAGAACAGCGCACCACCGGTCGTGTTGAGCTCCCGAATGACGACTCGCTCAGGCATCTTCAAAACATTGTCTCGCTTGTATGGGTTCTCCGATTCACGTTGCCAAACAAGCCAGGGAATCAACAACTCACGACCGTTGCCGATATCCATTTTTTGACGATCGATATCGATGTCCAAGGCGTCCCAAAGTTTCTGGATGTCGCAGGTTCCAGTTCCAGACCTGGCAAATTGTCGTGGCAAAAATGAACCGACGACGTGTGTGAAATTATCGCGGTTGGGATAAGGATCTTCAAAAATCAACACAGGTTGGCCATCGTAAATCGCACCAATCAAATTCGTCAATTCAATGGGAGTCATTTTCGAGGGCTGGACGACCAGCAGCACATCGTAGCGCCGTTTGGCTTGTTCGCTTCCATCTTCGTCATCGATCCACAAAGAAATTTCGGCGGCGGCATTGACGGGTTCGACGTTGTATTGCTTTTCAAGCTCGGACACGATCATCATACGCGGAATCGATTGCGTCTTGCCTTGAGACTGAAGTGTCGCACCGCCAATCAACGCGTCGGTTTGCACAACACCAATCGTCTTGCGTTCGCTTTTGGAAACGGTATTGATCGATCGCATCAGCTCATATTCAACGGGCATTCCATAAGGCATGAACGGTATGACGATTCGTTCCGGCCCCGAGGAAACAGCCAGGCCGAGAATGACGTCCTCCTCGCGCACCGCGCCGCGAGATTGAGTCGAGACTTTTCGTGGACGAATTCCAAATCGCTGCTCCGCCAAGATGGCTTCTTCGCTGAACGGCTCGACCCCTTGATGCAATGTGACTTGAACTCGCTTGCCGCCGAGAACATCAAACTCACGAAGCAGGTTCACCAAGTCGTATTTGGTTTTTACGTACTCGGTTGGGACTTTACTTCCAACATACGCTTCGATCATGATCGGCGGTTTGGAGTCGTCATCGTCATTCGATAATCGCTCCAATAGCGCTATCGTTGGTTCGGCCAAGGTGCTGACCTGGGAATCAGAAATATCAATACGAGCTCGGTTGAGCGGGCTGTGTTGAACAATCAAAACACCACCAATCACAGTGATTGCCAAAAACGCGGCTCGCAAAATGTAATGCCAAAACATCGACGTACCGTCACGACCGCCAAGCCAGTGTCGGCGGCCTATCAAAATCAAGCTGAGGTAAATCCCAATGACGACGATGCCCAGGAAATAGCAAATCGATGAGGCGCTGATCAGGCCTCGACCAAACGGATCGAACCTATGCAGCATCGACCAATCGAAAAGTCGTTGAATCCATTTCGAACTGGAAAAAATCACATCAGCGTTGGAGAAGAAAGCTAATGGGGCATTGAGTGCAGCACCAATAATAAAACCGACCGTCAAGTTATTCGTCAGGAACGAAGCCACCATCCCCAGCGAGATCATGGCAATACCGACAAACCAATATCCAAGGTAAGTCGAAAACAACAGCAAGTTATCCAGTTGTCCGCCGGTCATCGCCAGCAGCACGGCGTAATTGGAGAGCTGTGAAAACAGCAGTGAAACGGTAAACACGAGCACCGCGGCAAAGTACTTGCCAATCACGATGTCGAAGTCCTTTGCCGGTAACGTCAGCAACAGTTCGTCCGTTCCTTGCCGTCGCTCTTCCGCCCACAAGCTCATCGTGATCGCCGGAATAAAGACCAACATTACGTACGGCAGAAATTTATTGAGCTGGTCAAAGTTAGCCAGGTTGGTCGTGAAAAATTCGTGTGGCCAAAACGCAGCGAACGAAGTCAGTAACACGAATAGGCAAAGAAAAACGTAACCCGTTGGGTTGCTGAAGTAACCGACAAAGTTCCGCTTCATCACTGCAAACGCGGCTTGCCGCCAAATACCTAGCGGCAGCATCAACAGCACCAGCGCGACCATGAAACACATGTCGACAACTAGCATGTAAACGAATTCAATAAGAATCATGTTCGAATCAGTAAATTATAAGTCTGTTTAATTGTTTGAATATTTTGTTGCGCCTGGCAAACCAAATGGAGATCTAAAAGGCAACAATCGTGATGCTAAACGTTGCCTTCTTCTTCGGTTTCGCGGGACGCCTCGATGACGGTGGATTCCGATGCGATGGTTTGATCGTCTGATTGCTCGTCATCATCAGCGTCAGACGAGGTAAGTTTGACACCGGTAACCGGGTCGTGCCCAGTCAAATCAGCAAACACATGGTCGAGCCCTTTACTGGCACGGTCCATTTCTCCGATTGGGCCATCAAAAACTTTGCGGCCTTCGTTAATCATAATGACGCGGCTGGCCATCGCTTCGACTTCCTGCAAAATGTGTGTCGACAGCAAAATGGTTTTCTCTTGGCCCAGACGTCGCATCGTTTGACGAACGCCACGAATTTGATTTGGATCCAAACCTGAAGTTGGCTCGTCCAGAATCAGCACTTCTGGTTCATGGATCAACGCTTGCGCCATACCAACGCGCTGTCGATAGCCTTTGGAAAGTTTGTTAATCGGTTTGTAGATCACGCTGCCGAGAGCACATAAGTCAACGGCTTTCTCGATTTGATTGCGTTTGGTTTTCTTGTCCATGCCGCGAGCTTCAGCAAAGAAGTCCAGCAGACTGTAAGGAGTCATTTCTGGATAGAGAGGCCCTGTCTCCGGAAGGTAGCCCAGTCTTTTGGATCCTTCGAGCCGCTGATGGTTCATGTCGAAGCCAGCGATTCTGGCAGCGCCTTGAGAAGCCGAAAGATAGCCGGTCAAGATCTTCATCGTCGTACTCTTGCCGGCACCATTGGGCCCAAGAAACGCAACGACTTCACCTCGATAGACTTTGAAGGAAACATCTCGCGTGGCAGCGAAGATTCCATAAAACTTCGACAGCCCATCGGCTTCGATCATTGGGACTTCATCACCTCGATCGGTGCGCTGTACAGCATCGACAACCGTCGTCGCCGAAGACGAACCGTCGTCGGCCGTTGCAGAATAGTCTTCGTTATTTTCAGACATCAAATTTTCAAGTTGATTTCAATAATCGAGCGGATGGCAAAGGGCGTTGAACGTGAGCCGATCAAGCGTCCAGGAGAATGCCGCTTTGCTCGTTCTATTGTGGTTCGCATGACCAGAATTGTCGACTGGACCGAGGCCACTTATTTGTGAGAAGCCGAAAACTTGGCAGCGCTAAAGGGCACAAAGCGGCAACTTTTGATACGTGTTGAATTTCATTTGGTTCGCGAGCCAACGGATTGGAATTTGAATTCTTGATGGCCACGTGATTCGTGCGGTTTTGGCTGATGTAGCCAGTTGGATTCGGCCTGCCGGAGTGGGGGACTTTTCGCTACGCCAACGTTCTTTTTTGGGTGATGTGAAATTCCTCTCACCGTGTAGATCCTCCCGACTGCATTGTGAAAATTACTTGCTGGCAAAGACCGGCGAGTCAACCGATCGCATTTTTTCCACCGCGAACGCTTGGTTGTTCGGCGAAACATTTTTCTGCGGACAAACTTTTGATTGTGGCACGGCATGTGCGAACTGATTCGACTCGTTGTGTTTATGTCACTTGTTTTTGGAGAGACCCAACTATTGGGTCGAAAAGAAAATGTCTAAACGGAATTTAAGAGGCTTTCGTTACCAACAACTGGAAGACCGTCGTTTGCTGGCGGCTGATTTTGCAACTGAAGTTTTTGATTGTGCCGCGGCGCAACCAGAGCAATGCGAAATCGCACCTGTCGAAACTACTGAAGAAGTCAACTCGTGCGTGTCGGCAATCATCACCGAAGAAGTCGAAGTAGAGACTGAGTTGCCAGCCGACCAGGTTGATGCGGTAATCAATGAAGTCGAATCTGAACTGGAAGAGACCAATGTAGTCACAGAGGTCGTCGATGAGGTGGAAACAGAGGTCGACGCAGAACTCGAACTCGAACCGGAAGTGGAAGGCGAGATCGAAAGTGAAGTCGAAGATGAACCCACCACCATCGATGAAGGTGAAGACGAAACGGAATCGACCATTGATACCGATCTCGAAATCGATCCAATCGAAGTGACTGAACTTGGCGATCCTGTCGAAAGTACGCTGGGGCATTTCGGTGACCTAAACGCCGAAACGATGAAGGAGTCTCTCTCGTTTGCTCCCAGCCAGGATGGAATGATTGATTTGGCAATTGCCTCGTCCAATGACGAAGCACTTCCACAGATCGAGGTTGTCGATGCGCAAGGCAATGCTATCGAGTTGAGCGCGAACGAGACCGTTGGCGGTTTCCAATTGCTTTCGTTCGAAGCAACCGAAGCCGAGACGTACCAACTTAGCGTTTCACACGCCGAGGCTTACGATGACTTTTTCTTGGTCACCGTTGACTTCGAAGAAATTCCTGAACCTGTTGACCTGCACGCTGACGAAATGGGTGAGTCATCGACGCCGCTGGAATTCGTCGACAACCAAGCACAGCTTGAAGGAATGCTTGAAACGGCTGGCGACATCGATACTTTCCAATTCGCTTCGGAAACAGATGGCAAAGCGAGCTTGAACATCCGTGAATTGATTGCAGAAAATTCGACGGAGCTTGACGTCACCGTTTACGACGCCGATGGAAACGCCATTTCGCATGGCGCAACCAACGAAACGGCCATGATCAGCTTTGATGTTGCCGAGAACGGTACGTATTTTGTCGCCATCACTGCCAACGCCGATCAAGTCGGTGAATACAAATTCGGTCTGGATATCACACCGGATGAGGTCGTGGTTGTTGACGATCACGCAAATGAGGTTGGCCCCGATGCGACCGAATTGACGTTCGAAGAATCAGAGGCCACGGCGACGGGTGAACTGGAGTCGACGGAAGATCAGGATGCGTTTCAATTTGTGTCACCGATCGATGGTGAAGCCGTCGTGAGCGTTGACGCGAACAGCGAAGGCCATGCATCCGACGCAATAGTTTCTGTGTTTGAATCAACGACTGAGCCGACTATGCCGACTGAATTGGATGAACTGAACGAACTGGAGATCGGTCCAGCCGAAGAAAGTTCGAACGATCTGGTCGTCGCTGGAACAACGAACGAAAGTGTTTCGCTCCGATTCGACGTCAACTCTGGCAACGAGTATCAATTGCTGGTCGATTCGATCAACGATGTCGAAACATCTTACGAGTTGACTGTGACTTTGATCGAAAGCGTTTCCGATCCGATTGACCCCGTCGCGACGACGGAGCCTGAAACCACCGACGAAGGCGAGATTGGTAACGTCGATCCAGTCGTCGGAGAAGAGGCGGTCGACGATTTCGTTAGCGACATGAACGAGTGCTTTGACGTTGCCGATGTCGATTTGAGCGAAAACGAAGAACTGGACAACATCTTCCAAGGATTTGGTGACGAACTGCAATCGGAATCAGATCTTGGCCGAAATCGATTTTTCGGTAAGCGACTTCTGCCTTGGTTTCGCCAAGTCTAGAACTTGATGAAGCTGTCAAACGTGAATGAGAACATGGATGTTCTCCACGTTGACGACTCTTGATTTTAGGTTGCAAGTTTGAAGCAACCTCCTCAGTCTCCGAAGACGTTTCCAAGTGAGCCCAATACGGATCCCTCACCGACGCTCTTGCCGCCCATGCCGGTCGCTCCAACGACGCGGTTGGCAAGTCGACTGAATGGCAGACTCTGAAGCCAGACTCGACCGGTGCCGCGTAGTGTCGCCAGAAACAAACCTTCTCCGCCGAAGACCATGCTTTTTAGATTTCCGGCTCGTTCAATGCTGTATTCGATGTGCGGTTCAAACGCGACCAGGCAACCGGTATCAACTCTCAACGTCTCTCCGTTGAGTTGTTTTTCGACGACGGTCCCTCCGGCGTGAATGCAAGCCAGTCCATCACCGACAAGTTTTTGCAGTATGAATCCTTCGCCACCAAAAAATCCCGCACCGAATTTTTTGTTGAAAGCGATTGAAACTTTCGTCCCCAACGCGGCGCAAAGAAATGCATCTTTCTGACACAGCAGGTCGTTGCCGGGAATCGTCGCCAAATCGATTGGAATAATTTTGCCGGGGTAAGGCGCCGCGAAAGCGACATGACTTTTGCCGGTTCCGTGATGGGTAAAGTGCGTCATGAAAATTGATTCGCCGGTCATGACTCGCTTTCCAGCGCTCATCATCTTGCCGAAAAATCCTTGCTCGGGTTCCGATCCATCTCCCATTTTCGTTTCGAAGTTAATACCTTCTTCCATGTAGTTCATCGCGCCGGCTTCGGCGATCACCGTTTCCCCAGGATCAAGTTCGACGATCACCATCTGCATGTCGTCGCCAACGATTTCATAATCTAACTCGTGGCAGCGTCGATGCATCGACTGTTTGACAGGAGGGTACGTGGTCGGAACGGCTTCGGCGGTGATGAACTCGGGAACTTGCAACGTTGTTTCGCAGCCAGGGCATTTGACCATCTTCCCCGCAAGTTCTTCCGGAGCGTTAAGTGACTTGCCACAATTACACTTCATTTCAATTGACATCGCGTCTCCGATCACTGAACAGATAAATCACAGTTCTAACTCGCGTCTGGTGGAACAATCTTGGCAGGTTTCTCGAAAGTATTCCCAACTTGGTCAAAACAATGTTTTTTAATCGACTCGCTGTTTGTCACTTGAACAACAATTTTTTCAACTTTCCTGAAACAAAATCTTCTGCATCCATCTCGAATTTGATCGCGCCATCGGCAGCAGACAATTCGGATGAAAGCCAACTCTCCCAACGCGGTTGCGCCCAATCAAAAACATTCTCCCATGATTCTTCATCACAATTGATCCTTCTCAGCATCGTACATTCATGATCGCAACCTTGTGCACCTGCTGGGAGTTTCACCAAGATCGCCTGATTCAAAATTAAATTTTTTGACAGGCAATCCTTCTTCGACCGCTGAGGCCGTTTTTCCCTGCCTTGGAGCTGCCGAAAGCAATGTCGTTGATGACACAGCCAGAGCAATAACAACCGTCAAAAAAAACGACACGATGGAGTTTGAAGTTGCGCGCGTCGAATTCTCCACAGAAAACCAGATTGTCGGACCCGATCATCCGATCAGTGGCGAAATATTCGCGCTCGCTGGAGGACGATCTTTTAATTTTTCGCGTATTGAATCGCCGCATTCCTTTCCCAACCAAGCCAATACGTTTTCGCTCCACATCGCATCGTATTCGTCCTGGTTGATGATTTTTTCCTGAACAGCCAAGTCGAGCAGCTTGCCGGGATACGATGATTGCGGTTCGCTTTCCATTTCGCCTAGCGGGTACGGATCGTCCAAACCAAGAATGACTTGCTTGGCACCCTGACGTTTGACCATCAAATCTAATGAACCCGTATCGTGAACCAGAGTGTCGAAGAAAATATTCGGATGGCCAACGGCCGAGCGGGGATGTTTTTTTCCTTCGAACAAATCGGGGCGACCGTCAAAGCCCTGAATCCGCCGACCAAGATTGATCTGCGCCAGTTGGCCACCGTGCGCAAAACAGACACGGATGTTTGGAAACTGCTCGTGGTATCCGTTGACCGTATAAAAGTGATACGCATCGGCGCATTGGGCCAACATCCAAACCAGATGAAACCGCCAGCTCACGTTTTCGAGGTTGATGAATTTTTCGCCATCGTAGGGATGAACTTCTACCGCCAACCCATATTGATTGGCGCACTCAAGAATGGGTTCGACTTCTTTGTCAAAAATGGAACGCCAACTGCCGATCGAATCCATGTAGTGGGTCGGCAAGCAAAGTACTTTTAAGCCCTGTTGTTCAACGCACCGCTCGATTTCCCAAATGGCTCCCTGTGTGAATCCGGCATGAACAACGAATCCGCAAGTGAACTTGTTCGGATGGGCGCGTTGGACTTCCGCATTGAAGTCATTTTGAAAACGCAACACGCGCTTCATCTCTTCGAGCCGCAGTCCGTTACCATAAAGTTGTGACAAGTTAAGAACGACGGCATGGTCTAGTTGGTTCTGTTCCATCCATTCAAGTTTTTCCTCCAGGAAAAAACTTGAGTGAGTGACGGGGCGACTCCAACCTTTTTGCAACATGTGTTTCCGGTCTTCATCAATCCAGAAAATTTCCTTCTCTTTCATGAAAGACGGAATCTGCTCGGGGTAGGGGAGCAAGTGCGAGTGACCGTTGATCCTCATTGGACTGCCTCAGCTTTTTCAAGGATTCGTTTCAAGTTGGATACAAACCGATATACATCTTCGAACGAATTATACAACGGAACAGGAGCAGCACGAATCACGTTAGGTTCTCGCCAATCGGTAACGGATCCGGATTCCTCCAGCTCATTGTGAATCGATTTTCCGCTGGCTTGGCTATTTTTATCGAGGCAGACTTCCAAAGAAAGCTGGCAGCCACGGCGATCCGGGTCTGCTGGCGTGACTAGTTTGATTTGGTCCCCGAGCTCGGCGGCCAGCAATTGTTCGAAGTATCCAGTCAGGCGTAAAGACTTTTCGCGTAGCGGAGCGATCCCACCCGCGGACTCGAAAATTTCGAGCGAAGCCCGAATCGCGGCCAGCGACAAGATTGGAGGATTGCTTAGCTGCCAGCCTTCCGCAGTGGGGATGGCTTTGAATTCGTTCTTCATTTCGAAACGACTGGCTTTGTCGTGTCCCCACCAGCCGGCCAGTCGAGGCAACGAAGTGTTGGTCGCGTGTCGCTCGTGAACGAAACAGCCAGCGACCGAGCCAGGACCCGAATTGAGATACTTGTACGTACACCAAACTGCAAAATCGACACCCCAATCGTGAAGCTGCATCGGGACATTGCCAGCGGCGTGAGCCAAATCGAATCCGCACAGAACATCGTGCTCATGACAGACGCGAGTAATCTTTTTCATATCAAGAAACTGGCCGGTGTAATATTGAACACCCGGCAGCATGACCAGCGCCAACGTTTTGTGATGCTCGGCGATCAACTCGCAAATTTGATCTTCATCGAAGATTTCAGTCCCGGTTTCGGGTTGGGCCAACATCATCGAATCGGCAGGTTCGAAACCATGATGGCGGATTTGCGATTCGACGGCGTAGTGATCGGACGGGAATGCGTGAGCTTCGATCAGGATCTTGTTTTTTGTTTGGGTCGGCCGGTAAAAACTGGCCATCATCAAATGCAGATTCACCGTCAACGTGTTCATCACGACGACTTCTGTTTCTTTGCCGCCGACGATCTTGGCCATTGTGGGCGCCAAGAATTCGTGAAACGGTAACCAGGGCCGTTCCGATTCGAAGTGACCTCGAACTCCGAGCTGTTGCCATTTATCAAGTTCTTCTTGGACAAACTGAGCGCAGTTTTTTGGCTGTAGTCCCAGTGAGTTTCCGACGAAGTACACTTCCGCCTCGCCGGCGGGCGAATTCGTAATTTTCGGAATCCAAAACTGATCACGAAAGTGCCTAAGATCGTCTTCACGATCCAATTGTTGGGCGTAGTTTAGTGATGGGTCGAATTCACTCATAAAAGTTGCTTGAATCTTCTGTTAGGCGTCCGAGGCTTCAGGCTGCGCGTCGTCGATATGAAACTCTCCGGCTCGCTCGACAACTGTTTTGCAAACGGGACAAGTGCGGCCTTCTTCGGGCCCGTTCCAAAAACCATCCATGATTTTGTGCAAGTCTTCGTCGATGTGCTTGAGTCGGAATTCGGCTTCGTGTACCAGATGCTCATCGTTGTTGCAGTACCAGCGAAGTTTATCGACAGCCCCTTCAGGTCGCGGAAACTCGACGATCAAGCCAATGGTATCGGCCGGTCGTTGGGGACGATGTGGAATATCGCGCGGCATCAACCACATTTCACCTTCGCGGATAACTACGTCGTGCGGAGGACTTCCGTCGAGTGGCCGAATGCGGACGGCGATGTCGCCTTTGAGTTGATAGAACAATTCTTCGGTGACGTTGACGTGATAATCGTTGCGGGTGTTGGGGCCCATCGAAACAAAAACGATGACGTCGTCGGCTTCCTTGTAGAACTGTTTGTTCATCACCGGGACTTTGAATTCGTCCTTGTGATCTTCAATCCACTTCATCAAGTTGAATGCTTTAGGAGCTTTTCTTGTTCCAGTTGCCATGATTGTCCTTTGAGCAAAAATTCGATCTCACATCTCATGAATGGCGGTTAAACCACTCCCGATGTATCTGAACACGCAAACCACTTCTAGGCTAACATATTCCCAGCAGTTCGTTCGTCTAAGCTCGTTTCAGTTTGGTCTTGAGCACGGATATGACTTCTCGAGGAACGAATTTAGCCAATTGTTCGTCGGTCGCCAAAGGCGTTAGCTGTTTGATTAGCGAGCTCGAAACGTGAGCGTACTCGCCGTCAGCCATCAGGAACACCGTTTCCAAATTTGGATTGAGTTGGCGGTTGGCCATCATCATCGTAAATTCGGCGGCGATATCTGTTAACGGTCTGACGCCACGAATCATGACGTTGGCTCCACAGGCTTCGACAAAGTTAACGGCCAGTCCCTGAAAAGCCTGGACTTCCACGTTGGGAAGATCTTTCGTGACGCTTCGGACGAGCTCGATCCGCTCTTGGGGTTCAAACAAACCACTTTTTTCAATGTTCACTCCGATGCCGACAATCAGCCGATCGACGAAACGGCTGCCCCGTTCGATGACGTTGAGGTGCCCCAATGTGATCGGGTCGAAGGAGCCCGTATAAACTGCCAGTTTCATGAAGCTGCCTGTTGTTCAGATCATCCATTCAGATGTCGATAGGAAAAAATTTGGTTCCCAGGATTCGGTTGTCAACCAATTGACCAGCTCAACCCTAGAGCCGGATTTCACAACCCAATCATTCAAATCATACGAAAAGCTCAGCCAATTGCCAAAATCGCCGGAGAATCCGGATCACTCCCGATAATCAATTCGGCCGATAGTCTATTATTTAGCAAAGGAAAACCTTGGAATTAGCGGTCGTGACACATTCGATCGCGCAATTATACTAAGTATCGCCAAAAGAATCGGTTTGTCGAAGACTATTAATTAATGCGCCTTCCGCTGTGGAATGCGCAAACATCCGCTGAGTGCCCAAGAAGTGGCACTTTTGAACGAAGGGAAATCTCTGTGCAAAAGGGGCTTTGCATCGCCGCACTTTCAATTGCGGTAATCGTTCTCGTATTGTTCCTCGCGGACTTGCTTTTGGGATTGGCCGGACAATTTCGGTTAGCGCCATTCCGATACGCTAGTTTGCTGATGGATATCGTCTTTGTGATTATCTCCGGGATTCTTGCCTGGATGAGCTGGATCACTTTCAAGCAACAAGTTTAGCAGCGGCTCAACACAGGCTTCGGTCGGTGTTAACGAAGTGCTGTCGTCGCGACTCCAGACTAAATCAGCTTTTCCGAGGTATCCGTACGGCTTTGCGGCACGCTACAATATGCGGCAGTAAGTACTTACTTCCACGCTACGCTACGTGACTTCGCTGGACATTGCACATGACGCTGCGACCGAGAAAGCCTTTGATCAATCGGCGCCAGATTCTTAAATCGCTGGCGGCTACCTTGGCTACCGGGTCAACTTTGTCTCTGAGTTCGAACTGTCTCGGCGGACAGAACCGACAAGCCAAGCGCAACGACAAACTGGATGATTCGATCGAGCGTGGTCTTAAGTGGTTGGCTTCCAAGCAATCTCGTTCCGGTGGCTGGATTGATGACACGTATCCAACAGCGATCTCGGCGCTTGCCGGCACCGCGATGATCTGTAGCGGCTCGACCACGACTCAAGGTCCGTACGCGAAAAACATCCGAGGCTGCGTTGACTATCTTTTTTCGAAATGTCGCAAGAACGGTTTGATTGGCGATCCAAATACCGACAACCGTTACACCTATGGGCACGGATTTGCAATGCTGTTCCTGTCGCAGGTTCTGGGCGAAGAGGAAGACATCGACCGGCGCGAGGAGTTAGTCGAAATCCTGGAACAGGCGACCAAGTTCAGTGTTAACGCGCAAACCGCGGCCGGAGGATGGGGCTACGTGAGCGGAAAAGAAGACAGTTTTGACGAAGGCTCAACGACGATTACCCAAGTCCAAGGGTTGCGCGGATGTCGCAATGCGGGAATTGTCGTGCCGAAAGAATCCATCGACAAAGCGTTGAAGTACATTTACAAGTGTCAGAATCCGGACGGTGGCATTTCTTATTCGACCTCCTCGCTGGGGTCTTCGCGACCGGCGATTACTGCCGCTGCGCTTGCCGCGCTCTACAACGCCGGTGACTACGACAGCGAATACGTTCCGAAGATGTGGAACTATTCCAAGACTCACTTGCACAACGTAGGTGATCCCTCAACTCGCTACGGACATTGGCACTACACGTACCTGTACTATTCCCAAGTTGTCTACCGACAAGAGCCAGACGTCTGGATACCGTTTCGCGATCGACTTTACAAAGCCATCCTCTCACGTCAAAAGCAAGATGGTCATTGGGACGACGACAACGTTGGCGATGTTTACTCAACCAGTACGAACTTGATTATGCTTCAACTGGACAACGGCTATCTGCCGATTTATCAACGTTAGCCGACAGAGTGAAACTACGATTCGGCTTGGACGATGGCGTCGACCACGCCAACCATGTTGAATTGTTTTGCCTCGGCATCGACTTTCAAACCCGCCTCCTCAGCAGCCGCTGTTGTCGTGGGGCTGATTGAAACGATTCTTGCGAGTTCCTGTTCTATACTCACCCGTTCTGAATCGATTAGCTTGGCTACTGATTGGGCGATCGCCGAACTGGTGACGGTAATCCAATCGAATTCACCGTTTCGCAAACGGCGAATGACATCAGGATCCGGTTCTGTCTGGTCGACACTTTGATAGACGGCGACCTCGACGACCTTAATGTTGCCGGATTCCAATCGCTCGCGCAGGACGGAGCTTCCTCGATTGGCGCGTAGAATCAAAACCTTGGCAGCGGTCTTGGTTTTTTCCGTAAACGCTTCCACGATCGCTGCCGCCATGGATTCGCTGTTTGACGATTTAGGAACCAAGTCAGCAACCAGTCCACGATCCAGCAAAGCCGATTGGGTCCCAGGACCGATCGCGGCAACTGCCAGTCCTTTGGAAATGGCTTGTTCGAGTTTCCTTTTTTGGTCTGATTTTTCGCATCGATCGAGAAAGAAATCGACAGCGTTGGTGCTGACAAAGACGACAGCTGAAAAACCCTCAACTTGATCAATAATCTGGTCGACTTCTTTCCAAGAGACTGGTGGGAATATCTGGATCGCTGGCTGAATCACTGCATTGGCCCCCGCGCGGGCCAGCAAATCGACGAGGGTTGCAGCTTGTTCCCGAGAGCGGGTCACCAAGACGGTTTTCCCGTCCAAAGGTCGCTTGTTTGGCTCAAGGTCGCTCAATTGGTGTTCCGTAAGTGAATTTTGGGCAAACGAGGTCGACGAAAAGTCGGTGGTTGCCCGGTCAGGTCGAAGAAACGGGCATTTTAGCTGTGGACAAAACGGCCTTAAACGACAATATTAGTGGACTTCGATGAAAGTCCGAAAAAGCTGAATCAGCGAACAAAGTTAATTTTAACAGACGATAAGAGACAAATGCCTAATTCACCCAGTGCTAGTAAGCGTCTTCGCCAAAATAAAGTCCGACAGGAACGCAACAAGTCCATCAAGTCGGCGATGAAAACACAAATCAAGAAAGTTTTGAATGCCGCCGCAGAAGGCGATGTTGAAACTGCTGAAGCACAATACCGTGTGGCGGCGCAAAAGCTTGATCGCGCCGGTGCAAAGCGGATCATTCATCCAAACGCAGCGGGCCGTCAAAAGTCACGGCTATCAAAAGCAATCAAAAAAGCCAAAGACGCTTAGTCAATTGACTGGTTGCGAATCACGTTAGTACAAAAGACTGCTGAGTATTCAGCAGTCTTTTTTTGGCTTCTTAGGACGCAATCAAGGCGGGGATGGCGACGGTCATCCTGCGGCTGTCGTCAGCCAACCACGCTTACTTACGATCAACGTCGTTTGCGCTGTTTGGATGCTTTCTTGACGCGACGACCGGTGGTGTCGCGGGCAGCTCCTCGTTTCGAGACTGACTTCGTCGCCGATCGAGCGCCTTTCTTTTTCGAGTTTCGCTTCTTGTTGCGCTTGGCTGGTTTTTCGGCGCTTTTGCTGCTGGCCTTTTTTCTCGGGTTCAATTTTAAAGCTGCTTCTTTGTCAGCGGCAACTTCTGATTTCAACTCGTCCAATCCTCTCGCTTTGCGTCTTGTTCCAGCCGGTTTCTTTTTTCGAGCCGGTGGTTTGCCAAACGCAACTTTCTTGAGCTCGCGAAGTTCGCCTTGCATCAACTCACGGTGAGCGCCCGTGGGAAGTTCCCCCAGCTTTAACGAACCGATTGCCACACGCTTAAGCCGTCGCACTTTGTGGCCGATCTTGGCCAGCAATCGTCGAATCTCGCGGTTGCGCCCTTCGGTCAAAGTAATCTCAATCCAGCTATTCTCTTTTGCGCGACGAATAAATTTCGCCGATGTGGCTTGCGCTTTTCCTTCTGCCAGATAGACGCCATCGACTAACGCCTTCAACTCTTTCGGTGTTGGCTGGCCTGCAACCTGAACTTGGTATTTCTTTTCGATCCCGTAACGCGGATGCGTCAACCGGTTCGCGAGTTCACCATCGTTGGTGACCAAAATCAACCCTTCGCTGGACTGGTCCAAACGGCCAACGTTGTAAACGCGCGATCTCGTTTTGATCAAGTCGATAACGCGAGGGCGCCCCGACGGATCGTTGCTGGTCGAAACAATGCCTTGCGGTTTGTTGAGCATAAAATACTCAAGCCTTTGCTCGCGAAGCAGGGCGCCGTCAACGTAGACTTTCTGTTTGTCCAAATCGACTTTTGTACCCAGAGTGATGATGATGTTACCATCGACTTCCACTCGTCCTTCTTGAATGATCAGTTCGCATTCGCGACGACTTCCGATACCAGCAGCCGCCATCACGCGCTGGAGTCGTTGTGGGCCGTCAGCCAGTTGGGTCGATTGTCTTCCAGGCGCATTTTTTTTGGCTGGTCGGGCGACCCTTTTCTTCTTCCCAGTCTTACTGACGGAACTTGCCTTGGAGGAGGACTTTTTGCCACCAGACTTTCCAGCCGCGCGCTTGGTGGGCTTGGATTTCTTAAGCGTCTTTTTTCGGGCAGCCATGTCAATTCAACGGTTTTGGTAGGTCAAGTCAGTTTGCTTGACCCATCGTAGTATGACTTTATCGATTGGCTAGTGCAGATCAGCGGCTTTATCTCGATAAGCCGCCTTAACCACCTGGACCGTTGACCAGCGTATTCAAGTTTTCGTCACTGAGCCGATTCTGGATGTTTCGCAAGATCTGTTGTTCAAGTGAGAAATCTCTTCCCATTGGAATCCACCCGTCGTTTTGTCGAGTCGTCCACGGCTCCTCCAAGTCTACGTCCAAAGCGTTGTCGGTCCGCAGCACTCTTCCGGTCACAACGGAGTTTGTCGGTTGTGGATTGTCTTCGAGCTCCTTGAAAACCTTCACGTCGATGGCGTAAGACTGTCCGGTGGGAATAACGCGAACTTTGGCGAACCGGCGAACAGTTTGCAGCGAAGCGTGAGTCCGCTCGAATCCGCGGGTCGAATCATGATGCCACGGCTCAAGAGCCGTCGATCCAATTTTCGGATGCGTCTCGATCCAACCTTCGGTCATCACGCTGTCGACCACCCGAATCCGCTCTTCGCGATAAATTCGAAAGTAGTCATCGAGTTCGTCGCTAATTTCGTCCATCACCAACCATCGGTCCAACATTGGAATGGTTAACGGGTTGGAGACCTCGGGACCGCAACTACCTGGCAAGGCGGGTTGGTCGTTTCGAAGTGCTCGACAACCACTGGCAGCGAAAAACCCAATTGCTGCAAGCAACAGAAGTGCGATCCTTGTGGTTGGTTTTTTCGAGTCCGTTTTCATCGAAACTTCGGTCTATAGATTGAGAAAAAAGGCCGCGTAGTGTGGAGAAATTGTGATTTGCAGGCAATGGCATTTTCGATAGGAAAACAACGAAAAACGCTTCGGATTGCGGCCTATTGTGATTTCAAACACGAACAAAACGCAATTCGTCGCAATTCGTTTGATCGAAAATCAAAGTTACATAAATTGAACTCTAGCAGAACCGTTTGCCTGTTCTTACGATATAAGTTTGACGTTGGCTTTGACTTCTAAATCCAAATAAATCTCAAGCATGTTCCGACCAGCAACCATACTCATCGCATTACTGTTCGTTCAGTTATCATTTTCGTCCGCAGCATGGGCGGTACCTCATGAAGGGCGACGGTTTGAGATCCTGTTGAATCAAAACAAAATTTTCGCACAAGGAATTAACACTGGTGCCGACGATGGCCTGCCATTTGTCCGACCCTATTGGAATGCGATCCACGACCACTGGGGAAATGACGGTGATGGAACTGCCTCGTCAACGCTACCGGCATTTGATTTATTCGACCCTCAAGCTTTGGTCGACCATCGTTTGTTTCTCGAATATAAAGCCGGCTACAAATGGTCTGAGCCACCGTTGATGCCACAAGCTGGAACGCTTCCTGATTATTCGCCATTGGAGGCCAATGAACTCATTTCGATTGCGTTCAACGGTGATGTCATCAATACAGGTAGCGGTGGAAAGCTGACTTTGTCTGACTCAGTCGATCCGCATGGATTTAGTGATTTCGATTTGAATTACACGATCGACATTGAACCCGCGAATGCGATCTTTGTAATTGAGTGGCAATTGGTTTCGACCAACGCTTCGGTCCAAGCCAGTGATTCGATTTTTACACTGCTTTCGCCAGACGGTTCAAATCCAGCAGAGAGATTGCATCACGCATCCCTTTACCTTGAACAGCATTTAGGGATCGCTCAAGTTCCCGAGCCGAACAGTATTGCGATACTTGGCTTGGCAGTCGCTGGTTTTGTTTCGCGTCGAAGACGACCGGACATTTCTTAACGCCGAATTGCTCGTTATTGGTTGATCGCTACTTAGTAAGCTCAAGCTGCGCGCCGCTTGTGACTTGTCGCCGATCGATCAAGCAGTTGCTTGCGCAAAATCTCGAGCACTTCAAAATCTGACCAGTAGTTCACATGGCCTCGACTTCCAACCGGATGGTTGGAACACTTCGTCGGAACGTGCTCAACACAATCAAGATCGTTTCGATGAATGGAGAATTTACTCCCATCAGAAGAAATTTGATCAATTGCACATCCAGATTCGGATTCCTGAATGCTCACGGTTTCCGGCGTGCTAAATTCAATGTCTAATCCGACAAAATCATCGATCCGGAAAATGTTCACCCACCGGTCAACACTTTTGTGAAACGTGGTCCAGAACGGGCTGCGAAAACCTGGATACAAGTGCTTGAAATAGTGTTGGTATAAATTGGTAACCGGCGAACCCATCGTTACCAATGTGATCTTTCCGAAGCTTCCTCGGATCCAATCCATTTCGGGATCGTTAAGCACTTCGATCGCGCTCATCGAACCTTGGCTGTGACTGACCAGGACCAACTCGGGACGATGTTGATACTGATCACGATAGTGAATCATGATTCGCTTGATCCGTCCGTGGATCGCGTCTCGTCGGGAAAAGAACAGGCTTCCCGATTCGAAAGTCGTTTCACGAATATCAAACTCGTCATCGTCATCCAACGCATCGGTCAAACTGGTTGGCCGAAAGTAAAAATGATTGACTACATCAAGCAAGATATCGAATCCTGCACGCAAATACGGCAATACCAGAAACAGAATCCCAACTAGTGGAACAAGAACACCGACCGCGTACTTGTTTGTCTCGGCCATGAATTCACCAACGTAAGTCTCGTGATATGAGTGTCCCATCCATTCCCACAAAAACAACAAAAAGACCAGCGAGACTCCCACGGCCGTACAGCCGGCCAACGTCAATTGTTGAAAACGATTGATAATCAATCGGGGTACACGTTCGCCGCGTCGAAAACTTTCCACTGAAATTCGGGCACGGGCGCGTAAATACCTGACCAAGACGAAACAGGTCGCAGCACCGACGACAATCATCATGAGAAACTGAACGCCCAGCAAAGGAATTGCTTCATCGAAAACACTTGCGAATTCGGGCATTGTCATGAACTTGCCAATACCATCTTTTGCAGATACCCAGATCATGGGCAACGCTTGTCCCCAAATGCCGACGGCGAATGCGGGCAACAGAAACGCCCAATGGAGCGCAGGTCGAAACGCCTTGGGATGCAACAGCGCGAATGCCCAGCAGCATGCCATCGCGGCCAACGCGAGAATCTGAACGAACCAGAACAAACCCAGCAGGATAACCAATACGCGGCAGTACCAAATCAATCCTGGGTGATCGCAACAATAGACTTCGTTTGGGAAATATCGATCGAGCCAGAGATGTTTTACCAACATCAAACCGACGATAAAGAACGTCGTAATATTCACCCAATACCAAAACCGTTTGACGACGCGGCTATTGGTAATCCTGTTTCCTATTTGCGCAGTAACCAATGCGACCGCCGCGCAGCATCCAAGAATGATCTGTGTCCAAAAAATTTCACGGTAGGAATCGTTCCACATCAATTGCGTACCGATGACGGCGGTGGCAATAATGGCCAAATGAAACGTGATCGCTAACACAGGTCCGTGCAACAGCCGTGAACTTTGTAGTCCCAATCGCTTAAGCCAATACGCGGCTTGACCAGGCTGATCTGCAGCGACATAGGCAACGTATCGAATGCCAAACAGGATTTGAAACAAACCCACAATTAATCCGACAACACCGCGACGCACTCGAGAAAGATCTCCCCAGAAAACCTCTGCTAATTCAACCTGTTCCGTTTTGTACTGCAGCTTGCGGACATGCGCCGGGAATGTCTTGACGTGCGCTGTGTGTTCAGATTTTTCTTGCAGCCAAATCGTCTCTTGCATTTCGAACAGGGGATTGTCATCTTCGGCTAGCGAGCGAGTAAACAGACTCAGGGTCTCACCGGGAAGCGGATCGCCTACGCCGTGAATCACCAAGAACAGCTTGTCGGGCTGTCGATCAATTTTCGAGTCGTCGCTCAAAAAACCGCCTCGAATCCGTTAGTATCCGTTTGAAAAATGCGGCGTACTGTACTGGAATGACGACTTTCGTTCTCCCCCTATTTTGACTCGGTATTTTTGGGAAATGTGAAGGAATCAGACCGCCATCGACAGTGTCTTGGCTTACACAATCTGGATGGCTCAACGAATAGCTTGATAAACCTTCCCGAAAATACCGAAGGTAACAACAGCTATCTGAGAAGTGGCTTCCATTTTGAGAATTTGCTCACCTGTTTTCGAAATGAAAGTGAACACTTCAACGTGGCCAACGTATCTCTTGAACAATATTCCTCGTTGAACTGATCGACGACGAAATCTCGATCAACGAGTCATCGTAGTAAGAACATTCGCATTTACCGCAGCAGCTCCACCATGAATTTAAACCCAACTGTGCCACGAAGATCTCTTGCAAGCAAACTGTTGCTGGTCCCAGCGATCATGTTGATGTCGCTGTCTGGATGCATCTTGCCCGGAGCTGCGCCGCCGCCAGTCTTTCCAGCCTATCAGCCGCCGACCGCGAACTACCCACACAACCTTCCGCAGCAGGGCGGCGGAGCGTATGGCGGGTACGGATCCGAGCAATCGCAACCAGAAGACAATTCCTTCTATTCTGGATTCAAGACCAATTATCGAAACTCGAGTTTTGGAAGAAGCGGCAGCTGCTGAGGCCAATAGAAATCAACACCGTGTGTGTTGCAATCGCCACTCCTAATAGCGAGTGGAACGCAAACTACTAATTGCTTTGAAGCTGAAGTTCGATCTGGTCAATGCGTTTTTGGACAGCGTCGGCCAAGTCCTGGTGCTCCGGCATGAACGCCTTGACTTCGTTCACGTATTTCGACGTAGTCTTTATTAATTTCGCCGCCCATTCGTTTTCTCCAACATTGTTTCGACCTCGCTGAGTGTTCCACAGGGGACCGTGAAGCGACGTCTTTTTGTTGCCAGAAAGCGATTGGCGATCGAGATCAAGCGATCTCATTACATCATCAATCAACTGACTTCGACAATGGATGGATCGTAATCACTCGGCGGTTCAAACCCCAGACATGTTATCGCAGTCGCCGCCAAGCTACTAATGCCAAGCCCGTTGGCCGAATTTAATTTCAATGGGTGCTTTCCCGTTGGATCATAGATATAGCAAGGGACCGGATTGAGCGTGTGGCTTGTTTTGCTTTTCGGATTCCCGTCGGCGTCGGTTTTCAATTTGCCGTCCTTGCCAACTTCGTACATCTCGTCGGCGTTGCCGTGATCGGCCGTTACGATCAAGACTCCATTGGCAGCTCGAACGGCTTCAATCAAACGCGCCAGGCAAAGATCAACGGTCTCGACGGAAATTTCCACGGCCAACAAATCGCCGGTATGCCCAACCATATCTCCATTGGGATAATTGACGCGGATGAAGTCATGTTTCTTGTTGGCAATTGAGTCGAGAATGACCTCAGTGATTTCAGCGCCCTTCATCCAAGGCCGCTGCTCAAACGGCACAAGATCCGAAGTGATCTCCACATAGTCTTCCAAATCGTCAGCAAATTTACCGCTGCGATTTCCATTAAAGAAATACGTCACGTGTCCGTACTTCTGAGTCTCGCTAACGGCCAACTGGCGTACGCCACTGACAGCAAGGTACTCGCCCATCACGTCATCGATGGTCGGCGGAGAAACCAAATACTGTTTTGGAATCTGTAACTCTGCGTCGTATTGCATGATGCCCGCAAATTTTACATCTGGAATCGGGCCACGATCAAACGTGTCGAGATCGGGATCATCAAACGCGCGAGTTAGCTCGATCGCCCGGTCGCCACGAAAGTTAAACAGCACGACGCTGTCGCCATCGACGATGGGACCGACCGGTTTTCCGTCCCGCTCAATCACAAACTCTTTCAAGTCTTGATCAATCACTCCGGGATCGTCGGCGCGAAGTTGTTCAATGGCTTCCGTCGCTGTGGCAAATTTCCGGCCTTGACCATGGACATGCGTTTTCCAGCCACGTTCGACCATCGGCCAGTCTGCGTTGTACCGATCCATCGTGATATAAAGCCGTCCGCCTCCCGAGGCGATGCAATAATCGAACCCGTCATCAGCGTTGATTCCTGCCAAGTGTTTTTCTAACCGCTCGACGTATGCCAACGCCGAGGTTGGCGGCACGTCGCGTCCGTCAAGCAATGTGTGCAAGCGAACTTTCTTGATTCCTTGAGCGTGTGCTTGCGTGATCAGTTTCAATGCGATGTCGATATGCGAATGCACATTGCCATCAGAAAGCAATCCGATCAGATGCAACGAGTTGTCGTCGCTTAATGATTCCGTAAGATCTTTCCAGACTTGGCCTTCAAACACGGCTCCCGATCCGACAGCGTTCTTGACCAGCAAAGCCCCTTGGTCGAACACGCGTCCAGATCCGATCGCGTTGTGACCGACTTCGCTATTGCCCATGTCGCTATCATCGGGCATGCCAACAGCCAAGCCATGCGCTTTGAGTTGCGTGTAGATCGAATTTTCTTTTAGCCAATCCAGCGTCGGCGTCGAGGCTTTGGCGACCATGTCACCAGCATCGCCATGCCCGATCCCGACACCGTCCATGATGATGAGTACGACCGGGCCTTCGGGTCCGGAAAATTTTGGATTGCGAGTAAGCGGATTCATGCTAAATTTCGTCGGCAAGTTGAATAAAAATTGGGTGTCTTCAAGGGGACGGTATCAAATAGATTTAGTTTGGAAGCTGCTGGCGAGGATGTTGCCGGTCCCGCTACGGACCGTACTCAAGCGTCAAGACAAAGAGCCAGTTCACAATTTGCAATAGAGTTTAAGCAAAAACCAGATCATCGACAGCCCACTCAATCTTGCCAATCCGTTCGATTGCCAGCGACATTGTCGGTTAGAAACAACAACGTCGTTCACAACAGCGTCGTTCACGAGTTGAATTCAGATTCGAACAATGAATTTGGTTTGAGATACAAATGTGAATTCTTCAAGTCGATGATGATGTTGAATCTCTTCAAAAGATCTCCGCCAAGCAGACTCATTTTTTGACGACCGATCGCACCATCAAAAAATCCGATCGGTAGATCTGCAAATTCGAAAGTTCCGATTTGCATTCGAGGCAAAATGGACTTCTTCGTTTTAAGTTTGTTGCCAAAGGAATCGGTCAGCTCGCTTTCGCTGATCGTTTCCAATTTCTCGCCCAGTTGATGTTCCTTCACAAATTCGTCGTCAAGTAGAACCGAGCCGCTGTAGCCAGAATGGACCATCAACTCGTTCTCGTAAGCGACATCGTCGACTTCGAGCTGGGCGGTAACAAACATACTTCCTTGTCGAACGACAAAACTCACCCGTTTGTAGTCGTTGTCAATTTCCGGAAGCGACGAATAGATGTTCAAGACTGAATGATCGAAGTCGATTTCGACGATTTGGTCGGCAAACAAATTCGGGCCAAACTTGCCGCCGGTATGATGGCCAGAGTGTTCACACTCGGTGATCGTTAAATCATCAAAGACAAATTCACCGATTTGAATCGTGTTACCGGACCCATGCCTGGCGGTCGTTTGGCCTCCCCAACTGTTGACGTTCGCGGTCTCATCTAATTTCACGGCGGTCATCTTTGCGGTGGCTTCTTTGGTAAGCGAGATATCGCTCACGGCGGTATGCAGCATCAAATCGACTTTGTCTTCGCCGTTGACAATTGCTGCGACTGAGATGTTGTTGAACTCAGTCAACGTAAATGGAATCGACGCTTTAGGAATTCCATCGGTGGGAACCGAAGAGGCGCCCCGAACTGACGTAGCGCCCCGATCTGACGTAGCGCCCCGATCTGACGTAGCGGCTTGGTCGCCAACCATGACCGATCCTTGATCGGATGTTGAACAACCCGCCAGCAACATAGCGTTGCACAAAATAAGCAAAATTCGGTTCATTGGATTTTTTTACCGCTGGCAAGAATTAAGAATCAGAGAACTGGGGAAATACCTACGTTAAAGTGCGTTAAAGCGAGATGAATCTCACGCAAAGACGGAAACGGAGTTATTCCAAGTTTCTGCGAAAACAAACAGCTCCGACTATGCCCACTCGATTTTGATGGGCCAACTAGCCAGAAAGTTAATTTTCGTGACAATGACGAACCTTCAAGGGCAGTCTATTCAATTGCTCGATCAACAACAATTCAATGGAACAGAATTGAGAACAAGATGGCCAAAGTTAAACCAATTTCATTTGATTACCAAGGCGCGTTAATCCCCGAATTTGGAATTACTCAAGAGCAATTAGATGCACTTGCACCCAAGCTGGAGTCCGCCCGCGAAGAAGTTTTAAAGACTGATTTGAACCTTTATGCCAGTGGCCAGAACATTCCGGCAGAAAAGCAGCCACTGGATGTTGGCTTTCACGAGTTGCCCGAACGAATTCTTGACGAATACCAAAGCGACCGTGAAAAGAGCGAGCTGGGGCGAATCTTAAAGACGGCAAAGCGGCTTCGTGACTCAGTTGATAAAGTCGTGGTGCTTGGAATTGGCGGATCTTATATGGGCGCCCGGGCTTTGATGGAAACGTGTTGCCAGCCGTATCACAATGAACTGACGCGCGCTGAGCGTGGCGGATGGCCGCGGATTTACTTCGAAGGCAACAACGTAGATAACGATTGGTCACAAGGGTTGTTGAACTTTTTGGAAAGTAACTCGACCGGCGACGGGCCTGAAGGTAAGTGGGCAATCATTGTGATCAGTAAGAGTGGCGGCACTTTGGAAACAGCTGCAGCGTTCAGGCAGTTCACGCGAGCGCTGGAAAAAAATGTCGGCAAAGAAAACTTGCCCGACTACATCGTTCCTGTTACCGGCGCAGAAGGAAAGCTTGCCAGCCTGTCTGATGCGATTGGAATTAAAGAGCGATTTCAAGTTCCTGATGGAGTTGGCGGACGATTCAGCGTCTTCTCCGCAGTCGGTTTGTTGCCGGCAGCCGTCATGGGAATCAATGTCGTTCAGTTGCTCGAATCGGCAGCAGCGATGAACACGCATTTTCGTACCGCACCAATCGGCAAAAACGTCGTGCTTGACTATGTCGGTGTGAACCATCTGTTGGAGACGGAACAGAACGTTGTCACCCGCGTGCTTTCTGTTTGGAGCAAGTCGCTGGAGTCGGCTGGTTTTTGGTACGACCAACTGTTGGCTGAAAGTTTGGGAAAAGCGGAGAAGGGCGCGCTGCCTTTGACTTGTGTCAATTCGCGGGATTTGCATTCCCGAGCTCAACAGCACCAAGAGGGGACGCGAGACAAAGTCATGAACAATGTGATTGTTGATTCTTGGCGCTGCGATCCGTTGTCGATCGGAACCAATGACAATGATCAGGATCAGCTTAATGAGTTGGCCAGCAAAACGCTTCCGCAAGTCATGACGGCGGCGATCAATGGAACGAATCTGGCTTACAAGGAAGACAAGCGTCCCACAACAAATATTAACTTGCCGGCGGCGGACGAAAATGCACTGGGGCAATTGTTCCAGATGTTGATGCTGACCACGGTTGTTGAGGGCCGCCTGATGGGCATCAATCCGTACGGCCAACCCGGTGTTGAGAAATATAAAAAGTACATGAACCAATTGCTTCGCGAAGCGTAATCAAATTGCGGCCTTGTGTTTCCAGTTCGGTGAAATCTTCGGCCTTCTGATGTAGCGGGATTCACTTGAATTCTCGACAGTCCATGATCGGCTTGCCGAATCGCGCCGCTTCAAGCGGGCATGCTCACCGGGTATCATGGTTGGCTCACAACTCAACTCAACCCAGTGACCGACAACTGGAAAGAATCAGATGCCGATTGAACTAACTTGGTACGGACATGCGACATGGATGATCTCGACGGGGGAGCACCGCGTGATTGTCGATCCGTTTTTCGATAACAACCCCAGCTCGCCCGTGAAGGCGGCAGATGTCGAAGCCGATTTCATTCTGATTTCGCATGGGCACTTTGATCACATCGACGACGCGGCTCCGATTGCCACGCGTACCGGAGCTCATGTCGTCGCCAACTACGAGATCGCGACGTGGTTGAACAGCAATCACGGAATCGAAAATTCTACCGGGATGAACATTGGCGGCGCCGCGCAGCTTGATTTCGGTACGGTGAAGATGGTACCTGCGTGGCATAGTTCCGGGTTGCCCGACGGCAGCTACGGTGGCGAAGCCGCAGGTTTTCTGATCAAGATCGGCGAGACGAAAATTTATTTCGCTTGCGATACTGCTTTGTTCTCTGACATGCAGCTGATCGGAGCCGCTGGAATTGATCTAGCTGTTCTGCCGATTGGTGACTTGTTTACGATGGGGCCTGCCGACAGTGTGACCGCAGCAGGTTTCTTGAAAGCCAAACAAGTCATTCCAACCCACTTCAATACTTGGCCGCCTATCGAGCAAGATGCAGATGCTTGGGCCGATTCGATAAAAAAACAAACCAGTTCCCAGCCGATCGTGATTCAACCCGGTCAGTCTCACGTGATTGGATAAAGGAAGCTTGATGCAGAATTCGTTTTCCAGATTAGTTTCGCTGGCGACACTTGTGGTAATCACATTGGTGGTCGGTAGCGTTTCGTTTGCGCAAACTGATCCACAATTCGTTTGGAAGTGGGAACAGGGCGATCAGTACTCCGTCAATCTCGAACAAGAAACGATCGTTTTAACAACAGTCGACAAGCGCGAACGGCAAGTCGACAACATAACCCAGTTGGACTTTCATTGGGAAGTTACCGATGTTGGCGACGACGGGACGGCAACGATCAAGCAATCGATCAAGCGTATTCGTATCAAGACGGGTCCGCCGGGAGTCGCCGCGAAAACAACGGTTGACTTTGATACCGACATAAAAAAAACAGGAACCGGACTTTCGAGGACGCTTCGCAAGCAGGCGTTGCCGTTGATCGACGTGGAATTCACTTCAACCATTTCCCAACTCGGTGAAGTGACCAGTGTGACTTACTCCGATGAGACGATGGAGCTGCTTCGGGCTTTGCCGGCTTCTACGCAGATTCGCAAGGTCTTTACGAAAGAAGGGCTGCAAGATTTATACGGTTCGGCAATGATTGTTTTGCCGGCCAGCGCCCTGGACGCTGGTGAAAGTTGGACGGTCAAGAAAACCGTCGAGCATCCAACCACGATGTTCAATCGGAGTAGTAACTACACTTTCGCTGGAATCGAAGGCACGAAAGCCAATTTCGAATTGACAACCGAAGTCGCCGAAGCTGCTCAGGCGAACGGCGCCGAATCAAACCAGGATTCAACAGTGGTAGCGACCGATGCATCGCCAAGTTTGTCGATCAAGCTTGCCAATTACGTCGGCGACGGAGAATTTACTTTCGATACTCAAGCAGGTCATCTTCTGGAGTCAGAAATTCAGAGTGAGCTGAAAACGAAAGCTTCCTATCAAGATAAAGCGATGAGTACGAAAGTTTCGACAACCATCGCCATGAAGGTCAACAAGAAATAGAGATGTCAGAATTTATTACCGTCGCCAAAGTCGGCGACATCGAAGTCGGAAAAGGCAAGCCGTTTGAAGTCGAAGATCGCGTGATCGCAATTTTCAACGATAACAATAACTACTTCGCGATCGATGACATGTGCCCACACATGGGCGCATCGTTGGCCAGTGGATTTTTAGAAGACTCAACGGTCGCGTGTCCATGGCATGCTTGGCGTTTTGATATTCGAGACGGAAGTTGGTGCGACAACCGGCGAATAAAAACCGATTCCTTTGAAGTCCGTGTCGTGGGTGACGAGATTCAAGTTTCCGTGGAACCGAAACCCAAAGAAGATTCGGATCTGGAGCCAAAACCAGAAACCTAAACCATGACCAAGCCTACCCAATCCGTCGATTTGCGCGATTTCCAAACATTGATCCGAAATATGTATTTCGAAAAAGACGCCGCGCGCGGCGTTGCCGGAACTTTCATGTGGCTGGCCGAAGAAATGGGTGAGCTGGCTTCGGATTTGCGAAAAATCGAACAGGTTAAGTTTTCACCGAATCAGACTTTGGATGATACAAAAAAAGTCTCACCCGAAGAACTTGGTGCGCTCGAATCAAATCTTCGGGAAGAATTCGCGGACGTGATGGCGTGGCTAATCACGATCGCCAACATCGTTGACGTTGATGTGAGCGAAGCGATTTCACAAAAGTATGGTTCCGGATGTCCCGGTTGCAAAAATTTTGTGTGCATTTGTCCCGATGAAGACAAACCCTGAATGCTGCGATAGCCAAAACACAGCCTCTGAATTATCCTGTGCTGTTTCCGAAAAACTGATTCGTTTCCATATTCCACCAACCTTCAAAACAGCCATGCCATTTCGGCGATCCACAATTTGCTTTCTGATTCTTGCTTGGTGTCTGGCGTTTTCAGTCGCGAGCGCTCAGGACTCAGATCCGCCGAAGCAGATGGAATTTGATTGCCAAGTTGGCTTTCTCGGAAAAGCCAAGCTCGGCCACTGGCTGCCGATTACGATCGAAACTGATTCCGCTCAACCGCTTACCGATTTTCGTGCGACAGCGCTGGATGGTGACGATACGCCCTCAATCGTGTCGGGCAAGTTATTTAAAGTTAGTGGCGGCAATCCAGACCGAGCAACGTATCAAGCTTGGACGCAGATCGGCAGAACTTACGGGTCGCTCATCATCGAGCTGTTGGCAAACGAACAAGTTGTCGCTTCGAAAACGATTGGCTTGCGAGAACCTGGCAATGGCGTTGAGATCGTCAGCTCCACCGCACCAATGATTTTGACATTGGCGCCAACAGAGACTGGCGGCCGCAGCCTTGCGAGCATCATCGAGTCGATGACTTTGATTGGCGATGATGAAAACGCGATGCAAATTCTTGAGTTGAGTGACTACTCGACGCTGCCAATTAACTGGTACGCGATGCAAGGTGTCGAAACCGTTTTGATTACGACCAGTGACATGGAAAAAATCAAAAGCGTCGATCCGCGAATTTGGAACTCGTTGCATCAATGGGTCAGCAACGGTGGCCACCTCGTCATTTCAGCGTCGCCTGAGAACAGCGAACTGTGCCAACCGGGACAGGCGCTGCACCAATTCACACCGGGAGATGTGACCGGATCGGCGATGATGAATTCGAGTCGCAGGATCGAAGATTTTTCGGCCAGTCGTGAACAGCTGATTCCGCGCGGTGGCAACCCCGTACCGATCGTCGGTATTGAGAATGTCGATGGACAGGTCGCGCTTCAACAAGATGGCCAGCCACTAATCATTCGTTCGGCTGTTGGGTTCGGTGAAATTGATTTCTTGACTCTGGACCTCGATTCGGAGCGGATCAGCCAGTGGGGCGGCTTCGTCAAACTTGTACAACAAATGGTTCAGCGCCGGGCAAGCGCAGAGGAATTGCTTCAGTCGAAAACGGAAGCCCGCCGAGGTTCTGCGGTAAGGCACTATGGTTACCGTGATTTGGTTGGTCAGCTCAAAGTTCCGCTGGATCAATTTTCGCTGCTCAAATTCATTCCGTTCATGCTGATCGCGACGTTGATTGGTTTGTATATCCTGTGCATTGGACCTGGCGATTTCTTTTTGCTAAATCGACTCGTCAAAAAGCCCGAGCTTACCTGGATCACGTTTCCATTGATTACCGCGTTGTTTTGCGGGCTGGCTTGGTGGATTGCAAATTATTCGAGACCCAAGTCAATTCAGCTGAATCAACTGGAAGTTGTCGACTATGACTCGGTTTCGAATCGCGTTCGCGGGACGACTTGGGCCAATCTCTACAGCCCCAATGGTTCGACAGCCGATCTTGGCATGCGAACGACACACTCGTCGATCGAAAAAGTTGACTCGTCGGTGGTGACGTGGTTGGGGCTGCCCGGTGATGGATTGGGCGGTATGAAAAATCAAGCCAATCCGGGTTTGTTCCGGTCGGGTTACGACAGTCCATTTGAGATTGAATTGGAAGGTGACGAAGTTACTTCCTGGAACTCGTCCATCGAAAATGTTTCCTTGCAAGTTTCTTCGACGAAACCTCTCTTTGTGCAATGGCATGGAGATAGCCAAGTCGATTTCAATAGTCGGCTGAAAGTGACCGACCGCCTCGAAGGCACGTTTGTCAATCCGTTTGATGTGCCGTTGACGAATTGCCGCTTGTTTTTCGATGGTTGGGTTTACGTGGTTCGCGGTTCGATGGCGCCGGGCCTGCCAGTGGATCTAAGAACCGAGACGACGGAAAAAACGGTGAAGAGTTTGATGACTCGGCGAACGCAAACGGAAAAAGAATCCAGCCGAAGTCAAAACTTGCCTTGGGACCCGACGGACACCAATATGGTGCGCATCGCCAACATGATGATGTTTTATCAAGCCGGTGGAGGGCAGGAATACACTGGACTGACTCACAGCTTTCATCGTTTCATCGATATGTCACCCAATTTAAAACTTCAGCGTGCGATTCTCGTTGGCGAGTTGAAAAAAGATACCATTTCGGAGTTAACCATTAATGGCGAGGACTCCAGCGAACTTTATGACACCAAGAAGACGATTGTGCGAATCGTATTGCCGGTCGACTTTAGCGAGGACTCGCGGCGATGATTAGAACAACAATTCCGCACCCCAATACTCACGGGAACATGGCGTGATCAAGACCGAAAACTTAACGAAAAAATTTGGCGACTTGTACGCGATCAACAGCATCGAGCTTGATCTCCAACAAGGCGATTTGTTCGGCTTCATCGGCCCCAACGGTGCGGGCAAGACAACGACGATGCGTATCATTGCCACGTTGTCTGAACCCTCGTGGGGTGAAGCTTACGTTTGCAACCATTCGATCTACAACGAACCGAAAGAGATTCGTCGGCTGGTTGGCTACATGCCGGACTTCTTCGGTGTGTACGATGACATGAAGGTCATTGAATACCTGGAGTTTTTCGCGGCGGCCTATCGGATCACCGGACCGGCGCGGCGAAAGAAATGCGAAGAGATGTTAGAAGTCGTTGACCTCGACTTTAAACGTGACGCTTTCGCGAATACGCTTAGTCGCGGTCAAACGCAACGATTGGGATTGGCTCGCGTGCTGTTGCACGATCCGCAAGTTCTGTTGCTGGACGAACCGCTGAGTGGACTTGACCCCCGTGCGCGTATCGAAATGCGAAACTTGCTCCGACGGTTGGGGCAGACGGGTAAAACGATTATTGTTTCAAGCCACATTCTTCCTGAGCTGGCTGATATCTGTAACAAGGTCGGAATCATTGATCGTGGTGTGATGAGTATTTCAGCCGAAGTCTCCGAAGTCATGAAACAAGTCCGCGACAAAACGATTTTGCACGTCGGCGTCAACGATGAGTCGAAAGCGGAAGACTTGTTGAACAAAGATGACTCGGTCGACAGTGTGGTCAAAGGGGACGGCTTTCTGGTCGTCACATTGATCGACAACAAAGTCGATTATTCTTCACTGCCGACAATGTTGGTCGGAGAGGGATTGAAGATTTCACTGTTCCGGGAGCAAGAGATCGATCTCGAGTCGGCTTTCATGGCGCTAACCAAAGGGACGGGCGCGAACTTTTAGCCGTTGGAGATTCGCGCAATGCTCACGGGGCTCATGCATGGTCGGTTGCAGCCCTTTTGTTCTTGAATGAACGGTAAAGCTTCACACAACCGAGAAGAATTCCATTCAAGACAAACCAACCGGCAACGGCCACAGCAAACCCGAAGTCGCCAAACGCATTGGCCAACGCGAACGTCGCCGCAATCCAGGTTGTTCCAACCATCAAATGCCTGATCGATAGTTTGACTGGCCGTTTCGAATCAGTTTTCAACGGTCCTTGATAGCTCAAGTGTTGCGAACTCCAATTTGCCCCGAAAGCGCCCATGGATATTGCCAAAAACGGGCCCAAAAAAACCATCAAAAACAACGAACTAGTCGTTACCACAAATACTAAGTGATACATGGAGCCGATTGCTGCGGTGTAGCCTGCCAAACTGCCAACTGAAATTGCAGCAGTCTGCCTGTCAAACGGGTTTCCCAGAGACTTGTTCATGGCCCAAATCAAAATGACAGCCATCCAGCCGGTAAGCATGGCGTACAAGGCGCCAACGATACCGCCGATAAAAAAGATGCCGCCGACTAAAGTTAGGATTTCATTGGGTCCCGGTATCGGGCTCGTGAAAAAACCGAAGACGCCAAAGATCACCATCAAAACGGTTGGGTAGAGAAAACCGGCCAACACGATGCCCGGTATCGTACCAATCAAGAAATCACTTTGTCCCGATTCAACCATTCTTTGGTCGTTCGAATCGTAGATCGAAATTTGGTCGGCAGGT
Organism: uncultured Pirellulaceae bacterium; assembly: GCA_964584615.1. Lineage (GTDB taxonomy): Bacteria > Planctomycetota > Planctomycetia > Pirellulales > Pirellulaceae > Mariniblastus. Next base: position 4,231 of record CAZPBE010000047.1, on the reverse strand, counting down.
GATTGCCCTTGAGCGACTTCACCAGGGTTCGAGTCTTCCTCGTCAGAAAAAGGATCAAAGTTGGGATCGAAATTATGCATCGCTGATCAGTATACCGGACGGGAGTCCGAGAATCTTCTCAAGTTCTCCCATCGCTCCGCGCGATTCTTCGAACAACTTCGGATCGCAAAGCTCAGCTGAAGATAGTTCTTCGCGATAGTTCGCGATGATCCAGGACTTCAACTGTTCATACAGACCATCGGTCAAAACGACGCCTTGGTGCATAGCTGCGGCCTGATGCTGATTCATTACGACGCGCAATCGCAGGCACGCCGGTCCGCCTCCGTTGTTCATGCTTTGGCGCAGATCGAGAAAGCGGACTTCATCGACAGGATTGTCTTCGGCGACGATCCGCAATGCCGCCTGATGAGCCGATGAAGTCTCTTCGACTTCCAGCGGACAAATCAGCGTCATCTTGCCATCGCCACGCGTCACCAGCTGGCTGTTAAAGAGATAGCTTTTCACGGCGTGTTCTAGCGGAAGTTCTTCATTCGAAAACTCAACGATGCACAGTGGCCTTGTCCAGTCCTTCGCTCGCTGCCGCATCTCATTCAGCACATCGGCTTGATCCACAAACGCCAACTCGTGACACAAAAATACATTCTCGTTTCCAACGGAAATCACATCGTTGTGAAAGACACCGGCGTCGATCGACTGAGCTGTTTGTTGCACAAACATGCACTGAGCATCGACCAGCCCATGCCGCTGAGTAATCATTCGACTGGCTTGGAGCGATTGTCTGGCTGGAAAATTCTTTGGCGTGTCAAGCGATCGATTGAACGGATCAAAACCAAAAACGAATACATGCAAACCTGGATCGCCATGTTGGGCGCTAAGCCGTGTGTGATTCGCGGCGCCTTCATCGGACATCCCCAGCGATCCAGGCAGTGCGTCGTGCACGCAAAAATTTTCCGAATCGGCGAAAAGGAATTTCATCACTTCGGTTACACCGCGATGGTCAAACGAGCGATGAAATGTACTGGCGAGGTTGGCTGGCGAAAAATGCAGCTTGCCGTCGGGCGTGTCGTTGGTCGGCGCGACCGTCGCCGCGTTGGCAGTCCACATGGTCGCGGCGCTGCAAAAGCTGGCTAACAACGCGGGAGAACGTTGGTGAGCGGCGACGACCATTTCTTCTTCGGATCCGCGAAACCCGATTTTACGCAAGGCGCGAAAATCAGGACGTGAAAAAGGAGGCAACAAACATTGTCCACCAACAAGGTCGGAGACCAGTTTCATCTTTTCCAACCCTTGGATCGCGGCAGCGCGCGGTTGTGAAACCTGATTCTGATGCGTCGTCGAAGCGACATTGCCGAACGAGAGTCCGGCATAATTGTGGGTCGGGCCGATGAGACCGTCGAAATTGTATTCTTGAAAGCTCAACGTCTACTCCGGTGATGTTTCGCGAAACTCGAGTTCATTCGAGGAAATTACCATGTCTTTCCGTTATAAGCGGGCTCAACGGTTGGTGACAATGCAGTAGCAACCCACAAATCTATCGACAAACGTCAGTCAGAACCGGTAAATTCCGAATTCGATGAAACTTGGCTGCCGTAAAAACCGTCTATAATAGAAGGCATCGACCAATTCCCCGCATCAGATCAATGCGGAGCCAGTCGATTGGAATCCGACCCCACTGCCTTCAACTTCCATGGTTGGATTCCAAATGGTATTGCGAATAAAGTTTTGAATCGTCCAAGTTGAGATTGTAATGGCAACGCAAGTCAAAAATGCGGCAGTGAAAAATTCTCAAACGAGTAAAGTTCAGAGTTACGTTAATCGTCAGCTGAACCGAACGCAGAGCCAGGTGAAATCCATCGACATGGTGTCGAGCTTGCTGGGCTTGCTCGCGTTGGTGTTGTTGTACTTCATCGTCGTCGCAGTCATTGATGCTTGGATTTGGCCATTGTCGACGACAGGCCGCTGGGTCGCATTCGGCGGACTTCTGCTTGGAAGTCTGGCTTATCTGCTCGTCACCGCGTTGCCTTTGGTTTTTCGCAAGATCAATCCAGACTACGCTGCGAAGATGATCGAAGAATCCGAGCCGACGTTTGAAAATAGTTTGCTCAATTATGTTTCCCTACGCCGGCGACCTGACGGCATTAACAAAGCGGTCCTCGACGCGGTCTCGCGACAGGCGGCGACGGACCTGTCGGCAGTTCCCGTTGAGTCGGCTGTCGACCGTTCGAAGTTGATTCGTGTCGGGTTCTTTCTTGTCGGCATCGTGTTGTTCGCTGTTTGCTACAAGATGATGTCGCCCAAGGATCCGTTTCAATCGATCGCAAGAGTTCTAATGCCAGGTTCAAGCGCACCTGCGCCATCGGTTGTTCAGATTGGCGAAGTGAAACCGGGCGATGTCGAAGTCTTTTTTGGTGACGTGGTGCGGGTGAGCGCAAAAGTCACGGGTCGTCATCAAGTCGAGGACGTTCAACTTTCGTATTCAACGGTGGACGGCAATCTGGTTGACCAAAAAGTTCCAATGCAATTGGAAAGTGGTACGACCGATCGATACTTTGCCAATCTTTCAATGAACGGGGCAGGGGTCCAGCAATCGGCCATTTATCACGTCAGTGCTCGAGACGGACGAACGGCGGACTATCGCGTTAACGTTCGGCCCAATCCATCGATTGCGATCGAGCGTGTGGAACTTGAGCCGCCAATCTATTCGAAACAGGCAGCCTGGACACAAAACGGACAGGGCGGAATCGAAGCACTTGAGGGAACCAAAGCGACTGTTTATGTCAAAGCTAATTTGCCAATCAAAGCGGCTTCGATTGAATTACTGCGGGAAGTTACGTCGAGCGAGAACGGCGAGAAAAAATACAATTCCGTCAAATCGATGGGGATGAACTTTGACGGTATGCACGCCAACGGAACGTTTCAAGTCGCGCTTGACGGTCGGCGAACCAAGCCACGTGCGACGCATTACCGCGTCCGGTTCACCAGCGAGAACGACTTCACGAACAAAAACGCAAATGTGTTTCCGATCCGCGTGACTCCCGATTTGGCTCCGGAAGTTCGCATTGTCAATCCGAGACAGCCAGATGTTGAAGTCGCGGTCGACGGCACTTTGTTGATCGATGTGGAAGCCAATGATCTGGATTTTGAAATCAGCTCCGTTGAGTTCAAGCTTGAGCATGATGGCAGGCGGAAGATCGACAGCAAGTTGAACTTGGTGCCGGTACAGGGAATGCAGAGAGTCAATGGGCGATATGTTTTCAAGCCGGCTGAGCACTTCCTGAAAGCTGGCGATCAAGCCATGTTCTTTGCCTCTGCACAAGACAATCGAACTTCAGCAGTGAGTGGTCAGCCCGACCCGAACATTTCTCGCACAGAGAATTACACGGTCACGATTACTGGGCCAAAAGATCAAGCCGATGAGATTGAGCCGAATCCTTTTGATGAACAACCTGAACCGCCTGCCGATGACCAGGCTGACAATCCGCAAGAGCAAAACGATCCTGAGCAGGGAGATCGTGATCAGCAAGACAATCGGAACATGGACAATCAGGATCCGCGCGAAGAAAGACAGCCGCGGGATCCAGAAGCAGGCGAGGACGGACAGCAAGAGAACAATGATCGAGAGAAAAGAGATCGGCAAGAACAACCGGAGCAAGACGATCAAAATGATCCAATGGATCCGGATCAAAGGAATCAGGAGAAACAGAACGAACGAAACGGAAATGATCCTGAGCAGAACATCGAAGATGGTGGCGAAGCGCGTCAGCAGCGGGATCCTCGGGATGGCAATCAAGATGCCGACGACAACCAGCAAGAAGGGAACCAGCAAGAGAAGGGTGGTCAGCAAGGTCAGAACCAACAGGGTGGTCAGAACCAAGACGGAAACCAGCCGGGAGGTGGTCAGAACCAGCAAAGCCAACCGAATGGCGATGGTGATCAACCGTTGGATCGTGACGCTTCCCAAGCCGAACAGATGGAGCGGCTTGACAAGATTTTGAATAATGACGAAGACCAGGAAGGCGGCCCGCAGGAAAACCAGAATCAACAAGAGCAAGGTGAGCAGCAACAACAAGGCCAAGGCGAACAGCAAGGTCAGCAAGGCCAAGGTCAACAAGGCCAAGGGCAACAAGGCCAAGGGCAACAAGGCCAAGGGCAACAGGGTCAAGGGCAACAGGGTCAGGGCGAACAAGGTCAACAGGGCCAAGGCGAGCAGCAAGGTCAGCAGGGTCAGGGC
>CAZPBE010000046.1:14195-45023 GCA_964584615.1 uncultured Pirellulaceae bacterium | reverse complement strand
GCGCCAACGGCGAATGCGACTCCGTCCATTTGATAAGGCAGCAGCGTTGTTTTCAAAAGCGATTTTCGCAGCGGATGTGCAGATGGGTTTTTGCGAATTTCAGTCACCAACGACTCAACACGTTGTTGGTGTAAGTTCCGGTCGATAAACTCGGCAGCGTCAGGGAAAATGTTGACACGGTGGCCGGCCTTTTCGAGCCGACTGCAACATCGCACGATTGCCGAAACGTTGGATGAAGTCTTGCCGATCAGTTTTCCACCAATCTTTGCGGCTTCTTCGGTGAGTTTATACGGCGGCGAAAGTCGCAGCTCCATTGGAGCGTTCAATGTGCCGGACGTTTTCGAGCCAGCCGATTTCGATTGAGTATGTTGAAGTGTGAGCGCAAAATCTTTCGGCTTGTATTTGCGCCGTTTGGCAGAAGGAAACTTTGATTTGATCCGGCCCAATGCATAAATCAGATGCTTGCAGGTGCCGATCGTGTTTTTGCGAAAGTCGGGACAGGAGCAATGAGACTCGCCAATCACCAGCCCGTAAACCGTAAGCTGATACGTTTTTCCCGACGCCTTGCTAGTGAGCGAGTATTGCCCCCACGGTTTTTTCGGCGTCGCGGAAGTGAGTTTGAACTTTTCCGACTTGGCGCGTTCTTTTCTTTCTGCAAACGCTTGGGCGACGAGCTCTTCTTCAGAAAGGCTCTCAATCGGAACGCGTTCTTTGGGCGGCTTGGAAAGCCCGAGCTGCATTTTCTCTTCGAGGATGAGTGAAAACGCAGCGCCCACATGTTCGCACGGCCCGTTGCAGCGAGTGCAGTTCCATTTCAGCCGGTTTCTGGCTTCAGCCATCAATGTGATTGAGACATTGGCCGAGTTGCCTTGCGAATCAAACGGCAGCTTGAGCTGAAAAAGGTCGCCAGCAAAATAGACTTGCTGCTGGATGTCGATCTCGAACTTGCCGCCTTGTTGGATCAGCTGTTTGCCATCGTCGCCAAGTTGTTTGACCGCTTGGGCGAAACTCAGCCGAGACAATCGATCGCGAAGTTTGAGTTTGTGTTCCGGTTTCGTCGTCATGGATCCGTCCAGTACTTGGGAATCAGGTGCGTTATTTCGCTGAGGTTCAATATACAACAATCGGCGTGAATCTCCGAATTCAATTCAGCACGACGATTGACGATTTTGCTTCGCTTACTTGCGAGATGGAAAAAGTGGATTTAGCTATTCCATTTTGCTCCAAAAAGCCGACTTCCGCGCGTGATCCGTGCGCAGCCCGTTTAGGTAACCTTCATGACTCGGATGTTTCTTCCAGTTAGTGATTGACTTGTCTAACTTCGCCATCTGCTTGATGTAACCGACTGCGATCTTGTAGTTTTTGGAAACGGCTCTTTTGAGAATTGAATCGGCAAGCGCCCGAAAGATGAGTGTCGCTGCCAGTGGGGAATCATTCGCGACAAACTGTTTGGCCAAGTCGGGCAGAATGTAGTATCGCTCGCCGTCGATTTGTTCAAAACGCGCCAGCAAGTATTTCTCAGCCGTTTTCAAGTCAAGTTCCGCCAAAGCAAATTCAAGAAATGAAAGATCGAGCTTGAAGTCATCATTGAAGTTTTTCAGCAGTTCGGCAACAACCGCCTTGAGCTTTTTCGCGCTCAGCAATTCTGATAATTCACCAAGTGTTTTCGAAGAAGGCGACTTGAGAAATCGTTTTTGCAGGATCGCAGAGACTTCATCGGTGTTTCCAAGTGCATTGTGAATCTCAATTCGCAACTGCTCGGTTTCGTAACTTTTGAAATGATCATTTGAAACAATGTTCGCCAGTTTCTGCAGCGCGGTCTTTGGATCGCCTGCTTTCAGATAGACCATGGCGATATCGTTCCATGCTGCGGCATTATACTCCGCTTTCCCCCATGCCGACTTTTTTGCTATTTCGTATAGTGGCCCGTCGTTGATGCCTTCTGCGAGTTCTTCCACCGCATACCAGTATCGGCGACTGGGCTGATTCCATTCTTCGGTCGCTGGTTCGTGGCGATCTGTTTCTGCAGCCAGTTCGCAATATCGGTTTATCAATTTTCGCGTTTCAGATTCGGGCAAAAATTCACAAGCAGCTGTCAGAATGCCATCACGAACTCCATAGCCATTCGACTGGTTCAATTGAAAAATTTGCTCGGCCAGCCAAGGTTTGTCATCACATTGTTTTCCAAAACGGATCAACTGGTTGACAGCACTATACTTATAGAGATCTCCAATTGTGCCGCTTGAATCATCGCAGTTGCCGTAGACCGTGTTGTCGGTTTCGAAAAACGAGACGACAATCTCGAACCCCTTCGCCGGTTGCACATCAAGTGCCTCGATCGTTTCGAGCGTCAGTTCGACTTTCTCGCGAAGCTTGGAAACGGACTTCCAGTCATAAAACTTCTTGATCCGTTTTAGACCAGAAATTTGCGAGCGAACTCTCTTGGCGAGTTCAGTATTGGAAGCGGTCGCAACCAACAGTCGTTTTTCGATCGCATCATCGCGTTGGGCGATATCGAACAACAAGTCAGTCAGTCGGTCGACCCCGAGCGACTTGAGCCTTTCTTTTTCCAACTTCCCCATAAGGTTTTGGCCGTGCCGCTTTTAAGTAGATTTTAAAATTGACGATTCTACGGAAATAATTCTTGAAAATACAACCGGCTTTTTCACCGGCGATGGTCGTACGTAGTGTTTCCCGTACAAAAGACGCGCTCGAACAAGGTGGTAGTGTTTGAAAGACGGGCAATATGAGGAGGTTGCCACCCTCGGCCCCAAGGATGTCAGGCTGGCGATATCTGTCTCGGTATCACAGTTCAGAACTCGTATTCTTAAAGCGAATCTATGGGCGCGATCAATGACAAAGCAATTCAGTGATCATCAGCTGTGTCCGACATGCTGGCAAAGCCGAGGTAGCCAACGAGAAGATCGAACTTTCATCAAAAATTGGTCATGAGGCCGGAGCTGAAATTCAAGAACGACACGAGGGGTGATCATGGAAATGGTGAAAATGAGCTTTCAGAATTTCGGGCACCCTGGCAGATCCACAACGCAACTGAATGATCGGACGGAAGCTTCGAAAAAACAATGGCCAACGCAATCAAAAAGTTGCGTTGGCCGTTTTTAATTAAAAAGCTCCCCCGGCAGGGCTCGAACCTGCGACAAACGGATTAACAGTCCGTTGCTCTACCAACTGAGCTACAGGGGAAAATGGCAGATCGAGGATTTTAGATGATCAGTCTGGGCTCGGCAAGTCCGAACTTGGTAAGTTCTCAGGGCTAATTCCTAGCCTGAATTTTCCGGCCCAATGGGCGTAAAGTTCTTCGAGCGTTCCAACCATTCGCAAATCTGATTGAGCCTGCTCAAGGCTTGACGTCGATCGGCTTCATAAGCTCGACACCATGCCCCAAGCCATCGGGCAGCCAACCGAGCTCACCCTGTATCTCTTCAGCTTTATCAGTCCCGACTCAGACAGGTAGGCGTGATGCCCATTTCTGGGGGCTGAACTTACAGATGGGTTCGTCCTTTGCTCTCTCCCAAATCCCTTCCTGATTCGATCTGCCAGGCCGCGTTTGACATTTAAACTTCGATTGAAATCTGCACGCTGGCGATGAGCGGCAGGGCGCGGAGATGCTGTATCAGACATTGGCAAAACACTGATACTGCATGAGCTGACCTGGGACGCCGGTAAATCACTCAACGAACCGGCGGCTAGCACTCTGCCGCTAACTTTTTTCGAACGCGGTTTTGGTCAAACCGCGAATGAATGATCAGCGCTCAACGAACGAATAGCCATGATCGTCCCGTGCGTTCAAGTCCCGATTGTCTTGCAGGGACCCAATCATGCGTCCAGAAGCATCAGTACCACCTACACTCAAATCTCTACAAAATGGAAAATGGTTCAATTGGGAGGGCCAAATGTCAGCTACACGTTCGCGCCGATTCAAATTTTGTTGAGATAGCCAGTTTGCTCGGTGAGCCAAGCTTGCTGCGTTGAGCCTCGTTGAGCAAGCGACACCTCGCAGACGTCGACGGAGCCGCCTCGCCGCGCCACTGTCGATCCGGAAAGCAGATCCGAATCGCGAAAGCCAAAAACGCGACGTCAGTCAGGAACCTCGCTTCCGTCTTCCGTGGTGTTGACCAATTGACTATCACGCCTCGTCCATACAAGCCTCTTCCATGCGGGTCTACGACGGTTCTTTTCCAGTCAACCATCGCGTTCGGCAAGATGTCGAAGATTTGATAAGATGACGTTTTCCGTAGCTTCCAAAGATTCGCTTGGATCTAACCCGTCGCTCTGTCAAAACTTGTCGACCAAGTCGGCTTCAAGCACGAGTGTGTCCTTCGTAAGCTTGTGCGAAAGTTCAAAATGTTGCTTCAACACCCAACTCGATTTCAAACGATCGCTCATGCACTCGTCATGGCTCTCGTCGCAATTGGATTGCAGGCGAGTTATCTGTTGCCGGTCGCAACTGCCGGAGGCGGGCCTGAAAATACGCTGGTGGTCGTCAACGGGGAGTCTGATTCCTCCAAGCTAATAGCCAACCATTATATCTCGCTGCGGAAAATACCCAGTCGCAACGTTGTCTATCTTGAAGGGCTTCCGTTTAAAGAGTCGGTTTCTCACGATCTGTTTCGAGAACAGATTCTGATGCCAATCCTGCAACAACTTAACGTGCGAAAACTTGTCGGCAGCATCGACTACATCGTCTACTCGTCCGACATTCCAACTTCCATTGAAGTGAAAGATTATCGCAAGTTGCTGGTCGAGGAATCCGCTAAACAGGGTAGTCCCATTTCGAAAGACCAGCTGAAACTTTACAACCCGACCGCTTCGATCACGTCACTGACTTTTTTTGCGGGGCAGATTGTTAGGCGGAACCCAAGTTTCCTGCTTCTCAACAGCAACCGATACTATCGGCAATCTTCGGACGCTGTGTTGCGAAAGCCGTTTGTTGGGCAAGCGATGAAAGACTATCAGTCTGCGGTAGACAATTTTAAGTTTCCGGCTGATGAAAATGAATTCAAAGAAGCCGTCAAGACGCTGGAAGAACTTGCCCAAACCAACCCGGGCCAAACGGCAGTCCATTATTGGCTGGCCAAGTTTTACGTAAAAAAGGACAACATCGATCAAGCAACGCGTTACATGACGCGCGCCATTCGGATGGGCTGGAATGATCGTGGACGAATTTTGGCGGATCCGGATTTTGAAACCGCTCGTGACAATCCGCTTTTTAAAGGGACCGTCGATCGAATCGAAAACGGCGGCCGGTTTCTTGCCAGTCGCGGATTTCGCCAACTGCATCCGTGGGCACCCAATGGGATGTTGAACCACGCCAACGGACAAGGAGAGCGGTACTTTTTGTCGACGGTTCTGGCGGTGACACGAAACGACGGGTTGACGGAATCCGAAGCGGTCAACCAATTGCGAGTTTCGGCGGCGGCGGATTTTAAAAAGCCAAAAGGGATTTTCTATTTTTGCGACACGAAAGATGTACGCGCGACAACCAGAAAGCCAAACTTTACGAACGCGATCGAATCCCTGGAGCAGTTAGGCTACCGAAGTGAAACCATCAACACCAAGATGCCTGATAACCAAGCTGCTGTATTGGGACTTACCTCGGGAACGCCAACGTTTGATTGGAAGTCAACAAAGAGCACCATCGTTCACGGTGCGATTTGTGAAAACTTGACGAGCTTTGGTGGCCGTATCGGCATGGTCGGTGGTCAGACGAAACTCACAGAGTTTTTACGATATGGCGCCGCAGGCTCAAGCGGAACCGTAACCGAGCCGTTCGCAATTCAAGCCAAGTTCCCGCATCCCATGGTCCACGTGCATTATGTGCGCGGCTGTTCGTTGGCCGAATCGTTCTATCAATCGATCCAAGGGCCGTTCCAAACTTTGATTGTCGGCGACGCATTGTGTCAGCCGTTTGCAACTCCGCCTGTCCTGCGAGTCTACGGTATTCGATCGACTGAAAAACTGTCCGGTAAGGTTCAGCTTTCTATCAGCGATAATAATTCTCCGGTGCCCGTCGCTGGAGTCGAGCTTTTTGTTAACGGTGTGCTGGCACGTCGGGATTCTTCTTTAGATCCGATCGATTTGGATACACGACTTCTTCCCGATGGATATCATGAACTAAGAGTCGTCGGTGTCGCAGACAATTTGATTGAAACGCGGTGTCGGTCAATTCTTCCCATTGAAGTAGACAACGAAGGTTTTTCGACGTCGCTAACGATCGGCAAAGACAACTTCGATATGGGAAATGAAATTGAGTTCACGGCCAAATCAAATTTTGGATCAAAAATCTCCATTGTCCACAACCGTCGTGAACTGGGAGTCATTTCGTCGCTCGATGGAACTTGCAGCATCAAGGCAAGCGACATTGGCAGAGGGCCGGTCGAAATCAGAGCCGTTGCAATTGATGATACATCCGAACCGCCCAAAATGGTTAGCAGCCGCCCGGTCAAGTTAACGATCCAAGGCCTCTTCGCCACCGAGCGTCCTGTGACCGCCGTGCCAAGACCGAAAACCAAATCAAGAAAATAAGCCAGGCATGACCAACCTCATGGCAAGAATTCCAATCAATCGTTCGATCAGCTTCGTCGAGCATGTTTATTCAAGCAAAGTCACCCTCGTGTTGGCGGTGCTTAGCGTTTACTTTTGTCTTCAGTTCATCGTTCCAAAGATCTTTGTACAGCAAGTCTCCGCTTGCCCCGCGCCGTTTTTCCAAGCCGACGACGCTGCAGCGAAAGTCGATGATGCGAAGGAAATTGCTGACCAAGAATCCGCGTCACGTTCGGGCAAACTCATTTCCATTGCATTGCCGATCACTGGTGCCACGGCAACAGCCGTCAAACAAACGTTGCAGGACTTGGCTGATCAAGCTCCGCCGACCATTCGTCCTGATCAAAGACCGCTGATTTTCCTCGAATTCGATACCGACAACGGACGAACCGGCAGCGGCAGCGACTTGGGCGCTTGTATTTCTTTGGCGCGTTTTTTGACGAACAGCCCAGAACTACGTCGGCTGCAAACAGTTGCTTATATCCCGTCCAAACGAATCGACACGAAACTTCAGGGACACGCTGTATTGGTCGCAATCAGCGCCAACGAATTGGTCTTGGACGAAAACGCTTCCATCGGAAACGCCGGGATCGACGAACGGACGATTGAACCCTTTGTCAGCGAAGTCTATCGGGGACTGGCCGCTGAGCGACTGGTCTTGCCTGTCCCACTCGTCGCGGCAATGCTTGATCCGAACGAAAAACTATATCGCGTCGTGGTGGATGAGAAAGTCGTTTACGTTGATGACGAAGAGCTTGAAAAGCTCGAAGACGCCGGCGAAACGAACGACACCGTTACGCTTTCCAAACAGAACGACACGCTGCTGATTTCAAGTAAACAGTTGCACGATTATCGCTTGATCGACAACCCCACCGAATCTCGTACCGATTTGGCGCGACGATACGGGATTGAACCTGCGTCGCTGGAAGTCGATTCGACGCGCGGAGAAAAATGGAACGCCGTCAGTTCCACCATGCCACCGATTATTGAATCCGGTGCCGTTGGTTGGTTCAAACGTTCGTTTAGCGCAGAAATCAATCGTGGTAAAACCAATTTGATCATTATCGAACTGGTCGATTGTTCGGGTGATGAAATTGCGTGCTTACAATTGGCCGAATACATTGCCGGCATCGATTCCGATTCGGTTCGCACGGTCGCTTTTGTCAACGGAGAAGTCCGCGGTGCGGCAGGGATGATTGCACTCGCTTGCGACCACGCGATCTTTTCTACTAACGGTACGATTGGAAGGCGTGATGAATCTGAGGAACCAAGAGAGCTTGATCAAGATCGCATTGAGCAATACCAAAAGACAGCTCAAGATTTGGCGAAGTTGAAGAACCGGGACTGGTCGGTGTTGATGGCGGTGCTTGACCCGAACCAGAAAGTCGATCGTTATCGTAATCGCGACTCTGGACAGATTCGCTTGTTGGGATTCGCTGAACATCAGGCTCTCAACGACGCTGACAAATGGCTGGTACTGGGCCCTGTTGATGTTGCGGGCGGGATTGATGCCAAGACGGCTGAAGAAACGTTTTTGGCACGAACCGTTGTCAAAGACATGCAGCAAGTTCAGACTTATTATCAATTGGAATCAGAACCTCGCCGCATGCAGCCGTCGGCCACAGACCGCTGGATCGAAAAACTGGCAACGTTTCTCTCATCGCCTGCGGTATCAACTTTTCTGTTGTTCGGCGCAGTCTTCTTTTTAATGAACGAAGCCTCTGCACCTGGAACTGGTGTGATGGGATTTCTGGGGGCGCTGTGTTTGTTGGCTTTTTTCTGGAGCCAGTACCTCGACGGCAACGTACAAGGATTTGAAATCGTCTTGTTGTTTGGCGGAATCGTTTTTGTGTTGTTGGAAATTTTTGTGATTCCCGGTTTCGGTGTCTTTGGAATTGGCGGCTTGCTGATGATCATTGCGGCGATCGTGTTGGCGAGTCAGTCGTTTATCATTCCGTTGACGGCAGACGAAATCGCTCAAGCTCCCTATTCATTGCTGCCGATCATCGGTGCCGGGCTTGGCTTTTTTGCAGGAATCTACACTTTGCGAAAAGTCCTTCCCAACTTGCCGTACTTCCGACAGATGATGCTTGAGCCGCACAAGCGAGAGGAAACAGGGCTTGAATCTGAGGATGATCCGGAAGCCATCGTCAATTGGAGTTATCTCGAAGGCCGCAACGGCGTGGCGATCACACGTTTGATGCCATCGGGTAAAGCCAAAATTGATGGGCGCGTCTATGATGTAATGACCGATGGCCGTGTGGTCGATAAAGGGGGCTCAATCGAAGTCGCCGAAGCGACCGGCAATCGGGTGATCGTTCGCCCGATCGAAAAAGAAAGCTGATCGAGTGAAAACTGATCAAAGTCCAGACCCAAAGACCAGCTTCTACACGAGACTTGTTATTACCGCTGATCTCATTTAGTGAATCATGGAACCGTTTTACCTTTCAATCATTTTGCTTGCCGTTGGATTCGCCATCGTCTTTCTGGAATTTTTCGTTCCATCGGCCGGTCTGTTAGGTGTCCTTTCGGCAGCTTTGATCATCAGCGGCATCGTGGTGGCCTTTTTCCACAGCATCGGGTTCGGGACAGCGATGCTGCTGTTAACGGTCGTCATGATTCCACTTGTCTTTGCGGCGATGATCAAAGTCTGGCCACACACGCCGATCGGAAAAAGAATATTGATTGGCGACCTCTCCGACGACGATGTGCTTCCCAACGATGATCACTACACCAAACTCAGTCAGCTTGTGGGCCAATTGGGGGTCGCAAAAACGAAAATGTTACCCAGCGGAATCGTGATCATCGACGGTGAGAAGTACGACGCGGTTAGCGATGGGTTTGCGATCGCAGCCAATGACACGGTCAAAGTCGTCGGTATTCGCGCCAATCGAATCTACGTTCAGCCTTACGACGGAGATGTCAAAGTCGACGACGACGAATCGGCTCGCGACCCCGATGTCCTGTCTCAGCCAATTGATGAGCTGGGAATCGATGGCGAAGACTTCTCGCTTGAGTAGTCCGTTTTGGCTTCGAGGGGTACAATCGAGGCGACTTAATTCCAGCGCTACGTGCGCTCCTCGATGACATGCGCTCTTCGATGTTTGGCGACCAACTATTTCAACGGCATCCTATTATGGCTTTACCAACAACTCTTCGTAACATGATCTGTAGCTGCGAAAAACTTTGCGTGAAAGGCTGCTGTGGCATCGAATCATTTGACTTTTCACCCGTCCATATCGCTTCGTATCTCAGCGCCCATCGTGGTCAGCCCGCCGAGAAAACGATCGAGGAGATCGAACTGCAACTGAATAACTTTCGCGCCGACCACGGGATCGGCTCCGAAGGTAACGGCTACGAATCTGACGAAAGTGAGATGAATCAGATTTTCTCTGCTGAACAAGTCAGTCAATTGGTAGATGAAATCGAAGCAAATCTTGGCGAAGCCACCGAAATCGCTCGTCGAAGTGACTTAGCTCGTTGGCAACCGGAATCAAAGACGCCGGGTGTTGCCGATAATCATATTCCGCTTCAGCCGGGAAACTGTCTGGATATGGTTAGCGCTCTCAACTGGCGATACGCCACCAAAAAGTTTGATCCGACTCGGATGGTCGGTGCAAAACACCTGGAAACCATTTTAAGAGCCACCAACCTTTCGGCTTCGTCTTACGGCTTGCAGCCGTTCCAGTTCGTGGTTGTGGAAGACAAGGCATTGCAGGAGAAACTGGTTCCCTGCTCTTACAATCAACCGCAAGTTGCTCAAGCGTCTCATGTTATCGTATTGGCCGTTCGCACCAACATTGATGAAGCTTACATCCGTCAATACGCAAGTTTTACCGAACAGGTTCGTGGTCTTGAGAAAGGCACTCTCGACGATTACGCGGGGCAGATGGTTGGTGCAATCACAAACATGGATTCGCAACAACGCATTAATTGGGCTTCGAAGCAAACGTATATTCTCTTGGGCACATTGTTGGCGACGTGTGCGACGTTGGGCATTGATGCCTGCCCGATGGAAGGGTTTGTCGCCGACAAGTATGACGAATTGCTGGGATTGGATGAATTCAATTTGCACGCTTCTTTGGTCGTGCCGATTGGTTATCGCGCCGACGATGATCCGAATGGACAATTCCCAAAAGTTCGCAAACCGTTAAGTGAGATGGTTGTGAATATTTCACGAGCTTAGATGGTAGACAGCGCATAAAAAGAGCCGGACCAAATGAATGTTGGTCCGGCTGTTTTTTTCACGCTAATCGAATCGGCGTTTTTAGCAAACTCAAGAGCGGCCACTACAAACTTAAGAACGACCGCTGCCTTTCTTCTTGGTCTGCTTTTTCATTTTCTCCACCTCTTTCCGCAACTCACGAATCTCGCGACGCATGGTTTCGATTTCGGATTCTTTACCTTCGAGCACGGCTTTGTATTGCTTGAGCACCTCGAATTGCTCTCGCAGGCTTTCTTTCATCTCAAGCTTGTCGACCTCAACTTCCTCTTTAGCATTCTCCTTGGCAGCTTTCTTTTTTGCCATCGCCCGTTTTTCAGCCGCCTTCGCTCGCTTCATTTCCGCGTTGTCGAGATGCCTCTTCTTCATCTCGATCGCCTTTTTGTAGGCCGACACCGCTTTATTCTTGGCATTCTTTTTCTCAGACTCGTTGGCCTGCATCAACTCTTTCTTCAACGCCTTCATCACAGCTGACTTTTCTTCATCGCCCAATTCATCGCTATTGGCGAGAAGTTTTTCAAGCTTTTGCAGCTTCTCCTTCGCGTTCGAGTCAAGATTTTTTTGCTTGGCCGCGATTGCACTTTGCAATTTTTCCAATGCGCCCTGCATGTCTTCCATCTCCAAGTCGCCCAGTTGACGCTTCATTTCGGCAGCTGTGATACCGGCAATTTCGCCTTCCATCGCTCGCAACGATTGCTCGAGCGCACCACCGACAATCTCGTTGAGCTCCCCAAGACTTTCAAACGGTGCGTCCTCCAATCCGCCCAGCCCTTCTTTCATCGCGCCTTCAATCAACTCACCCAATGGCATGTCGCTAAGCATGGAGAGATTTTCTTTAATCAAGTCTCCCATTTCGTCAGCATCGATTTCGCCCGACTCAAGTTGTTCCGCCCACTCTTCCCACTCTCCAGAATACTGTTCAGCCCAACGCTCAAAGTCTTTTTCAGCGCCTTCGGCCCACTTCTCCATTTTCTCTTCGAAGCCTTCGGCCCACTCTTCCCATTCCGAAGCATGACGTTCTGCCCAAGCTTCAAAATGCTCCGTGTTATCTTCGACCCATTCCTCAAACTGCTCGGCGTTTTCTTCCATCCACGACTCAAACTCTTTGGTATCGAATTCGATTCGCCGACCGTTAATCGTAATTGAGCCTTCGACGCGATCTTCATCGCCATCGTGTTCGATCGATTCAATTTCGACTTCATCCTGCGCAAACAACATCGGTGCGTTGCCAACGAGAAGTGAGAAAGCACAAAACGCCGTCATGTGAAGTAAGTATTTCATGGGTACTCCGTAAATTTTTTAGGTGTCTATTGTTCTTAATTAATCATGGGACGACTAAAAGTCTGCTGTATCAAACTGCCGGACCTTTTCCAGCATAACGTCCACTTGCTGCGCCAAATTCTCGTGATCCGTGGAACCGGATTCCAATTGCTGAAGCTCCAACTTCAAGGCTCGCAAATCCATTCCCAATGTTCGCAGCATCAATTCCTGATCGCGCTGTTGTTGAACGTTGATTTGGTACAACTCTTTCATAGGCTGAACATATTGTTCTGGCGAAAATTGATTTGCCGTGACTGGTTGTGGTTGCGGAAACATCGTCATGCCAACGCCAATCAAAAGTGCCGCGGCAGCCCCCAATGGAACCAAACGCCAAGGAGAAATCCAATCTTTTAATGATGACTTTTCTCGTGACACGACGAACACTTCGGTCTGTCGTTGGTCATTGCTCGTTGCGTCAGAAAACTCAGCGGAAGATTCCACTTTCGAAGAAAGCAAAAACATGGCTCGGTCGACATTCTCGAACGAAGTAACTTTCGCCTGGCAACACGCACAGTCATCGACATGCGACTGCGTGTACGCCAACTCGTCCGGCTCCAACTCACCATCGATCATCGCACTGATCAATGGCTCAAAGTCTTCGCAGTTTGTTTGTTGTTTCTTCGTCATTTTCATTCAGGCTTCCAACAATCCGCATCGTGTTAGGTCTTTTGCAAGTTGTTTTCTGGCTCGATAAATCCACGTACGAACTTGTGAGTGCGTGGCTTCGAGAACTTTTGAAATCTCTTCATACGACAACTCGCCATTGATTTTCAATCGCAGCGCGTCGGCCCACTGGTTGGGCATTTCCAATAAGGCTTTTTCGATTTCGTGTTGAATCCGAAGCAGCCGGTTTGGGTCCGTCGTGTCTTGTTTGTTGACAATCTGATTCGCGTCCATCGTTTCGAATTTTCGTCGTCCTTGCTTTCGTAGCCGGTCAATCGCCAAATTTCGAACGATCGAGAATAACAATGGCTTGCTCCCGGAAAGGAGATCGCCTGTACTATCCGGTTTCGACGAATTCGATTCGATCAATCGACAAAACGCTTCCTGAACAATCTCTTCGGCGTCAGCCCAGCGGCGAACGATCGACATGGCATATCGCTGTGCCGAAGGCGTATGCTCAGCGCAAAAACTTGCCATCAAATTTGATGAACAAGATTTCTCTGAATCAGCAATATTGAACTCTTCGATTTCAGGTCGCGAATCATCCGTTGGTTGATCCACTGAGTCCGATGCTTCGGAAACGCCCGACACCGCCGAGTTATCGGGAAGTGACATGAAGTTCGTTCGCGGTTTGGGTTGCGTCTACTGGCAAAACGATTTCATCGCAAATCGTCGCAGTCTTATTCGGAATTACCTGCAAAAGATTGGCAAGTTTGTAAAATCGCAAAAAAACCGTGGCTTTTGCCGCATTCGACACTTGGCAGATTGAGGCTACGTGCGAAATTCGGCGGCTTGGTACTTCCAAATTGGCCGTGCAATAACACTCACTGCGGTGGATTCCGAAGAACGACCCAGACAAAACCCGTCGACTTTCGATCGACGCAATCATCCATTCTCGCTTTCACCTCGGCGGGGCTTACATGGGCCGCTGTCGATTCTTCAGAATCAGAATCGTCTTTCTCGATGGCGGCGGAACCACTTGCGGCAGCGACTTGTTGATCAAATTCTCTTTTCGCCAACTCACTAAACGCCGCAAACGCCTCTTCAAATTCTTCTTCAGTTACACCCTTTTTTAATTCCATCACCTCGGACGTATCGCCGATGACTAAATCCAGCCAACCATCAGAATTAAAGTCCATTGTCCACACTCGTGTCGAGCCACCTAGCTGGAAATCGGGATCGTTGCGGCGTTGTTCACGGACGGGCGACGAAGACTCTGATAGCGGAACCAGCACTTCAAACGGTTCGTAGTTTGGTTTGGCTCGTGTGCCACTGTTCTCGGAAAGAAAAACACCGCCGCTGCTTGAACCGCTTATCAAATCCAAATCGCCATCGTTGTCCCAATCTGCCAAGTGGGGAGCTGTGTGGCGGTACGAAGATGGAAACCAGACTGAAAGTGGCACTGGCAAAGATGACAGAACCGGTGACTCATTTGGCTCGGCAACATTTTCATGAAAATAGAAATGAAACATGTTTGAACCAACCACCAAATCGAGATCGCCATCGTCGTCATAGTCGACCGCATGCTGGTGTGTGCAATAGTTTTTTAGCTTGAGTTGTATGTCGCTTGAATCACCTGCTACGACGTTCACAACAGGTTCGCCGTTTTCATTGTTTACCGTCGTTGCTGCATGAAAATCGATTCCCGCACTGCCACGAAGAAACTGAAGGTGTCCGGCTTGAACGCCCATCGACAAATAGCAACCTGAAAGAATGTCGAGCTTGCCATCTTGATCCCAATCCACAAACTGTGGAGTCGAGCTGGTACATCACGATACGCCCGGAACCTCAGCCCGTTTTTCGCCGGCGGTGATCCAGTCCACGCTTCCAAACTTTGGAGTTGCCCCAGGTTCAGACTCATTTCGATAGACTTGCATGTTGCCGCCGGCGAACTGGCCGACGATCAAGTCATCATCACCATCTTGATCGATATCAGCGAACGTCGGACAAGCGTATCCTGGTGATTCGACTGCGATGAGTTTGCCATTTGTCGTCTTCAGTCGGAATGGTTTTTCAAAGCTATCGTTGGCTCGAACCATTTCATAGTGTGCTGGGTCGTTTGAATTCGAACCTACACTTGCTCCACCAGCTATTCCGGACGACGTTGTCCCGCTATCGCAGCCCGTTACGATCAGTAAACCCGCAGTGATCACCGCGTAGCAAGAGTGTCGAAAGACAAGTTTCATGTTGCGCCTTAACCAGTAGCAATTGCAAGTTAACGTTTAGCAATGCTAACCGATAACGCGAGGGAGCCATAACTGAACAGTTCTGTGCGCCCGGAGCCGTGGGTAACCATCGCGTGAGAAACCGTCGCGGTTAAAGCCAAAGACCTGCGATACAATGGCCTGCGATAGAAACTAGCTGTTTGCGTTAGAAAAACCGCGTTCGTACTTTCCGAACACCATCCGACCCGCACTGGTTTGCAGCATGCTGGTGACCGTGATATCAACTTCCTTGCCAATGCACTCGCGACCGTCTTCAACAACGATCATGGTGCCATCATCGAGATAGCCAACGCCCTGCCCTGCTCCTTCACCCGCCTTGACGACACGGATTCGGATAACTTCTCCCGGCAAGAAAACTGGCTTAAGCGAGTTGGCAATCTCGTTAAGGTTAATCACGGGAACGTTCTGAAGCTTGGCGACTTTATTCAAGTTGAAATCACCGGTAACGACTTTGCCTTCCAGGTGACGAGCCAGCAACAACAACTTCATATCGACCGGCTGTCCCTGCATGTCGGGCAACTCACGGTCGTAGATTTTGAAGTCAATCTTGTCGTTGTTTCTTAATCGATCCAGCACATCCAGCCCGCGACGACCGCGACTACGCCGCATCTTGTCGCTACTGTCGGCGATCCCTTGAAGCTCGGCCAGCACAAAACCTGGCATGATCAACTGGTTGTCAATGATTCCCGTGTCGATGATATCAGCGATCCGGCCATCGATCACAACGCTGGTATCCAAAATGAATGGCTTGAGCCCTTTGACGTCTTTGCTGAACTCGACGTACGGAATGACAAATCGGAAATCATCTTTCGTTTGCCACAGCAGGCTGATACACGAGTAGCAAATCGCTGCTCCAATAAACGAAATGACCAAACTCCGAATTAAGTCACGGCTCAGTCCCACGTTCTCATCGATGCTGATCAGGCCAAACAACGGAGTCATCGCGACGTTGATGATGTAAGTCAGAAACAGCCCCACGACCAACCCGAAGTAAACGCTCGAAATCATATCGATGCGCTTATTGACGATCAGCACATCGGCAACAATCGTGGCTACAGCGCCGACAACAAACAACGCAAAGATCGCCCAGATTGCCGTTCGATTAATCGTGTCACCAGTATTGCCGTCAAAACCTTGTGTACCGTTGACCAGTGACAGCCCCAACCCGATTGCGACGATCAGGAAACAAGTCCGCAAAATCCAAAGTGCCATGTTGCTCACGTATTCGAAACTGGCGACCGGTGTCGCCGAACTGGAATATTTGTTTAACGATAAATCGGTGACATAAGTTCGGACTAAATTGAAAAATCCGAAGAAATCCCGATTTGACGAATTGCGACCAAGTCGGTTGCCAGCCCGACTTTGTGATCCGCCGGCCGTCTCAAAGCCGATGGTTCTCAAGATTTCGCAAGACGTCTCCAAAGCAGACCGCAATCTTTTCCAGCTCTTCTTGCTGGATCAGTGGGACATCATACCGTTTGGATACTTATATTTTAGAGTCGCCAATCCCCTTGGATAGCTCAAGAACCTAAAAGCACAGTAATTTTTAGGCGTTATTGCTCGAAAATAGACGTCGATACGTCTGCTCACAAAAATGATCCGTCATCCCCGCCAAATACTCGACAGCCATTCGTCGAACCCCGATTTTCTCTGCCCGCAACTGGTACTTCCGGGGAAAGAATTCAGGCTGTTCGCAATACATGGCAAACATTTCTTTGAGGCGTTGTTGAGCCGACTCGCGGATCGAAACCAAGTTCGGGTGACGATAGACGTTGTCGTACAGAAACTTCTCCAGTTCTTTCTTTTGCTCTGCCAGCTCAGCCGGATGGTCGATCAGAAAGTCACTTTCCATCGCTTCGACATGACTTTGAAAGTCGCGATCTTTTAGCTCTCCCGCGCAATGCGAAAGCAAACTCGTCACCTGCCGCTCGACCAAACGATGAACGACGGCTTTACGACGCAAGTCATCATTGAGCGACGTGTATTGCTGTTTGACATAAGCCAAACATTCCTTGATCAAACTCAAAGAAGCCATATCGTCCAGCGTCACCAGCCCAAGCTTTATCGCATCATCCGTGTCGTGCGCGTCGTAAGTCGTGCTATCGGCTGCATCCACCAACTGGACTTCCAGTAAGGGCCTTTGAAATTTGTCGTCCTTGTCGATTCGACACGTCTGACCCGTGAGGACTTCATGAGTCAAATTTAGTCCGGGAAACCCTTGATAGCGAATTTCAATTTCTTGTGCGATGGTCAACGCAAACTGATTGTGCGAAAACCCGCCATCCTCGGCCACACACTCGTTTAGCGCGTCTTCGCCCGCATGACCATACGGCGGATGCCCAACATCATGCATCAATGCCAGAGCTTCGATTAGATCTTCGTTCAGCCCCAACGCCCGTCCAATCGTTCTGGCAATCGTGGCGACTTCTTGAGTATGCGTCAGCCGTGTCCGGTGATAGTCACCCATCTCTCCAGTAAAGACTTGCATTTTGCCCGATAGTCTCCGATAGGCCGAACTGTGCAAGATTCGATCCCGGTCTCGCTGGAACGGCCCGCGATAAGGATGCTCTTTTTCAGGATGAACTCTTCCTCTGGAATTGACGCTGTACATGGCGAACGGTGCAAGCAGCAATCGCTCGCGATGGTCAACCCATGCAAGCGGTTCATCTGGAGTGATCGCAGTAATGTCCATGTGTGGAAAGTTCAGGTTGATGAAATGGGTTTGAGAATTTTTTTGACGTCGAGGTCGGAGGTCGAAAATGAGTTCAAAGGGTGGGATTCGGAATAAAGACTGGACGTCAAAGCATTCCAATGGAACACTCGACTCCACTCGGATAGCCGAAGGAGCAACAGTCCGACTTAGCTAATCGTAACAGTGTTTGCCTGGAATCCGAATCGGAGTTCACTTTCGATTCAGAATTCACTGCAGGACACTCATTGCCGAAGCTGCAAAACTTCCGAATTCTAACCTCCGACGTCGAATTCACTCGCTTGCCGTTGAAAACTTTTGCAAACATGCGGACAATATCCGCTCAAAATCATCCACACCATATCACTTTACAAAAATTCAATTCATGAGCGATTCACAAATTAAACCTGGCGTTGTTTCTGGCGCTGCACTTGACCGCCTACTTCGACACGCCAACGAGAACAATTACGCAATGCCTGCGGTCAACGTCGTTGGAACCAACTCGATCAATGCCGTCCTCGAAGCCGCCGTGGCGGTCAACTCTCCTGTCATGGTTCAGTTTTCCAATGGTGGTGGATCATTCTTCGCCGGCAAGAGCGTCTCCAACGACAACCAAAAAGCCGCCATCGCCGGTTCTGTTTCCGGTGCCAAACATGTCCATGCCATGGCGGAACTTTATGGCGTTCCGGTCGTACTGCATACCGACCACTGTGCAAAGAAACTTTTGCCTTGGATCGACGGACTGTTGGATGCCGGAGAAGAATTCCATAAAGCGACCGGAAAACCTCTTTTCAGTTCGCACATGCTCGATCTTTCCGAAGAGCCGCTGGAAGAAAACGTTGCCATCAGCAAAAAGTACTTCGAGCGCATGAATAAAATCGACATGCTCATCGAGGTCGAGCTGGGAATCACAGGCGGCGAAGAAGATGGCGTCGACAACACCGATGTAGACAGCAGCAAGCTTTACACGCAACCGTCTGAGGTCGCTTACTTTTACGAAGAGCTAAACAAAGTCTCTCCACGGTTCACCGTCGCCGCGGCTTTCGGAAACGTCCACGGCGTTTACAAACCGGGCAACGTTTCACTTCAGCCAATCATTTTGAAAAACTCACAAGAGTTCATCAAAGAGAAATTTGGAACTGGCGAATTGCCTGTTAACTTCGTCTTCCACGGTGGTTCGGGTTCGACTCGCGAAGAAATCCGTGAAGCGATCGATTACGGCGCGATTAAGATGAATCTTGACACCGACATGCAATGGGCGACCTGGAAAGGCGTGCACGAATACTACAAGTCAAAAGAAGGTTACTTGCAGACTCAACTGGGCAATCCAGACGGACCGGACGTACCAAATAAAAAGCACTACGATCCGCGCTCTTGGTTGCGACACGGCGAACAATCGTTTGTTGACCGTTTGAAAACTGCCTTCGAAGATTTGAACTGCATGAACCGCTTGGAAGGTTTGGCTTAATGCAGTATCGGTTCGGATTCAAACACAGTATCGATCCGGATTCATGCAATATCGATTCAGATCCGCCGGCTCAGCAGAAGCTTCGCCCTCCCGGTTGTTAATTCGCCTATCCGTCTCCGGTTCTTGCTTCGGTTCTGTTTGTTGTTTCGATTCTGTTCGTTGTTTCACCTTCTGGTTTGATTTTGCGGTTCCGGTTAGTTGCTTCGTCTCCTGGTTCCATTTCCGGGAGGGCGGGCTCCCGTCGAGCCGGTGGGTGCTACACGTTAACGATCTCTCAAAAACGATAATCATTTTTGCCTGCAATCTTGTCGATGGTATAATTGTAGATCGACTTCTGCTCTTACCCCGGGATCTCTCCAATGTTGTTTCGACTCATTCTCTTTGTGACAACTCTGACTTGTTTGTCTTCAAATGTTCTCGCCCAACACTCCGATTTGGAGTTCGGTTACGACGACACAAGCAACCCGTCGGCGTTTGTGCTATCCCCTTTGAGTTTTGACGCAACGACCGCAGATGGAATCAGTCTTAATGAAAGCGTCATGGAAGAGCTTGATCCGTTTACGTCTGGAGACTTCAGCGCCGATCAGCCAGGATTCGCAAGTAACCCTGGGCAAGGGCTGAGCGTTAATCCAGGTGACTTCATCATGATTTGCGCCGTCGATGCTTCGCAGCATTCGAGTTTTGGTGTGGGTTTCGTAAATTTTTATAACCCCGCGACCGATGCGCTGGAAGCTTCTGGTCGCATCGCGGTTAAAGACAATTCTGGAGCAACGGCTGATCTGGTGCTCAATGGCAATGCAATCGAGTCCGGAGACGATCTTCAATTTATTGGCGTGGCAGATAGTACCGGGACCGTTCATGACCACATCGTTTGGGATTTACTGGACGATGCGACCGCCCCGGTTGGAGCCTATGGTCTACTTGTTCAACTGCAAAGTGATTTCGACCCAGTTGATGGAAACGAGGATTTGTCCTCCGAACCATTTTGGATTGTTTTCAATTATGGTATGACCGATTCTGATTTTGAAAATCTCGCTCTTACCAAATTTGGCGTCCTAACGAGTGGGAGCGCGGTACTGCTGGAACGCGGGGTCACATACGGTGGGAGCTCATTTCTGGAAACAGAATTTGCACCTGACAAGATTCCCTTGCTTCCCGGACAAACGGCAGCCTTCGCCAATTACACAAGCTACTCGAAAGGTCTCAATCGTGTTGCTTTTGATATCTTTGGGATCGGATCACCAACACTCGATAGCAACGATTTCGAGTTTCGAGTTGGGAATTCGGATGATCCATCCACATGGACTCAACTGACGACTAGCTCCACGATTCCACTGCCTACAATTTCGGTTGGAACGGCAGTCGGAGGCATCTCGCCGGTTCTACTTTCGTGGCCAGACAATGCCATTGAAAACGCTTGGCTGCAAGTCGTCGTTCTGGACACAGCCAACACGAATTTGAGCTCTCCTGAAACGTTCTACTTTGGAAACGCGATTGGAGAAGCAGGCAATGACCCCAACGACGCTCGGGTCAACCTCATTGACGTTGGACAAACAAGAAGCAATCAAACCGGATTTACTGGAGCGTTGATTGATAACGCGTTCGATTTTGATCGCGACGGGCGAGTTAATTTGATTGATGTTGGACTCTGTCGATCAAACCAATCAGGGTTTTCACCGTTGCAACTCATTTCTCCGCCGGCAAATAGAAGCAATGGTGGCGGAAGCGGAAAATCGATTGATGGAAAAAACAACTCGCGAATCAAGCCGAATTCCAAAGTCAATCGACGATAACGGTTGCTCCGTTCACCTGATCACTCAACAGCAGTTGATGATAGTTTCTCCACGCGATCTGACGAACCGAACAGATCATCCATCTGCGTTTGCACCAATCGCACCAACATAAATCGATGAAGCGGTTGAGGTAGTTCGGGTGATTGGATTTCATGTGCGTTAACGGAGTTGTCCCCGTTCGCAAAACTCTCATTCCACGCCTGCTCTTGATTCTGCTTGTCGGTAAAACCGGCTTCTTTGGCAAGCTGATCGGCAAACGCATCCAAATCTTCGATGCCATCCAATTCGAGCTGCGCCATTGCAAGCGCCGCTTCGGATTCGTCGCCACCGTTGTCTGCTTGATACTCTTGGATCTGATCGGACAACACGTCCAACGACTTCGCAACGGACTCGGGGGTTGGCTTCAAACTCTGTTCGTCGTCTTTCAACATTGGGAAAAACTCGTCGGTCGAAACCGAGGTGGAGTGATTCATGGAATCGTCCGCATAGCTGTTCGTCAGTCCATCAAGTTGTGGTTCTACAGGATGACCAAAAAACATTTCGCCCAAATCGCCAAGCTCTTCCGTCGGTGCAATCAAAACCGTTTCACCAGGTCGGACAACAACTTGAAATTCAAGCTCGTGCAACTTCATGACCGACTGGCCGTCTTCGAAAGCAAAGTTCCTCTCGGCAATCCCGATCTTGGGTCGCGCGATGCCAAAATGAATCTCTGGTGAAAACAAAAGTCGAACGGTTCCATTGCTCAGCGGATACGTCGTGACTTTCATCACGCCCCGCGCGTTGCGAGCCGAGTGAGACGTTGTATTCTCACCGGCGAACAATTTCCATTTGGCTTGCGGATAGACTCCCGAAACCGTTACCGGATACCCTTGGCCATCTTTGTTTTCGACCCGACGATGAAATTGCAACCTTGGCGCAGGCTTGACCATGCCTTCGTCGTAAAGTTCTTTGTCAAATTCGCTCAACGATTCCACATCGACCGGTCGTGGCGTTAACAATTTGGTGAAAGTCGCCGATGAATGCGAGCCCATCACCGATACGCGAAAGCCATTTCGATCAAGCTGTTTTCGAACCGCCAGCGGAAATTTCATCGAATCGGTTTCACCGACAAACGTTTCAAACGTTTCGGCTTGCGATTGATCCAGCTGTGCGACGGCGACTTCCAGGGCGACTGAGTCCGCCGACATTCGCGATTGCGGAAGGTCAATCGAACGACCGTTACTTTCTTTCGACGCAAAATTTGGGAACCTCGCGCAGCCCATCAGACAAATCAACACCACAAACGTGCTGCCAATGATTGCCTGTTGAAACTGAGTTCGATAATTCATGCGCGGAGAAAGTTGGTTGAACGAGTTGACCAACAGGACTAACGATTTTTCAAGCCGCTGTTTGTTGAGTTAGGTGCCTGCCCCAAAACACTTTGAGCGCCTTCTATGTTGCCGTGACCGCCAGCGTGAACATGCTCATGCTGCGTTTCAAATCCTGACTGAGTCAACCAGCCCTGCCAATTGTGCGCCGAGTCTTCGGTTGGCAGCTCGATCTCAATCCATTGCTGGCAGCGAATCTTGGCATCAATGTGGTCGCCATGGCTATTGGTCGAAACTTCACAACCCAACATTTTGAATGTGCTGGTGAACGATGCGACTTGTTCAGCTTGGTGAAGATGCATCGTTTTCCAATCGGTCAACCGAAATTTTACTTTGGGGAGCGGTGATTCAGCCGGAGGATTGATGACGAGCGTTTCAAATCCATTTCCTGCCAACCAAGCTTTCCATTGTCGGACTTGTGCGTCGTCGTCCAACGTCAATGCGCGCCACTGAGCACAACGAAAGTTGAGATCCATGTGGTCACCATGACTGTGCTTTTTAATTTCGCAACCCAATTGTTCAAGCGTCGCAGCTTGTTCGGCGGAAGCGGCTTCGTCATGAATGTGAACCGTTTTCCAACCCGTTAGCCGGTAACCAATCTTCTTCGCCGTCACCGGAGCAACGGCCGTCATATTCCCGGCTTCGTCACTGCGGGCGAAAGGGGCGTCCGACGTTTGAGCTTGTTGCGCTTGTTGCGAATGTGCCGCATTAGCTTGAGCCTGTATCGTTTGACCTGATAGGGTTTGCTGAGCATCTGCCGCCACACCAAAGACCGTCACGACAGAAACAACAAACACGATCCCTGAAACAATCTTGAACTTCATTTTCGACCCTGAATTCGACTCATGACATAGTATTCCGTGTGGGACTTTTACAGAAAAGCAAGTTCAGCCGAAAGGTCGATTCGGGCCCGTAATTCGGTGGAACCCGAGCCCCCATCGATGACACGCGCTATATTTTTCTGGATTGTTATACTGGTCGTAAAATCATACCGGTTGTAAAAAACAAATCCTTCAGAAAGCCAGCGTGGACCGCCCAAGTTCAAATCAGCATTTCAATACAACGCACTGGAGCATCGTCACTTCGTCGCGCGATGATGATTCGAAAGTACGAAAAGGTTCACTCACCGAACTTTGCCAAACTTACTGGTATCCGTTGTTTGCTTATCTGCGCCGCAAGGGACATACGGTTGATGTCGCGTCCGATTACGTGCAGGGATTTTTTGTTGAACTGATCGACAAAGAGGACTTTCTCGCATCCGTCGAGCCTGACAAAGGTCGTTTCCGTTGGTTTTTGATGTCAGCGATCAATCGATACATTTCCAAGCAGACTGAAAAGCAGCGAGCTCAAAAGCGCGGCGGCGATCGGCAAATTTTTTCGCTCGACATCGATTCGGCTGAGCAGCGTTACCAGCGCGAGCCGATTGACGGCTGGACGCCGGAAAAATTGTACGACCGGCGTTGGGCGTTGGAGATTCTGTCGCAAGCGTTGAGCGAACTTCGCGCGCAGCACGAATCAAAAGGGAAGATCGAACTCTACAATGCGCTTCAACCGACTCTGGCGGGGGAAGCGCTGGACAGCCAGCAATGCGATGCCATTGGGGAATCACTTGGCATGTCACCGGTCGCCGTAAAAGTCGCTGGACATCGACTGAAAGAAAAGTATCGCAAAGTGTTGGTGGATATTGTGTCGCAAACTTTATCCAACCCAACGGATCCAGACGGTATTGATAACGAACTTGATACGTTACTGAAAGCTTTAGCTGGATAACACGCTGAAGGTGAAATAGAATTGGGACATCGATCAACCGGCTAAGCTTTGGGCTGTTAATTAGCCGTTTGGCGTTAGCCACGGTTGCGTACGAGTGAAAACAGAAGGAGAGCCTAGGACGCTGCTAGCGCCCTTCTTACTCCTGAAAAAATCCGTCAACGAACAACCAATCGTTAAGCCGTCGAATACGTTAAGCGATAGAAACTGATGCGACAGCGGCACTGGACGGCTCATCAACTTCAGCAAACGAAATCGTTTCAAGCGCTTTCGCGCAATCAAAAATGGGATACGACAACCGAGATTACTTTCGCGATGGATCCTACTCCGCAGGTGGCAGTAGCGGGTTCATGGACGGCGCACCGACGTGCAAGCGAATTCTGATCGCCACGGTTGTCATCTTTGTGTTGCAAATGTTCTGGACGAGGCCGGCTAAACTTGCTGACGTCCAGCCAATGATCGATCGGATTCGGGCCCAACAAGCCGAGTTGCAAGAATCGAATGGGATTCAAGATTCGCATGAGTGGCTTGATGCAATCGCGAGAGTGGGTGGTGACCCATCGGATACCAGACCCATCGACGAGTACGAGTTCGATTTCACTCAAGAAATGCTTCTCAACGGTTCACCCAATGTTTCAATCGTTGAAAACTGGTTTAGTCTGGACACCGACAAAGTGGTTTCCAGCGGACAGGTCTGGCGGTTAATCACGTGCGCGTTGTGCCACGATCGATTCGGCATCTGGCACATTTTCATCAACATGTTTTTGCTTTTTTGGTTTGGGCAATCTGTTGAGTCGACTTATGGATCGAAAGAATTTTTGATTTTCTATTGCGTCGCTGCGTTGGTCGCCAGCTTTGCGTTCATCGGCCTGGAATTGTTTACGGGGCAAAGGCACGGTGCGATTGGTGCGTCGGGAGCCGTGATGGCGGTCGTTTGCCTGTTCACGATGTGGAACCCCGGGTACACGATACGGATGTACTTTCTGTTTCCGATTCAAATCAAATACTTGTTGTTGTTCTACGTCTTGTTCGACATACACCCCGTATTGCTGGCGCTGTCTGGAACGCCGACGTACACAGGAGTTGGGCACGCTGCCCATTTGGGTGGATTAATTTTTGGCTTTCTCTATTTCCGCAATGGTTGGCAGCTGGCACCCTACTGGAATCGCGTCGCCAGTTTTTTTGGCGGAAAAGAAAACACGAAGCGAAGCAGAAACACAAAGACAAGAAAACAAAAATCGAATGCCGAACCCCGGGCTATTCCGATCAATTCCGAAACCAGCTCGAGTAATCCATCGACGCATTCACCAAATTCGAAAGTGCCACCTCCTAAAACAGCTGCCGATCTCCGCTTTGACGCGCAACTCGACGAGATCCTAAAAAAGATCTCTGACCAAGGCCAAGACAGCTTGACTGCCCGAGAGCGAAAAGTTCTCACCAATGCCAGCCAGCGGTATCGAAACCGGACATAGAGCTCTAAAAGGACCGGCAGAATGGGGAAAATTTAATTTCAGAAAGTTTGTAACTGGATTTCGGTTTTCCGTATTTCATTGATAGAGAAACGATTTTCCATCTAAACTGAGATTCAATGTCTGAATATTGCCGAAAATGTGGAACCCGAGTCACCGATGATCTTCCGGGTGGTCTTTGTCCCAACTGCTTGATGCAGGTTGCTCAGCGGTCGCAAAACAAGGCGACTGCCCTGTCGGGGAATCCGAATTTTGAAACACCCCCTTTGAGTCAATTGGCTCAAATGTTTCCAGAGCTCGAAATCATCGAGCTGATCGGCCAAGGTGGAATGGGGGCGGTTTACAAAGCCCGCCAGCGGGAGCTTGATCGTCTCGTGGCACTCAAGATTTTTCTGTACCGCCCCGACGACCCCGAGTTCACTGAACGATTCAAACGAGAAGCCCGTGCGCTGGGCCAGTTAAGCCATCCCAACATTGTCACCGTTCACCAATTCGGAAATCGGGACGAAATGCACTTCCTGGTGATGGAGTTTGTCGATGGTTTAAATTTGAGGCAAATCACTTTGGAGCAGCGGCTGGACCCTGCCCATGCGATGCAACTCGTTCCACAACTTTGTGATGCCTTGCAATTTGCGCACGATCAAGGAGTCGTTCATCGCGACATTAAGCCTGAGAACATTTTGCTTGATTCACGCGGCAACATCAAAATCGCCGATTTCGGTTTGGCAAAACTTACCAACGCAACAGCGGACGCTGGGCTAACTCGTACGCAGCAGGTCATGGGAACATGGAACTACATGGCTCCGGAACAAAAAGAGCGGCCCACGGAAGTTGATCACCGAGCCGACATTTATTCTCTCGGTGTAGTGATTTACGAAATGTTGACTGGCGAATTGCCGCTGGGAAGATTTCCTTCTCCATCTGAAAAAGCTCAAGTCGATCAGCGCATCGATGAGATTGTTTTACGTGCTCTAGAAAAAGATCCCGTGCGTCGATTTCAACAAGCCAGTGAATTCAAATCGGGCTTCGAGTCGGTGGGCGGTTTTGACTACGCCAACTACCCCGCACCTCCGGTGAAGTCCGCTGGATACGATGCAGCAGTCGGGAACTACGGAGCGACCGCCGCTGCTACGGCTGGATACCCAGGTGCGCAGCAAGGAGGGGCCTACGAGTCCTCAACCGGTTCACGTTTTCACTTTTCCGTCATGGGAGGCACTGAAAAGAAAGGGGCGTGGCAAGTCGGCAATCCGTCGGTAGCGTTTACGCTCATGGGCGGAACTTGTTTGGATTTAACTGAAGTTACGGCCAAGCAAGTCAACATTATTTCATTCGTCATGATGGGTGGTTGCGAGATCATCGTCCCTCGCGGAGCTGTCGTCGACGTCGATGGATTCATTTTGATGGGAGCGACCGAAAACAAAATCGTGCGAGCAACCAGTCCGCCTCCGATGCACGTGCGTGTTCGATCGTTTGGCATGATGGGTGGCTGCGAAATCAGATCATCTCGAGCACCTGCCGTCGTTGATGGAGTTCCACAAGCTCCTGTGAAACAAGCCGAGGTTGAAACTTGGCGGCGAGGCTTGGTGTTGCTTTATCAAGCATTCGCATTGTTGGTGACATTGTCGATTCCTATCGTCTTTTTGGCGCAGTCAATGAACATTGCTGGAGGGGACGATCTGCGACTAGCCGGAATCCTTGTCGCTCTTTCGGCTGGTCTTTTTTGGTCCTTGTTAAACAGTGTCAGAGTTTTTCTTGGGGTCGCTCCGCCTGAAGGTTCTCCTGACGAGTTAGCGACCTTTCACCAATCGACTCTCATCGGGACCGGCATCCGCAGTGTCGCGTTGTTGTTCATTTTTGCCTGTCCGATGTTGTTCGTGATTTACTCGTTTGAAAAAGATCAGGAGTTGAGATTTGCAGCGATCGTGGCCGGATTCGTCGGGGCCGGGCTGTATATGTGTGCCGAATACGTTGAAGAGTTTTTCTACCCTAACCGCAATAATTAACGGTTTCAGATTGTGCGGCGGATCAGAGTTTGGGCTGCCGCCAATCTGGACGTTAAAAATGGCCAAGAATTCTAAATTTCTGGCAAGATTTAGAATTCGCCTGCGAATAACGACCACACTCGGAAATTGTGTCGTTAAATTGTTAATACCGGTTTCAAATCTCAAACCTAATTTGTTTGCCAAAGGTTCGTTTCAATGCTTGATCTCATTATTGCTCAGGACGCAGGAGTTTCTGAAGTTGATTCAGTCATTTCAGCCATGAATTCTGAAGGATTTACCGCTGCGGTCATTTTGGGAATTATTGGAACAGTTGCCGTTGCGATTACGTTCATCGGATGTGTGACAACCACGATTCAGAACATTGTCGCCACTCGGATGGCCTTTAAGATGATCAACGAGTTAGCGGCCCGCGGCTACTCAGCCGAAGAAGTCGAGCGGCTTGTCTATGGCGACAAGAATTTCTCACGTAAAGTCAAACAAATGTTCGCGCGTGCCAAAGGTCGGATCGGCAATCAACTCGGAAGTGACTTTCGCGAATCGACCAACGGGCGCCCTGCTCCGCCGGTCAAGCAAGCCAGTTGAACCGCCGAATCAATCTGCTTACGCGAATAGCGTTCGCACTATGCGAATAGCGTTCGCACTATGCGAATAGCGTTCGCACTATGCGAATAGCGATTGCAGCTTCTTGGGAACTTTCTTTCGTTGTTTGTCGCTAATCTGTACTGATGGCTGCGACGAAAAATTGAAAGCATCTTTGAACCACGGTCGACTGTAGACGATATACAGAATCGGTCTGGCGATCTTGCTGCGATTCGCCATCCCACCATGAATGACGCGATAATCCATCATGTAAACGTCGCCCTGCTTGGGTAACGGCATACTCGCTGATTCATAATTTGGCGATGACATCAAACTCTGCAGCTGCTCTGTCCGATCTGCTGAATGATGAGTTCCTTCCCAAATCGCTGTCGTGCCGACGTCTTCAGAAACATCAACCAGCGGAACCACCATCGTGATCGCGTGAGGAGGAAGCGAACAACAAAGTTCGTTGGATTCAAACAACGGCGGATGATCCAGGTGAATCGGCTGATCGTCGGCACCCGGCAAGGCAACCACCGAACCGAAACTTGCGATGCGGCAATGTTGCGAAAGCAGGTTGTCCAACAGCGGCAACAAGACGGGGTTCGCGTAAAGCTCAGGATCGTTAAATGCCCCTTTGATTTTGACCGTGATCATAAAACGCTGGTCGCCAACACTTGCGTCGCGCTTTCTGAGCTCTTGTTTGGAGAGGCCAATGTATTTTTGGGTATAGACTGCCAACAGTTCCTGAATCAATGATTTTCGAAAGACGCCCTTCATCCAAATAGCGCCATGCTTTCGAAACAGCTCGGTCGTCGACTGAACCCGAGCATCTGATAACTTTTGGTTTTCTATTTCTGCTTGTGTAAGTGCAATGCGTGATTTCATATTGCTTTTCTACCAGAACGGGAAGCAGCCAAAAACTGCAGTCGGAGCAACGCCGATACTTTAAGCACATTGGCATGTGACTGATGTATAATCCAAGCCGAGGTGTAATCAAACCATGCTCTTTTTCAAAATCACCAAGTGAGTTCAATCATGAAGTTTGTTTTTCCGCTTACCGCGATTACGATCGCACTATGTTTGCCAGCGCTCGGATTGCCAACACTTGCGTTGGCACAGGAAAATGAAGGAAACGTCCAACGCAGTATCGAGTCACTCGACGAGTCTTTCGCTGAACTTATTGACCTGGACGCGAACATCGAAGTTCTTTCAACCGGGCATCAGTGGACTGAAGGGCCTGTATGGATCAAGAACAGCAACCACCTGCTCTTTTCCGATGTGCCGAAAAACAAAATTTACAAATGGGATCCGAAGACGAAGAAGACTGAAATCTTTATGGATCCCAGCGGCTACGACGGCGAGGAAGATTCTGGACGCGAACCAGGGTCTAATGGCTTGCTGTTGGATGCAGAAAGTCGGTTAGTCGTCTGCGACCATGGCAACCGCCGCGTGTATCGTGTTGAGAACGATGGATCCAAAACAACATTGGTTGATCGGTTTGATGGTAAACGATTCAACAGCCCAAACGATTTGATCATTCACGCAAACGGCGACCTGTACTTTACCGATCCTCCTTACGGATTGGCCGACGAATCGCTTCGCGAAATCGAATGGCACGGCGTCTATCGACTCAAGCCCGATGGCAAAGTTGACTTGTTGACCAAAGAGCTGGATCGTCCCAACGGAATCGGTCTCTCTCCAGATGCTAAGACACTTTACGTCGCGCAGTCTGACAGTAAAGCTGCGATTTACAAATCGTATCCTGTCAAAGATGACGGAACGGTCGGAGTCGGAAAACTGTTGTTCGACGCGACGCCGCTGAGCAAAACAGACAACAGCCCGGGAATGCCCGACGGGATGGCCGTTGATCAAAAAGGAAATTTGTGGGCGACCGGGCCGGGTGGAGTGTTGGTCATTTCCCCAGAAGGAAAATTATTAGGACGAATTTTGATGGGCAAAGCAACGGCCAACTGCGCATTCGGCGACGACGGCTCCACGCTCTACATGACATCCAGCGGGTTCGTTTGCCGTGTGAAAACGAAGGCCATGGGGATTGGGTTTTAACTGAACCGACCAACGATAACCGTTTCAAATAGCGCACTGCAGGGAGCGCCGAAAAAAACTATCAAGAAATCCCAAGATCCTTGTTCACCAGGCGAACAACTGAGAATAGGCCGCCGTTGATGCTGGTCTAAGTCCTATTCATTCAGCTATATCGAGGTAGATATGTCGGACCATGCCCCTGACGCGATTGTTTTTCCGCCGACGAAACCAGATCACTCGTGGATCATGCGACGGATAAGCGTAAAAACAATTCTGCTTGTGCTGGCAGCCGTCGTTTTAATCGTTGGAACGATAGCAACTCCAGTCATTCTTGCCGGCCTGCTTTGTCTTTGCTGGCCGATCTGTGCAATCGCAATGCTGACTGCCGCGATTTCTGGCAGAGGTTGGATTCGGCCGTTCGCAATTGCGGCTTTGGTCCCTCAAATCTGGTTCGCATTCGCACTGGCGGCTTGGCCCGTACACGGATTGGCCGAGACCGTGGTGTTCTTGTTGATCATGTATGCCATTTCAGTTATCGTCGGCTTGGTGGCGTCGATCACGTCGTGTTATTTGGACCGACGTTCAGGATTGGTTCCGGTACCCAACATCCCGTTCATCCGGAAGTGGCTGAACAACTAGCGCTCGGCTTTGGT
>CAZPBE010000046.1:0-14095 GCA_964584615.1 uncultured Pirellulaceae bacterium | reverse complement strand
CGGCTGATCCTATGCCAACGGCTTGCCTTCATTGATCACGAAACTATCGTGAAGTTTCAAAATCGCCTCGACCCGCGGATGAATTTGCTTCGATCCGAATTCACCAATCAACGCGCAGGTCGCAAATTTTGAGGCTACCTTTTCGTAGCGAGCTTCCCATTGGCGATACTGTTGCTCGATCTCAGGTGACGAAAATGGAAAACGGATCATCGCCTTGTCGGCCCCACAACGCCAAGCTTTTGGTGTTAACCGAGCGCGATAACAATCTTGCGACTGACACAGGCTGACATAAAGTTTGTCAGAGCCCAGTTTCTTTAAGAGCTCAACCGAGCTGGCTTCTGACGTTGGGACCGTTTGGCTGGTCAGTACAACTCGATATCCCAACAGCGTTCGATAGATTCTCAGTCCCAATTGAGAATCCGATTTTACCAGACGCTGAATCCTTTCGATCAAACGACTTTCGAAATCTGATTCTTCAGCCTTCTTCTTACCCAACAAACTACCAATCCACGAAATTAATGGATTTGGTTTTCGCTTTGTTGGTTTGTCAACGTCGGCAAAAAAGACGTCGGTCGTATTCAGTACCAGGCAGCCATACGAATTTCTCGAGACAATCGCATAGGTCTCGCCGTTGTCAGAAAACTGATCAACCGTTTCTTCTCGAATCGGGCGTTCGCCGTTTGCAGGATAGTAGCCGCCAACAACGTTGCGGGGCCCTTCCCAGTAGCGAGCGTTTTTTTGAGCACGCTCCTCTGCCATCCGAAATGCATCTTCAGCGCTGACGTTTGAATAACCAGTCGCAGAACGAAAAATTTCTTCGCCGTCAGGGTCAATCGCTTTGCCGACTGCGCGCGCCCAGTATTTGTAGAATCTCATCCGTGTTCGCCCTGTTGATCGCAATCGTCGGTGAACTTTTTCTCCGGGCTGAATTTACATGAAAAAAACTCGAACCAAAAGGCTCGAGCTTTGAGTATCCAGTTAGCGTGGCCCGCCCAGCCAATTCGAATTACCAGTTCTTGTTGTAGTTTCCGAACGCTTCGATGGGCGTGGCTCCGTAGACTTTTCTAAACGCTGATTCGAAATCCGTTCCTGACTCCAATTGCTTCATCAACTTGCGAAACCGTCCTGCATCCGATCGCAAGTCTTTGACAAACAAGTAGCTGACCAGACCGGCTTGATCTTCTGCCATTTTGTTTTTCATAAAATCATCTGCGTTTTTCATCGCGGTGACCGCGTTCATGGCCGCCGCGTCCAAACCCTTAACGCCTGGTTCACTCGAGTGCAGCCGGGAGGCGACCAACAAGCCAACGCCATCGGAAAACCAGCGCGGGATCGATGACGACATATCAGCCACGTGCAACGCTGCGACTTGATGCGTGATAGAGACCTGGACGTCTTCTGCCGATTTGTCTTTGGTCAAAATTAAACTTGCATAAGCATTCGTTGTGTCATGTTTCCAATGTGACTTAAGCCCTTGCGGGAATTCGACCCGTTCGACCATTTTTCCAAACTCACTGAAATCATACCGTCGCTCAAAAACGTAGATCGTTCCGTTGCCTTTGATGAAAGGCTCGGCAGTGGTTTTAAGAAATTTTGCAACGTCCTGGGAAGTCTTGTCTGCGAACAATCCAACGTCGGTCAATTTACTTTCGTTCGTCGTACCCATCACGTAAAAGTTATCAAGGTTCGCGGTCGTTGGTTCGATGTCGGTCATCGCCAGCTTCCAAACTTTATTGGATTGAGCGCGTCGCTGGACCACTAATTCATCATGCGTCAACGATGCCGCTTTTGCTTTCGCCGCCACCGCCGACATGGCCAACGCGACGTCACCTGGATCGAACTTTGCACCCTCGTCGATCCACTTGGCGATATCATTAACCACGGCGTCATCCAATTTGCCTCGAGGCGGCATCACTTCCGCTCCGCCGGTTCCTCGAAGCCGCATAATTAAGTTGCTGCCTGCACTGTCGCCAGGCTTGATCACGGCTCCACTGTCTCCGCCACGAACAAACGTTCGGTACATTGCCATGTTCAAATTTCCGCGAGGATTACGGGTAATGTGGCACTCTCCACAATGCTCAAGCAAGACAGGCGCTACGTTGAGACCAAACGAAACCGTTTCATCTCCGGTCGGTTTATTGATCGCAATGTCGGCATCGTTTCCAGGCGACATTGCCCCGACCAAATCTGGCAAGTCTTGAGACGGTTGAGCACCATCAAATTTTGCTCCAGCGTTTATCCATTTCTTTAACACCGCCAACTCATCGGCTTCGATGGTTAAGCCACCTTTGGGCATGTCACCGCTTTCGATCACTTCAATCAACCGGCTTTTATCGGCCATCCCATCGGTTACTGTCGTGCTTGCGATCAACGCCTCGTAAGTCGCCGCGCTGAATTGGCCACGACTCCGATTCACATGACAGTTGCCGCATTTGGCGATCAGGATGGGAGCGACATGTTGAACAAAGCTAACCTCGCCAAAGCCACCAATTCCATCGGGCAGAGGTTGAAGCTCTTTCAATTTCTTACCAGACTTAACCAACAATTGATGCGCTTTGGCGAGCCGTTCATGTTGCGGTTTGATTAGCTCGACCAATTCTGGCGTCGCCTTTTCGTAGAGCGATTCTAGCGACGACTGCGCTCTTTTGATGAGCGCAGTGCTTCGATCAAGCTTCTCGTCTTTGAATGCATCGCCAGCTTTCGTGATCTGCTTTTCCACATCGGCGATCTTCCGCTGCTGTTGCCGCGTGACTTCTTGAGCTGCCACTTGACTGGAGAGGAGGACTGTCAGGCTGCAAGCCAAAACAAATCCGGTCCGACTAAAACGATGTTCCGCGGAAGCAATGACAACAGTTTGAAAAAGCCATGTCACTAAATTAAGCAGCGAACTCATACGAGTCTGACTCCGATGATTGGTCCCGTTGAATTGAATTCGCCCAAACTCGTCAAATATTTCATTCAACACGATAGGATTGCGAAATCAGTTAACAAAAGAGTTTACGAGCATAAGCACGCCGACCAGAGCGGCCAACATGACGACGATCAACACGGGCAAAATCCACGTCGCAGCGGATTTGGT
The DNA here is from genome assembly GCA_964584615.1 of uncultured Pirellulaceae bacterium. Classification (GTDB taxonomy): domain Bacteria; phylum Planctomycetota; class Planctomycetia; order Pirellulales; family Pirellulaceae; genus Mariniblastus. The sequence continues at coordinate 11,016 of CAZPBE010000046.1, read as the reverse complement.
TTGCTTGCGGCGAATAGTTGGAATCGCTGCAGCACCAGAAATAGAGTCGCGTTCACCCGTACGGATCGCGAATTCTGGTTTGGCGACCGGAGCATCATCCAGCGTCTCCGATGAATGAATCTCGTCCGTTTTGACTTGGGCCTCAATGGCTGACTTCGGCTGAACGGCTGACTTCGGCTGAACGGCTTGTTTGGTTGCCATCGCACCCGATCCACCCGTTCCGCCCGCGGCTGTGCTGACGCCGCTTTCAAGAGCTTCGCTTTCACTATCAGCAGCTTGCTGATCAAGCTGTCCAGAGCTGCGAAGTTTCTCAAGGACGAGTTGAATTTGACGGCAATCCTTGTAGCGATTCTCGGGCTTCTTTTCCATCATCCGATTGCAGGCATCGATTAGCACCTTTGGACAATCAGGTCGCAAACTTTCGATCGGAGGTGGAGCCTTCGTTTGGTGCATCGCGATTCGCTGAGCAAGCGTACCCGTATTGAACGGCGGCTGACCGGTCAACAAAAAGTACAGCGTGCAACCAAGACTGTAGATGTCTGCTCGATGGTCAACGTCGTGAGAGTTTACCGCTTGCTCGGGTGAAAGATAATCCGCAGTACCCATGACTTTTTCGTTGTACAAAACGGTAAGCGATTCTTCGTCATCGTCATGACTGAACAACGCCAAACCAAGATCCAATATCTTCACAATTCCATTGTCGGTCTGCAGCAAGTTGGCCGGTTTGATATCGCGATGGACCAATCCTTCTGCGTGCGCATGTTGCAAACCGATGGTGGCTTGAATGATGTGGTCCACGCATTCGCCAATCGGCAACGCTCCATCAGCCTTCACCCGCTCGTAAAGGTCAGACCCTTTCACATACTCCATCACCATGTAGTGCGTATCGCCTTCGTTACAAATATCGTAAATCCGTACGACATTGGGATGGCTCAGACTCGCGGCTGCTTTTCCTTCGCGATAAAACCGGTCGAGATAACTCTTGTCCGAGACACGTTTGCGAGGAAGAACTTTGATTGCTCGCTTTTGCGAAGAGATCCTGGACTCCGCCAGATAAACGCTACTCATGCCGCCGCTGCCGAGATGGCCAAGCAGTTTATACTTCCCGAGAAAGAAGCCTTTGTATTTCCCAGCGCGAAGTTTTCCGGAATGCCACTCGGTGATCAATCCCGACTCGATCAGATGTTCGGACAACTCATCAACCGCGACGACGCGTCCGCTGGCTTTACCAGATAGATCCGACAGAACATTCTTCAGGCGATCTTCCGCAACGATCCCGCTGCGTTCGAGCAAACTTAGAAAACTTTTGGCGCTCTGTTCCGCCATAAATAATCGCCCTGGACAAAGACTACTGGGGGGCTCGATCCGTGGCCGCTACCAGCGTTAAAGTTGTATACGATGTAGAAATTCAACTGTCGATTGCGTCAGCGTTTCGCATGGCTCAATGATAGTTTAGTATTCTACCTGATTTTAGTTTCGTGAGAGAAAAATCATAGGAACTCTTCATCCCAAAACCGGCTTACACTGTCATCTATAGGAATGTTATCGCCTCGATGACCGCAAATTACGAAATTCCAGACTTACCCGACCGATCGTCTTGAAAAATTCCGACTCAAATCCCGATTCCACGCCGGCAAAATCGACGGAAGTCATTGGTCTATTTGCCAAATTCTGGGAGCCTGGCACCGTAAAAACACGGCTCGCCAAACTTCTCGGCGCTGAACCAGCCTGTGCTGTTTATGTCGAATTCCTAACCCATCTCGTACGCAAATTGGCCACTGTGGGCGACCAAAGATACATCGTTTTCAGCCCGACTGACAAACAGGATGAATTTAAGAACTTTTGTGGTGAGGTGCTTTCGAAAGACACTTGGCAGCTTACACCGCAAGTTGACTCGGATCTGGGAACCCGGATGCGCACCTTTTTCGATCAACAATTCGCCAGACCGGCCGTCGAAAAAGTCATCGTGATTGGCGCCGATTCTCCGCAACTAACGCTTGGGATGATCGGAAAGGCGTTTGCTGAACTTGATCATCACGATGTCGTCATTGGACCCAGCACCGACGGTGGCTACTATTTGCTCGGAATGCGGACTCAAAGTGCCGACTTGTTTTCGGGAATTCAGTGGAGTGATCCTTCTGTCTACCTAGATACCGTCGCGCGGCTGGACCGCCTCAACCTAAGCCGTTTCGAATTGCCACCGCTTACCGATGTGGATGAGTATCACGATTTAGAAGCGCTGCATGCCTTGCTTATTCAGCGACAAGGCGAGATCGATTTCGAAGCGTTGGACGAAGAGTTATTGCAGAGCGTCAAAACTTACATCAAGGCAAGGACTCATCCATGAAGACCGCGATCATCGGCGGAGGCGTCATCGGATTGTCTTTGGCTTGGGAACTTGCGGGCCGTGGGTGCGAAGTTACCTTGATTGAAAAAGGAAGTTTTGGCCGCAAAGCATCTTGGGCTGGTGCGGGAATTTTGCTGCCCGAGAACGTCAACACAGCGATTCACCCAATCGAACAGCTGACAGCGCTTAGTAACGAATTGCACGCCGCCTGGTCAAAAGAACTTGAACGGCAAACGAAAATCGATAACGGCTTTCGTCGCAGCGGAGGATTGTACGTTGCGACTTCGCGCGGCGAAGCGGCTGCGCTGGCTGGCTCGGTTGAGTTTTGGCGTGAACGCGAGATCGAAGTTGAACCCATTTCCAAAGCTGAGATTCGCAGCCGATTTCCAAACGTCCAGCTTCCAGATTCGGATCCATTCAATGCGGCTTGGTTGCCTGGTGAGTCGCAGATCTGTAACCCATGGCACTTGAAAGCGATCGAGAGCGCCTGCAAATTGAACGGCGTCAACATGATTGAATCGTTCGACCAACTTGAAATTGAAACTCGCGACAACCAAATTAGCGCCGTGCGCATTGACAACAAACCCGTCGTTGCCGACGTTTTTTGTTTTGCCTGCGGGGCGTGGACCGAACAAGTGCTCCAGGCGATCGATGTACCGTTACCGATGACGCCGGTCAAAGGGCAAATGGTTTTGTTCCGCGCTGATTCGCCATTGGATATTCCCATCATCAATCAAGGGATTCAATATCTTGTTCCACGCAGCGATGGTCATGTCGTTGCCGGAGCGACGGTCGAGGAAGTCGGCTTTGATGAGCAGACCAACGAAGCCGATTTGCAGGAACTTGCTGAGCTGGCGATGAAGTTTGTTCCGGAATTAAATTCGGCAAAGATCGTTAAGTCTTGGGCCGGTCTCAGGCCAGGAACTTATGACGGCTTTCCTTATCTCGGCAAACTTTCTGGATTCGAAAACGGCTTTGTGGCGACAGGCCATTTCAAAACCGGTTTGCAGCTTTCGACGGCTACAGCGAAAGTGATGGCGGACTTGATCGAGTCGAAAAATCCAGAAATTGATTTGACGCCGTTTGCGCCATCGCGAGTAACAGCAGACGAATAGTCGCTCGTTTTGATGTCGAGTTGAACTGGCCATGTCGACGGCAAGCGTTAACCAATGGCAATTCTATTTGTATTTGTTTGATTGAAAATCTAAAGTAAGTACCATCACTAACTAACCGCCCTCTTCTTGGTCAACAACAGTCACTTTCAGCAACCGAATTGGGTTTCCTGGTGGCCCAACGAATTGCCCGGCTTCAATTTCCATTCGCTTGCTTACTCTCGACTCCAACACGACGAACATCTCAAGTAGATGATCCGAAATCTCAACAGCCAAAGGTGCATCACCGCGGACCAACACCCAGGCACTTTCATGTTCCAGGATTTTTTTGACGTGAGCCTGTTGCCACCTTTCTCCAAACGTCGACATCGGGATGACTTCGAAATCGCGGTTGACCGTTCCACCGGTGGCAACCTGGTCGATTCCCAACAATGGAAAAGCCAGATAAGTTTGAAATCGAGGATCGGGAATCGCAAACGCGTCGATGTCTTCGATCACGTCGCCAAATTGAAAAATAGGTGAGCGATTTGTATCGTTGGCAATCTCGCAAATTGGATCGTGCCAGTTCTCATTTCGAAACGCGACCCAGTCCTGCTCTCGCCAACAGTCGGCCAACAACAGATTCTGCCAACAGCTTGCCAACACAATGAGCGTCGCAATGGTCGTCGACCAGCTAACGGACAAAGAGCTGATTCTGACTCCCGCAAAGATCGCAAACGCAACCCAGGAAACGGCTGAATAGCGAAGCAGTGCCATCGGCGCGATCTGGCAACAGTGGATCGCGATGATTGCCAACGGGCCGAGCAACGCCCAAATTGCGAGAAAAATCAACAACGTTTCTTTCGATGCATCACTGGGTGTTAGGTGCGCATCGGAAACTTTTTCTTTTTCATTCGCACTGGTCAGGGCACGGACAAGCACCGTTGCCAACCAATGCGCCAAACAAGGCGCGACCATCCAAAAGACAATCCACGGATACAGCTCACCGACAACGCGGTCAAGCGATGAAATTTCGGACCAGTTGCTGCGACGCGAAAAGACGTTGAGAAAATTCCAAATCGCCGGAACACACAATCCGGCCGTGATGACACCGGCCAACACAAACCACCAGATTGAGTTTCTGCTTTCTGGATGGCTCGCGTTTTTCGAACGCCACGAAATGAGCACGAGAAAGATCGCTTCGGCGAACAAGATCCAGATGCTGGTGAAGTGCGTATAAAAAAGCGCCACCGAAAGAAGTACGAAACCGACAAACTTGATCAGGGAAACGCGACTTGTCGATTCTTCAATCAAATTTGAGCTGGATCCAAACATCGACCAGAAGACCATGGCTTGCCACAGCCCCAACAGTTGAACCAAAACATACGGACGTGCTTCGGACGCGTAAAAAACAAACTGCAAGTCAGTCGCCAGCAGCGCTGCAACCATTAGCGCTGCGACGATACGTCCAGTGAGATCGAACGTCCATTTGGTTGCGGTGATCAGCAACAAGAATCCGCAAAACAGAGAAACCGCCCGCAGCGCAAGCGGATTGGCGCCAAAGACTTTCACCGCTGCCGAGGCCAGAAAAAAGTACAACGGCGTCTGATTCCCGTCAGCGGCTCGGCTGGAGATTAGCGACCAATCGCTGCAGGCGACCCAAGCAGTGTGAAGCTCATCAAGCCACAAGAATTCGCCGGCTGCGAAAGCGCGAAGCACTACGGCAGTGAGTCCGATAACAAGAAACGCAAATGCCGGGAGGAAAAACCGTAGGCCTTTGTTATTTATCTCTCCCGGATTGTGATACGATTCCGCCATGGGAGAGCATTATAGTCCAGCCACGAATCGTTACGCAGCGGCGGTGCGCGGCGAATTTTGTGCAGCGACGAACTTCTGAATGCCCAATTCGATCAGCGAAGCTTTTGCTCGCAGGAACGATGTCGATTGCAGGTTCTTGTCAACCAACAAGACGGCGTCGATCAAATCGTTGGCTCGAGAAATCTCTTCCACGATTTGGTGAACGGGCCCCATGTCCAGCACGATCAAATCGAATTCGGATTTCACTTCCGAGATCAGAAAAGCCAGGCTGTCATAGAGATTTGGTGGAAGAACAACTCTCGATACCAATGGGGACTGCGGCATGATACAAGTTTGATTGTCTTGAGCGCGAATGATCGCTTCGCAAGCCGGTTGCGCGTTTCGAACTGCGTTGATCCAGCTCAAATTGGGAGCCAACCCAACCTCGCGGCTGAGTGATGGATTTTCCAGATCTGCATCAACCAGCAACACTCGCTTACCCTTGGCAGTCGCCCACCGGCACAAACTCATCGCCAATGTCGTCGAGCCTTTTCCACGGGTGGGACTGGTAACTGCAATCGTTCCACCAAATGGAGCGAGAATGTCAAAACAGAAATTCGAAAGCTCATCGATAGCCGCGGAACCGTGCGTCAAAATCTGTTCCGTTACCGCCGGCCAGCGGAAACTATTAACGTCCCATGCAGCGATCGTGCTCGGAATTTCATTGGATCCAACTTCAGTCGCGATTGAAGTCGAAGCTGTCTCGGCGGGTACCGATTGTGCAACAGGAGCGTCAACCGATGTCGGAGCTGTCGTAACAGGAAACGTAAGATGAGGCGTCAGTACTGGACGAGGTTCGGCAGGTTGCAATCGCAACTCATCTGCCGGCAACGCTGTCGGAATCTCTTCCAACGCTGCCAACTTTTCGGGCGCAGGCTCAGTCGGAATCGTCTTCGACAATTTTTCTTTCAATTGTTCGGCCGGAACTTCGGACAACACAGAAGCGATCGCCGATGAAATCGTCGCCAGTAATTCTTCTTTCTCAAGCGTTGTTAGCTTAACATCCGTCTCTTGTTGTTCAGGTTCCGCTGCAGTAGATGCGGAGGCTTCCACAGTCGATGAAACTGGCAGAGGCGGACAAACAACTTGGGTGTTTCTTTCGTTTGATTTTGGAATGGACGAAGCCGCCATGGAAGGCGTCGTTGCTGCCAGGTAGTTGCTTCTGGCAATTTCATCGTGAGCTCGATCGATCCGATCGAGAATCGCTTGGACCTCTTCAGCCGTCTTTGCAGATTTCGTTTTGGCGTCTACTCCATAAGCACGCGGGGCGAATCGAGGCGGAATCTCCATCTCTGCTTCGTGGACCGGAGCTGGTGCTGGTGCTGGTTGAACCGGAACCTCCGGTAGATGTGGCAGCGGAGCCGCCGCCTGACTTTCGCTAGTGGCTTTATGTCGCTGGCGAATCTGAGCAACATAGTCCGTTAGCTGGACAGCTCGCGAGTACGGTTTCCGCGAAGCCGATTCGTGCTGAGAATCAATTCTCGCCAGCACTTCGGCGCCGCTGGCTGTTTTGACAGGGCGAACAATCGCCGCTTTGCCCTGTTTAGAAGGGCGATTTTGCGGGTGTACAGACTGAATATTACCCGTTTGCTGAACAAAAATTGTCGTGTTCATGTCTCATCCCTGAAATAGGTATCCGTTCTCTTTGGTATCGGTTCGGATTGTGGATGTCTTGAGCGATAGATAAAGTAGAGGAAGTTTAACGGCAAACCCAAAATAGAATCTTCGAAGGTGATAGCACTTTCATGCGACTGTGGTTCGCCAACCCGTCAAAGCTCCAATAATCGTGAAGAATCCTGTGTCAGTAGCTACTCAATCCAACAACTCCTCGCTCTTTCTTGATCGACTTGAAAAAGAGATTTTGATTCTCGATGGCGCGATGGGCTCGATGATTTTCGGACTCGGACTTTCGGAAGAAGAAGTCCGTGGCGAGCGATTCAAAACCTGGCCCCATGACTTGAAAAACTGCACCGATGTTTTTGGGCTGACGCATCCCGAGAAAATCACGGAGTTGCACCGTCAGTACCTCGAAGCTGGCGCCGACATCATTGAGACCAATACGTTCCAAGCGAGCCCAGTTGGTTTGAGCGATTTCGATTTCCCTGACGACATTGTTCGCGAAATCAATTTCGCGGGTGTCGCCAACGCGCGGAAAGCGGCTGACGAGTATACGGCGAAGACGCCCGACCGCCCTCGATTTGTTGCCGGATCAATGGGCCCAACATCGAAGCAAACCGCGATCAGTACCGACGTCAATGACGCCTCATATCGCAACACAACGTTCGAAGAGATGGAAGCATCCTATTACGTTCAAGCGAAAGCGTTAGTTGAAGCGGGCGTAGATATCCTGTTTCCCGAAACAGTCATCGATACATTGAATTTGAAAGCCTGCCTGTTTGCGATCGCAAGATATTTCGAAGACAGCCGAAATTCGATTCCGGTCATGGTCTCAGGGACATTTGCGGAATCAGGATCGACTTTCGTTTCCGGGCAAGTCGTCGAAGCGTTTTGGAATGCGGTTTCCCACTTTCCGATGCTAAGTGTTGGAATGAACTGTGCGCTTGGTCCGGACATCATGCGATCTCACATCGAAGAGCTTTCGAAAATCGCGACGCCTTATATTAGTTGTCATCCAAACGCGGGTACGCCGAACGAAATGGGTGAGTTTGATCTTGGCCCTGACGAAATGGCCGCCACGATCAAAGAGTGGGCCGAAGAGGGTTGGCTGAACATCATTGGTGGTTGTTGCGGAACGACACCGGCTCACATCAAAGCCATCTCAGAAGCCGTTCGTGGAATCAAACCGCACTCGCGCAACGAGATCCAATCGCTGACTCGTCTGTCAGGTGCTCGTCCGCTGACGATGCGTGAAGATGCGAACTTTTTGATGGTCGGCGAGCGAACCAACGTCACGGGTTCTCGCAAATTTGCGCGGTTGATTCGCGAAGAAAAATTCGAGGAAGCGATCGAAGTTGCTCGTGACCAGGTTCAGGGCGGCGCCGCAGTTATCGATATCAATATGGATGACGCGTTGCTTGACGGCGAAGCCGCGATGACGAAATATCTACGACTAATTGCCGGCGAAGGCGATATCGCAGCGGTCCCGATCATGATCGACAGTTCGAAATGGTCCGTCATCGAAGCTGGACTTCGCGCGGTGCAAGGCAAAGCAATCGTTAACTCAATCAGCCTCAAAGAAGGCGAAGCCGAATTTCTCGAACGGGCAAAACTTGTGCGCCGATACGGAGCGGCGGCAGTGGTGATGGCGTTTGACGAACAAGGCCAGGCTGTTGAAACCGAGGAGAAAGTCCGCATCTGCAAACGGGCTTACGATCTGTTGGTCGAGAAGGTCAACTTCCCGCCTGAAGACATTATCTTTGATCCGAACATTCTCACGATCGCCACGGGAATGGAAGAGCATGACAACTACGCCGTAAACTTTTTCGATGCGACACGAGAAATCAAAAAGCAATGTCCTGGCGCAAAAATCTCGGGCGGTGTTTCCAATGTCAGCTTCAGCTTCCGTGGCAACAATGTTGTTCGCGAAGCGATTAATGCGGCGTTCCTGTACCACGGGATCAAAGCAGGTCTGGACATGGGCATCGTTAACGCGGGTCAACTGGAAATCTATGAAGAGATTCCCAAAGACCTACTCGAACATGTCGAAGATGTGTTGCTTAACCGCCGTCCCGACGCAACCGATCGATTGTTGGAGTTTGCAGAAACGGTCAAAGGCAAATCTGGCAAGAAAGGCCGCACCGAAGATCTGACATGGCGAGAAGGAACCGTTGAAGAACGGCTTTCCCACGCGCTCGTCAAAGGGATCGACAAATATGTCGTTGATGATACCGAAGAAGCACGACAAAAATATGACAAATGCCTTTCGATCATCGAAGGTCCGATGATGGATGGCATGTCGGTCGTCGGCGATCTGTTCGGCAGCGGCAAGATGTTTCTTCCACAGGTCGTCAAATCAGCGCGCGTGATGAAGAAAGCTGTCGCTCATCTGCTTCCGTTTATGGAACAGGAGAAACTTGACGCGGGCCTGGAAAGTCAATCGTTCCGAGGAACGATCCTCATGGCAACCGTTAAAGGCGACGTGCACGACATTGGGAAGAACATCGTCGGCGTCGTACTGGGATGTAACAACTACGAAGTCATCGATCTTGGCGTCATGTGTTCGTGTGACAAAATCCTCGAAGCCGCCGTCAAACACAACGTTGATATGATTGGCCTGTCTGGTTTGATCACGCCCAGCCTCGATGAAATGGTTTACGTTGCCAAAGAAATGAAGCGGCTGAATATGAACATTCCGCTGTTGATCGGCGGAGCAACAACCAGTGACAAACACACGGCAGTGAAAATCGCACCTCAGTACGAACACGGCGTGATTCATGTCTTGGACGCCTCGCGTAGCGTTGGCGTGGTTGATCGACTAGTCAACTCGGAACTTAAAAAAGATTTCATGGCTGAGAATACGGCGCTCCAGACAAAACTGGTCGCCGGCTACGAAGAGCGCCAAATGACGCTTGTCCCATACGAAGAAGCTTTTGCAAAACGGTTTCCAACCGATTGGGCCAGCATCGACATCGCCAAACCCAGCTTCACGGGAACCAAAACAATCGGGACGGGAGAGTGTGACGGGCTTCCCGCTGCTGACGAATCGATCAAGCTGGAAGACATCGCCGAGTTCATCGATTGGACTCCATTCTTTATGTCGTGGGAGCTTCATGGAAAGTATCCGAAAATCCTGACCGACAAAGTCGTCGGCGAGGAAGCAACGAAACTCTTCGCTGATGCGCAAGCGATGCTAAAGAAGATCACCAGCGAAGGATTGCTAACAGCACGCGGCATCTACGGATTCTGGCCAGCCGCCAGCGAAGGCGATTCGGTCATTCTCTACACCGACGATACTCGCAAATCCGAGTTGACCCGATTTCACATGCTTCGCCAACAGTGGCAGCGCAAAGGCATCGAACATTTCCGCTCGTTGGCCGACTATATTGCTCCCGCTGACAGTGGCCGCGAGGATTACATCGGAGGGTTTGCAGTAACGACGGGTCACGGTTGTGATGAACTGGCCGCCGCATACCGCAAAGACCTTGACGACTACAACGCGATCATGGTCTCCGCGTTGGCAGATCGTTTAGCCGAAGCGTTCGCTGAAATGATGCATCAGCGAGCCCGAACCGATTGGGGATTCGGTACCAACGAAGATCTTTCTCATGAAGACTTGATCAAAGAAAAGTACCGTGGCATTCGACCTGCAGCCGGCTATCCCGCTTGTCCCGACCACACCGAGAAAGCGACGTTGTGGGATTTATTGAAAGCCGAACCGGCGACCGGAATTAAATTAACGGAATCGTTCGCGATGTGGCCGGGAGCCGCCGTCAGCGGCCTGTATTTCGCACATCCTGAGTCTAGGTATTTCTCAATCAACAAGATCACCAAAGATCAAGCCGAGCATTACGCGAAACTCAAAGGCGAGACGGTGCAAGAGATTGAACGTTGGTTGTCACCCGTGCTGGGATATTGATTTTATAGGACGATATTGAACCAAAAGGCGAAGTCGGTTCACCAAGACGAAGTCGAAGGCCTTTTTACAAGAAGAGACTGTCAGATTGAAATCGCCCCGGATGGGGCCGGCGTCGGCAGCTAAGGGCGTCAGCCCTTAGACCACGCGAGCAACACCCAACACCATCGCCCCGGACGGGGCCGTCG
>CAZPBE010000045.1:0-45623 GCA_964584615.1 uncultured Pirellulaceae bacterium | reverse complement strand
GCGCGGAAGGATTTACCACAGAGTACAGGGAGGAACACAGCGGATAGCGCGCATTGTCTCTGTGAACCTCTGTGCTCTCTGTGGTTGAAAAGACTGAATCGGAACTGCGGCAAAAACGCGCGGAAGGATTTACCACAGAGTACAGGGAGGAATACAGCGGATAGCGCGCATTGTCTCTGTGAACCTCTGTGCTCTCTGTGGTTAATCTTCCTCACTACAAGCCCAGAGGGCGACACATTTCAAGGCAACGGTTTGTTGCGATTGTGTGTCGCCCTCCGGGCTGAAACGCTTGTTGTGCAACCGATCCGGCGGCTTATACCACCGGCAGTTCTTTTGTCGCCCTCCGGGCTACCGTCACTTGTTTCAAATTGGTCAAATCGCGAGAAACAAGTCAAACCGTTTGTGATGAACAATTACAATACGTCTATGAAAATGACGCTTCGAATTTTGGTTTTTGCGGTGCTGGTTTTCGTTGTGGCAATCGACGGCTGGTCGCAAACGCCAACACAAATTCTAAAACCATTGCGTGGCAAGCCGATTGTCTTGTTTGACGGTTCGTCGATGGACGGGTGGGTCAAGCGTAATGGATCGAAATCAAAAAACTGGGTGATCGAAGACGGCACTTTGTTTCGCAAAGAAAGTGGCGGCGATCTTTATCTTCAGGATTGGTACCGCGATTTCGAATTGCGCTTCGAATGGAAGGTTCAGAAAAACGGCAACAGTGGTGTAAAGTATCGCGTGAGGCAATACGGCACGCAAACGTTGGGCTGTGAATACCAATTGCAAGACGATAAGGACCGGCCGTTCAACCGACACGCCACAGGAGCCTTATACGCGGTTTACGAACCGGAGAAAAACAAGAAGATTAATCCGATTGGCAGTTGGAACACTTCCAAAATCGTCGTTACCGGCAACAAAATTGAACATTGGCTCAACGGCAAAAAAGTCGTGGACGCTGATGTTGCCAGCCACGACTGGATCAACCGCGTGCAAGGCAGCAAGTTTCAGCAAAAGACAACTGTCGGCTCTGCTTTCGGCGAGCACCGAGAGGGCCGTATCTTTCTGCAAGATCATGGCAAACCCGTTTGGTTTCGCAATATCGTTGTCGTCCCGCTCGATTGCGACGTCTTAACCTCGCAATAACCGAGCGAATTGCCTCCAGACCGCCGCCGCGCTAAACTGGAAGTACCGATTTGTCTTGAATTTCAAGAATGTTTGTCATTCGGCCAAACCGCCGATCAAGATCAAAGAGTTCACTTTTTGCAAGGACGTTGAGTTTGCAGGCCAGTTTCCCAGGTACAAGTAATTCATTATTCAACGAATATTACTTTTCGTTGCAGGGAATCTCTCTTGGTGTTGAAGCGGATTCAGTGGGCCCCGATTTGGACAATGAATATCGCATTGGCTTTCACCACGACAAGACAGAGACGCCAGAAGTTGAAAACACACCCGATGATTATTTCGATGACTTTGTCGAAGACCTGAACGATCCCAAGTGTGTTCAGCGAATCTACGACTTCGCGATCAGCCAAGTCCGCGGGATGGTCGACTACAACGACGAAGACGATGTCATCCAAGAAGTCTTCTACCGGTTAACGAAATGGCCGATCGGCAAAAAGTACAATTCTGCCCGGCATTATTTTTCGCTTCTGAAAATCACAATCCGGCAAGCCATCGCCGCGTATTGGAAACGGCGACACAGCCAACGCAATGATGTTCGTAAGCGGGTATTCATCAGCCAACTGCAACAAGATGGAAATCAAAACGTCGAGTTCGCTGGCCAGACAGAGAATGCGCTGCAGCGTTTGCATTTGAAAGATTTGATTTGGCGGGTGATGGAAAAGGCGAGTACGCTGACGCAGCAACAGAGAACTATGTTTCAGCTTCGGTTCCTCGATGGCAAATCTCACGAAGAGGTCGCCGTCGCGTTGGGGATCAGCATCCGAACTTCATATCGGTTGGAAATAAAAGTTCGTGAAATCTTACAAGCTTATTTTTCTGACCAGATCGTTCTGTAACGAGAATCGAATCGGTCCTCACTCAGTCTCCAACGGTGGGCTGTCGGTGGCTTTGGAATATCGGTCGAGGAATTCGAAGAACTTTTCCGAAGATTGATTCATCGCTTTTTGAGTTGCGGCACCTTGGCGAAGCGCCGTGTCGAGAATGCTCTCGTTTCCACCTCCGAGCGACTTAAAAATTCCGACTACCTTTTCAACTTGTGGATCTTCTTTCAACGCGTCTACGTCTTCTTGCGCGATTTCATTTCGGTTAACGCTGACCGTTGACGTGTGAACCGGTTTCCAACTGCCCGGCGTAAGTTCGGCAAACAAAAACACCTCGACTTTTGCGACCGGGTTGATCATGTCTTGAGTCAAACGCGTAATTCGGACAGATCGATAACCTTTTTCCTGCGCAGCATCGGTCGCTGTTTTCCACCAAGCGTTCTTTTCTTTCGTCTCCTTGTTTTTGCTCGAACCGCCAAGATCCAACTCCTCTAACAATCCGTCCAACAAACCACCCGCACCAAGACCTCCGCCACCCATCCCGCCTGTCATCAATTGTTTCAGCAGCGCTTGTGGATCAGCCTGTTTATCCGGATCGATTTTGATCAGCATGGAGCCCACGCCCTGAAAGTGCAATCGTTCACGATTGACATATTCCAAAACACAGACTCTTGTGTTCCATTCTTCATCCGACTGCGCTGAAGTTACTGGAAAGTCGTTCGAGAAATCGAAAACTTCTTGAGCGATATCAATACCCTTGTTTTCAAGTTCTTTCTCCAAGTCAACGCGGGATCGCGTCGTTACGTTCGATAGATTGTGCTTCCACGCGAGACCTGCGATTAGGTGATCGGCGGACGGTCGCGAAAAGACTTTTGCAACCTGTTCAGGCGGAAGGATAAGTTGACAAAATTTCATCAACTCCGGATCTGCTTGATCATCGTTGGCTTGCGCTTTTGAAATTCTGTCAATTTCAAAATCAATAAACTGGATCAGCCCGCGTTCTTCGACTCGATCTTCCTTCCATTTTTTCAGCCGGACCAGCAGTTGGGCATTGGCATCGGCAGCCAGCTTCTGCTCGGCTATGAGATGTGCGCGATACTCGTTTGGAAATGAACGCTTAAACCATGTTCGCTCAAGCAGCACTTTCGCTCCCGTCGTCGGATGCTGGGACATCACGATTCCGAAGTATTTGATGCCCGATCGCAAAGTGATTTGATCAACCGCAAGTTTGGTTCGCTGAACCGGAGCTTGAGCGGTAACCGGACTTGTCAGGACTAAACCTGTCAGGGAAAAGAGGAAGAACAGAGTCGTGGCGGGCACCAATTTCGGGGTATTCATGCCCTTTATTATAAAAACAATTTTTCGTCAGCAGGGCAGAACGATGCCCTTTGCTCAGGATTGTTCAACCTGACTATTCCCCAACGCGTCGCTCTTTGCGAATGTCCGCCGCTATTCACTCCGCAAAGGCCGAACAACTGATACACGTTTTCCCAAGTTTGCCTTATCGAGATCAATCGTTAGCTATTTAAAGGCTCGTAGTTCTTGAAGGTCGAAAACAGAAATGAGGCTCCCAATCAAGTTTGCGGCCTCAATTGGTGGATTGTCGTTTGGCTCTATGATAAAGTCGAACAAGTCGCTTAGGTTTAGTTCTCATTGATTTGACTTTATGACTGCAAGCCGATTCATATTGCTACTCGTGCTTTTGGGCATTGTCTTTGGGGGAGGCTGGTTTGCCGGATCTTCCAATCCGCAACTGCTTTCGCCAGTCGCCACCGATTCGGATGAGGCGAAACCGGAGCCCCCTCAGCGTGTTGTTGCTCAGGGCCGCATCGTCCCTGCTGGCGGAATCTTCAACGTCATCGCGCCGCCGGGACAGCTGATCGAACAGGTTTTGGTTAAGGAATCTGATCCGGTGGTCGCTGATGAAACCCGGTTGGCCGTGTTGGCAGGCGAAACTGCGTTGGGGTTACAAACAGAACTGGTCGATGCGCAATCGCAAGACGCGATGCGAGAATTGGATCAGAAGATCCTGGCGGCTGAAAATGGTTTGCTGACCGCCAAGAGCGCAGTTGAAACAGCATTGCTGCAACAGTCGCAAGCCGAACAAGCAATTGATTTGTCTGTCGCCGAAAAACAAATTTCGGCAGCTTATGCCAAAATCTCACGGCTGCAAAGTTTGGCAGGTGACCCAGACACAATGTTGTACGTATCGCAGAGTGCGCTTTCTGATCAACAATTGAAAATCGATCAATTTCGGTCTGATCTGGATGCAGCTAAAAGAAAACAGACGGCGGCAATCGAAGCAGCGCGGCTTGCCGTTGAGGTTTCTGAAAAATCAAAAGATGCGGCGAGGAAGTCGTTGCAGTCTTTGTTGGGGCTGCGCAAAGAAAACAAGTCCGTCGAGATTACTCAAAAGATAGCTGATGACCGTCTGCAGAAAGCTCGTATCACGGCGCCGGTTGATGGAACCGTCTTGAAAGTCTTCGTCAAAAACGGAGAAGCAATTTCCAATACACCGTTGATGCAAATTGGAAATTTGAACGAGATGGAATGCGTGGCCGAAGTCGTTGACCGTTTGGTCGGTGGAGTAGAAATTGGGCAGTCGGTTTCCTTGACCAGCCCGGCGCTGAGCCGCGAAATTCGTGGAACGGTCAGCAACATAGGGCGGTTTGTCGGCAAGGGCACCATGCTCGCCCCCAGTCCGCTGGCGTTGGTCGATCGAAAAACGGTTGACGTTCGCATAAAGATTAATGCGGAAGATGTTGAACTGGCAAGTAAGTTGGTCAATCTACAGGTAGACGTCGAAATCGATACGAACTAGAGACAAGTCGGCTTAGCCCGTTCATCATGTGACAACACCATGCGTATCAACTTGGCTTTACTGAACATCTTGCATAGCCCGCGAAAGACGGCGCTTTCAGTTGCCGGAATCGGGATCGCCATCCTGTTGATCTTCATGCAGCTTGGCTTTCGTGGTGCGGTCGAAAACACGGCGACAAACATTTACGGGAAATTGGACTTCGATATTCTGTTGCGTTCAGCCGACTATCTGCACTTTGTTGATTCGGGAAAATTCGAACGGCAATTTCTTGACTATGCCGCTGGTTTGAGCTCGGTCGAGTCGGCTACGCATCTCAACGTGGCGATCGCAAATTGGCGAAACCCGGACAAAGGGACTTCGCGGGGCATGATGGTGCTGGGCGTGAGTCCGCTGAATTCTCCGTTCGATGATGATCGGGTTGATAGCCATTTCGGTTTGCTAAAAACAGATCAGTCGGTTCTCGTTGATCGCCAGTCTCATTTCGAATTCGGTCCGCTCAACGGAAGTAAGTTTACCGACCAAGATATTCATCGTAAGACTGAGCTTGGTGGTAAGACCGTTAAGATTGTAGAGACGTTTAGCATGGGTGCGGGATTGGCTGCCAACGGCGCGTCGATTGTTTCAGGAAATGGGTTCAAGCGTATCTTCCCTCATATAAACCCCGAGAGGATTTCGTTTGGGCTTATCAAAGTCAATTCTGGCGAATCGGTTGACGACGTCGCTGCGGAATTGAATCGGCATTTCAAGGTTGCTGGAGGTGCGACCAGCGTCCAGGTTCTGCCGCGACGAGAGGTCGTGCAGCTCGAGCTCGACCGATGGTTGGGCGAAACTCCGATCGGATTCATCTTCACGCTCGGAGTTTTGATCGCGTTGATCGTTGGCGCGGCGATCGTTTATATGGTGCTGGGAAATGATGTGGCCAATCGGCTGCATGAATACGC
The DNA here is from genome assembly GCA_964584615.1 of uncultured Pirellulaceae bacterium. Lineage (GTDB taxonomy): Bacteria > Planctomycetota > Planctomycetia > Pirellulales > Pirellulaceae > Mariniblastus. Next base: position 39,858 of record CAZPBE010000045.1, on the reverse strand, counting down.
GACGATGAGAGCGATGGGATATTCGAATCAGTACCTGGGTTTGATGGTTCTCAAGCAAGCCGGCTATCTAGCCTTGTTTTCCTTCACACCCGCGCTGTTGTTGGCTCTCTTTTTGTATTGGGTAACCGGCATGTTGGCCAACATTACGATGGAGATGAATTTGCAGAGGATCGTCTTTGTGTTGACGATGACGTTGATCATGTGTGGGTTTTCTGGCGTGTTGGCGATGAAGAAGCTGTGGCAAGCCGAACCCGCCGAGTTATTTTAACCGCGTGATTGTTTTAACGGCTTGATTGTCTTAACTGATTGGTTGCAAAACGTGTCATCATCGTCGATTCCTTTGGCTTGGAAAAACTTGACGCACGATCCGCGCAAGTTGCTGCTTGCCATTACAGGGATCGCGTTCGCGGTTGTCTTGATGTTTCAGCAACGCGGTTTCAATCACGCTTTGTTTGACAGTACGGTTGCTGTTGTACAAGAACTGGATGCGGATTTGATTCTCTACAACCCATCCCGGTTTGCGCTTTCCAGTGAAGTTCGATTCAAGCGTGATGCGCTTGATGTTGCTGCGTCAACGGCAGGTGTTGAATCAGCGCGACCGCTTTACCTGGAAAACCTATTCGCTCGCATGCGCGTCGAAGGCCGGCGTGCCAGACCTATTCGAGTCCTTGGTGTTGATCTTGATCAGAACGTTTTGTTGGACGGGGACGGGGAAATCCTGCCGCAATTCGATTCACTCCGGTCTCCCCATACCGCTTTGATGGATCGCCTTAGCAAGAAAAATTACGGCATCGAATTGTCGGCTACTGCGATGCCACAGACCGCAGAGCTCACGGGAAAACGAATCGACATTGTTGGATTGTTTCAGTCGGGAAGAGATTTTGCGCATGACGGAAACTTGATCATGTCGCTTAGTAACTTCTCCAACTACTTTGGCTATCGCGCTGCTGATCCGTTAAGCGTTGTTGATCTCGGGGTGGTCAAAGTTGCCGCAAATCAACCAGCTGATTCCGTTGCAATCGAGTTACAAGAGAAACTGGGAGAAGGCGTTGTTGTGCTGACCAAGCAGCAGTTTGTGCAGAAAGAGATCGACTTTTGGGCACGCAACACTCCGATCGGCGTGATTTTTGCGATCGGCGCGGTGATGGGATTCGTCGTCGGCGTCATCATTTGTTATCAAATTTTGGCAAACGATATTACCGAACATCTCGGTGAGTTTGCGACGCTCAAAGCCATGGGCTACGGCAATTCATACTTTTTCGGATTGGTGATCAAGCAGGCGGTTTACCTTTCGCTGCTCGGGTTTTTGCCGGGTCTGATCTGTGCTTGGTTGTTGTTTCGAATCAATGTAAGTTTTACTGGCTTGCTGATGCAACTAAGCTGGGATCGGGTATTGTTCATTTTCGCCTTAACGCTTGTGATGTGCGTCGTATCAGGTTTACTTGCACTACGAAAATTGTTGGCAGCCGACCCTGCAAGTTTGTTTTAATTTTCCAACAAAATTTGATCTCAAATTTCAATCACGTTCATTCCTACCACGACTAATTCTGCCAAACAGGGCAGGGGACTACATGATTCAACACGACATTGATATCGATGGACTGATCGCGGCTTGGGCCCCTGATCCATCCGAGTTAAGCGTGAACGTTGATCAAGTAAGCCATTACTATGGCGAAGGCGACACGCGGAAACAGGTCCTCTTTCAAAACGAGTTGAAGATTCGCCGTGGTGAGATTGTGATTATGACCGGCCCGTCGGGTAGTGGCAAAACGACGTTGCTGACATTGGTCGGAACGCTACGAAGCGTCCAGGAAGGAAGCTTGAAAGTGCTGGACACTGAATTGAATGGGATTAGTCCTGCCGACACGACGATGCTGCGCAAGAAGACAGGCTTTATCTTTCAAGCACACAATCTTTTTGAATCGCTAACGGCATTCCAAAATGTGAAAATGTCGACTGAGCTGCTGGGGTATAAATCAGCTGATATAAAACCCAAAATCGAAGCGACCCTTTCACGGCTTGGTTTGGGCGAACGAATTCATTACAAACCGAAGTCTTTGTCTGGAGGGCAGAAGCAACGTGTTGCAATCGCCCGAGGAATTATTCATCAGCCAGATTTGATTCTTGCCGATGAGCCAACGGCAGCTCTCGACGCCGAGTCGGGTCGCGAAGTGGTGACAATATTTCAGGAGATGGCACAACAGCACGGATGCACGATCTTGATCGTTACGCACGACAATCGAATTTTGGATGTCGCCGACCGCATTGTCAGTATGGTCGATGGAAATATTCGTTCCAGCGTATTGGTGAAATGGAATTCTGCGATGTGCCAGATTCTCAATGAGTTTCAGATTTTTCGCAGCCTGACGCCTCAATCAATTTCGCAAGTCGCCGACATGATGGAGTTGAAGAAGTATCAACCGGGCGATGAGATTGTTTCACAAGGTGAAATGGGCGATGAGTTTTTTGTCATCGGAAAAGGGGCTGTCGATATCGAAGTCGATGACAAGAAAGTCAACACGTTGGAAGAGGGAGCTTTCTTCGGCGAAGTCTCATTGATCAAAGAGCAACCACGAAACGCAACGGTCCGCGCAAAGACGGAGGTGGCGTGCTTTGTTCTCAGCAAGGAAGAATTCCAGTCGGTGATCGACAGTAGCACAACGTTTGAAGAAGAACTTCGCAAAGCGATTTTCTCTCGGCAGTAGTGACATCGATTCATCACTTGCGAAAAGTGATTCGCGGCGCAGGCGACGCGGTTTGGTTGACCGATCTTGAATCGTTGCCGACAGTTGGCAAGATCTCTGCGTTAGGTGAAACAATGGATGTTTGGAATTCGCTGCTTGTTTTATGGAGCGCCGCAGCGTTGATCGGTTGTAAAACAACAGGAGATGTTGTTTGAAGAACTTCCGTGCCAGGATACAGCATTGAATTGGGATTGCTGTACTGGGCCTGTTGTCCAAGTAAGCCCTGGGCCTCGCGCAGGCGAACTTTCTCAGCGGCGATCAAGAAGTGTTGGTGAGTGATTTCTGTTTCCAGTTTCAGTCTTTCCAAACGGTTTTGCAAATGAGCTGCGAAGTCTAATGGCTCTTCATCTTTTGCTTTCTCCGCAGCGACGATCGACTGAGTAAGGCTGTCGCGCCGCTGAGTTTTCAATTCCAACAAACGTTGATTCGTCTTGATCGCATCAATCGCATCGCAAACTTCTCTGCGAATTTGTTTTCGCTTGTTCTCTGCTAGACTGATCATCTGCTCACGTCGGCGAGCTGCTTCTTTTTCTTTAATGCATTCTATTCGCTGTTCGAATTGATCCTTCAATCGACATTGCCACCAAAGTGCGGCTGAAACCGGGAGATCCAGTCCTGCCCCCAGAAGAGGTGAGCCCGCATCAGCCAACGCTGCGAATTGTTCAGTTGAAAGTCGATCGCTGTCTCCCGCGAGAATCTGCAGGGCTTTCAAGTCACCGCGATGGGTCAGTGCAGTTTGATAGGCTGACTCACAATCAGTTTCGATGTTCCCAAAATTTGAAACGACTTGATCAAAGTCCTGCATGTCTGGCCACAACGGAACCTCCGACGATTCAAGTTCCAGCAATAACTCAATCGCCTGGGTCAACTGCTGCTGATTTAGCTGGAGCGATGTAGCTTGCTCTTCAATTTCCAAATGTTGACGAGTAAGCTCATTCGTATCGCTGGGAACAGGGACATCGGCGTCCCGAATTTTTTCGATCGCTCGCATTGCTTGATCGATTGTTTGATGCGACTGTTCGATGGTTGGTTGTTGCGAGTAGATGTCAGCTAGATTCAGCATCGCTTTCAAGGAACGCCCTGCGTGCATGTTGCGTTCGTAGTCCGCTTGATGGTTCATCGCCTGAATAAACGCGGCGCTGGCAGCGCTGTTGTTGGACAGCCAGTCTCGGTGGCTTTCGATCTCGCGGGCAATCGGAGCGCTTGTCGCCGCGATTTGTTCGCACTGACTGGCTGAGAAACTTCGCAAAACGCCACCAACCTGCGGCTGCAATCCGTTGTTGCTCAATCCAACGGGCCATCCAGAGATCGACTGCTGCATCTCACGAAGCATGATCGGAGGGCGCGACTCGAATTCAATTTGTGTCAATCCTTTGATGATCGCGGGGCGGCGAGACGACTGGATGGCACAACACGCTTGGTCTGCGGATCTAGTATTTGGCTTGAATGCGGGGAGTGAGCAACCGGCAGCCATAGGGAGAAGCGTAAGGCAGCCCAACAATAGCCGGCGCGCTAAAACCGCTACGCACGAATCTGTTTCAATCGTGAAGCATTCTGGTTTTGTCGTGCGCACTCTTTCGCGCAGAAGTAGCGTATTGTTTTCTTGGGTCACAAGACTGACTTTGGGTCGAGCAGCTTGGATTGTTAAACACTGCCGGTTACTCGTGAAATAGCGAGTGTCCCGGTTCTTTCGCTATCGACGTAACTCACGCCAAGTGTTTAGCTTATTCAAAGCGTTTGGCAGTCAGGCAACACTACCTGTGAAGCTGGCGAATTTGTCAAAAGTTTGCGGCGCTAACTCCACTGTGCCTCGCTCAACATCGCTAGCCGATTCCACCGATCGTAACGCCTGGCTACGATACCATTTCGTTCAGATGTCCCAAATCGGTTCGCAACACGGCCAACGATTCTTTGACCAAGGTTCTGACGGTCTCTCTTGAAATTCCCAAGCGGTCACCAATTCGTTGATTGGAGCAAGGTTCGCCATAAAGCCCAAATCGCATTTCCATTGCCAATCGCTTTTGTCCTTCAAGCTTGCTGACCGCCTGTTGCACATCCGAGACCACTCTTAGTCGATGCAACTGTGTTTCGGGGGCAACCATGGAGTCGTTTTCCAATTCGAGACCACGACTGGTCTCTCCCTTGTCATTGGTCAACCCGTGGATCGAGACAAAGCTGTTGCGATAAATCTGCAACAACCGCGCAACGACTTTTTGTCGCTTGGCAGCGGCAATTGATTCATCGTGGTTTGGGAAGCACGCGTTTGCGTGGGCCAGCGCTTCTAGTTCGCGCTCCGTGCTGGCCAGTTTCCGGCTCAACACAATCGGCAGTCGAACTGTTCGGGACTTTTCAAACACGGCGATTAAGATTTTTTGTTGAATCCAACGCGTGGCGTAAGTTGTAAACGCAAACCCAAGTTGAGGATTGTACTTCTCAATGGCCGTCAACAATCCACAATTGCCTTCTTGAACCAAGTCCATCAACGAAAGTCTTGAGTTAACGTATCGTTTTGCAATGGAAACAACCAGCTTCATCGCGCCACGAACCATCTCCTGTTTCGCATCGAGGTAAACGTTAAAGTCAGGTTCGGCGACCGCAAGAATCGACTTGTTGGCCTTCAACTCCCGCCTCGTAAAAACATTTTTTGTAAGTTCTTCGTCTTTGTCTTTCGCCGCACCTTTTTTGCTGTTTGACTGCTTCGCGACGATCGCTTTCAATTCTCGATGCCATTGATTGAGATGGCCAATTCTAATATCGAGCGTTTCAATAAGATCGATCAAGTTTGAAAAGTGATCTTCGGCACACTCGTCTGGTGCGTAGAAGAAATCTGGCACCGACAAAGTGTACGCAATCATGGCAACGATTTCAGGAACCGCGCCATTGATAAAATGAATCTTGTCGGTTTCGCGTTGAGACAACTCAAAAGCAAAATCGAATCGAACTTTCTTTTCCGTGGCTTGATTCAGTAGCTGTAAACATTTTTCCAACACAAACTTCGACGAAAGAATCGTCCTGCGATAAGCTTGTCGAGCTTCGACCAAACGCGTGGCCGTTTCGAAACCTTCGGCCCGTGTTGGACTACAAACAGCCCCAACTCGTTGAAAGTAGTCAACGATTTCCAGGTGGTCATCTGAGCTTCGAGGATTGCGATGTTTCATGGTGATTGGTGCTTACGGGCGACGTGAGTTGATGTGTTAAACAATTGACAAATTTGGAAGTGATTCATCAAACGTCTGAGGCATGTTGTATGGGTTTGTTTCCTTGGTTGGTAAATCGATCGTGCTATTGCTCTTCTTCATTCAGTGGTGGCGACGAATCGTCTACAATGACGCGAACGTGATCCGAAGAACGACCACCGAACGCTAGATTGACGGTCACCGTCCGGCGATCGTCACTCAACGTTACGACTTCTCCAGAAGGGTCATCAATCAATTCAATTTGGCGACGGGCTGTCGCGAACATCTGCGGTTGATCTGAAAAATTTAGATCGCTTGCGGCTAACGTTTCTCCCAGCACAATGAGGCCGAGTATGGGGCGATCAAAAGTCACTTGGCCAACAATCCGACTTTGCTCGTCAACTTGAACAGCTTGTTTGGGGTTGTATTGCAGCAGGTAAGATCGGACATCGGTGCCGAAAGATATCTCTGAGTCCGACATTTGTTCCACACGTCCGTACACGCCCGGCTCGGCGATATCAACCTTTAACGAGTCGGAGACTCTAGTCGCATAGCCCTCGGGCATCAGAAAGATCTCGTCTTTGCCTTGCAACATCCTCAATGCGCGTGGCCAAGGTGATGTGAATCGGCAGTCTCCATTGATGCTGCCGATTCCAACCGCTTGCGGCCAAATCTCTGCAAACGCGAGGCTTTCAAAATCAATCGAAGCGATTGAGTCATTAGCCCCAACGCGAACGGACTCGCCTTCTTTTAAGTGTTGCGTTGCCGCAGGGTCATCAACATCAACCATGGCAGAGACATCAACACGTCCATCAAAAACCGAAACAAGTGAAACGCCATCGCGATCGACTTGCAAGCCAAATGCCGTACCCAGGTCGACAACTTTGGTTGTCGGCGTATCGACCTGGAAGCCTTCGCCTCCGGGAGGCACTGTTGCAACCAACAATCCGTAATCAAGCTTGGTTACATAAGACGAGACCAACTCCAGGCTCGCTGGCCCTTCGATCGTTACGTCCACACCCATGTTAAAACGAAGTCGAAGAAATCCTGACTCAAGTTTCAACGTTCCAGCAGTTAACGCTGCGCCTGGCGCTTCAGGAGTAAACTCGGTATCAGCCGCCCAAGCTACGTCTACCATATTGGCAACGGTAGCGAGGCGTTGATTGTTTGCCTTGGTCGCCTCAAGATCATTTTCGCCATCGATGGGATCAGGAACCACAATGAGTTCGTTTTCCACAATCGGGCCCGCACTGGGTGTGAATGGCTGGAAATCAGTCAGATAAACCGCAACCATTAACCCGGCTGCGATCGAAACTGCTGTTCCGACGACATAAGTCCAAACCGTTCGACGTGTTTTTTTGGGTCTCGATAACAAACTTGCAACGCTTTGAATTTCAGGCGGATCGAAATCCAATTGACCAGGCGCACCAACGGGCAATGTATGCTTCTCGAGAAAGACCTTTTCTTTTTCGCTAGATTTTTGCGCCAAAAACTCACCTGACAATCGCCCCCGCAATTGCGCGTGGAGCAAAGACTGGCGAGCAAATTCTTTTGCATTCTCGGGATTCATTTGAATCCATTCGAAAAGCTGTTTCACTTCTTCGGTGGCCGCTTCATCGTTGAGGTGAGCGACGATTAGTTTTTCGATGTCGATCATGCGCCACCTCCGCTGCTCGCGATTCGCTGATCAACACAGGCCCGAAGTTTTCGGTAAGCACGATTTAGGATAACGGAAACGTTCCCTGGAGAGATTCCAAGTTGATTGGCAATCTCGGCCGTCTTGATTCCTTCGCCATACCGTTTTTCAAGTACCTTGCGAGAACGGCCCTTTAATAATTGCAAGCATTGATCCAAAGCTCCCCGCCGATCATCGTACTCCAACGCAACGTTTTTGAATGCGTCCGCGATGACGTCCACCGAATCGGCAATGTATTGATGACGGTCTGTTGCTTTGTCTCGTAAGTGTTTCAGAATTTCATATCTGGCAATCATGATCGTCCAGGCAACAAACTGGTCCGAATCTTCTTCTCCATGAAACTGGTCAAATTTGGAAACGGCGACAACAGATACGCGCTGCAACAAGTCTTCAGCGTCAGAGAAATTAGTAACAGTAGACGCAATGACAGCGAACACGGACGTTTGTGCTTTCGTCCATAGCGCTGTGAATCTGGCTACTTGTTTTGTTTCCACTAAGATCTCGGAGTTGGGTCGTTGCGAATATCTCGAAAAAAGAGCCGCTATCGTGTAACCACATAAACTTCCAAAATCTTACAGCCTAATTTCCAAAATTCTTGAGAAGTGAGCGAATACACAAAAACCCATCGATTTAGGGGACCCAACGTACACTCGCACCGTTTTCGAACTGGACACCTGCCTTGAAAGCAGCCTTGCTTGGCCACTTACCTTGAGCGAGGTGGATTTACAAAGTCGCCAAAGAAAACTGCATTAAGAAAGACTCGATTCGTCGCTTTCCAAAATCCGCGAAAATTTGGATTGTCGGCCATCAAGATAAATCGACCTCGGCCGACAGGATGGACAACGACACTGGCGGAGCCTTTGAATTTTTCCTGATTGGCTTTCGAACAATAGCCAGCCATCAAAGGCTGACCCTCGTCGTAGATGATCGGATTACAGTAAACGTTTTTCGACGGTGTAAGAAACTCGGCGTGGTTTCTAAAAACAGCCAACTCAGAGTTTGTGATTCCATAAAGGAGTGGATGGCTCAAATCAACGTGTGTCTTGAAAATTGCACCGCTGATTAATTTTAAAGCTTGCTCGTTTGATGCCGAATCGAATGGCTTTTGGATGCTGGATTCTGATTTCGAAATGTCGGCGAGTTCATCAGTTTCTTTTTTCTCTTTGTCGCTTTCATTTTCCGTTTTATCGCTTTCATCGTCTGAACCTGTTTCCGGGTTCTTTTCGTTTTTTGCGTCGGCTAATTTTTTGGAGACGGAAACGGCAAGTCGTCCGATCGCAATCACGGTGCCACCGTTTTCAGCAAAACTCTTTGCAACCTTTAAGTCGTCATCCGACAAAGTCCCATCGGCGAACACCAGTGTCGAATAGTCATCGAGTTTCGTTGTTGCAAAAATTGGCTTCTTAATCAGGGTCACCGGATACTTGTATTGCGAGTCAAGCAAATGCCATGTTTCGCCAGCCCCATAAGCCGAAACGCCACGACCAATCACCATGGCGACTTTTGGTTTTTCCAAAACCGCAAACGAAGAACTGCCAATGTCTGGACCGGATGGGTTCAGCCCGGTCTTTACAGGTGTGACTTTTGCGCCGTGTTTTGCTGCCGTGGTCAACATTCGTTGAACTGCGTTGCGTCGTCCTTTTTGAACTTGCAGCGGAATCGACAGCGTCCCGTAGCCACATGCCAATATTCCATCTTCGGTTTCGATTGAAAATGGTTTCTTTGCCACACGCACTTTCACATTGGCCGAAAGTAGTTTGGTTAACAGCTTTTGCGCGGCATCACTTCGGAAATCAACGACGTAACCGAGATCTTCATCGGAGAACGGTTGGTCTTCTTCGACGTCGGCAGTGCCATTGATCTCGAAGGGTGTCAACAATTCTTCGTCGATGTTTTTTTGAAGGTTGGTTTGCGTCAAGCCGTACGCCAGCGGCAACGTCCAACTCGAAACGTCGTAAAAAATGTTCTCGTTAAAATCTTTGCGTCGCATCAGGAGTGATCGCAAAAATCGATACTCGGGTTGCCCGGTTGGGACGACCAGTGAATACTCTGCAGCAAACGTTGAATCACCGTACTCATAGTCTTCCTTGAGCCAGTAGCTGTCGATGTCATGCCGCTTAAGGGTTTCCGCGTAGGCGTTCAACCTTGAGCGATTGTGTTCGCAGCCAAAGACATGAGACTTAGTCTTTTGCTTGGCGGCTTGTTTCATCGCTTGTTTGTAAAAACGCTGTTTGAATTTGAGCAATTCTGTTCGCATCGCGCTGGTCGCGCGGAGACTGGAAAGAGAAGTTGTGAATTGATTGCCAATCGTGTCGGTGAATTTTAAGATCCCATCCATGTTCTCCTGCATGATCCCACGCGAGCCGGCTTGCTCGAATAGGATGCCGACGCAGCCATGCAAGTCTGGATAGGTTGAGCCTTTACCCATGTAGAAGTCGTCGAAACGTTCCTGAGTAAAGTACAAACTTCCTCTTTGGTCGAGAGCTTTCGCATGGTAGCTGGCGAATTTTCGCGTTAATTCTTGATTCTTCGCGGGAGTCATCGGGTTGGTGCGTTTCGGAATGCCAGGTTGAAAAAAGTAAGTCGAGTTGGTGCCCATCTCGTGAAAGTCGAGAACAACATTGGGTTTCCAAGAATGGTACCAATTCATACGTCCGCGACTCTCAGGATGCACCAACGGTAGCCAGTCGCGATTGAGATCAAACCAATAGTAATTTACTCTGCCCGGCGGCCACATTTGGTTGTGTTCGGCGTGAGCGGGATCTGGATTGGGCACGGTACCGCGATAACGATTGGCCCAGTTGGCAAAACGATTGAACCCGTCTGGGTTGAGGCTTGGGTCGAGCAGGATCACGCAGTCATTGAGCCACTGCTCGACTTCATCGCCTTGCGCCGCAGAAAGATAATAGGCAACCAGTGGCGCTGAATTGGTGGCACTCGGTTCGTCGCCGTGAACTCCGTAACCCATATTGATGACCGCCGGCAGTGAGTCCAATTCGGCAGCACTGACTTCCTCCTCATCAGGCTTTGTCATCTTCCGGTGTGTTTTGCGAATCTTGTTCAGGCGTTTGCGATTCTCTTCGGACGTGATCGTCAGTAACAACAGTGGCCGACCGCCATGTGTCTTTGCATACTGTTGAACTGTCACGCGGTCCGAAACTTCTGCCAACTTCCTTACGTAGTCTGCGACTTGAGCATGTGTCAGATGACGAAACCCAATGTCGAATCCGAAAAACTGTTTGGGGGTTGGGATAGACTCGTCATAGTCGATTCCGTCTGGCCAAAACTGGGTTGGCTTCGGTTTGTCCGCGGACTGATCGGATGTGTCAGCTTTTTCCTGAGCTATCGCGGTTAGGCAACAAATCGCCATGCAAATAACGGCACACGTGAATCCAAAAAACGTCTGAAAAGTGACTCGAAAACAGTTGTGGGTTTGCATGTGATTTTTCGCGTATAGCGAGATGAACAAAGAATTCTTTTGAACCGATTATAGTTGGCATTTGCCAGCTTCTATTGTGGGAAAGTGGGTAATCCTGTAAATGAACGATGGATTGGTGCGCCTGAATTGCGCGCCGAGTTACCAACCACCAACCAATTGATCCCAAAGACCTTCGTCATTGGGAAGCCGTTTCCGGTTTGTATGATGAATCCAACCCAAACAGCCTTTAAAAAGATCGCTCAGTGGCTCTTGCTACTGCTGTTGATTGGCGGCTGCGCGGATCGGAGTTTTCAGCGGGCATCGCTACCGGCGCTGGAAACGCCAGCGGAATTCGCGGAGCGTGGAACTTCGATATCGCCCAACCGATGGTGGTCGGCATTCGGCGATGCAAACCTTGACTTCCAAGTCGATAGTGGGCTGTGCAACAACTACTCCGTGTTGGCTGCCGCACAAAGAGTTCGGGCTGCTCGTGCGGTGGCACGCAGGGAAGCCTCAGACTTTTGGCCAGACATCGATGGCATCTTGGGATTGGGATTTAATGGTGGCCCCAACGAAAACAGTGAAAGCTATAGCCTCGGGCTGGATATAAATTATCCGGTCGACCTTTGGGGTGAAATCGAATCGAGAGTCGAAGCCCAACGGCTACGCGTCAACGCGACGTGTTGGGACTACCATGCCGGAGCTTTGGCATTGAGCGCCGAGATCACCAGTGTTTGGTTCTCGTTGATCGAGGCTCACGCGCAAGCGGAGTTGCTTGAAGAGCAAATCGAGACAAACGAAACGGGGTTAAAGTTACAGGAAGAACGTTTTGGTTTGGGATTCGTCCGCAGCGCCGACGTGTTGCGACAACGGCAGCTGTTGGAGTCGACGTTGGAACAGGCGGTTGTGATTGAATCGCAGGTCAACGTGTTAGAACATCAGTTGGCGGTTTTGCTGGGTAAGGTGCCGCAAGGCGCGAGCTTTGAGCCGGGGACTGCGTTTCCAGAACTTCCACCGCTTCCAGCGACGGGCTTGCCATCGGAGTTGTTGCTGCGCCGGCCCGACATTCAACGAAATTACAATGCGCTAGCCGCCGCCGATCGAGATCTTGCTTCGGCAATCAGTCGTCAGTATCCGCGGTTGAATTTAAGCGCATCTTTGCAAAACCTGTCCGAGAACCCAGGGGACTTGTTGAAAAACTGGTTTGTTTCTCTGGGCGGCCAGTTGATTGCTCCGCTGTTTGATGGCGGCCAGCGGAAAGCCGAAGTGGAGCGGACCAATGCGGTAAAGTATGCGTTGTTCCACGAGTACGCTCAGTCAGTACTATTGGCGTATCAGGAAGTCGAAGACTCTTTGGTGCAGGAAAAATTCCAGATTCAGCGCATTGAACATCTTGAGGAACAAGTCAAACTGGCGGGTCAGGCTTCGGATCAACTTCGTGAGCAATACCTGATTGGCGACGCCCAGTACCTGGATGTGCTCAACGCGATCACGGGACAGCAGCGGTTACAACGGCAGTTGCTCAACGCCCAATTGGATCTGCGGTTGATTCGTGTTTCACTTTATTTGGCGTTGGCAGGAAACCTCGATCCGACTTGCGTTCCGCCGGGTTTTACATCGTCTGAGATCATGCCGCTGGAGTTAGAGTTGGAAGATTTCGAGGTCGAAGAGTCCAATACAGAGAATGTGAGCAACAATACGCAGGACAAACTCGAATCTGCCAATGAGAGTTTATCGGCGGACGAAAATTTGGGCGAAGGTGGCGGATTGACGATCGGCTCTGACGAACCGAACTACGATGGTGGTATTGAAAAGCCGCCCATGAGCAAATCGAAGGATTCTATTTTGGACAGACTTCGCGGAACCGCAGACGATGAGTGAACCCACGCAATCGAGATCCGATTCGCGAGCTCGACCGCTGCGCATCTTGGTCAACGCGATTATTTGTGCCTTGATTCTGGCGGGAGCTTACTTTGCGGTCGTCTGGATCTATGGCACCGAGCCTGTTGCGCAAAAAGTAAAATCAACTCGTAAATCGGCGGCGCTGGTCGATACGATCACAGTCAACTACGGGACGTACTCGCCGGGGATTTCTGTCCTGGGAACGGTCAGGCCCGCTCAGCAGATCAGCCTTCAGACGCGAGTGAACGGACAAGTGACAGAGCTTTCGCCAAAGTTTGTGCCTGGCGGGATGATTTCAAAAGGCGATCTGTTGCTGAAGATTGATCCGGCTGATTTTGAAAACGCAGTGTCAATCGCGCAGAGCGAGCTTGAACAAGCTTGTGCAAGAATGGAGATCGAAGAGGCTCGTCAACGTTTGGCAAAGAAAGAATTGAAACTGCTTCAAGGTTCGATCGATGGAGCGAACCGGGGGCTGGTTATGCGCGAGCCACAGATTGCTTCGATCAAGGCCGAAGTTTCGTCGGCGGAAGCTTCTGTTGAACGGGCGAAACTTGATCTGGAACGCACACAAATCTACGCGCCTTATGACGCTCAGGTGTTGAACCGAACGGTCAATGTGGGGTCGCAAGTTGGAGCCAACAGCGATCTTGCGCAGCTGGTTGGTCTGGAAGAGTATTGGGTGATGGCGGCGGTTCCCATTCGCAGCTTGCGCTGGATTGAGTTCCCTGATGAAGAAAGCGGCGAAGGCGGCTCGCTGGTAACATTGCGCAATTCGGATGCTTGGGGTCGCGAAGTGACTCGCGACGGCCGGGTGTCGAGGCTGATCGGCGCGCTGGATGAGCAAACACGCTTGGCTCGGGTGCTGATCATCGTTGACGATCCCTTGGGCCGCGCAAACGATGCTCCGCCTTTGATTCTTGACTCGTTGTTGGATACCCAGATTGAAGGCAAGCCAATGGAAAACGTCGTGCGGATTGATCGCGAGTTTATCCGCGATGAAGAAACGGTCTGGGTGAAGAAGAACGACAAGCTTGAGATTCGCAGCGTTGAGATTGATTTTCGTGATGGAAATTATGTTTACATCAGCAAGGGTTTGGATGATGGCGATGAGGTTGTGATTTCGACGCTGGCCACACCTGCAAACGGAATTGGGTTGAAGAAGCGGTCGGAGGAGAAGCAGAGTACAGAAGAAGGGCAGGGCTTAGGCGAGAAGCAGCAGGGGGCGAAAGAGAAGCAGGACACGAATGAGAAACTGGACACAAAAGAGCAGGGGAGTACGAAGGAGTGAGCTGTTACCGAACGGCCAACACGAATCCACACTCGCTCCCCACTCCCCTTGAGGGAGAGGGGCTGGGGGTGAGGGGTATACGCGCGCACGTAGCGGGCTCTGATGTTGCGTCCGATGTTGTTTCTTGCCAGCGTTGGAGTCACCTCCTATGAGCACGAAACGCCGTGGGCCGATCGCGTGGATGACACAAAACTCCATTGCTGCCAACTTGCTGATGATGTTGCTGCTTGGTGGCGGAATCTGGACAGCGTTTACGATTCAAAAAGAAGTCTTTCCAAACTTCATTCTCGATAACGTTGAGATCAGCGTCAGCTATCCTGGCGCGGCTCCGGAAGAAGTCGAACAGGGAATTCTTCAGCCGATTGAACAGGCGTTGCGCGATGTCAACGGCATCGATGAGGTTACCAGCTACGCAAGAGAAGGAAGAGCTTACGTCCAAGCAACATTTGTTGCTGGCCAGCCGCGAATGAAGGTCTTTCAAGACATCGATCAGGCAGTCAATCGAATTCGCACCTTTCCTGACCAGATCGAACAGCCCGAAGTTCGTCTCGATTCTCGCCAGCGCGAAGTCATGCGGGTCGACCTCTACGGTGACATTAACCGCAAAGCACTTCGAAAACTGGGCGAACAGTTGCGCGATCAATTGCAAGCTCACAAAGATATTACTCAACTTGAGTTTTGGAATGCGCCGCCTTATTTAACACATGTTGAAATCCCTCGGCAGACGTTACGTGAGTACGGGTTAACACTTTCGGGTATCGCCAACATCATTCGACGTTCCAGTCAGGATGTGGCAGCCGGTTCGGTCCAGTCGAACTCGGGAGAAATTCTGCTTCGCGTCAAAGGGCGAAAACAATACGCGAGTCAGTTTGCAGCGATTGAGATCCTCAACAATCGAAACGGACAAGTCGTGAAGTTGGGCGATATCGCTGAAGTTCGCGATGGATTCGAAGACTACGGCTTTCAGCAGCAGTTTAACCAACTGCCATCAATCGAGATCGAAGTTTATCGAGTCGGCAATCAGTCTCCGCAGGAAGTTGCCGAAGCCGTCTACGAAACGATGGACAACTTTGAGTCTGCTTTGCCGCCCGGTGTTAAATGGCGATTGGATATGAACAACGCCAAAGAATTCAAAGATCGACTTGGGCTGGTCATGAAAAATGCTTTGATGGCCGTCGCGATCGTGTTTGGCATTCTTGCCCTGTTCCTCGAGATTCGCTTGGCGTTTTGGGTGATGATGGGAATGGTCGTTTCATTCATAGGCGGCATTCTGTTTTTACCGATGCTCGGAGTCAGCATCAACATGATCTCCCTTTTCGGGTTCCTCGTTGTGTTGGGAATCGTAGTCGATGACGCTGTGGTTGTTGGCGAAAACATTTACGAAGAAGGCGAGACTCAAGAAGACCTCGAAGTAGCAGCCATCGATGGGGCGCGCGAAGTCTCCGGTCCGGTGACGTTTAGCATTCTGACCAATATCGTTGCCTTCGTTCCACTGATGTTTATTCCTGGCGAGACAGGAAAATTCTGGAGCCCGTTACCGTGGGTCGTGGTTATCGTACTCTTGCTTTCCCTGGTCGAGTCGCTGTTTATTTTGCCTGCCCATCTCGCGCATGCCAGACAGAGAGCATCCCAAACCGGGACGGCGAGAAAGAAAAACTGGTTCAATCGGACGTTCAGCCGATTGGTTGAAATGCTTTATCGGCCGCTGCTCAAGTTCTGTTTGCACTTCCGCTACATCACGGCAACACTGGCGCTGGCTTTGTTGTTGGTGCTTGGTGGATACGCGCTCAGTTCTCATATGGGCATGATCCTGATGCCCGAACTTTCGGCCAATGAAATTGAGGCGGGAGTACGGATGCCGACTGGGACGACGCCGGATCAAGCTGCCGCCATTGCCAACGCAGTGACTTCGGCCAGCTTGGAGATGTTTGAAAAGCATGACCTTTATCGCTACGCCGAGGGCATTAAGACCAACGTGCGCGGCGAAGGTTTCATCGATGTCGAGATCGTGATGAAGCCTCCCAACGAACGCGACATCACTTCCGACGAAGTCATCGAATTGTGGCGAGAACAAATTGGAGACTTGCCTGGCGTTTCGCAAATCAGCTTTCGCGCTGAACGCGGGCCAGGTGGTCATCGCCGTGCCATCAACATCGACTTGAGCCACAGTGATATCGATGTGCTGGAAAAAGCAACGGCCGCGCTCGTCGAGCGCGTCAACGCATACGCAAATACGCGTGATGTCAACGACAATTATGATCGTGGCAAAACGCAATATGATTTCAAGTTGAAACCCGAAGGTCGTGCCATTGGATTGACTGACGAGAATCTTGGCGACCAACTTCGAGGAGCATTTTACGGTTCCCTTGCGCTTCGGCTTCTGCGAGGCATGAACGAAGTCGAAGTTCGCGTGACGTTGCCGGAAGAGCAACGAAAGAATCTCCATCATCTTGAAGACCTGATTGTTCAGACGCCAAGCGGTTCGCAGGTTCCTTTGATGGATGTCGCCGAGATCGACGAGACTCAGGCGTTCAACAGGATCAACCGCCGCAATGGAAGAAGAGTGATCGGTATCTCGATGGATGCCGAGCCAGCAGGTGCTGTAAATCAGGTGATTGCAGCTTTGAATTCGGAAGAGCTGCCGAAGTTGCGCGAAGACTTTCCTGGCATCACGTGGGAGTTTTCAGGAAGCAACGCGGAACTTCGAAAGGCGACATCAAAGCTTTGGAGTCACTTTGCATTGGCGTTGGCGGTGATCTATTCGTTGTTGGCGATCGCGTTTCGCCGTTACGTTCAACCCTTGATTGTGATCATCGCGATTCCATTTGGAATGGTGGGCGCTTTAATTGGGCACATCATTCTGGGATACGACATTTCGCTGGTCAGCGTTATGGGCGTGATTGCCCTTTCGGGAATCGTGATCAATGACTCGCTGATCATGATCGACTATGCGAATCGAATGCGAGCGAATCATTCGGCGCTCGATTCGATTTCATTGGCCGGCGTGCGTCGCTTTCGCCCCATTCTGCTGACAACGTTAACGACGTTTGGCGGTTTGATGCCGTTGATTTTTGAGCGATCACTTCAGGCTCAATACATTATCCCGATGGCCATTTCGCTTGGTTTTGGAATCTTGTTCGGGACGGCGATTATATTGGTTCTTGTTCCGTGCCTGTACATGATTCAGGAAGACCTGCAAGGACTCTGGAAACGAGCGATTCTGGATGACCGTCCGGATTAAAAACTGATGCAGTGGGCTATGTTCGAACACGATGTAAAACGGGTGCCATATTTACGCAACGCGTAAGCATGCGCATGCTGGGCGCGAGCATGGTACCCGGCCGAGATTGACTGGCTTTTCGATTAATGACTTGAACTCAAGCCGAAGTTTAGAATCGTCAGCCGCCAGAGGTGCAAACAGGTGCAGAAGATTGCATGGGGTAATAGGACTTAAGCGGTGACGGGTAGACCTGATTTTGAATGCTGCACTGTGGCGTGGCAACGGTTGTGTTGGCAACCGGAATCACAGTTTGTGTCGTTGGAACGTTTTGGCTGTTGGCGCTGAGCCACAAAGATGTAATGACCGTGCCAGAAGTTCCCATTCCGATGCTTTGTGTCCGAATTCGTGCGGTTGGACTTCCGCCAGTTATTCTCGGTTGAGGCTTTCACTCATCGGCACCGACTCGCCTGCCCGGGCGACGAATATACCTGGATCGTTTTGCATATATTCCGAGTATCTCTCGTTCAGTACTTGCTCAATGGCGTCTATCGATTTGTCCTTTACGTTGACGGACCGAACAAGTGGCAATCGGATCGTATAGTCACTCGCGACAACCACTCGGCGTCGAATGGTTCCGAAATTCAGAGATTCCACTGTCAATTCATCGCCAGGTTGCACCCGATCGTTGGCGCCAGGACTTGGCTTGAGTACATCAGTTTTCTGTTTTGGATCTGCAAAACCGGACATTGTGCCTTGGTTTTCCAACGCTCTAGATTCCGATTTCGAAGAATTTAAAACGGTGGCTGTGTTGGGCTCAATCATGTTTCCATTCGAGTCGACAATCAGACCGGCTTCAATTCGTTTAAGATTCAATTCGGCCTCGATCATTTTCGCCTTGTACTCGTATACATTTGAGGTGTCGACGGACGCAGAAGACTGACCAAGAGAGTTGATTCGTGTTTGATAGGACTTCATCATCAACCGCCAGTATTCTGCCGAATTTCGCGGAAGGAATTTCGCATTGTTGGCTGCGTTGGAGTCGGTATATTGCACCTGCAAAAACCAATCATCTGGCACCGATTCTTCCTCGACGTTAGACGGCGCAGAGTTTTCAAGCTGCATATCGTCCCCTTGATTTTCGGCTGCAGCATCGAACGAAGTTACCTCGATTGTGTTCGAATCTTGAAAGACACCGCTCGTTGGCAATTGTAAAGTTACAACATAGGATGGATCGACCGTTTTTTGTGCATAGATTGCGACCGGAATTGCAATTGCGATCAAAAAAGCAACTGCACATGAAAGCGTCTTCATCAGGCTTATCGTATTCATTGAATGAGTTCCAGCTTGAGAAATAGAGTGAATGAATTCAGGGCTAGATCCGGTCGAAACTTTAGGAGTTACCCCTTTGCAAAGCTGCAACGTTGACTGGATCAACGGCTCACTGATATACCGGTTGGCGTTGGTTGTGTTGGTTCGAAGCATCATCAAGAGAGCGCTTGAGATGATTCCATATCGCACGAGTTGCTTTCGCAACAAGGTTCGCCCGCGAGCAAGCGCAGCCTTGACGGAGGCTTGAGTCGTTCCCAAAAGCTCGGCTGCTTCGCTTCGTGTATATCCGCTGAAGTGGCAGAGAACGATTGCATCGCGGTACTGTTTGGGTAACCGCCGAATCTCGGCGTGGATGTGCTCGCGCTCTTGCGCTGAAGATATCGTTCGCCATGGTTCATTGGTGCTGGCCATTATTTCATCAACCATTGCAGACTCGCGCGCCCTTCCTTTTCGCCGGCGAACTTCGAGTGAGTTTCTAACGGCGACTTCGTATAACCAGCCGGCGAGCGATCCTCGGTCGAGCAGCTTGCTCGCTTTTTTGGAGAGAACCAGGAACGTCGCTTGAAAAGCATCCTCGGCATCTTGCGAATGCAGAAGCATGTTGCGGCAGACGGCCATTACCATTGCTGAGTGTCTGTTGACGAGCTCAGCGAATGCCGACTCATCCTGTTTGGTGAGGTAGCGGCCCAGCAATTCGTTGTCAGCAATGATCAAGTCACTCTCCATCGCATAATTCCAATGTCTTTCTAGAGATATACCGTCCCTAATTGTAGAACGGACCTCAGGAAATTGAAATTTTTTGGAAAGCTCGAGAAACTCTGCTGGATGGCTGGAGTAGGTCACGTTAATAGAAAAAGGACTTGCGATCATTCGTCGCAAGTCCTTTAGTTTCTTGAAGTACCGGAGACAGGAGTTGAACCTGCACGCCTTGCGGCACTAGATCCTAAAAATAAACACAAAACAGGTCTTCAACCCGTTTTTTATCGCTTCAATCTAATTATATCATTGGGTTTTCTCAGTGCAAACTCACGCAGGAAAATCACCTTAAACGCGGTGCCGTCAGATCGTGGATGTAGCAATTCCGGTAGCTAACGTTTTTGATGAAATACTAGGACCTTATCCGAAATCGTTTTCGTATTTCGAAAATAGACCTCGCAATCGCTTTCGGATTGGAATTATTTGGAGATGCCTGATTCATTTAAGTCTTGCTTCGCTGACATTCTCCGTTGCGATCTCGAACTGCTCTCGCCACTTTCTCAGCCTCGTCACGACTGTAATTTTCTTCGACGTATTCCCAGCACTTCATTACCATCACTGAGATTCCTTTGTTGTGTCGCGTTCCTTCGTCGTAGGTTTCGCCCTCAGTTGTACGATATCCGATTCGGTTAAGCAGAGCCGCCAGTTCGTGAAACTTCAAATATCCTTCATCCCGTTCAACTGACTCTTCATCAATAAACTGAGCCAGTCGATAGATGAACTCGTACTTTTCATTTAGCTCGCTTGTCACTTGAAATCTCCAATTTTCGAAATTTGGTAAACATCTCGTTACTCACTCAACAACTGGGCACTGTTTCATGTTGCCAGACGTTCGTATAGGAAACGCTTAGCTTCGATCGTCGCCAATCTCTTGCCGCGAAAGGCCAACACATAGTTGGCCTTGAATTTCTAAGTTCGCCTACTTCCGGGCCGAATCCGACCCTTGGTAAATTCTCTCCGAACCTGCGAACTTTCAACGATGTTTCAGATTCATTTTTACAGTTCTTTAACTATGAATTCCGGACAGCGATTGAAGTATTTCGTGAAACCTTTCGAGTCGTTTCGCAACCCAATCAACTTGCTCAATGGGATTTAGACTGATCAACTCGTCTGACTCAATTGACTCGACCACAAGCAAACCAGCCGTTTGATAAAAACCCGACTTGCTTCCCTTTCCCGCTGGCACTTTGTGATATTCAATGTCGAAGCTGGGATTGCTCCCTCCAATCTCATTGAGAATCGAGTCGGAAACCGTCTTTCCGTAGGTGTGGAGCCGAATCAATTCGTTCGGAACAACGCTCGGCGAAGCCACCATATTGGAACCAGATTGCTCCCGGCGAGTTCGCTACAGTCTCGCGGTGCGAATACTCGGATTCGAATAGAACTGCGGAAACAAGCACTGCTGAGCTTGTTGGAAGCGGACTGAACATCCGTTTCTCGATCATGATGGCGAGTTGCCCCAATGGCTTCTGATAGATCGACTTTCTTGTCACCGGCGAATCGAGTCATCATCCAAGAGGGGAGTCTTCCAACACGATATCGTGATCTGGCTGAGTATTCAAATAATCCCGCGATTAGATCGTGCCGTTGCAACGCGTCTCGTTGCAGATTCTGAAACGCACGTCGATGGATCTTCAACTCGCGCTGTCCAATTGGAACGAGTGTGATCGCCAAGTGGCCAAAGCAATTCGAGTGTTGGTTCACTGACAACGATCCGAGTAGTGTAGATAGAGGATCGCTTTGCGTCAGAAGTTGTTGCCATCGACGAATCGAATACAGATCGTTTCTTAAAACCACATTAGCAAAATGGTTGGAGGTTTCTGTTTGCGGCGCAAAGGCGTTGTCTGGCAGGGTGTATAGTTTGCAAGTTGGAAAAACATTTCTCAGCGCATTTTTAAGCGATCTGAGGACATTCTTGTCAGTGGTTCGGAATGCTTGAATCACAACCGTCACATGATTTGATTATCGGAAGACTCATGGTAGGACACTACAGGAACTTTTCCGGTAGCGCCAGAATTGAGTCCGCTAACCAACAATCAATGTTCACCGCTGCAATGCATTCGGCAGCTCGTTTTTTTCCGCTGCCATGCCGCTACCGAAATCTGGCTGTCGAAGAGAGCGCGTGGGAAATTCAATGCGAAATCAATTGAGGTGGCGGGTTGGAAATCCGCGAAAATTTTCCAAGCTCCGAGAGGTGGAAATCAATCGCGAGGCATGATACTTATGATCAACGCAGAAATGCTTCGTGAAGGCCGCCGTCAACGTTGATGATTTGGCCAGTCGTCTTGCTGGACTTGTCAGACGCCAAAAAGTAGATGGCTTCTGCTTGGTCGGCTGGCGTTATCGGTTGACGCGTCAGCGTTCGCTCAGCGTAGAACTTGGCTAGTTTCGTTCTCAATTCATCATCCGAATCAGACTCAGAAAACTCGATTTCGTACTTGGTCAATGAGGCAATCACGCGATCGCGCGGAAACATCGTGCTCCCAGCGACAACCGTTGCTGGAGCGACCGCGTTTACTCGAACCAGAGGAGCCATCTCTATCGCGAGTTCGCGGACCAGATGATTAGCAGCGGCTTTGGACGTGTCGTAGGCGACAGATCCCTTCTTGCCTACGACGCCGTTTACGCTGGTGGTGAGAACGACCGATGCTCTCAATCCCTGCTTGCTCAGTACTGTTCTCAATTCGTCAACCACGTTGAAGCTGCCGCGAACATTGACATCGAAAGTAAATTTCCACTTATCATCGCTTAGTGATCCATCACGTTCCGGCGGAACAAAGACACCAGCAGTGACGACTACCCGGTCGATACCTCCGAAAGCAAGAAGCGTTTGTTCGATCATCTTTTGAATTGATTCACGCTTCGTAATATCAACGGCTAAACCAATAGCGGGACCGCAACCGGAAATCCCAGTGCCCGCGACTCCAATGCCCTGCCCGTAGATTTGGGTCAATTCGGCCGCAGTGTCCTCTGCGGCTTGGCTAGAAAGGTCGGCGCAAACAAGATGGGCTCCTTCTTTGGCCAATCGATGGGCAACTTCTTTACCGATCCCGTTGCCCGCACCAATCACAAGAACGATTTCTCGAGACATCTCTTTGGCTGGTGGTTTACGTTTCAATTTCGCTTCTTCAAGCAACCAGTACTCGATATCGAAAGCTTCTTGTTTTGGCAACGCGATGTACTTGCCGATTGCTTCGGCGCCGCGCATGACTTCAACGGCACAGGTGTAGAACTCAGCTGTGACCCTTGATTCACTCTTGTCTTTGCCCCATGCGATCATGCCAATTCCAGGAATCAGAATTACGGTTGGGTTTGGGTCTCGCATTGCAGGCGAGTTGTCGTGTTTGTGTGCCTCGTAGTACGCAGCATAGTCTTTTCGATACTGCTCAAGACCCGCCTGCAACAGTGACTGAAGTGCGACAAGCCCGTTTGGATCGTCTTCCGTCGAATGCGTTGGATCCCAGTTAACGTAGAGCGGCTTAATTTTGGTTCTGAGGAAGTGATCGGGGCAACTGGTTCCGAGTTCGGCTAGTCTTTCGGCATCGTTGGAGTTGACGAACCGCATAATTGAGTAACGCGTCTCGATGGTCCCAACGAATTTATTCTGCTGAGAAACCTGACCACGCAACCAAGGCAATAAGTCGACAAGTACAGCATTCGCGTCGGCTTCCGAAAGCGACTCGTATTTCGCTCCACCAAACGTCTGATCACCCTTGTCTTTGGATTCAATGTAAGCAGCCGCTTTCTCAATCAACTCCAAAGTCAGGTCGTAACATTCCTTGTCGTCGTCCGCCCAATTGATCAGTCCGTGTTGCCCCATGACCAACCCCTTCAACGCTGGATTGGCTTCGACTTCACGTTTCATCATGAGCCCAAGTTCGAATCCTGGCCTCAGCCATGGAACCCAGCCAATTTCGCCGCCAAAGATTTCAGCCGTCAGATCTTTGCTTTTGTCACATGCGGCAATCGCGATCACGCTATTCGGGTGCATGTGGTCGACATGACGCGCAGGAAGGAATCCGTGAAGCGGCGTGTCGATCGAACTTGCACGCGGATTCAAGTTG
The DNA here is from genome assembly GCA_964584615.1 of uncultured Pirellulaceae bacterium. Classification (GTDB taxonomy): domain Bacteria; phylum Planctomycetota; class Planctomycetia; order Pirellulales; family Pirellulaceae; genus Mariniblastus. The sequence continues at coordinate 16,265 of CAZPBE010000045.1, read as the reverse complement.
AAAGTACAGTGTGGAAACTGACCCACCATGTTGTCTTCGGCTGGTGTCTTAGGGCCGTTGTTAGGGGCGTTCTCGTAAGCCGGAATCAGACCAAGAAGTTTGTCCATGTACAGCGATGCGAAATTCGCCAGCTTGGCGGTACGCAAGTCGCCTCCAGAACCTTTGACCCACAGAACGTCCGTTTTCTCGCCGGTAAGCGGATCGACTTCCATGACCTTCGAGGACGTGTTTCCGCCTCCGGTATTGGTAATCCTCTGATCCGCGCCAAGGCAATTGGATCGGTAAGCCAATCGTTCGGCCGGCGATAGAGATTGCGCGACGGCATCGTCCCAATGTCGGTCGACATGCGTTAGTGTTTTCAAAGTCGACATATCTATCTCGTAGTTTCTGTACTGTTGTTCAAAAAGAATTGGCCGCGCGGTGTATCGACTTAGCGGCTTTTACGTAGTTGTTTCGCGGCCCATCCACATGGGAGTGGCGACAAACCAGACGATGGTCCCAGCCAGAGCCACCCACTTCATTGGTTCTGCATCAAGCATCCCCAAGAAATAGAGCACGCTGGGGACAATGGTTACCAGCAAGGCAATTAGTGAAACAATCTTTGCAGTTGAATTCATAATTAGCCTTTCACCTGAACGTTTTTCTGCGTCATCTTGCTAAGCACCAGGTAGATCACACCGCACGCGATCCAGCATGGGATCACCGCATAGGCTGCGAAAATGCCTTGCCAAAAGATCAGGTAGAGCCCGACGGTCACCGGCAGCAGCCAAGCCACAAGCACGGCGATGCTGATCGATTGGTTCGTCTTGTGAGCATGTTCATCACTGAGTCCAAACTTTTTCATCAACCAGTAGTCGACAAAGATCACGGCTCCCATCGGCCCCAGCACAGTTCCATACGTGCCAACGAAACCGAGCAGTTGAGCGGATAAGTTTGGAAACGCTCCAGCTACGGTAGCGACCGCCCCCGCGACCAAGGTCATCACTGTGCGGGAGCTCTTTGGAATCATTGCCTGAAAAGCCAAACCAGCTCGGTAGATTGTTGGATTGGCTGTTGTCCAACCTGCGATCACGACGCAGAGGATTCCAGTCCACCCGAGAGCTCCCCATGCAAGAGCACCCGGATCGGCGGTGTGATCTTGTGAAAGTTTGATCTGAGCCGCAAGAAGCAATGCCGCTGCGATCCACGCCATGTAGTGACCAAGGAACATTCCGATCGAAGGAGCCCAACCAGCGTTCGCGCTTTTGGCAAACCGAAAGATGGATAGATCCGCCATGCCAAAGTGCATCGCACCGTTGCAAAGCCACGCGAAGACTACGATTTTCCAGAATCCAAACTGCTGCTCGCCATCCTGAGCCTGAACGAACGCAATCGCGTCGCTCCACCATTTACCTTCGGAGATCGTTGACCAGTCCGTCGCGCCCATTTGAGTCAACGATACGATGCCACAGGCTGCGAAGATTCCAATCATCCAGGGTGCGGCGATGTTGGCGAATCGGGCAACGGTCGAATATCCAGCGGCAGCAACGATCGCAATTACGATTCCAACTAACGCCACCAAACCAGTGAACGAAGGTACTCCCAGGCCAAACATTTCATCGGGAACGACATAGTTGATTCCAAACGGAATCCCAACGGCGCTGGCTGAGACGGTAATCATCGCACCGGCCAAGAAGCAAAACAGGACGCCGTTGACCAAGTTGTAAAGTTTGACCAGTGACCCGCCCGCAATTCGTTCGAGCTGGTAGTACAGCGTCATTCTTTTTGCAATCGCAATCGGTGCAACGAGAAATCGCCAAGTCAGCACGGCCAGAATGTTGCCCAGCAATAAACCCAGAATCAAGTCTTGCAAACTTGCTCCTGCCGAAAGGAAAAGAGGCCCGATCATAAATTCGGTACCAGCCGCGTGCTCACCCGCGTACATGCCCCAAAATTTGCCTTGTCCAAGCAAAGCACTATCAGGAACTGGCTCGCGTTCAAATTCGTTGCTGGAACTAGCTTGTTTTTCAGTCATAGAATCGCTGGTTGTCGAATGTTCTGCGCCTGCATACCCGCGTCTCGCCTTAGTCAAACTCGTTCGGAAACGCTGCTTCGATTCGACTGCACGTCGCGATCGTACTGTTGAACCGACTTCAGCCAATCCAACCCAACCGGAACGCCAGACGAAAGGCAGTAGTAGTCCCAAACGGCACCAAATGGCATCGACTTGAGTTCTTCCATCATTGCCAATCGACTCGTGTAGTCTCCAGAATTTTCAAATTCCTTCAACTGATCGACTGGTTCTAACATCGCCTTGAGCAGCGCCTTGAGCATGTTCCTAGTTCCAATCACCCATGCCGCAACACGGTTGATACTTCCATCAAAGAAGTCCAAGCCAATGTGTACGCGATCAAGGTAGTCCTGCCGAACTATTTCGTGAGCAATTGCTTGTAGCTCATCTGTATAAGTCACAACGTGATCGCTGTCCCAGCGAACGCCACGACTGACATGCAACAGTATCTCAGGAAGATACAACAACACGCTTGAGATCTTGTCCGAGATGATTTCAGTCGGATGAAAATGCCCTGCGTCGAGACAAAGTAGTTTCTCGCGGGAAATCGCATAGCCGAGATAAAACTCATGGGATCCCACCACATAACTCTCGGAGCCGATACCGAAAAGTTTGCATTCTACGGCGTCGAGATTGTGTTGCTTAGAAACTGACGCAGAAAAGATTTCGTCCAAAGAAGAGGCGAGTCTTTCCCGAGGAGCCAGTCGGTCAGCAGGTGTATCCTTATATCCATCGGGCACCCAAAAATTGGTTACACATGGACTCCCCAGTGCCTTACCAATTTCCGCTCCTATTTGACGGGAAGCAATCCCGTGCTCAATCCAGAAGTTTCTTATTCCGTCATCAAGATGAGAAAGTGTAAATCCATCCGCCGCGTTTTCGTGCGAAAAGAATGATGGATTAAAATCCATGCCGATTTCTTGTTCCCGAGCCCAGTCAATCCATCCCTGAAAATGTTCTGGACCAATTTCATTTCGATCCGTTGGTGTCAAAAATTCGCCATAAATGGCGTGCAAATTGAGACGATGCCTGCCAGGAAGAAGAGCGAATGCCGCCTCTAAGTCTCTTCGCAACTCATCAGCATTTCGAGCTTTACCGGGATAATTGCCGGTGACTGCAATCCCACCGCCGAGATCTTCTGCATCGTGTTCAAATCCTTGGACGTCATCGCCTTGCCAGCAATGAATCGACACCGCAACCGCCTTGAGCTTGCTGAGCATCTTGCCAACATCGACACCAATGGAGGCGTAATGTTCTTTGGCCAGTTCAAATGCGTTTTTGATAGAAGCATCGCTTCGCAAGTCACTCATTTCTTTTCCTTATCTTACTTTCACTTCAACATTTCTAGCTTATCAACGAACATTTCATTCGCCGAACAGTACGCCATGGCGTTTTGCGACACAGCGAACTGAGCAAATCGGATTCTCACTCAAATGATTCACCATTTACAAAGCAGAACTTTCGTCTGGCGTAGGGAAACAAAATTGGCTCAAAACAGAGATCCTGGAGGCTCAAAATCGTTCACTCCGCATCTAACTGCTCATCGATTCCCGATCCGTCAGGACTGTTCGCTTTGCCTGACAATTTCCCAGCCCACATTCGATCGTATTTTTTCGAGTCGCTTACCTCGAGAATCTCGTTATCAGCTAATGCGACGCGCCGCATGCCATCAACGCCGACTTTATCGAATATCAACGGGGACCTATCTTCATCCGTCCGTATCTTCAATCCGTAGCGAATTTGGAAGGGCTCGCCGTCGGCACCACTAATAAAAACCGCATCCAGATCCTCCAGGTCGCTACTAGACATTCCGAGTCGTGGCGGCACTCGCTCGTCTGATCTGATGAAGTCCTTTAATTCGTCCGCGTCCTTAGGTCCAACACTGCCATTCACGCTTGCGAACATCACGTAAGAATTGGCAAGCTTTGAAATGTTAAGCTTGTTCATTTCCCTGAAGGTATTCAACGTTTCGTCGCCACCGCAGCCAACGGCCAAGCCGACAAAACAAAGCAATAAAAACTGACTACGCATCCGCCCCAATTTCATCTCAATGACCTCAAAAAATTTGCATACAATTCCAGGCGCCTGATTCAAACGATGCCCAGCTTCAATATGTATCCACTACTCAGCTGACGAATTGAAACACTCCAACGATTCTACGAAACGCCGGGGGGTGTTCGAGAAAGCCAACCCCGCCTGCTGTTCATTTGGATGACTTTCACCTCAAAGCAGAAGTTTCAGATTTCGACCCTTTTCGATCTCTCGCAAATAGGAGTGATTACAACTCTTTGATGTTAGTGATGTCACCATCGTTTCGTATTCCCAGACGAATAAACTCAAGCCGTTGAACGTCCATTGAAACGGAGTGAGTCGAACCGTCACCCAACACCGAACTAAAGGTACCCGGGTGAGCCGAGCCAAAACCACCTAGCTGTGAGAGGGTCCGATCGGTATCCGGATACGCAGCAGTCGTACTACCAGTTCCGGCAAAACACCCGCGGGCATTCGCGTGGAATGGCCCAACGATTCCTCTGTTTTCGATATTACCGAAAAAGTTGTTGTTATATGGATACCGACTGTTTTGAACTGGATTGTAGTGCGACGACCAAGCACCTTTCTCAGCGAACATGAGTGTATTCGATGATCCGTCAGTCAAACTGCCGTACCCAACGTCAGCATGCCTTGAAAGTGCAAACCCTCCAGGAGCAGATGAATCAGAAACGAATTCGCCACTTGGCACGATTACGCCACGCCAACGTGTTGACTGCCAATCGTTGCCAGGCTGTGACACCGCAAGATTCGAAGTCGTTGGCGTTTGGGGATCTCCAGTCAAAATTATCGCATCGTTGTTAGTGGTCCAATAGCTTCCATAATCGGAAATGAAGTGACGTCCGGGGTCGAGCGAGATCGTAGAAAAGTATCGAGCACCACGAGATGGACAGCTCAGGTTAGGAACGGCTTCACCAACAAGCGAATCACCATTCGCATCGATACCCAACGCAAAGGTTGGTGCACGTCGGTTCGCCAGATTGTTTTGCTCCATAAACGGCAAAACCTGGTAGATCCAACTTAAGTTCTCAACACCGCGTGTAGGCCGATCCAAACCGCCGCGAAAGAAAGAACCGTTGATTGCACCTTGAGTAGGGAAGTGCATGTGCGCCGACTCAAAATTTATTGCCGCCAAACCTGTCTGACGCAAGTTGTTCAAGCACTGAGTCCGACGAGCCGCTTCGCGAACTTGCTGCACAGCAGGTAGAAGCATACCAATCAGGATGCCGATGATCGCGATGACCACGAGCAATTCGACGAGTGTAAATCCTTCACGCCTTTGGGGGAGGCCAGTGTTTCTTCTCATGACAAGCTCCGGAAATAGAATGAGGACGGAATCGGTAACGATTTTTGGCATGTGCCAAGGGAAATGACGTAGAATAAAATCCCCTTGCGAGGCACTAACAGCCTTCTTCGTTATACTACGGGATTTCGTGAGCCATCCAACTGTCAAACGATTGTCATATTGCGACAGCTAAGTGTCGGATTTTCCAATGACAGTTGACGCAAATCGGAAAACGGCTAGGCAAAATGCGACCTATTGGGCGGCTGATTTCAGTTCAGCGAAGCGTTTTCTCATCTCTTCAAGCTGTTCCGCGTGCGCCGGATTTGACGATAGATCGTTCTCTTCGATCGGATCGTTGGCGATGTTGAACAGTTGCTCTCGATCGAATTCAGGCCAGTAGAAGTACTTCCAGTCTTTACGCACCAACGCCTCGGAAGCTGGAATGAATTCTGTGCTCTTGAGCATCGGATGTTCGTAGAAAAACTCATCACGCCACTGAGGTTTTTCATCCGCGAGATACAGCCTGCTCATATCAGCACCTTGCATCGTTTTCGGTGCTTCGATTCCGGCAGCCGAAAGAATCGTGGGAGCAAGGTCAACGTTCAAAGTGAATTCTTCGTTCGTTTGGCCCCGCACAGGCTTTTTCATGCGTGGATCGTCAATAATCAACGGCACACGAATGCTCTCCTGATGCGGATACCATTTATCGCCGAGCCCATGTTCTGCGTGATAGTAGCCGTTGTCGGTGGTGAAAATAACGAGCGTGTTTTCGCTAAGCCCTTGCTTCTTCAGTTCCGCGAGAATCGTTCCGCACGTCGAATCAACTTCAGTCGCCAACCGATAATAGTTCTTCATCATCGACTGGAATTTCTCAGGCGTATCAAACCGCCAACCCCAACGAACTCGCCCCTCGTTCTTTTCATTGCCAACGAACTCTGGCAGTCGATCAAACGATTCCTGAGTCGCATTGCTTGGCACAGGAATCTCAACGTTTTTGTACAGCTCCATGCTTTCCGGCTGCGGCAAAAACTGCAGCGGGTTGCTGTCTTCGGCATGTGTCGCAAAAAACGCAACGGTCAGACAAAACGGTTTCCCGTCTGGACGCGTTTTCAAAAACTCAAGAGCATCCTTTTCATTCTTTTGAGTCACATGAATCTTGGATCCGTCCTTCTTCTCAATCCAGTGCTTGCCATAGTAAGACGTACTGAAATCGAATTTGTCTTTTGGAATCCGACCGTTGTGCCATTTCCCAACATGGCCCACATGGTAGCCGTTGTCTCGCAGAAGCCCCGGATACGTTTCTTCCCAAGGAGTTTTCCACGGCTTAAACGACCGGTTTCCATGCCGCGACATCCACTGCCCCGTGAACAGCGACGCTCGACTGATGCCGCAGATCGAAGTCGTGACGCAGTTGTGCGTAAACCGAACACCGTTTTTAGCCAGATCATCCAGCACCGGAGTCTTAACAACTGGATTGTCCGCGACTCCCAGCGTGTCATTGCGCCAGTCATCCGCGTACAAGACCAAAATATTCATCGGCGCCGCTTCGGCACCCGTTGCCGCGTCATCGTCCGCTGCGAACGCCCGCGAATCGGAAGTCAGCGAAATATAGAGCAGCGAAAAGCAAAACAGAAGAAAGCTGTTGTGGAAAAATGTGTTCAGTCGATTCATCTTGTACTCGTTACGAAAGTTGATCTGTAAGTCCGCTGCAGCTTGGGTGCCATGCCTCACGCTTGCGTGAGCATGCCTTTGGTTTAAACAAACTCTCAGGTCTATCGTTTCTCAAGGTCCAACAACATGTTCACATCAAACATGCACTATCGCACCCACGACTCGAGTTTCACCTGTTGCAATCAGAACGCCTCACGCTCGCGCAAGCGCGAAAACATGCTCACGACAAGCGTGAGGCATGGCACCCAGTGGTCTGGTCAACTCAAGTCTGATCCGCCAAAAACTTACTGCGGCTCGGACGAGCCATCAGGCTATTCGCCATCTCGTTTCCAACAAACAGTTCCTTCTTCGGATCCCACTTGAGATCTTCACCAGCCATCAAAGCAATGTTGCACATGTGGCAACTGGTCATCGTGCGATGATGTGTGTAGACATCCGAAATTGGTTCAGAACGATCTTTGACGCACTCAAAGAAGTTCTGCATGTGGCTGGTGATCGGCTTGTTCTTGTAAAGCTTCGTCATCGCCTCTTCAAGATTCTTGTTGTCAGCTTCGGTCAATTCCTCGACCGGCTTACCCGTTAGCTTCCCGCGGTTCACAAAGATACGACCTCGACTGCCAACAAACAGAATTCCGTTTGGAAACTTAGTCTTGCCATCTTCCGACACGTATTCATCATTGACGTTCAAGACCGAACCGTTGGCAAACGTCAAATCAACATTGAACTTGGTTGCGGCGTTGTATCCATTCTCCAAAGTCTCCTTGCCTTCAAAGAATCCAACCCAGTCAAAGCCTGCTGGAACAACGTTTCCAAACTTTCCGCTTCCGCTGATGGATAGAGGTCCACTGCGATCCATCCCGATTGCCCATTGAGCAATATCAATATGATGAGCACCCCAATCTGTCATCTTGCCGCCGGAGTATTCCATGTACCAGCGGAAGAATTTGCGTCGCTCAAAGGAGTAGTCTGCTGACCGAGCCGGGCCGAGCCAGAAATCCCAATTCAGTTTTTCCGGAGTCGGCGAATTCGCAAACGGTCCTTCTCCCGGAGCCGCACCAATCGCAATGTGTGCTTTGACGTTGTCGCCAATGTAGCCGCCCTGAACCATGGCGATCGCTTTAAGGAACTTTTGGTCCATCTCAGTTCGCTGTTGTGTTCCGACTTGAAAGACCTTGCCCGTTTCTTCAACGACTTTGCAAATCTGCTTCCCTTCGTCGATCGTCAACGTGAGTGGCTTTTCACAGTACACATCGCAGCCTGCTCGAAGAGCGTAAGTTGCGATCGGGACGTGCCAATGGTCGTTGGTCCCAATGACAACGATGTCTGGTTTCTCCGTGTCGATCATTTTTCGATAGTCGACGTATTCCTTAAGCTTCCCTTCGAACCGTTTGTCCGCGTTGAATTCGGCGTTGTGCATTTCGTCGACATCGCACACGGCAATCATCTTGCCGAACTTCGCGGCTTGTCGAGCAACCTTTCCGCCGCGGTTGTATCGTCCACGGCTTCCGCCAACACCGATGGCGGCGATCGTAAGGTCATCGTCATAGAGACTGCCGGCCGATGCCGGGCTGGTGAAGATGTAGGGCGTCGCTGAGATTGCAGCCGTTGCCGCAGCCGTATTCTTCAAGAAGCTTCTTCGAGTTGTTGCCATCGTGGTTTCTCTTTGTGAGTATGGGATTCGACCGGGTTTCAAAATAGGTTCTGAAACAGATTTTGTCGAATCAAGTGCAAGCCAATTTTCGGTAAGCAATTCGCAGCTTCCATTGTGAAACTTTCGGCAACTAAATGCGATCTTCTCCTGCTGTTGTTTTGCGACACGATGACTGGTGCAGTATCAAAGCCATGAACAGAGGTTTGGCAAGTCAGCCGTTTTGGCGTTAGCCACGGTTATTGCGAGCAGATGCTCAAACGCCAGAGCCACGCCTCGCGACTAGCCCCGGCAGAACACATTCGCCGCATGGTCTGCACCGAGACCGCACGCATGACCGAAGCCAGCCTTTTCGGAAGCTGAAGCGTTTTAAGAGTTTAGAAAGGCAAGTGCATGAAAGCGAACCGCAACTTCACGCTGTCGATGTGACCGAAGTCTATTGACAAGAAGCTTCAGGCTCGGTCACGGAAGGAGGAGCTGGGAAATTTGTTAGTACCCAACGACTGTGAATTCCTAATGAGCGGCAACCTGCGTCTCTTTTGCGTTTCGAGAGGCAAGATATTCGAACGCGGATCGCATCGGAAGCGATATTTTCCCACTTGTTTGAGACTCGGAAAAACAGTTATCAGTGGCCTATTGAGCAGGTTTGACAATCAATTCATAACACCTCCGTTCTGCTATGATCATTTCTGACCAACCGTGTCGTTCGTATTTGGAAAGATTGATGGAAAAACCCGCTGCATTTTTAACTCCTCGAGTTCACAACGTTTCAATTGACCCAAGCCTTACCGGACTTTGCGTCGGATACGAAGACAAAAAATGGAGATATATGCCGCTCGTAGAAAGCTCACTTGCTTGGTTACCAGAATTTGCCCTGAAGGAATCAGAAAGAGCAGCTATTGCGAGCCATAACTGTGTCGAACTAATGAGAAAAGCGGCACGGAAAGTTTACAAATCAAAAAAATTCGCGAACCGGGGTGAGTTTGGAGAACTTTTCTTGCACATCGCGACTCGAGAATTGTTTGATTCGATACCTGCAATTTCAAAAATTTATTACAAGTCTTCTCGAAATGACACGGTAAAAGGATTTGATTCCGTCCATGTCGTTCAAGCTCCAAACGAAGAATTCGAACTATGGCTCGGAGAATCGAAGTTCTACTCTAACGCTACGGACGCAGCGAGAGATGTTGTGAAAGAACTGCATGATCATTCAGGCATTGATTTTTTGCGCGATGAATTCCTAGTCATATCAGACTACATCGATGACGCGTCTGAGTTCGCAGATGAATTGAAGGAGCTAATTTCCACGCAGACATCAATTGATGACATTTTTTCTCGGGTTCGCATTCCGGTTTTCCTGACTTACGAGAGCGATTGTGTCTCCAAGCATGAAAACTCAAATGCCGCGTACAAAAAGCAGTTTGAAGACGAAATCAGCAAATTGCATGAAAAGTTTTGCCAGAGGGATCTTCCGGAAAATCTGAGCATTCACTTGTTCCTTATGCCTCTCGCAAAAAAAGCAATGCTTGTAAAAGCCTTGGATGACAAGCTGAAAGTGTGGCAAACAATATGACCGATAGAGAGCTACGGAAATGCCTCAAAAATGCTGAACTTCTCGAAGAAGAGCCGTTCGATGTATTGCAGGAAATATCTTATCGCATCAACGACGCCAAAAGACGGCGCGTCGGAATCGAAATGTTGATGCGTGCAATAGAACATCGAGATCGATTTGAAGGGCTGAACGAAATACTGGATTCCATGTTGCGAGCAGTCGGCCTTTTTCCATACATCGCCGAACCTGATGATTTGCCGCTTCGAGACCGTTTTGCCTATGAGTATCATCGTCCACTCGACGACGAACAGCAGACTGTTTTTCACCGCGTGCAAGGCGAAGTTTACAGGTCGCTGATTAACGGCGAGAGTCTCATTCTTAGTGCGCCGACAAGTTTTGGAAAAAGCAAAGTTGTCGATCACGTTATTGCGCAGAAAGAGTTCAAGAACGTCGCAATTGTCGTGCCAACCTTGGCATTGATTGACGAAACACGACGGAGAATTTCTAAAAGGTTTTCGGGCAAATACAAAGTAGTTACTCATAGCTCTCAGGACTTTTCCGAGAACAACATTTTCGTCTTGACTCCCGAACGAGTTGTTGCGATCGAGAATTTGCCCAAGATCGACTTTTTTGTAATCGATGAATTCTACAAATTGGGAGTGCCATTCGAATCTGATGCTGACCGGACTGTGATCCTGAATCAAGCATTTTACAAATTATCGAACATGAACGGACAGTTCTATTTGCTCGGCCCTAGCATCGATAGAATTCCGAACAACGTCGCGGAGTCGTTAAACTGCCGATTTGTCGCAACGGATTATTCAACGGTTGTAACTGAACAAATTCGCGTAAAGCTAAAAGAAGATGAATCGAATGAGGAAGCGTTGGTTCGAATCTGTGGCAGATTAAAATCCCAAACTCTCATTTACTGCGCATCTCCAACTAGAGCGGCAAAGATCGCAAGGCTATTAGTCGAAAACGACATTGGACTAGAAGCGTCAAGCCAAGGCGCTGCGGCCAGCTGGATTGGCGAAAATTACTCAAACGAATGGATTCTTCCCATCGCTTTAGATTGCGGAATCGGGATTCACCATGGACGCATCCCTCGCTCGCTCGCACAGTACACTGTTCGCGAATTCAACAAGAAAAACCTTCGCTTTTTGATCTGCACGTCTTCATTAATCGAAGGCGTAAATACTAATGCCAAAAACATCGTTATTTTCAACAAGAAAGTCGCGAGGAAGAACTTTGACTTCTTTACGTTCAACAACATTGTTGGACGTTCTGGAAGAATGTTTGAGCATTTTGTCGGACGCGTGTTCTTGTTTCACGATCCGCCAGAGAGAGAACTTCCGTTTGTTGAATTCCCATTTTTGAATCAAAAGGAAGCTCCAAATAGCCTGCTGATTCACCTCAACGAGGGAGACTTGGCGCCGGCTTCTGCAGAGCGGATCAAGAATATCTCCTCCAACGACTTCTTGCCTATTGAAGCGATAAAAAAGAACTCTCCAATTGAACCCAATGAACAGATCAGACTTGCCCAAGATATGGAGAATGAAGCGGACGAGTCTTACAGTCTGTTGAGTTGGACCGGTTTGCCGAAATATAAACAGCTCCAGTTTGCGTGCGATTTGATTTGGGAGTATCTCGCCGGTGAACGACCAAATCGTGGTGGTGTTAATACCGCAAAACAACTCGCTTTCAAAATTTGGCAGTTGCGAAAACAGACACCATATCCAGATCTTATTGCTGCAGAACTTACGGGTAAGTACAAAGTAAAAAATGTTGATGTGGCGGTTGACCGAGTCTTTGACTTTGAACGCACATGGGCGACGTACCATTTCCCAAGATTGCTGGGGGCGCTGGACGTAATCCAAACGGAAGTATTTGAAGGTCTTGGCATGACACCTGGGGACTACTCATTCTTCATTTCAAATGTGGAGTCACTTTACACAAATTCTGTTTTCGTTTTGCTTGACGAATTGGGGCTTCCGCTTCCATTATTCAATGTAATCGGTGATGAGTTTGAAGATGTAAATACTATCGATGAAGCTATCTCTAGGATAATCGAATTGGATCTCAAGTCGTATGATCTAGACCCGTTTGAAAAGGACCTTTTGGAAAACTGCCGAGCTGGCCTTGGAAGGTCAGGAAGATAAAGGCGCGAAGCGCTTTTCGATACAATAAATAGGCAAGTTGCAGAGTGCGTCTCACTCGTTGGCATGGTTGCAGCGTTTGAGGCTTTGTCGGGTTGCTTTATTTGTCGTCTGGCAGCATCGACTAGATACGCGTGGCTGCCCGAAGCTCATCGCGGCAAAAACAGCGTGGACTCATATTGCAGGATCGAAACAATGACTGACCCGACTCGACGAACGTTTTGCAAACAGGCTGGACTTCTACCTCTTGTCGCGGCTGCCGGGATACCAATAACTTCAGCGCCGACATCTGCACTGTCTGACGCGACGGCCATCAAGCGGGCAGGAGGATCGCACTTGAGGATCTCGCTGAACGCGTTTTCGTTCAACGCGCTGCTACGCGCCAATGCCGAAGATTCGAACAAGGGTTTGGATTTGTTTGGGCTTTGCGATTTCTGCGCCAAACATGACTTTGACGCGATCGATCTGACAGGATATTACTTTCCGGGCTACCCAAACGTTCCCGAGGATTCTTACATTTTCAAATTGAAGCGACATGCGTTTGACCGAGGCCTTGAGATCAGCGGCACGGGAGTTCGCAACGACTTTGCCACCGCCGACAAAGCGATTCGCCAAGAAGGTGTGCAGCTGGTCAAGTCGTGGATCGAGGTGGCGGCGAAACTTGGCGCTCCGGTGATTCGGGCCTTTGTCCAAACGTTCGGTCCGTTTCATACTTGGCAGAAGGCTTCCGGCGGCGCCGATCGAGACACCGTGGTAGGGTGGATCGCAGACGCACTACGCGAATGTGCTGAACATGGGCAAAAGTTTGGCGTCATCGTCGGCGTGCAAAATCATGGTGACTTTGTAAAAACAGGCGAGGAACACATCGACCTAATCAGCCGCGCCGATCACGAGTGGTGTGGGGCTCTGGTTGATACCGGCAAATACAAGACCGACGACCCGTATGCCGACATCGCCTTCACGGCTCCGTATGCGGTCAATTGGCAAGTAAAGCAAGCGATGGGAAGCGGCGGCGACGCACCGCCGATGGATATGTTGAAGTTGATGACCATCATTCGAAAATCTGGCTATCGCGGCAATGTTCCGATCGAAACGCTGCCGCTGAAACGCGCGGACTACGACCCGTTTGTTGAAGTGCCGATGGTTTTGAAGAAGGTGCGGGAGGCGATGGAGGCGACTGCGGACATCGAGCCCGACCAGCGGAAGTAGCCGATTGAGCGTTAGCCCAATGAATCGCAAAAATATTTAGCCGCGAATGGACGCGAATAAACGCGAATGAAATTTCCGATCACTTAAACGTGTTCATTTGCGTCCATTCGTGGTTTTCACTTTTGTTCTTCCTGTTTCGCAGTCGGGTGCCATGCCTCACGCTTGCCGTGAGCATGCTTACGCAAGCGTAAACATGGCACCCATGAGTTCCGCTTTGACACCATGCTCATAGAACCGCAAAAAGGTAACCGCTAATGGACGCGAATAAACGCGAATGAAATTTCCGATCACTTATTCGCGTTCATTTGCGTCCATTCGCGGTTTTCACTTCTGGTCTTCCAAATTCGCAGTAGCCAACTTCAAAAAGCTGCTTAGAGATTCTTTTTCAGAAACCGATCAATCGCCTCGACAAACATTGGCATGAACTGAGGCGCATTCCATTGAGCGTGCTTGGCGCCTTCGACGATCGACAGATCCGTTGCCACACCCAATGATTCCAACTTCGCTTGGACGGCTTTGTTTTTGTCGGGGTTGTCTTTTGAACCCGTCAAGAAAAGAACCGGCGGCATCGTCGCGTCCATTTTGGTCGCTACGTCGGCTAATTTGTACATCGCCGGTTTCTGTTTCGCGTCTCCGCCGAACCAAACGACGGCGAACGATTTCTCAGGTTGAGCAATCGATTGATCGGCGACTCGTCCCGGCGAAATCTCTATCGGCCCGGCCAGCACCACAACGGAGGCCACTTGTGTTGATCCTTCGATACTCGCGTGCCGCAATTCCGGGATTTTAGTCCCGGCCGCCATCAGCCCGGCGAGCTGTCCGCCGGCAGAACCTCCTACAACCGCTATCCGGTTTGGGTCGATTCCCAATTCAGTCGCATGGGTGTGCAGATAAGCCATCGCCGCGTTGCAGTCGCGAATGGCTGCTGGAAATTTGGCTTCGTGAGCCAATCGGTATTCGATGTTGGCGACGACATAACCACGGCGGCAATTCGATGCCGAAAATGCCGCGAACTTTTCTTTCGCGCCTTTGACCCATCCACCGCCATGAACCACGATGACGGCGGGCGATAGTTTTGGTGCCGAATCTGGCGTTTTACGCGACGAAGGCCGGTAAACATCCATGAACAACTTTCGTCCCTCAATGTCGGCGTATGGAATCTGCTGCGTCACCTCGATGCCGCTGGTGTCGACCGCTGGCATGGGGCAGATGCCGTAAGCATCGCGCGGCATGACGTAAAGTCCATCGAAGGTGCTGATGTACAACTGCCGTTGAATGTCGCCACCAAAAACCACGTTGATCGGTCGCGTTTTTGTAACGATTTCCTCGATCATTTTTCCGCGCGGGTCAAAGACGCAAACCGACCGGCCGCCGGTGCAGTAAACATTGCCAGCGCGATCGACCGTCATGCCGTCACCGCGAAAACCGATCTCTGTTTTTGGCAGCTGAGCAAATGCGGATGGTTCGAAGCGGTCTTTCGACGGGTCAATTTTCGCCGCTACCAGTTGACCTGTTTTGCTTGACGATACGTAAATGGTCTTAAAGTCTGGCGACAGGCCGATGCCGTTGGGCTTAACTAAATCGGTGACGACGATTGAGACTTTGCCATCGACCGCCACACGTCGGACGACCCCTTCGCGGCTGAAGGTAATGTAGGTATTACCGCCGCGATCGATGACTAAATCGTTGGGCTTCTGACCTTTGGCGAAGGCTGCGATCTCCTCTGGCGGACCACTTTGTCCCAACCGAAACAGCTTCCGTTTGCCACTGTCTGCGAAGTACAAAATCCCGTTGTGGTGGCACGTTCCGGAAATGGCCCACTTGCCTTTCAATCGCTTTTTGGCGTGGCTGGCATCTTTCTCGGTCGGAATTCTCCACAACGCTCCGCCTTTTACATCCGGAACGAACAAGGCGCGACTGCCGTCCCACGACGCTCCGTCGGCAAGTTCGAAATCGATGTCGACTTTCTTTAAGGTCGGTTCCGGCGTTCCAGACTCTTTCGTTTCGGACTGCTGCTGCCCGTGCACCGGAGCCTTCCAGTCCTTGGGCA
Source organism: uncultured Pirellulaceae bacterium (assembly GCA_964584615.1). Lineage (GTDB taxonomy): Bacteria > Planctomycetota > Planctomycetia > Pirellulales > Pirellulaceae > Mariniblastus. The sequence continues at coordinate 595 of CAZPBE010000045.1, read as the reverse complement.
GTTTTCCTTGCGGCCGAACACCGTAGGCTTCGGAGGAAATCGGGTGATCGGCGGCAGATTGCAGCGGCAGATCGTCGCTCAGATGCTTGATCTTGAAGTCCTTGTACTGAATCTTCATCGCTGGCCCCTTATGAACTTGAACGGCCAGAACGCCTTCAAGTGCTCGACCTTTTTCATCCAAGTCGATTAGGTCAGCCGTCAGATGACCATCGATCCAGTGACGATGATGATTGCCTTCGACGATCACTCGGTAGTCGTGCCATTGATCGGGCGCGAATTTTTTGACAGGAAGTTTGCCGACAACCCAAGGCTGTCCGGTCGGATCGACGATCACTTTCTCGCCAGTGTGCGACAAGATCCGCCTTCCTCTTTCTTCATATAGCATGCCGTTGTATTTCGGAACGCTGGCGACAATGTCACATTGATAACCCGTCACAACATGGGACCCCAGATCAGGACGCACTTTGCCGCGATATTGAAGACCACTGTTACCCCTAGCGGTAACTTTGACTTTCACTCGCAACTCAAAGTTCTTGATGGTCGACCCTTGCCAAGTAATGAAGCTGTTCGTCTTGAGTGAACCATCGGTAACGCC
>CAZPBE010000044.1:0-46297 GCA_964584615.1 uncultured Pirellulaceae bacterium | reverse complement strand
GAATGACACGCTTCGCGGGAACGGGGGTAATGACACCATGTACGGGGGCAATCAAGCTGACCGACTCGCTGGCGATGATGGAGACGACTTCCTTTCGGGAGACGCTGCCAGTGACAAAGTCTTTGGCGATGCAGGAGCCGACACGATCGATGCCGACATCAGTGATACAGCGACCGGTGGTGCAGGAGACGACATCCTCAACATGAGCGATCGAGATGCTGACATCGCTGTCTTCAGCGGAAACTACAGCAACTATGTCGTGACTTTGGATGACTCCACTTTGATCGTTCGCGATACGACTGGAGCCGACGGCCTGGACAGAATCACTGGCGCTGAATCTTTAAAGTTCAATGACCAAACACGCGAGGCTTTCCCAGAGGTCACACAACAGGTTTTCGTTCAACCGATCATCGTGTCCGACTCGAATGGATCCAATACGGCTGAGTTTTTTGGAACGACGGATCAGGAATTTGACATCATGCGTCGAATCGATGAGATCTACCTGCAAGCTGGTGTGGATGTTGTTTGGCTAACCGAGCGAACGACCAACAACTCATTTTTCAATGTTGGAAACGGGGGAACCCGACCAACTTCGGATCTGACTTCCGTTGTTGATAGCGGTGACGCGATTGGAGTTGGACACACTGATCCGCTCGTGTTGGATATGTACTTCGTGCAAGTGTCGGCTGGATTTAGTCAGCAAAGCAACAACGTTGCCAATGGTTTGGCTTATGTCGACTCAAACGGGATCACCATGCATGTGGGTGACAACTTGCCGACATTTGAAAACGGCCGAAACGTAGTGGCTGAAGTCGCAGCTCATGAGATCGCACACAATCTTGGGTTGAGCCACAATTCAATCGAATACAACTTGATGAACACAGACCCGACTCTTGAGGATGGTTCAGATTTGACGAACGCTCAAATCAACACGGTTCTCAACAGTAGCTTCACGAAAAATATCGAAAGCGGCGGTTCATCGCCAGGGCGATAGATGCTGCTGCCGGAACGTTTAGCAATTAACAACCTGCGAAACAAACAACGGATGTATGGCTTTCCCAAGTCTGCATCTTTTTTTGTAGGTGCCGCGACGACAACCGATTGCGGCGAGCAAACTAATTGCCTCGAAAATCGGTCAAAATCAACGTTTGTTTTGGCGAGATGAACTTGAAGTCTGGAGCATGTTGCTCGAAGGCAGTTCTTACGGCGTCACGCCGAATATCGGCTTCCGAATAGAGTTCATTGAATGACTTACTGGCGAATCGGTTGGCGAATTGATCAAACGATTGGTACTCAATGAAGCTGTGATAAGTGACCATTTCTGAAGATGCGAAAACCGGAACGGCAATTTGTTGCAATGCAATCTGTGCGGCAGCTCGTTCTTTGTCTTCGTTATGAAACAGTTTCATGATTTCATTGAGGGCAGATGGCGACGGTTCAATGGCGGCCAAGAATCCACCCGGTCGCAGCACGCGAAAAATTTCGGTGAAGACTTGAGGGTAAGCTTCTTCAGAAATGTGGTGGAGTGAAAACGAAAAGAATACTCCATCAACGGAAGCAGGCTTGCAAGGTAAGCTCTCCGCGCCGGTTTCTACAAATTCGATGCCCGTAACGGGCTCAGATTCGCGATTGAGTTTTGCTTGCGCCGCATCGGGATCGATTGCCAAAACGTTTGCCCCCGACTCAGCCAGCAAACGAGAGAAGTCCATCGCACCACAGCCGATGTCGATGACTGATTTTCCTGCTAGCGATAACCGACCGTTAATGACGTCGATGGAGTTGGTTTGGCCAAGGTCGATCATATGTGTTGAATTTGAGATTTGAGATTTGAGATTTGAGATTTCGCACTCGCTCATCCAATGGACAAGATACCAAGATTCTTCGCAATCATGAGCCCCAAATCATGTGCCCAAACCACGAGTCCGTATTCCGCTCTCGGTTGTGCTGCAATGACTTCCAATTTCATATACCGATATAAACCTGATGCCCGAAAGTACCAATTACAAAAAATGGGAGAACGAGTCCCTCTGCCGGTTAACAGAGTCTCGCTCTCCCATCGCGCATTTCCTTTGCGCTCTCCCATCGTGTTCCTCCTACCTGCCATCGTGCTCCTCTTGCCATCGGGCCGCCGAGGGGTTTGCTTGCGCCCGTAAGCAGTTTTCGTCAGGTGCTATTCCACAATCAGCATTCATAAATCTCAATTTACTCCGCCAACCTGGATCTTTACATCATCGGTTCGCCAAGCGATTGCTCGCTGCTGGTTTCGGTCGACTCAAACTGTTCGACTTCATCGAACGGCGTATCTTCGAAATGGTCCAGTTCGAAGTCTCCGTCACTGTCTGCCATTTCCGCAGCGTCAAGTCGATCGTTTCGATCTCCGTCTACCGAGACAACTTTTCCTTGGTAACTGAGCATCTCTTCGATGCGAGCGAGTTTGCTTTTGAAGACCGGAAACCAAGGCGTTCGGTAAAGCCCGATAACCCGATGCATCTTAAAGATCGTTTTGTTCATTCGAGTTTTCAGCGAAAGCGATCCGACTCCGCAGAGGAACAATTCCAGGTAATCGAGCGGTTCGTTCTCGGTTTTCAAGCCAATCAATTCGAATCGTTCGCCCTTGCCGCCAAGTCGATTGACAGTCAGCCCCGACTCATCAATTTTCACTCGCAAGTGAGTTCGGCTCCACATGAAATTGCCCGCCCAGATAACACTGAAGACGATCGACATCACCACCCAGGCACCGGTATTAACGGTAGGAGCCAGTTGGCCCAGCGCTCCGCCGAGATGGTAAAACGGCCGAATGTTCCCCGACAATTCCAACGCCACCGGAATTCCGATGAATGTTCCGAGAAGTCCAAACAGCAACCAGAACTTATTCTTTGGCATGTTGAATCGAAACGCGACGTACCAGATCAACATGATCGTTAAGCCGATCCAGAACAGCATATGCGAGCCAAATCTCTCTGGCCAAATCGAAAGCACGCCCAACACAGCAAACAAAACTGCAGGGTAACCTGCAAGAATTCCAGGCAGGTGGTCGTACAGGACGATCGGTTTTAAAGCGGCTCCTTTTTTTCTGGCACGTGTCGATTTGTTTCTCATTTTTCTCCTCATTTTCATTGCTTCTTTCGATCGACTATTCGATCAAGCATTGAATTTATTGGAATAAAAACGGGATGGATTATGAAGCGTTAATCGTGAGGAAGTTTGGCAGCGACTACTAAAACGATCTAAGTGATGTCTCATGTCAACAAGAAAAAAGGCGAGGAGCATGATTGCGTCCTCGCCTTTTGGTTTTCAGATTAAGTTTTAAAGTCCTAGCTTATTTCTGTTCGCGATTGGTAAGCTTCCATGCATTCAGCCAACGAGCGCCTCCGCGAGTCATCTTAAAATCACTTTCCAAGCGTCGTTCCATATCAGCGAGATGCCCCGCACCATAAAAAATTCCGATGCTTGTCTTGCCGGCAGCAATCTCTCGCTCGAGAACTTTCATGCACTTGGCATTACGATGGTCAATAATGGTCGAACCATCTTTGCCTTCGAACATAATCATGCCTGACTCCATGTCTTTCATTTGGTCAGCCATCATTCGTCGCATGCGAAGCGTTTTGTTTTTCGAAAACAAAGCCATCATCATGCCAACGGAGCTATCGCCCTTCCCTGCAGCTTGCATCGCCATGCTTTGTCCAAACGCCCGCAGCGCGTAACCGCCGACACTTTCGTCGTTGTCGGCCATGCTTTTGCCAAATTCTTCTGGCGTCATATCGGCATGAATAAAGTTTTTCTTGGTATAGTCGATGTGCTCAAGCTGAAACTCCAAGCCCAGCATCTTCTTCATTCCTTGTTGCATCGCCGCAATAGGATTCATCACGACTTCAACGTCGTCTTCTTCACGTCCACCTTTGGGAATGACCGTGCCTTCGGGAGCAACCAATTCGTAAAGCAAGCCTTCGTATTTGTCGAATTGTTCGTTGAGATCTTCGTAGTACTTTTTCTCCCCGATGTGGACAGCGCCAATCAAATCAACGTTGATGGTTTTGCCTTCTTCTGTCTTTAGTTGATATCTAACGATCGAAGTCTGCAACGCGACAGGGCGCCCTTTCGCATCTTTCCGCACTCGCATAAATCGATCATGCACCGAGCGTTTTTTCTTGCCTTTCTTGGCTGCTTCTTTTGAGTCATCCTTTGCTCCGTTGTCCTTCTGATCAGCTTGAGCAGCAGGCTCCTGCTCGACAACAGTTTGGCCAGTGAGCGAATTGGGCGAGACGCAGAACAACAAAAGAAAAAGAAAGGCGGCTAAGTTTCGAAGGACAGCGTTCAATTTTGCACCTGAATTGGTCAAACCGAGAATGATAAATGCGATAAAGACTTCAACAACAAAAGTATACGGCGATCTTAAAATCTAGACAAACGGTTTTGCCGACGCTTGTCCGTTGTCGGCATCGATGCCAGCGTCAACGCAATCGATGCAGCTTTCGTCGATTGAGTCAGTCAATCGAGAAGTCTCGACTTCAGTTGTACCCTAAGAGATTTGGACAGGTTTCTGAATTCTTACGTCACTACCTTTGGAAAGTAAAACGGAAGCAGGACGCTTGGCGAGGGGTTTGACAAACTCTTCACCAAACAGATGTTTCACGTCACAGGTGAAATTCGCTTGTGCGACATCCCACATTTGCCAATCGGCTGAGGACAAACCATGTAGATACGTCTTTCCATTTTGCAATGTGTATCGATCAGAATGGCGAAGCACATAGCTGGCTTTGGAACCGGAAGGGATTTGTTTGATGCGGCTGCGAGCACGAATACGAATTTTGTTTTCGCGGTCTTCAACTTTCCAGGCGTACTCAACGTCCGGAGTTTCTGTTCTTAATCTAAATCCAGAAGCTTTCTGTACTATGCGAAGCCTATCAACTTCTGACCCAAGTAGCTTGCCCATAAGCCAAGCCGCACCGCTTCGTGAAACATAGTTTTTGAGAAAGAATGTTCCGTATTTAGGCCCAGTAGAAGTTTCCTGCTTTACATAAAGTTGCAGACTTAACGAGCAGAACTTTCGGCACACGGGAATGCCTTTCCATCTTAGGTCACTGATCGCTTTGGCCACCAAGCTGACATGTGAATCGCCATTGTACGAATCGCATTCAAGGCCTGGCGGTAATTTTTTGCGAACCAATTTTGGGTCGATCTGAAAATTGATCAACGCCATTTCGGCAAACGTAGCCGAAAAAGCCAGCGGCTGTTTTTCGCCGGCTGGACTATTTGACACCGTAGTTGGCTTGCTGTCGCTCAAGCGGCTACGCTGATTCGCTGCAGTTGATTGGTCGGTGGTTACCATCGTTGTCCCATCCCGTCAAATGTTAGTGTCTGTCCTTACTCACTGCTCCTTTGTTGTGTCTGCCGCCACTGTTCTGTGTTCCGTTCGGTAAGCCCATCTCGTGGAATGGGCTGCCTGCCTGTTTAAGCCTGATACTAATTGTTCTGTTCTCGAATGTCCTGTTCTTCAGATGCCTTTCTTTCTATCGCCGTATTCACTTTCATGGCTTGGGCGAATTGTTTGAAAGCTGATTCCCGAGTTTCATTGTCGTCGAATCCCATAAGCGAGGTGGATGAAAAATCAAAATTTGAGACCGTTTCTACGAATCCGAAATCAAGAGGGTTTTGCTTTGCGATTCTGACCGCGGTAAGCAAGGCCAGGTCTCGGATTTGAACTTCCATTTTTTCGGTTGGGTTCTCTAGGCCGAACGTTGAAACAATGTCCGAGTCGTCATCGAACTTATTAGTCACGATGCCAAGCTCGTCTGTTGAAAGTCCGTTTTGAGCACAATCAAACCAACGCAGTCGATCGGAAGAATTGGCTTCGTCCCAGTTCGAATCTAGCGACTCAACCAAACCAGAAAGTTCATACGTATAGATGACTTGGAACTCATTGCGGCTCAGCTTCTCATTCTCTCTAACTGAATTGAGCCAAAACGAAATCAGTTGCTGAATCTCACGGCTTGATTCACTGTCTTTCCATGCGTTAGTAAACAAAGGCCGTTGGATAAAAGCCAAAGCTTCATTTTTTTTGACATTGGACATCGTTAGATCAGGATTTCTTTCGTGCTCAACAATGTTGGCAAGCACAAATGCGGACAGCATCGTTGTCGATGCCTGTCCTTCAACCGCATACAATGTCATCGATTTCGCCTTGCGCACCAAGTCTGGGCACGTTTCCTCATTGATCAATTGGAACAATGGGTTCAGTTGCTCATCGATCGAAAGGAACAGTCTCCGAGCGGATTGAGAACTGCTGGTTGCATTTCGAAACGTTGGCCATGAACGGAAGCCACCATCACTCATGTCATCGATGTCAGCTTCCAGAAACCGGGTTCTTTTTGTTTGCGCGGCGCGTGTTCTTATTTTTACGATCAATCGCTTGCAACGCAGCCTGATTTCGTTGTCGTCGGATTGAAGATTGGCCTCGACGGCTTCGGTCGCCGATTCACCCAGTTCTATTAACGCGGCTTCAGCTTGAGTTCGAAGGTCTGGATCCGCGTCCCCAAGTTGTGCAATCAGCTCTTTAGCGGATTGCTGTAGGGCCTGAGCAGTAGAAGGTTCGGGGAGCCAGCAAACGAGCAACAAGACGATCAGCGTGCAGTTAATGCGTTGCCTGGAGAGTGTGAACGGCCTTGTGTTGTGCAACAACCACCGTCGAAATGGCGGCATAGACTCGCGAAGTCCATGTTGGCTCGTTGAATTGCCGAATGGATTTAGCAATGTTCGCAATATTTGGAGGTGGTTGTGAATATCTAGTCTCCCGATCGGTGCCGAATATCGGACCGTTGGGGTGTCCTTTCCGACGAGCTAACCGTCGAAGTTGTCATCACTTATCAAATTATATCAGGCCCGGCCATTGGGTGCATTGCGATAATGCCTCGGTTTAGCGACATTGTGCATGAATCCGAACGAAATTGTCCCACTTTTTTCACTGAATCGAAGACAAGTTGCCTGCTGCCGAAGACGAGTGGTGACAGAAAATGGTGATGCACAATTGCGTTCACGAAAATTCGCCAACAAGAATTAGGGATCAACTCAGGAAAAAACATGTGGACTGTGCTTTTTGATATCGATGGAACCATGATCACGACCAATGGTGCTGGACTGGCAGCCATGAAGCAAACGCTTCGTGAAGTCTATGGAGTTGAGGAAGTCCCAGACGTCGATACGCATGGTCGCACCGATCATGGAATCATCAACGAGTTGTTGAGCAAAGTTGGACTCGATCTTGATGGAGACATTTCGAGTTTTGCATCGGCATACTGTGAACGGCTGCCTGGATTTCTCGAGCGTCGAGATGGAAAAATCCTGCCAAACGTTGTCGAGATACTGGATCAGTTGAATGCCGCACCAAACGTGGTCCTTGGAATTCTCACCGGCAACCTGGAAAGAGCGGCAGCAATCAAATTAAGCCATTTCGGCATATCAGAGTACTTTTTGTTTGGTGGCTACGGCGATTGCCACTCGGATCGCGATGACGTTGCCCGGCAAGCCGTTGCTGTGGCCGAGTCATCTCTGGGCGATCGATTTCAAGAATCCAAAGTATGGGTCGTTGGAGACACACCCAACGATATCAAATGCGCTCGTGCAATTAACGCGAAAGTTCTGGCCGTAGAGACCGGCGGAGGTTGTTCGATTACCCTCCAAGCACAATCGCCTGATATTCAAATTCGAAATTTGAGTAGCGCAAGCGACTGGATTGCGCAAGTGACTACGTAGAAGTTCTGCGAGAATTTCAACAGTCTTTTTCTTACGGAAGTCGACTAGTTTTCTAACAACTTTGTCATAGGCCATTTTCGCGTCAAAAGGATAGGGGAATACCATTCCCATATTGTCCCTATTAAGGCTTAAGAAACTCACGTCAATCAGTTAGTAGCTATTGGTGGGGAATTGTTGAAGATGCTTTCACAACCCTTGATAGCCCAAAATGAGATGTTAAAGTCGTTATCACCGGCAAAACAGCCTTGAATTTCGGCAATGCCAGACTAAACTGGCCTCGAATATTTGACTCCAAGAAAACTTCGATTGCTCTGGTATAGACGCAGGCGATTTGTGCGGAAGATGTCAAATACCTCCCTTGCAAATCCCTCTGCTGTTGAATTGCGCAGATAGCTCATCTCTGTTAACTGCTTCGATTCTCTTAACTTTAAACGATCAATCTGTTCACGGATTCGAGTATGAATAGCCCGCAACTAACGTTGGCTCAAATTGCAAGCGCCATTCTCCGGCACAAGGGAAAGTGCTTGTTAGTGTTTTTGCTGGTGATGATGTTAGTTACTGCAGCGTTTGTGATATGGCCTCGTATGTACGGATCTGAAGGCCGCATCTTCGTTCAGGTAGGTCGGCAGGATACAAACGTTTCACCGACTTCGAGCGTCGGGGTATCGATTCAAGATACGCGCGAAACAGAAATTCGATCTGTTACTGAAATCATTAAAAGCCGCGCAGTCATTGAAGCGGTTGTCGACAACATTGGATCCGAAAGGATTCTTGCCAGTCCACTTGATAAGTGGATGCCTTCACTTTCAATGCCCAAGTTTTTGTCATCCGGCAAAGCGAGTTCCGACGGGATGACGAAGGAAGAGTTTGAGCGGTTGAAAAAGCGTGAATTGGCCGCGAAAAAGATTGAAAGCAGCATGTCAGTTTATGCTGAGAAAAAGACTTCGGTCATTTCCGTTTACGCCAAAGCTTCTTCAGCTCGATTAGCTCAAGAAATTGTTAGCTCAATTTTTGAAGAGACGAAAAAGATACACCTTCAAGTTCACGCGGTGAAAGGCTCAACCGTGTTTTTCGAAGACAAGATTCGAGAGTGTGAAGCAACGTTGAACAGTTCGTTGGCGGTCATGCGTGACTTTCGAAACAAGAACAAGTTTCTTTCGGTAGAAAATGCTCGCGCAACATTGCATGACATTGTCAGCGATCTCGAAAAAGACATCTTGACGACAGAAATTGAATTGGCCAAAGATCGCGAGATGGTGAGGCATTTGCAAGCTGAAATGGGGAAAACAGAACGCCAGGTGGCGGTGGAGACGGTTGGAGTTGAGCGCAAGTCAGGCGACGATGCCCGGGTATCGGTTTTCAACCTTCAAGCCGAGCGAGAGCGATTGCTTTCGACGTACAACGAATCACACCCGGACGTTATTAGAATTGAAAAACAGCTGGCTAAGATGCAGCAGAACCTGACCTATATGGCCGATGACCGAACGCAGATGCAGATGCAGATGAACCCGGTCTACGACGACATTAAAGTCGATCTTATTCGTGCTCAAGCGGCAGCAGTCGGGTCAACGGCAAGGCTGGGCGGGCTCAAAGAGAAGTTGAGCGATGCTCAAGTGCGGCTCGTTGAACTAAACCAGGCGGAAGTTGAAACGGACAAGCTTGCTCGAAACATTAGCACGGCGCGTCGTGATCATGAGCTGTATCTGGAAAAGGGAATTGAGGCAAAAGCAAACTCAAGTCTCGACCAAAGCAATATTTCAGGATTGGTGGTCGCTCAAGAACCCAATTTTGTCGTGAAACATGTCAGCCCCAAAGGTAAGTTGTTCATGCCCGTTGGTGCGATGTTGGGAATACTGTGTGGTTTGTTTACCGCATTGTTCTTTGAGCGAAATCACTTGAGCGGATCGCTCAATGAAAGCGAAGTTGAGCAAATCCTTGAGATGCCGGTACTGGTAACTCTTCCACGTGTCTATTCCAGCCGAAACATGGTGAACTAATGATTGAAGATATTATGAACCGAGATCAAAAGGACCGCCAACGTGCGAAGCGCATGGGCGTTGCCCCAAGTGCTAGTTTGCGACGTCATTTTCTTGCCCTTGCGCGACAATCGCGACAGTGGTTTCAAAATCATAAGGCAAGCAAGCCCACAAAAATGATTGGCATCACTTCGCTCAATTATGGAGCAGGTAACAGCACTGTCGCTTATAACCTCGCAGCTGCTCTGACGTCGCTTGAGCGGACTCGCGTTTTGTTGGTTGAGGCAGATTTTGGTCGGCACTATATCACCCGCCGATTAGGACAGTCTAGATCTCCCGGACTGAGTGAATTGATTCTCGATTTCGCTGGCGTCGACGAAGTCATCCATGAAACACCCATAACTGATTTGGATGTGATTGGCTGTGGGCAAAAGTCAGACCAAGAGGCGTTGGAATTGCCGTTTGATCTCATGCCGCAAGTAATGAGTGAGAAATTTTCTGAATACGGGTACGTAGTATTCGATTTACCTATCGCAAACCATTTGACGGCGTGCCATTCAATCTCGACCCATTTGGATGGTTTAATTCTGACAGTAGAAGCAAACCAAATTGATCACCGTCAAATTAATCGATTTCGATCTCATATGAAAAGTCTGGGTGTCGAAATTATTGGACTTGTGATTAACAAGCAGTAAATTGGTTGTGCTGTTAGTTGTGACAAATTTGACTTTTAGATTCCTTCGTAAATAACTCGCGATACCCTTGTCGCTTTTGAACTTTGTTAGACATCTTGGATAGTGGATATGATCTTTAGGACGAGACGTAAAAACGAATCGGTATTCAAAAGGATTTTAAAACCTTGGGCCCACGTTCCCCCTCCGGGGCATCAAAACGTCTTAACACCCAAACAATTTGAGCGGGAGGTTGCGCGAGAGCGTTTTCGGGCAAATCGCCGTGACGGCTCGAATCGCGAATTCGCGATCGTGTCAATTGATTTCGCGGAAGTTGTCAAAGACGAAGTGTTAGAGCAGTTGATCTACGAGTTCAGTGATCGCATTCGTATCTCGGATTCAATTGGCTGGCATCAATTGCGCTTGGCTGTGTTGTTACCGGAAACCGTTAAGGGCGGAGCGTATCTAGTTGCCAGCGGATTAGTAGAAATCGCCAATGAGCTGGACGTTGACATTCAAACAGAAGTTTCTGTTTATCCTTGGGATGATAAACTTGTCAGCCAGTCATCAGAACACTTGAAGCAATTTGATCAGGACAACGATGATGATGGCGCTCCTGGAGCAGGAGATGGCCCAAGTGATGGTGGCTATGAAGTTTTTGAAAGTGAGAGCGGAACCTATACGCGTACCGACGGCCCGCATTCAATGAAGTCGGTTGATCGTGGTGGTTCATCAGGATCGATTTCAGCAACTGCTGTTAGTGAATTGGCTCAAGCTCAACCAAAAATAGTTTCGCCAAACGGAAAAGCGACTTCGCTCGACCTGGAAATCGCCAAGCGTGGAACGGGTTCAGAGCTTAGTTTTCTTCCGGCATTGAAAACTCCAGTTTGGAAAAGAGTAATTGACTTGGCTGGTTCAGGAATGGGGCTGATTGCTCTCTCGCCCCTTTTGATGTTCACTGCAGTTGCAATCAAACTCACTTCGCGCGGTCCGGTGTTTTTTCGCCAGGAACGCGAAGGCGTTGACGGCAAGACGTTTGAGATTCTGAAGTTTCGCACCATGATTGTCGACGCTGAAGACAAGAAGGACGCCTTACGACAATACAGCGAACAGGATGGCCCTGCGTTTAAGCTTACTAACGATCCACGTGTAACGCCGATCGGAAGATACCTTCGAAAGTCATGTATCGACGAGTTACCGCAACTAATTAACGTTCTCAGTGGTGAGATGTCGCTCGTGGGTCCACGCCCGCTACCTGTCGGTGAGTCGCAACAATGCCTTGCGTGGCAGCGTCAAAGACTTTCTGTGTTGCCTGGGCTGACTTGTATTTGGCAGGCACGTGAGGATCGAGATACCAAATTTATCGAATGGATGCGAATGGACATGGAGTACATTCGCCAGCGTGGATTTTGGTTTGACATGAAACTGATTTACAAAACGGCACTCGTCGTCGTGTTGCATCGCGGCTCAGCCTAATTTGGCTCGCTCGGTTTCTGTCATGCGAATTCAAACCAACGCGTCAAACAAAGACTATGGATTATCTGCTTCAAATTCTTTTGATCAACCAAACGCCTTCGCTCCGCAACAAGTGGGCGTGGGCGTTATGGCTGTGTGACGAGTCACAGCCGTTGGTTGACATGCAGCTGCCAAGTCAGCGGGATGGCGCAGCATGTCTTCTTTAAGTGGGAACAGTCATCCAGAAATTCGGATCAGCTCTGCGACTCCGCGCGATCTTTTTTGGAATCTTTTGGATCGCCCTCTCAACGGGTTCATCGGTAGGTCCCTGATTTTCATTTGTTCATTTCTCAATCTCGCCAACGTCATGGTGGATAAGGATGATGTCTCACTTGATGTTCAAGTGTTGTTGAAGCTTGGCGTCGTTGGCCTTTCCGGATTGTACGGTGGTTGGGGGGCGGTTTCAGACGCGAGAGTACGAAAAGTCTTGGTTTCCTTTCCAGTGGCCTGGATGGTGATCCTTGTCTTTTTCTTTTTCGTTGCTGCGCCATTCTCAATTTCGCCTCTTGCTTCATCGGTTTCAGCGATTGCGGTTTGCACAGCGGTGTTGTTAACGGTAACAGTATTGGTGCAAGAAGGGGTCTTTGCCACGATGAAGAGCGTGTTTTACGGTATGAGTCTCTTTATTGTCTGTTCGTGGCTGGCGTATTTTCTCTGGCCATCAGTTGGCATCATGGCCGAGCCGATTACCGACGGTCAATTTACAATTCGGATGGCCGGAATTGCTCATCCAAATACGCTGGGGCAGTATTCTGGAATCACGGTGGTGTTTGGAATCATTCTGATGTGCACGTTCAAGCGACATTCATGGTTTGTGTTGTTGACGATCTTGCTTGCGGTCTGTGCCTTGGCCGGTTCCATGTCGCGTACATCGACCATGGCCACTGCATGTGCATTGCTTGCCTGCTACCGTCATGTTTTCTTTAAGCGGGAATATTTTTACTTCTATATTTGCGGCGTGTTCTTTGGTTTACTTGGAATTCTTATCCTTGCGACCCAAGTTGATTTGGGTGCCGCAATAGCCGACAAACTGACGTTGGTGTCAAAATCTGGTGACGCGGAAGAGTTGACGTCAGCCACGGGCCGATCTGATATCTGGGCATATGCTATGCACTTGCTAAGTTATCGCCCGATTACAGGCTATGGTGCTGCGACGTCCAAGTTCTATCTGCATGACTATTCGATGTATACGCACAATCTGATTTTGAATGTTGCGTTTTCAACAGGCTACATTGGAGGGCTCGCGGCTGTATGCATGGTGTTAGGCCGAATTAAATCCATGTTCAAAGTTCATCATGTGCTCGCCGATGGGATCATTGTTTTTATCGTCGTCAACGGCTTTTTCGAAAACGTGATCTTCTCAACAATTAGCGGTATGCCGACAATTGTTTGGGTTGTCGCGCTGGCTTGGCCATTGTTAACAGACGACCCGGCGGTAAAAATGGGTCAGGAGGTTCGCGAACAAGCCGATACCACTCCTAGGTTCTTGAGGCTGGGAGGCACGCAATGAACTTATTTAGTTCCAGCAAAGAAGCCCCTTGTTTGGAAAGGGAAGTTTTGACAAGTGACGCAAAGGGCGCCGAAAAAACGGAAGTTCAGAATCCGTGTGAATCGGCAAGCCATGACGCCAAATTGGATTTGCATGTCGTTATCCTCAATAACTATTTGCGCAAACATCATGTTGCGGTTTACCGAGAGTTGGCAAAACAAGTTCGGCAGTTGACCATTTTGTTGTCGGTTCCGATGGAACCCGATCGGTCCTGGGAAGCGGAATGGGACGGGTTGGATGTGCAAATTCAAAAGAACTTCATGCTCACGACCTGGTGGAAACATTCATCCGGATTTTCAGAGCAGAACTTCATCCATGTGCCGACTGATACGCTCAAGCGTTTGCGAAAACTGAAGCCGGATGTGGTTTTGTCATACGAGATGGGGATGCGAACGTTGTTGTGTTCTGTCTATCGTCGTATTGTTCGCAACGTGCCACTGGTGATGGTTGGCAATATGTCCGACCACATCGAAAAAGAGCGAGGGTTCTTTCGCCGGACTTTGCGAAAGATCATTTGCAGTGGTGTCGACTATTTCACTTACAACGGTCCGAGTTGCAAACGCTATCTCGAAAGCCTGAAAATTCCTCAAAACCGACTCTTCCACTTTCCTTATTGCATCGATGAGGATTCTGTTTGTCGTGAAGAGGAAGTTAAGCGGGCGATCGATTTGGAGGATTCAAACGTTCGCAAGCTGCTTTACTGCGGCGCGATTAGCGAGCGAAAAGGAATTGTTCAGTTCACTCAAGCTTTGAAGCAATGGTGTTCAGAAAATCCCAACCAGCAAATCGAGCTTGCAATCGCTGGAAGCGGACCACTTAAAGATGAAGTTGCAAAGTTGCAACGACCAAACTTGAACATAGAGTTTCTTGGCAACTGTAACGCTGAGGAACTTCGCGGCGCCTACGGACGCGCTGACATCGCAGTATTTCCTTCGTTGGCTGACGAATGGGGGCTGGTGCCTGTCGAAGCGATGGCGTCAGGCTTGCCAGTTCTTGGAAGCATTTTTGCCCAGTCTGTCGAGAGTTGCTGTGTCGAGTCGGAAAACGGATGGATTTTTGATCCAACACAAAACCAGTCAATCCTCGACGCTTTGGGTCGGGCATTCAGTTGTTCAATTCAAGAACTTGGTTCGATGGGGGACGCAGCCAAATCGGCAGTCGCGCATATTTCTCCAGCCAATTCTGCCAACCACATTTTGGAAATGGTAAATCAAATTAGACCAAAACGCCGGAACACAAGCTACAATTAGCAAATGATGTTCGACCATGCAGGCCCTTGCACGCCACTCCTTTATCACAACTTTGAAAATACTATCAGATGCGCAAGAAGCCTTTAGCAAATCTATCCCTCGACCTCGACAACAAGTGGGCTTATCTCAAAGCGCATGGTGATTCGAATTGGGAGACGTTTCCAACTTACTTCCCTGCGATCGTTCCGCGAATTTTGGAGTTTCTTGACGACAAAGACCTGGATTGCACCTTTTTTGTGATTGGCCAGGATGCTGAGATTCCGGAAAATCATGATTCGCTAAGGATGATCGCCGATGCGGGACATGAAATCGCCAACCATTCGTTTCACCATGAACCGTGGTTGCATCTTTATCCCCCGGCGCGACTGATCGAAGAGTTCGAAAGGTCAGAGCAAGTGATTGAAGAGGTCACTGGCCAAAAAACCATTGGTTTTCGCGGACCTGGTTTTAGTCTGTCTGACCAAGTCTTGCGAACATTGATTCGTCGTGGATACAAATACGATGGAACAACGTTTCCTACATTCCTGGGACCAGTGGCCCGAGCGTTTTACTTTTTCACGTCGCATACGCTTAGCAAAGAAGACAAAGAAGATCGCAAGGAATTGTTCGGAAGATTCAGCGATGGTTTTCGCAGCAATCGTCCTTATCGGTGGAATTGGCGCGGGCAGGAAATGGTTGAAGTTCCAGTTACGACCATGCCTATTTTCAAACTTCCTATCCATGGAAGCTACATCCTTTATCTAGGGCAATTTTCCCCTTCGCTGGCTCGGTTGTATTTTTGGTTGGTGCTCAAGATGTGCCGAGTGATGTCAATCGAACCCTCGTTCCTGTTGCATCCGCTAGATTTCATGACGAGCGTAGATGAACCGGACATGGGGTTTTTTCCAGGAATGAATCAGTCCCTGGAAAGAAAGCAGGCTTTGCTTGCGGATTGTTTTGGCATGCTCACCAGTCAATTCGAAGTTCTCAACATGAAAGATTATGTTGAGCGACTGGCGCAACGTCAGCTCCCTGTGAGCACGGTAAGCGTCGTTCCAGAAGGGGCATCGGATGGCGGATTCGCACGCTCAACCGTTTAAGGTCGAGGTGTGTCGCACGTGAAAATGTTCCAGTTGTCCGAGAATATTCCAGTGTCCGAGAATATTCCAGTGTCCGAGAATATTCCAGTGTCCGAGATGTTCCAGTGTCCCATTCCGTACGCTGCCACTACCTGCGATGCTGCGGCAGCGACCGAGGGAACGGCAATGACTCTTTAGGTGGAAGCTTCAAAAGCGTCTCTTCTTGCCAGTCTTCACGTTCCTCAATGGTGGCGTAATACCTGAGCCATGACTCTTCATCTTCAACTGGGTCGAGACATTGCCACTTCAGATATTTATCCTGCAACAGGATCTTCTTTTCTTGCGCCGGCAAGATGTCACGCGCTATGAGACAATAAAGCTGGCGATCTGAAAGGTGGTCCGTGAATTGAAGCAAAATGTTCTTCTCGTAAAGCCGTCCAATCACTTGGTGTAATTGTTGCTTCAAGTCAGAATCCCGCATTGAGTCGTGAGGCGGCAACGTTAGTTCCGGCTCAAACCATTGTCCAATTGGCAGTACTGGTGCTCGCTCCCACGAAAGCAATGATTGAAGGAAATCGTTTTCTCGGCTTACTGACATTTTGTCGAGGTCAACAAGAAATACTGACTCGTCCAAATACGGCTCCATCTCGTCACGAAGCTGCGCGTTTCGCAATAAGAGTTCTACGTCACTCATGAACTGGCTTTGCAAAAAAAGTTTTGAATCTGCGTTCTCGCAACGTTCTTGATCATCACCCTTAATAAGCGATGTGCG
The DNA here is from genome assembly GCA_964584615.1 of uncultured Pirellulaceae bacterium. Lineage (GTDB taxonomy): Bacteria > Planctomycetota > Planctomycetia > Pirellulales > Pirellulaceae > Mariniblastus. Next base: position 29,757 of record CAZPBE010000044.1, on the reverse strand, counting down.
AAAACTTCATCAGTGAATTTAACAAGCTAAGAAACGGTTACAAGTTTTCACTTTAACGAATCGCAAAAAAACGCCACGACATTAGTTTTGATGATCTTACGATCGATTTTTGCGGCAATGTTTTACACCCTGCATGCATGCGTGTACTACGGGAATTATGCTTTGTGCATGTTACGTATGAGTCTCCGGTGTGCTTGATTGTTTAGCTGCCAACAGAGCCACGGGTACCGCGCAATGGACTTCCGGGGTTGTCTTACTCCAATCACGTGTTTTGGTCGTCCTTTCTGCGCCAAATCGGACGAATCACTGGCGTGTTCTCGTTCCTCGTCGCAATCGTACATTCGTGATAACCGGAACGACCAACATTTCTTCTGCCGCTTTGTAAGTAGAGTCGGTTCGTAAATCACCGCATTTTCAAGCGTGTCGTATCTTTTCTCGCCATCTTTCCCGGCGAATTTCCCCTGTTAGTCCCCAATCCCTCCGACGCATGTTTCATAGAAATCCTGGTTTGAATTCCTGCGGAACGTTTAGTTCCTATGGAGCGCTCAGCATGCTTGGGATCGCTGTTGCGCTGTGCACTCTGTGCGCGATCGGGATATTCAAAGCGGCAGACGACTATTGCAACGACTGCCTTACTGCATTGGGGTCTGGAACAAGCGGAACCAATGACGTGCTGCTGGTCTATGCTCCCGAAGATTACTTTGCCGATCCCGCCTGTACTGAACTGTTGAACGTTTCCAGCGAGTTGTTTCAACTGCAAGCGAAAAAGGTTGGGCTGGTTTTTGCTCCCAACAGTAATCAACTAAATTCGCTTGCGCAATCAACGTTTGCATCCAGATTGATTGCGGGAAGCAAGTTGAATACTCAAATTGAAAGACACAAGTCCGCCACGGACTCTTCTGCGACCAGGGCGGTGAAACTCGGGTATCTTAATTTGAAATCGGATCAGGCCGTTTACCGGCAACACCGCGTCTTTGCTGACACGGGGAACGCAAGGTTCCCGTCTTTCGAGTTCGCGATTAGCAACCAATTGCACGCGTCCAGTTCGACAATGTCCGATCCAATCGTTGGCATTCGATTTGTCGGAAAAGCAGATTCAATCCCGCATGTCAAAGCAAAGGACGTTGTGGACCACGAGATCGTATCTGAACTTGTTCGGGATAAAGTTGTGCTGATTGGTCCCAATCGCCGTGACGCGATCAATGAAAACGCGATCGGTTTTGCAACGCCATCGACCGGTCTGGGAAAGAGGCTAAGTCGGCTTGAATTGCACGGAAACGTTCTCAATACGCTGCTTAATCAGAATGGGTTCAAGTCTCCGGGTTTGTTCGTAACATCGTTATTGATTCTACTGGTCACGATTGTTGGAACTCAGCTATTTCGGCAGCTATCGGCAAAACGCGCCGTGATTGCGGTCGGCGTCGGTATGTTAGCGTTGTTGATGATCTGTTGGGGATTGAGTCAATATTTTTCAATCAAACTACCGGTGGTTCCACTATCACTGGCTTTCTCGCTATCGTTTGTTGCAGGGATCTTTACTCGATTTGTCTCAATCAGTGAATCGCTGGAGAACCTTCGGTTGCTTCAGCAAACCAACCCTTCCTTCGTTCTTCAAACGGACAACGATGATGATGTTTGGTCCTTGGTTTCAGATTCGATTTATCAAACCATTTATCCATTGCGTTTGGTGTTGTTGGATTTGGAGCCAAAGGCAAGACACTTGACGGTTGCAAAGACGGTCAACTGTGGTCCGGATAACATCGCGGAACGTCGTCGTGATATTCGCCGCTCCCCTTACGCTCATGCGATCGAAGCCGGGATTCCAGTTGTCTGCGACCACCAGTTTCTCTCAGACAATCCAGCCGATGAGAAGGTTGTCGAATACCTTGTGCCATTGCAAGTCATGTCAAAACTAAGCGGCATGATGGTGTTGGAAATGTCCGTTGACTCACTTTCAAATTGGAACAACTTTGAAAACTATTTGGGCAATCTGGCCACCGACCTCGCGACTTATGTTGATGAGAAAAAAGCGAAGGCTAGTCGCAAGGTCGAAAGCGAGAGGTTCTGCAATCGGTTGAGAACAACTCCCGAACAGCAATTGGAAGAAGAACTTAAAGAGAATGAGATTCTCTTGTCCAAAACGCTGGAATTGTCTAGCTCAACTCGAAACGCATCGCAGGCCGCAGTCGCAATTGGTGATGCATTCGGACAGTTATACAACGTTAATCCGAAGATGACCGCAATCCTTCAGCGTCATGACGTTGTTATTGATGACAGTAATTGCGTTGATGCGTTGGCCGCGATTGCCGATCTTGAGAAAGCAGAATGCCGGACCATGATTCGTCGTTGTTTGTCGCGTGGCGAAAGCCAAAAATTGTTTGTTGGCAGCGGAAAACACTCGACCAGCCCTTTAATGGTCTACCTGGAACCGCTTGGCAGCGGAAACCAACGCGGTGAAATTGCTTCACAGTATTTTAGTATTCAAGTCGTTGAAGGACGTGCTTTCCAGCGCTCAGAAAGTTGGAAAGCAGAGTTGGCAGCCCAAAACGCCCAACAACTTCAAGTAAACCTTGCTTCCTTAAAGGCACTTTCCCAAACGTTCAGTAAGAATCCAAACCGTGCGAATAAAGATAGTTTGCAGGATATGCGTCAGCTCATCTCGAGTTGTGAAGCGTTGACTCGCGGTGGATTTAGTGAGGACCCAGCTGATTGTATCTTGTTTGATACCCGGTCAATTTGGGAGTCCACTTTGCAGCTGAGACAGCCTGAATTGGAGGCTTCGTCTGTGCAGGTCATTTCAAATTACGAACACGCCAATGGCGGGGACGACACAACCAATGATCAGTATCACGCGGTTTCCAATCCGTTTCTACTGGAGAGAGTTTTCTTGTTGATTCTGGACTGTATCTCCATAGACCAGACTCAAAATACGAACGTGCTTGTTGATGCGACATCGGTTGGCAACAAAATAAATTACAGCTTTCGGCATAGCGCTGGCGGTTCGATCGTTGATACGAACGAATCTCATTCGAACGAAGACGACACCAATGCAATCGTCGAACAAGTCGAATCAATTCTGACGCCAGCCCAATTGGATCAATTTCGCGAAATTGAATCCTGGTTGAGTGAATGGAATGCGAGTTTAAAAATTCGCTGCTGCGATCGATTTCATCTGAATGTCGAATTGGAACTAAGTTCACAAATCAAACCCAGTCATCAGTCGAAAAAGCGTTTGACCAGTCAAAACGTTGAACTTGACTTTAACGAATTTTAATCAGGTAAACAGTGTTCGACTTTGGCATTCCAATTTTTCCATTCGACTCCGCGGCCGTCACCGTTACGACGACTGTCTGGCTGGGGGTTTGCGTCGCAGTGTTTTTCAACCTGCGGTTTGGCTGGACTTTGTCTGCACTAGTTGTGCCTGGTTACCTTGTGCCGTTGCTGATGACGCGTCCAATTACCGCTGGTGTAATTATATTCGAAGCAGCAATAACCTATTGGCTGGCTCGATTCCTTTCCGACTTGCCACGTCAGAATGCGTACTGGAGCAGTTTTTTCGGGCGCGACCGATTTTTTGTGATCCTCATCATCAGTGTGTTGGTGCGTGCGGTATGCGACGGCTGGCTACTGCCTTATGTCGGAAGCATCCTCGTGGAGGAGTATCACCTAAACTTTGACTATCGCAATGAGTTGCACAGTTTTGGACTCATCGTTGTTGCATTGATTGCCAACTATTTCTGGAAACCTGGGATCGTCCGTGGCTTCATGCCGTTAATGACCTGTATTCTCGCGACGTGGTTCCTGGTGCAAATGGTCTTGATTCCGTTTACCAACTTCAACGTTGGAAACTTTCACTTAATCTACGAAGACATTTCGACGTCGTTGTTGGCCAGTCCAAAGGCATACATCATTCTCCTGATGACCGCCTATTTGGCGTCCTGGTTTAACCTGAAATTCGCATGGGATTTCAACGGTATTTTGATTCCCGCGCTTCTTGGTTTGATGTGGTATGACCCGGCCAAGATTCTCGTTTCGGCTGCCGAGTGCTTGGTGATTCTGTTCTTGGCCAGCATGATACTGAAGACTCCGTGGTTCCGAAAACTAACAGTTGAAGGGGGAAGGAAGTTGTGCTTCTTCTTCACAATTTGTTTCGTCTATCGCATCGTACTCGCTCACACCATGCCGGTTGTATTTCCTTCGATGGAGTTGTCCGATACGTTCGGATTTGGCTATTTGCTGACAACGTTGATGGCCATCAAAACTCATGGAAAACGATTTACGGTTCGCATGCTGCGTTCCAACGCAGAGGTTTCAGTTCTTGGCGCTGTCGCTGGAAGCCTGATTGGATTTGCTTTTTATTGTGGACCTGAGATTCAATTCGATTATTCCACGACCAATGCGGCCACCGATCAAGTCGAGCACGAGTACTCAGTGGCCTACTCGAACAAATCGCTTCAGGAATTGGTCAATGAAAACAAGATCCTGCTATATGAAAAGAAGGCTCCCGGCAGTTACCAACCACCCATGCCATTCGAAACGAATTCGTTTGGCGATATCGTCGCGGAGTTGAGAACGCTTCAGGGTTGTGACGTCAACGAAGTTCGTGAAACCATCAATGCGATTGGTAATCGTCTTCGTGGAATCAACTACGAACTTGTCGTTGTTGGAAAACGTTACTTTTTGCTTCACGAAAAATCGCCTGCCAAAGGCTGGGGGATGTACGTGATTGATACAGCCCAGCCCAGCGGGATTTGTGTCGAAGTTCCAGCGCCGCTTGATGAATGGGGCACAACGAATTCCGGTATTTGCTTATTTCAACAGCTGCCTTGTTCAGCGTTGGCCATCGCGGGTACACCACGAAAAGTTGATGCTTCAGGAGCAGCCGACGTGACGCTTGCTCGTGGAACGATGTTTGAAGAGTTTCATCAATTATTTTCTCGATCCGAAGGCTCGAGCTGTTTTCAAGTGCGTGGCCAATTGGCGAAAAATCGAATTGCCAAGCACGAAAGCAACAGCCGATCGCAACTGCAGTCGCGGCTTTGGATTCGTGACGCGATCGCGCCTCAACTTAAACTAAGCCAGTTGAAGGAACTGTGCGGAAGCTTCGACGTCTCTTGGAATGACAGTCCGCTCGACAATCGATTGCGACAACGAACAAGTGGAAATTTTGCCGAGCTGTTTCTCAATATTGACGCAAGACGGAAGCTGATTGGAAAACTCTTTATTGATGAAAACGGTTTGAACGAATCTGATGCGAAGTACGCCATCAAAATAACTCACGGGAAGTTTCGGAAATGGATGGATGGAATCAAATCTAAAATTGTTCCCCAAGGTTCGGACGGATATCAGCCAGCCAGTCTTGAGCAAATGTTGTTCATGGATCACGAAGTCGTGAGTCCGTTGGTTGCCTTGATGAGTAGCCTTCCTGACCAAGCGGTTGTCGAGACGGAAGTGCCTTTTTGGAAAGATCGAACGGTGCTGGAACGGATGGCCCCGATTCAGGCGGCAGCGAGTTCACTCGGTTACCGAATTGACATTGTTGTTGATCCGTTGTCCTCGGAAACGTATGTCGTCTTGAACGAAACGTTTGGCGAGCCGACAAACGGGCAACTTGATGAGACGAAGCAAAAAGGTTGGGGCACGTTTGTATTTCGACCTGGCTTGGCGGATTCATTCGCTGTTGAGATTCCGCGTCCTTTGTTCGAAACCCGATCATTCGACTTTGGAGTGAACTTGTTTGAGCGACCTCGAGCGTCCGCGCTGTTGGTAGCCGGTGCTCATCCTCGCGGAAACTTTAATGGCTCCGCTGACATTTCCAAAGCGGCAAACAAAACCAACCTGTTCAATCTTGTTCGTCACATTTTGTTGCGGCAGATGGAAAGTCGCCCCTATTTGATTACGCAGGCTCGCGCGATTCAAGCGCCAGTCGAAGCGGACATTGTTTTGGCAACTGATGATGGAACAAAGCAAGTTTCTCGATTGACTCCATTGAAGCGTCAATTAGTCAATCAATTAACGGAAGATCGCCTGAGCTACACGTTTGTGGATGGCCGAGAGAAGACTGCGGGCTATGAGCTTGGAATTTTGATGCAAGCGACGTCGGTTCAGGTTTCGCAGCGCAAAGAGGTCGTGAGTTTATGGCTGTCGCCTTCGCTGCGAACAAAATTCCGCGAACAGTCTGAGAACAATACTTTGTCCGCACAATTCAAAGCCTGTGGAATTCCGTCGATCAATGATGATCTTGCCCGTTACCTTGTCGAATTTGCAAAACATACATCGTTGGATGGAACGGGACGCGAGATGCGAGCAACACCGCTGCCGGCAGTGCTTCGAAGCGAGTTGAAACAGTATGTGGATACCTCGGATGTTTTGAAACTGATACAGATTGTCAAACGTTTCAACGATTGGAAGTTTGTCCGGTTGACCGATGGCGGTTCCGGGCAAGCCTACTTGCTTGTGTCGAAATCGAATCAAGAGTTTCCGACCGTTGTCAATTTGACGGGCTACATTGGCGACCATGCGGTCGAACTGGAAAACGTCGATGCCGAAACAATCGACGGATACATTCGTTCTCGTGCGCTATGGTTGATTCCTGCGAGGCCCAGTTCCAAGGCACAAGTCGCAGTGAGTGCGGAGGTGTCGCGATGAGATTTCGAGATGTATTTTTGATGATCGCATTGATTCTGCTCGCCGCGGGAATTGGCTGGTTTGGTACCGGGTTCTTGCAACAATCGCTGTTCACTTCGGTAGAAATTAATCGAGAAGATGCGAAACGTCACAAGACTTCGCCGCTTTCGGCTGACGAGTGGGTCGAGTATCAGCTGACACCGGGCGCGAATAGCCTTCGTTTGTATACCAATGCAGCTCTAACAACGGTAGATGCTCCAGACTACGATTTAAGTAATCCTCGAATCGGATGGAAGTATGCAATCGAGTATGAGTTACTCGATGCCGACAGAAATTTGCTTCGCTCCTCGGACTACCACTTCCGCAGCACCATCCGGCAATTGATCGATGGTGACTCGGGCGAAACAATTTATCCGCTGTTCTTTGGCAAATCGGGTTTGGTTTCCACGCAAACGCGAACGATGCAGATTGCTGTAAGAGATGAGACCGCAAACGCTGCCATTCTGCGAACGCGGCTGGTTTCAAAAAGTCCGGAGATCAAAGAAGTCGTTGCGCGAGTGGCCACTCGCATTGAGCGAAAAGACTTTGACAAACGCCAAACGTGGAATCGGCTGTCAAACCAGGCTCAAGAAAACATATCCAAGTATTGCGTTTACAGTCACCAGTTGTTGACGTCCACTGAGCGTAACAGCTTGATGCGATTTTGTTGGAACAAGTGTCCAACCATCGGCGCGCAGGATCACCGGTTGTTGTTTGTGATCGGCGACATTGATGATCAAGACGTTCGTGAGGAACAGATTCCGCTGGGACTTTACCTGGATCCTCGGTCATTGGCAACCATTCCAGTCCCCGAGGGGCAGGCGCAGATCCGATTGGAGTTTCAAAGATTGGAAAGTACATCCGAGCAGGATTTTGTTTCGATTGGTTGGCATGCGGCAAGTTCCGGCAAGGAGTCGTTCGCAACGCATACGATTGGCAGCGATGTCACCCATGTTGAATTGCCAGTTGGCGGCGGACTGTTGGAACTAAAGCCAACGACAAGACTTGTAGTTCGCGCATATTGGGCGCCGATAGATGCATTGGCCAGAAAGACAGCCGAAAGTTGGTCGGAACAGAATCAGTATTTACTCGTTCCTAACAGTGATGAGTTTGAATTGACGCCCCGCTCAAGATATGTACGCAGTCAGCTTATCAACGAAAAACCTGTTGAATATTTAATCACTCACTTGGATGGCGAACCAACGCCACTTCGACTGCATTTTCGTTTTCCATACGGAGAGTACTTTAAAGCCGCTATGGAAAAAGAAGATTTCGATCAAGCAAACGAGCCAGAAAAGAAAACGATTAAAACGTTTGCTGAAATTCCATTGATCAACACCACTGCGAATTGGCAGTTCATTGACCAGCAAGGGAATGCAGTCGATTCGGGAGAGTTAAAGATCACTCCAAACATCTCAAGATACGATCGGTTGGTGATCAACGGAGAGGATGAGTTGGTTTCTGATCCGACGAAGTACTTTCTGTCGGTGCCTCCCAATGTTGTGAAGGTTCGTTTACTCACCAAAGGCCACAACATGTTGACCAACGCGTATGTGCGGCCGGCTCAGATGTCTCGAACAGTCCGAGTTCCAGAGGACTACCATGCATTCAGCCGTCTTCATTCAGTTGATCGTTCATGGTTTGGACTCAAGCCGATCAATGAGATGGAACGGATCCGTGATAGTCTCACGTTTGCGATTGCGACGCAGGTTCGGCCTCGGGAACCAGGAGTTGATTTGCGTTTTAATGATTACCAATGGGTTCGTTATGAACCGGAAGACCGTTGGATTGCTCGACAGATGTTGATTCCCAAGGAGATCGAAGCAGAATTGAATCTCAAAGACGAAGCTGCTACCTCGACCTACTTTGAGTTGCAGGATCGGCAAGCTGTTTCATTTGAAAGATACGAGACCGTCTTTGGACGTCGTCCTGCGACACCGAAAATAGTCTATGTTGGCAAACAGTCACCGGGTCTGGTTTCAATCTCTATCAACGATGAAGTGGTTATGCAAAAGCGGCTGCTTGCGTCGTGCGGTGAAGTTGACTTGAGTGATTTTGTTCTGGAGAACCATGGGCAGATTGAAATTCGATCTGAAAATCCTGTCCGACTGTTCGTAAGCGGAGTGAAAGTTTCCGACGCTCGACAGTTCTTCCGACGCTCTGCGCAGCGGATTGACCGCGGACAGCTCAGCTTTCATTTTGAAAAGAAGTCTGCAAAAGAAGAGATGGTAACGATGAGGATTTTTCGAGACCAGGGCAACACAGAACGTTGCAAAGTTAAAGTTCAAATCCAATCGCGTGAACCGTCGCAGCAGACAATGGTTTCGGCCAATGAGCCCAAGACTGATTTCACGGTTACCAACCGTGTCTATGACTTGCGACCGATGGAGCAGAGCCAATCTTTGATGTTGAGTAAGGGGGCTCAAGTAGATTCTGGTTACAAGTGTTTCGTTCGTTTGGGCGAAGACCTTCCGCCAGGCGACTACACCATTCGAATCGACCGAATGGACGAAGAAAGTGATGGATACGTGTTGCTGTACCAGACAATCGTGGAAAACGAGACGGAAAATTCACATGAGGGTTTCGCAATAAACTCACGCGGTGAAACCTTAGAGGAGATTGGCCAATGAACAATGCATATATCGTTGTTGTTCTCATCGTCACGCCATTGGCTTGCGTCTGCAGGATGAACATGAATCCTGCTGGCCACGCCGGGGTGGAGTCAGCTCCAATCGTACGCCGAGCAACTGAAGGAGCTGAAGAAAAAGGAAATCCTGCTGTCCTTTTTCCCAAGGATGAATTAGGAAACGTTGAGACTACGGCTGAAAAGTCATCGACGGGCTCAAAACGATTGAATGAACTAATGAAGTTGTCGATTCGAGAATCCGTGTTCGAGTACCCGCATCCTGCCGAACTGGACCGATTTGAGCAGCTTCTTGTTGCAACCCTTGAGAAAAATATCTCCGCTGAAAAACTTAACTTACGTTGGAGCGACGAAGGTTGGAACTTGGAGCGCTGGAATTCTGGAGCACGCGAATGTTTTGCGCTTCGAGAGGCCGATGGCCAATTAAGAGGCCGCGGATTTTTCGCTTTCCAGACAGGGCATCAATCAAACCTTGTCCTCCAAGCTCCACACCGATTCTTCGATCTGGGATCAGGAACGATTGTCAGGAAGATGTTTCAGGAATCAGATTGCTTTGCCGCTGCATGGAATACAGTCCATCGAAAACAGTTTGACTTGGCTCATCAAGACGATCATTTTATCAACGCTTTCACACGTGCGGTGTTGAAAGTTAATGCGGACGCGGCGATCGTGCAGATCCATGGATTCAACAGCGATAAACTCTCAGGCTTGGGTTCGACAGCGAAAGTTATTGTCAGCGATTCGACAATTTATCCTGGCCGAATTGCACGTTCGACCGCGGCAAATCTGAAACAGACGTTTGGCCAAAACAACGTTAGGCTGTTCCCGATCGAAGTCGATCAACTTGGCGGGACCCAAAATGCTCAAGCCAATGTCGTTTTGAACGCAGGCAGCGCTTCGTTTTTGCATCTAGAAATCAATCAGAGCTTTCGCAAAGACCTCAAGACAACACGGAAAAAGCGACAGCAATTCGTCGATTCGCTAGCAATTCCGCAGTAGCATCAGGTTCGATTGCCAGGAATCTGATCGCCCGCAAACTTTTCGCTAAACCCCCAGCTTCTCAAATCTCGATAGTGAAGTTAATCGTCACAGTTTAACGCTTGCTATCGAAGGCCACCCCCCCTTTCGAATTTGCATGCCAGACCGCGTCATGGTTCGTCGAGTGCGCACTCGTTTCGAATTAACGTAAGCAATTACGTCATGGCTGATGTCTAGGAATGGAAAGTCAGTGGGTTGTGTGGCCAAGAATTTGCAGGTGATTTGAATCCCATCAAGAGATCATCAATTGATGATACCGCTGTTGGATACAATTCGAATCTCTCATTTTTTTGGTGGGAGAACCTGCGCGCGAAAGCTAAATCTTTCTGCACTCTGCAGAGCTGCGCGAACAAGCATTGTGACGATGTGCTTGATGACGATGATTCTTCTACTTCCCTGCCCTGTTGATCGGTCGGCGTATTCGTATGCTCAAGAGTTAGACGACGGAGCTCGGGATTCACGGCCGACATTACAGGGTGAGTTGTTGTGGGAAAACGTAACCCATTCGAGTCAATGGATTGGTGGGGTAAAACCAAAACGCTCGTTACGTTTCAGAAAAAGCGTGGTTACGTTGGCGCCAGGACAGAGCGTGGACTTTTTGTTGCCAGCTCATGAGCTAGTTCGTGTCGTTAGTTGTGACAGTGGAGACGAGGCTGTCGCTTCAGTTCTTAACGATGTCCAAATCTGGGCGTCCAACGGTTCCGGGCTTTATCGACGACTGAATTCAGCGATGTCTACCGATGGCCGTTCAATAATCGCGGCTCCGGATCAAGACGGTATGTCGGTCGCTAAAGTTTGGCGACCCGATTCGGCCAGCGGTTCCGTTTCGTTTACCGTCTATACATCGCGGCGTACGGCGCCAAAGTTGCTTGACTTCTACCAGTGCGAGATTCGCGATTGTCATGAACGAGTTCAATTTACCGATGACACGAATGCTCTGCCTCGCGACTACAACTTTTTGACTGCTGAGCAATCGAAAACGTTAAACGTCAGCGGCCCTCAACGGCTTCGATTTGAAACGAGATTGAAGTACGGTTTGGACATCCAGCAACGACAAACGTATTGGGTGAAAATCTACGTTGACGGATCGCTGGATCAAGTACTTTCGTTTGACACTTTGCCAGAACGATCATCGCGAAACTTTATCAATGGAAAAGAGTCGGTTGTTGGTCGACGTGAATTTGCTTATTTGGATGTCGACTACGGTGACAAACGAATTGACGTCGAGTGTTCCCATCCAACCTACATGCGAATCGATGCGATTGGATTGAACCTTTGTCGAACGCGGATCAATCAAGCTTTCTCGGTGCCATCTTGGGAAGGCCCGGAGAAATCGATTTCAAATTGGGATGCACCACAATTTGATCCGAGTTCCGCTACGCTAAGTCGATCTTTTTTGTCAGTTGATCAATCAGCGCCTTCGGTTGATCCTCTTTGGGATCCGTATTTGAATCAACAACTTATTCAGCGTTTGGCGCGAGACAATCGCAATGCTCATGGAGGACTGCGAGCTTTCATGTGGTCCCGGGCGTTGGCGACACGTCACTACAACGATGCGGAGTATGGTGACGAGCTTAGTGTTTCCGATTTGGCGAACCGAATGCGCGAGCGGTATACCGCGTATAAAAACTTGCTTCCGGAGAGGCTGAACGATTCCAATGAACTTCGGGAAGTCATGTTCTTTAATCGAAGCGTTCGCCGGGCAAGCGATGACGGTCGAGAAGTAACTGTCGGCGAGCAACATGTTCCTGATTTACTGAATCGAGTCGCTAGAGCGAGACTTGTTTCGATGGACATGGTGCAGAGCCGTCGGTTGGATTATGTCATTCCGAAGAAAGTCGAAGCAACCATGCTGCGGGTAGTTGTCGAGCAGAATCATCTCGCACAAGGGTCCCGCGTGATGGTCCAGTACGATGATCGATCGCCAATTGAATTGGTTGTCAATCAAACAGAAGCGGTTAGTGACCGATGCCTCGTGCCTGGAAGTTTCGAAGCCGCGTTTGCAGGCTTGGCGGCAATCCATGATCGGTACGACAGTGGAGTGGCGGGTGGGCCATTTTCTGTGCATGGAACACCAGCGCCGGTCATCCGAGCGGCGACGGCTGAGTTTATCAAACCGGCTGACGTTGAGCGGGTTTCCGTTTGGCTGGTTTCTGAAACTGCTGATCCAGTTTACATCGGCATGCAATATCTCGATGCGATTCCGGAGTCGCTATCGGAAACTTCGTTCTTTGCACTCGACGCCGAACGAGTGAATTCCAATGACGGCGATTCGCACGCGTTACGTTTCGCCCAATATGAGTTGAACAACAATCGTCATGGACTTCAAACGAAGATTGATGCCAGACTTGAACGATTCGTAAGTAGCGTTCAACCTTCATCGCAATTGGAACCGAGTGATGAAATTTGGGACCTGGAACTGATCAGTTCAAAAATCAACAAAGCAAAACAACTGGCAGGCGAATTGAACTGGCCTGCCGCAATCGATCTTTTGAGTCAGGTTATCGAGCACTCAACGGGAGGGGTTCGCGATAATGCAATCGCAGCCCGCACCAACGCGTTGCACAGCGCAGGAGAGTATTTTCTTGCGGATCGAGATAGACGAGGATGGTTGCTTTTTGGGGAGAGTGTCGAACTCAAGAGGGAAATGCTGAATCAGTTGTTGCTGCAAGCTGAAGACGATGAAATATCGCGAGAAATGTTTTCTGTCGTCGCTGCGGTGAAGAATCCTGGCATGGGTTTTGATGTTGAATTGGCAAGACAGATCTTAAATCGCGGGCAGTACCAAAATGCGTTGTTTGCTTTGGGAACGCTGGAAGCAACCGATGACAATCTGGATATCTTGCTAAGGTGCAGTTTCCAACTGAACTGGTGGCGATTGTTTGATCGGACCGTCAAGCAGATCGACGATCCGGAAATTGTTAACTTCTGGCAGGGGTTGAAAGAGTTACGGCTTGGTCGCTACGAACGATCTATTCGCCGATTGGAAGCGTCTGGCGAGCAAGGCAAACCGTGGCTGAAGCATTGGGAAGCGGGGCACTTGATTTTCGAAAAATTGAGTGCGTCCGAGCCTGCTGAACGATTGGGAGCGATTGGAGAATGGGAGTCGTGGTTGTCGAGCAGTCCTGGTCCGCGCCAGTGGCAGGAAGAACGGGCCATTGTGAAATCTTGCCAGGGAGCCGCAACGGTTTGGTCCACGCGTGGAGACATGACGGGGCAATTTTATCGCGCCGATGCGGGAATGGGGGCGACGATCGAAGTCCACGGTCCGATCCGGATTCAAGTTGAAGCTCGTCCCATTCATGTGGGCGGTAGCACCGAGGCGATCGAAGACTGGTTGGTGATCGCAAATGAAAATCAGCTTGAGCGAGTACCGATTCATACAAACTATGCGTCGCAGACTCTGACAATCGATGATGATCCAGCGATCGTGCCGGGCGCCGCGGTGAACGTGGAAATTGAATTGCCTCCGGGACTAAACCAACTGCAGGTCAAATCGCCGGGCGCCGATATCCTGTTTCGTGTTTCGAGTTCTCGGCCAGAGCTTGCCTTGCCGATTCTTCCGCCGATCAACGAAACCACGATAGGTGCAGTTGTCAAAGGTGAGTTTGGTCGCGTGACGAGTCCGTGCAATTGTCCGCAAGGTCGGTGCTCCGCGGTCGTTGACGATGCCGAGTGTCGTGACTGTGTTCGGCTTATTGGTTTGGGACGCAACTGCCGCTCGATTTCGCTTCGGTTTCTTTCACTTCGGTGCGGATGCGGAGATCTGCATTCTGCGATTGACTACTTTAACCAACTCAACTTTGGCGAGTCGCATCAATGGCAAGACCGAGTATTACCGCAAGGGATTCAGTTCTCGATTGTTGGCATGGACGATAAATATCGCAGAGCCATCTACCACACGATGGCTGCGGAATCGAAACAAAACGGCGCCGCAACTGGCATTGAAGACAGCAGTCGAATGAGTGATGTCGTTGAAGTCATGCGATTGGCGCAAGAGAATCCTGTGCGTGCTGATTTGCAAAAACTAAAAACGCGAGTCAAATCTGGAGCGACTTGGGACACGTTTTTGCAATTCGACTCACGAGCTGGCGTCCACACGACAGAAATTGCCGGGTGGCAGCCTGAAGGGCCGGCGCTGCGAATTCGAAAAAGCCTGATGGATCCGAACGCCGTGAATGAGCATGTCATCACATCCAGAAAATCACTTCAATTCCAGGTGAACCCAGACGCGTCTCCTCAATTCGCCATGTCGTTGTTGCGACCACAAATTGGATTCATCCCGTTGTCACCGACGTACGCCCAGTACACGTCGCCGGGAAAAGTTCAGAATGTAGAACTCATCGACTCGATCAATCCAACGAACGTACAAACCAACCTTGTGCAAGGGGCAGCATTTTTCTCGATCCATCATCTCAATCCAACGACGAACCATTTCGTCGCGGCTAAAGTTCGTGAAGTCGCAGAAGATGGCAGCTTCGTTCCGATTGAAAACGCTTTTCTACAAAGCCAGCCGACAACGCGAACTTATCAGGTGGCAACTCATGAGGAACCGATTCGGTTTGCAGTTGCCGGTCCAAAAGTAATTCGCATCGATCGAATTGAAAACGACGTTACCTACTCCAGAATCGAAACCATTAGTATCGACGAAGAGTTTGAGCTGTCAGCCGACGTTGACGAGCCAGCATACTATCGAATTTTCGAATTGGCTTTTGAAGAAAAAATTCCAACCTACAATCCGCTTTTACCAAAACCGGAGCCACAGGAGACTTGGGCCAGTGATGTCGTCCAGGCGGTTTACGCGGAAGTCGACACGACGGATGAAATTGAAAATATTGATTTAGTCGCGCTGCGGTCCCCTGATCTGACGCCAGCGGCGGTCGAGTTGGACGATCAAGGCTTGCTTGGCTTGCAGGAGTTGGGAACCTTTGGGTTTGAGGTCGGTTTTCGAAGGCGGAGAGCGTTCGATGAGTTTCCTGTCGGCGATTCAGAACAATTCTTTGACGTGAAACTTACCCGCAATTACTTTGACGCGTGGCGAAAACGGTACACCGAAAATGAACTGTTGGTTCGGCCGCGAATTGGGTCAGGTCCGACCTTCGGATTTTTGCATTCGGGCCAACAGGCAATCCCAAATATCGGCTGTTCTGCGGAAGACGCAGCCAACGGTTGGGGCCGTTACAACGCAAGTTGGAATGCTTCGGTACTCAGTCAACACGCCGGCACGCCGCTGTTAACCAGCTCCAGTGCCGCGCCTTGGGCGCTCAACGTTAGCGGTAGAATCTCCCGATCGCACCAGATAAACCAGTTTTTACGACACCAACCAACCTTAGGCTTCTTTGGTCGCGGATTGAGCGAAGACGAAAATGGATTCGCGCCGGGCGAGTTGGATCAAGACATTTTCACGCAGTACAAGTCGGATCACCGTTACGGTTTCCAATACACAGACCGATTTATCTATCAAAGTTGCCTTGATCGTCGCTGGTGGATTCAGCCACGGCTTGCTTCCAATCAAGACCAGCTTGTGCCGGACAATCTTGGGTTCCGAGTAGGTACGGATCAATTGTTGGGACCGGTACAGCTCAAACTTGCATATCGCTTGACCGGCTTTTTTGCCGATAACGATCGTAATCAGGCAGCCGTCCAAAACATACTCTCACTCGACATGATGTATGAGAAGTGGCACAACCGTTTTCGACGAAGCGAGTTGCGGTTTTCGATGCGAAGCGATTTGGGAGATGGAAGTACGACGGTCGGATTTAATTTGGCCAGTTTCCTGAATCACGCACGCGGCTATCGCGATTTTTCGCCAAACTCCATGCTCTTTCGTTCCATTCGTGAAGAACGTGCATTTAGAAACAATTTGATTAATTCACCGCAACCGTAGCGATGCAAGTCCTTTGTAGTCGCGACGTCAAAGTCTTCGAAAATGTCGATCGCTACAAAGCCAAGTTCCAACCGATCGATCAGCCGCAATACAGGCTGTGAAACCGTTGATGCGCGTAACGATGAAGCCTTTGCTGGCCAGCCCGTTGACCGGTTGCTCGAGCTGGGACTCAATAAGTACCAGTTGCGTCTTAATTCGCATTTGCTTACCGAAGTTCGAACTGAATTCAAGCGTTGGGTCGCAGATCAAGGTGACGAAGTTCGGAGTCAATTGAATTCGGTTCCCGCCCATGCCCGCGAAAGAAGGATGGGAAATCGAGCAAGTCTTGATGACAGAAGAGGGCCGCAAAACCAGTCGCTCCGCGTGTTGGCTGATTTCTTGATTCAGTTTTCACAGGTCAAGTTAAAAGAGTTAGCGACACTAAAAGAGGGCAACGCCAAGTTTCGTCTGTCGTTTAATAAAGTCACTGGTGAAAAGGAACGTCAAAAAGTTATTTTGAACTATGCGGCTGAGCTTGGGGCGTCGAAAAAACAACTTGCTGGTGACGCAAGAGCATTCGCTCGTTGGTTTGACGAGGAAGCCGTTACCGATCGATTTGCGAAACGTGTCGGCGAATCCGAATTGATGCTCGTGTTTTTGTTAGACCGGTTGGCGGAAGTCTTTGTTCGCATTTTTCAAGTTGCAAAGAGTCTGCATCGAAAATCTCTGACAGGCCGCAAACAAGTCGATTACGAATCGCTTCACAAGCGATTGAAGGGAATCTGGCGAAGGTTAAAAATTGAACGTCGCACCAACGATGCACTTATGTACGACGGTGATGTACGTGTGCAAGCTGCTGTTTTAGATTTCCTGGCTCGAGTTACAGCTGCGATTCCTGGTGACATTGCCTTGGATTTGTTCGATGACCGTTTGCGATTCTCAATACTTCGAATCGCCATGCAAAGTTCCAGTGATGTTTGGGTTCAATGCAACGCGATTTCGGTGCTTTGTTCGTTGTCGTTTCATGATGCGCTTCCTTCGTTGAAACGTCGTCTCGTAGAACCTGCCACCGGAGACGATATTTTTGTTCGTCGTCACGCGCTGAAAATGATGGAAATGGAACTGGTTCGTCGGGTGGAAACCGGGGCAGATCGTTCACTTCAGTTGCCTGCGCACAAAAACGAATCCAGCGAGTTCGTGAGACAAAAGTTTGCCAAGGTCGCGTTTCTTTCTACCGATTTACCTGCGCGACAGCAGTGGCGAGATTTGGTGTTACATGATGATGTCGATGCAGTTCAGGCAGCCGCGTTGTTAGCGGGGATCGAAGTTCGTGTCGATTTGGCAACGACCATGGACTATCTGGCTGTGGTAGAGCAGTGCCTGAAGTCGAAAGCAAGTACTTATGTCCTGCGTGTTGCGTTTCATTGCATTATTGAGTTGCTCAAACAAGTCGAACACTTGCCGACCCAAGATAAATATCGTCAGTCGATTCACACTTTCTGCGCCGAATTGATCCAGCCACAAATTGCGAAACTGCAGTCGACTAGCCAAGATACTTTTTTGCGAAGATGTGCGTCTCAATCTCGTCAAATCATTTGGGCAGCGCTGGACGTTGAAGCGAGCGCGCTGATAAGCAAGTTGCGGCCGCAGTTGTTAAAAACGCCGCCGGGGAGAAGTTGTCGCCTTCCAAGAAATGTATTCGCGGGAATTGGCGAAGAGAAACTTGGGCGGATTTTTGCGGTCCTGTCCACAGACGATTTTGGTTACGACGTACACAAGACGTGGCGCGGTTACCGAGTCTTTCGCGGTCCGACTTTCGGGTTTCGTTTGTGGAGAGCAATCTTTGAATTTCGCAATACCGCGACTGACAAACGACAAGCGATTCGTCATACGGTGGGTCGAATCAACAATGGAACATTCCGGTCGCATTCGCAAATTTTGGGAGAGTTGAGTGAGACCAAAGTCCCGGGCGAACCGCTCACGATTGGCGAAGACGGTACATGGCGGCCATTCATTCCGCTGCTCGACGACTTCGTTTCTGTACTGAACTTGAGCTGGTTCAGACCGAAAGAGGTCAAGTTTTATACAAGCCAGGGGCTAACCAAAGTGACCGGCCCGCGCGGCATTTTTGCTCGGATCAAGGCGTCTTGGAAACTGAATTTTGGTTTTGCACAGATTGCAACCAAAAGAAACTGGGACCAGGACAGCTATGCTCCCGACGAGTTTGTTAATGAGATGCGTCAGCTCGGATTCCAAGTTCAATTCACTGAGTACCAACCCGAATCGGGTAGCGAAACGGCAGTGGAGCCTGATGAGTCGGTGACTCGATTCTTTGGGGCCGCAGCCACGATGATGCCGTTGCCGTTGATCTTCAGCCAATCGTCGATATTATCTCAATCCGAGTTTTGGAGCGTTATTGAAAAGTATTCAGAATACTTCGGATCGGCGTTTGAGAATTCGTTGGAAGAGCTTGTCGTATTCGGCGGTTTGTTGATGCTATTCGTTTTTGGCAAACACTTTTACTCGAATTACAAGTTCAGAAAGGCTCGTCAGAAAATACCGTTGTCGCTGGGCGGTTGGGGAACGCGCGGGAAGTCTGGAACCGAACGACTAAAAGCCGCTTTGATCGGCGTCATGGGATATGGGCTTGTTTCCAAAACGACCGGCTGTGAGGCGATGTTCATTCATGGTGATGCGCATGGAGACCCACTTGAGATTCCTTTGTTCCGGCCTTACGACAAGGCCACGATTTGGGAGCAGCTGAATCTGATTCGGTTGGCTTCGAAAATGAATCCAGCCGTTTTTCTCTGGGAGTGCATGGCGCTAACGCCGGCGTTTGTTGATGTGCTTCAACGACAATGGATGCGTGATGATATTAGTACGATCACGAACACCTATCCCGATCACGAAGACGTTCAAGGCCCCGCTGGTTACAACGTTGCGCAAACGATTTCAGGATTCGTGCCGCTCAATTCACATTTGATTTCGACGGAAGAAGTCATGCGTCCTTACGTGACGGAAAGCTGTCGACTGGCCAATACTTCTTTTCGTGGTGTCGGTTGGTTGGAGTCTGGTTTGGTAACGGATGACGTTCAGGCGCGGTTTCCCTACCAAGAACACCCGGACAACATTGCTTTGGTGGCAGCGCTCGGCGCAGAGTTGGGTTGCGACTACGAGTACAGTCTCAAAGGGATGTCGGATCTATTGGTTCCCGACCTTGGTGTCCTTAAAACGCATCATCCTTCTCGAATCCGCACTCGGACGATTGAATTTACCAACGGTTGTTCGGCGAACGAGCGGTTCGGCTGCATGGGCAACGTCCGTCGACTTGGTTACGACACACAGGATCCCTGGGAAGAGCCAACGACATGGGTTTGCGGTGTGGTTAACAATCGCGCCGATCGCATCCCGCGTTCAAAAGTGTTCGCGAAAATTATCGTGGAAGATATCAACGCAGATCGCTTTTTCCTGATCGGAAGTAACTTGAAGGGGCTCCGTGGATTTATCGAAGAAGCATGGGACGAAAAAGCAAAAACAATTTCTCTCCGCAACAGCGATAAGTTGTGGGCAATTGACTTCGCTTTAGCCACGCTCAAAAAAGCAGCTTGGGACATGCGACAACCGATTGACGGAGAGACGATTGCTTCCAGATTGAAATGTATGATTGCGGCCATCAGTACAGGAAAATTAGTTGACGCGGACAAGGTTGCGGACGCTTGGGATTCGCCGGACTCGGTTCAGCTATTGTTGGAGTCAGCCAATGTTGAACCGAAAATGGTAGAGTCAGTTTTCTATCATCATTCACAATGGTTCGATGCGATGAATTCCTACCGAGAATTGGAGTCGTTGATCAAGTCGTCTTCCGCCGATCAAGCCGACGCTCTCGAACAGCAATACAAAGAGTTGCTTAAGGCGTGGTACGATCGCAAGATTGTGGTGATCGAGAATTTCGACGCAACCGGTGAAGAGGTTTTGGCTTCGATCGTTGAAGAGACGCCACCCGGGTTTTTGAACCGCGCGATGGGTCTGCAAAACATCAAGGGAACGGGCCTGGATTTTGTCTATCGATTTCAGGCTTGGGATACCTGTTTCGATGCTTGCAAGGCAGCGACGGGCAGTAAGCTAACAACGGTGGAGAAGGGATTGCAAGTTTTGGTCTCGCTTCCGGAGATCGGACAACTATGTCAAGCGATGATCAGTGAAGTTATCGATCACGGAAGAGAAAGCAAACTCTATGAGCGGCCGGAATTGCAAATGCTACTTGATCAGTTGGAATCCAAACTAAATGCAGTGAAAGATTCCAGCGATGTTAATCAAGCCGAGAATCAGGAAAATGCCAAAGAGAAGAAGAATTCACAAAGCCGTTTGCGAGCAGAGTTAAACGCGTGGATGTTGGACGCAACCGAACAGTTTCTTGACGTTCACGATTCGATTCATCGTCGCGATAAAGCAGACTTGATTTACAAAGATCTGGCTGCGGGACGGATCAGCCGATTGCGTGCTGTTGTTGAGTTGCGAAAGATCAACAAACGTCAAAAGGGAGGCTGGTATGTTGGCAAGAAGATGGCGAAGCAACAAAGCGCCACTGGATGAAGCAGCGTTTGTCGCCAATTAGACTTTTGTGAATCCTAGAGTCATTTGATCGTCGATCGCTTCTTGCTCTGCATTGGGGTTGAGTTCTTTGTACAGTAAGCTTGGTTGAATGTCTTGATTGTTTTGATACTTGCCGCTGGAATACTCTTCGATGTCGCCAACAATCTGATGGTAGAAGATTTGGCAAATCGAAACGCCGGGATAAATTTTCACGGGTTGGACCGCAAACATTTCCAGCGTCCAGAATCCTTTAAAACCAACGTCGCCAAAGCCGGCTGTCACGTGGACGAATAGCCCCAGTCGACCGATCGATGAACGTCCTTCGATCATTGGAACGAGGTTATGCGTCTCTGTTCGTTCCACGGTGCGGCCAAGATAAAGCCGGTTCGGCTCAAGGACCATGCCAGATTCGGGGATCACCATACGGCGAATCCGATTGCTTTTTTTCATATCCAGCACGACTTCTTCATAAGTCATGACGTCATGATGAAGCGTCAAATTGTAGCTGTTCGGATTGAGGTGTTCGGGATTGTAAGGATCAATTTTGATGTCGCTATCGAGCTTTTGCTCGATTTCTTGTCCGGACAGTATCATTCCTGTTCCCACTGGTTAAGGAGAATTTCCGTATCTCAAATCCGGACATCAATCGCGCCCGTTTCAGGTGCACGGATTGTGTTTTGCATTCGGTGGACTGTCAAGGATCAACTTCAAATTTTACTGACAACGCTCCGATTGCCTAATTGTGGCGTACAAATGCACCGACGATGCAGCTTGAGGGGTTTGTTCGTTAACTCTCGCATGTTTCGCAGTTGTGGACCTGTAAGTGTCTTGAGGGTTTGACGGTTGGCGGGAAACCCATGGGCAATCCCTTGGTCATATATGGTGAATGATGTTCGAATATATATTGGGTGTGAATTCACCCCGCCAAGCCGGCGGGGCATGTGCCAACTTGAGAACAGCATCGCGAAAGACTAGTAAGAGCTGAGGCTGCTGCGCAAAGAAAAAGTTGGCAAGCCCATACGGCTTGCCAACCTTTCAGTCTATTTTTCAGATGCCAACCATGCAGAGTTTTGTTCGCTGAGTGATTAGGCTCGCCTATTGCGGCGTCGTACCGTCAAAGCCAATCCGATTCCTGCGCCCCAAATCATCATTGAAGTTGGCTCTGGGACCGCTCCGCTATTGTTGTCGTTGCTAAAGTTGGCAACAAACGCCAAGTCACCTCCGGGTACGACCGAAGTTTCCCAATCTTCAGTGGTCCACTCCGAACTGTCATCACCGTTGTTCAAGTAGACGAACTCGCCATCAGCATAAACATCGGCATCTAGAAATCCAGCCGCGGCTGTTCCCGGTTCCATGTTAAAAAAGTTTGAAGCACTCATGAACGCGACATAAGTATCTCCACTCGTCAATGACAATCCACCTGTTGAGAAATCGAGTCGTTCCATGCCATCTTGGCCCCCGTTATTCGTCGTTGTCGTCATTGAGCTTGAGTATAGCACTGGGCCAGTTGCCTTTGTTCCATCCCACGCCATCACATACGTGGCAAAATTGACGCTGAACACAGGGCCATTAAGATCATCCAACCAAAACGCAAAGGAGTCCAACGTATTATCTGAGCCAACCGAGAATGTCTGGCCGTACGTCGCCCTATCTGGTTCACCAAATGGTGCGACAGCGTCGGAGCCATTCCAAGTCGTAGTCGTGTCAATAATTGACGCATGCGTTGGAGCAGCAATTAGCATCGCTGCAAGAATTGTTAGTCCGCAAAAAATGTTTTTCATAATTAGTTCCTTCGAGAACGAATGAAATTGAGACAAGGAATCGCTAAATCAAACAATTCTCAAAGTCCAAACGTGGTGTTAAATCAAAGTGGTCGAGCCCAGAAAATGTTTAAGGGAGCAATAGCGTGGCGATTGTTCCCTACAGCTAAATTTCACCGCCAACCGCGCAGACCTGACTGGAATTTCATGAATTCGCAAAAAACTGGAAGCGGAAAACACTTACTTTCACGCAAATCAAATTCTGGAGATTGGAACAAGTTTGGGAAACGTTGGCTTTCCGGTCATATATGGAGCGACCAAAGGTTGCCTGAGCTACGATCACGTTGCCAAGGATTTCGATTGTCGCGTTAGATCACGGGCGACTTTTTCTACCTTTTGCCAAAAGCAAAGCGTGCCAATTCTCCGCGTATTCCGCGAAAGAAGGCGCTGCAACCCTTCCATTGGGTTGGATCAAGATTGACGTGAAGTTACGGTATTCCTAACCTTACGCAGTTGAATGGTCGCAGAAAACTGATGGGAATACCTGTCGACCACCCCTTTTTTGGCCAACCAACCGGTCAATCACTTCGCGGTTCCTTCTTGAGACAATCCACATGAGCCAAAATCCTTATCAAGCGACGACTTACCAAGGCCAGTATCCCATCGCGGAGATGGCAGGGACCAGTGAGCGCGCCGCATTCATTCAAAAGACTTATTTGCATTTGCTTGGCGCGGTTCTGGCGTTCGTGTTTCTTGAGACCGCGATCATCACTTTGTTTGATGAGCAACTGGGTCCCATCGTTCGTGGTGTAACCGGATTCAACTGGTTGATCGTGCTCGGGGCATTTATGGGAGTCAGCTATATCGCTGATCGTTGGGCTCATTCAAACACATCGCGAGGTATGCAGTACCTTGGCCTGTCGGTTTACGTGGTTGCCGAAGCGATCATTTTCATCCCGTTGATCTACATGGCCAGCCACTATGGCGGAGAGCATACGATTGCGTCGGCGGGAATTGTTTCGGCCGTTGTGTTTGGCGGTTTAACCATTACCGTCTTGTTGACGAAAGCTGATTTTTCGTTTCTGAGATATGGATTAGTCGTTGGTGGATTTGTGGCGTTAGCGCTAATCGTCGCAGCAATTTGTTTTGGTTTTCCTTTGGGCGTCTGGTTCTCAGTCGCCATGGTGCTTCTGGCGTCGGGGATCATTCTGTTCAACACGTCAAATATTTTGCACCAATACAATACAAACCAACACGTGGCTGCATCGCTTGCCTTGTTTGCGTCGGTCGCTTTGCTGTTCTGGTATGTATTGCAGATCTTTATGTCGTTTGACGAGTAAAATGGTCGCAACGGTTGAGCCAAATCCAGTCGAAGTGAAACAACAATAGCGGCCTCAATTGAGCCGGTCCGATGGGCTAAGCCACGCTCATGCGTCCGTCGCGTCCGTCGCGTCCGTCGTGTCCACGGCGATCGTTGGTTCCGTTGCGTCAACAACGACGTTAGCTTGATTGCTACCGATGAAGTATCAGCATAAAATGATTCTTCGGTTTGAATCTTGTTAAAAACGTTCTTGGTATGGCTTCCGCAATACAAATTCGCTGGGTTGATCACTGTCTCTGCTGCTTCGTTCTGTCGATCGTCGTCTTGGCGTTTGGTTGCACTTCGAGTGAAGAGTCATCCAATGGCCAACCTGGTTCCACGAGTGAAGAGGTTTCGACATCGACGGCTCAATTCTCATTGGACGAATCATTTGAGCCGCAAGCCGAAACAAACGATGAAGCGGAGAGGATCGGGCGGATCATGGTGTCCGAAGAACTGATTCGCAATCTAAGTCCTCGATTGGGGCAAATCGGAAAACAATGGATGGGGCAGCCATCGATCTCAGAGACGTTTTTCGCAGACGAGGCATCGTATGCGGGATTGCAGGATGTCGATTGGAAAGTGGAACTTGCGGCAGAAAACAAAGCGGAAACGACTCCCGATTCTTCGGAAACGAATCACGCCAAATTCGATCATCCACTAGTTGGACATTTTCATTGGCCCATCGCAGAACCTGTTCGCGTCGGTGATCTTGCGACGGTGCTTTGGAAACCACTTATTCAATCCGGTCCCTTGGAAGAATGTCAATTTGGGATTGAGGCTGGCGAACTTTCGGCAACCGGAAATCAGTTTCGAATGCACAGTTTGTTTGAAGGCAAACTGATGGATGGTGAAAAACCGGTTGGAGTCAAAGCCAAACAAACGATCGATTGGGCGAAGTTCGATGACGATTGGAAAATCGTCCGTTGGCATCAAACGAAATTTGATCTGGTAACGTCCAAACTTGCGCCGCGTCCGCTGTTTGAAAATGTGAC
This sequence comes from uncultured Pirellulaceae bacterium, assembly GCA_964584615.1. Taxonomy (GTDB): domain Bacteria; phylum Planctomycetota; class Planctomycetia; order Pirellulales; family Pirellulaceae; genus Mariniblastus. Next base: position 4,835 of record CAZPBE010000044.1, on the reverse strand, counting down.
GGAGCAAGCGATTCCCGATGTGGCTGTCTTCGATTCGGTGAACAAGTCTTCGCTGGAAGAAATTGTTGGCAGAAAAATTGAAGACAACACTCTGTTGAATCCCATTTCGCAAAACTATATCCGATTCACCGATTGGGAATCGGCCTATCAGTATCCGGCAGTCAGCATTGTTGATTTTGATCGAGATGGCTGGGACGATATTTTCTTACTCGACCGGCACGCGTCGATGGGCGACGAAGATCCTGCGCCGGTGCCGCCATCGATTCTGCTGAAAAATCGTGGCGACGGAACGTTTGAAGATGTTTCGGAAGCTTCCGGGTTGCAAATTTCGAAGTACGGAAACTGTGCGATCTTTGCAGACTTTGACAACGATGGAGACAAAGACGTATTCGTTGGCCGCACCTTGGAACCGAGTCAATACTTTGTCAACGAAGCCGGCAAGTTCCGGTTGGATCCAGCCATGACCGAAGCGTTGAAGCTGACTCATTTCGTGGTTTCTGCTTCGGTGATCGACGTCAATCGCGATGGCATGTTGGATTTGTATTTGAACACTTACATCTCCGAATATCAGGACTGGTTCGACGAATATTTTGACCCCGACGATCTGTTGCCGATGCGGTTGAAGGCGAAGAGCCATCGGTACATTGATCGTAGTGGACCCGCGAATGTTTTGCTGATGAACAAAGGGGGGCGGTTGGAACCCGTCAAGATTGACGAGGCGTTAAAGCAGTGGCGCAATTCCTATCAGAGCGTCTGGTCAGACTTCGACGGAGATGGCGACTCGGATTTATATATTTGTAATGACTTTGCTCCCGATGCTTTTTTGCGGAACGATACCGAGCGAGGTTCCTTTGAGGCCAAGTTCTCAGATGTTAGCGCCGAGATTGTCAACAACGGCACGATGGGGTTTGGGATGGGAGCGACATGGGGAGATTATGATCGAGACGGGGATCTGGATCTTTACGTTTCCAATATGTATTCCAAAGCTGGCAAGCGCATCGTCAAGCAGGCTGGCAAAGTCGACGCGCGAACGAAAGTCGCGACGCAAGGGAACTTTCTGTATCAACGCAACGGTGACAAGTTTGACCAGATCGCCGGGCTTGGCGAAAGCGAAATTCATGTTTCGAAAGTTGGGTGGTCGTTTGGTGGTCAATTCGCTGACTTTGACAACGACGGGTTGTTGGACCTGTATGTGCCGAGCGGTTTTTTCTCGGCTCCAGAATCCATTCGGGCCGAAGTTGATTTGTGATCATGTCTTTGGCGCACGGTCGTGCGAATGGACCCAAACAAAGACGAGCAATTCATGCGGGATCCGCAATGGAAACGTTTCTCAGAACAGCTTGCGACTTATGTCCCAGTTGAAAATGCAAAAGAGTTTGGGCGGGCCGAAGGTAATTCGTTTAGCGGTAGTGAGCGGAATCGATTGTTTCTCCAACAGTCTGGAAACTTTGACGAGGCGACTTTGGTTTCTGGAATGGACTTTCGAGAAGACGGACGGGGTTTTGCTCTGTTGGATTACGATCAAGATGGCTTTCTCGATTTAGGTGTGATTTCAACGCAGAGTCCACGGTTTAGATTGATGAAGAACAGGATTGCCGACCATTTGGAAATGCCTGGCAATGTCAGCAACTCGGTTGCCATCCGCTTGGTTGGCGGAAATCAAAAAGTCACGCAACAAGATCAATGGAGTTCGCGTGATCCATACGGCGCGCAGTTGATGGCAATGATTGGTGAGACAACACAGGCGTTTCTGTTTTCCGGAGGCGAGGGGCTTTCGGCGCAAAACTCGGACTGGATCCATATTGGGTTGGGAAGTCAGCCACAAATTGACGAGCTGGAAATCGTTTGGCCAAGTGGCAAAAAGACAAAACATCAAAACATTGAATCTGGGACTAGAACGACTTTGTTCGAGAATCCCGAGGACGAGAATCCCCGGTCATCAAGCCAATGAACGAACATGATTTTAAAATGCCGGAGGATTTTTCAAATCCAGTTCGCCTGTTTCCGTTACCTAACATTGTGTTGTTTCCTGGAGTGATTCAAGCGTTGCATTTGTTTGAGCCTCGCTATCGACAAATGATGGACGATGCGATGGCGACGGATCAACTGATTACGATGGCGCTGGTTAAGCCGGGGCCCGATAATGTATCGATGCCTGTGCCAGATATTTTTCCTACCGTTTGTGTTGGAAAAGTTGTCACTCAGGTCAAGCTTGACGATGGACGATACAACTTGCTGTTGGCTGGTGTAAAGCGCGCAAAAGTTATGCAGGAAGTTTCCAGTGATCTCCCTTATCGTCAAGCCAAAGTTGAAATCGTCGATGATTTTCTAGCAGCGGAACCCGAAGAGATGGATGCGTTGCGAAACTCTGTGGTCAAGGGATTTCGCGAGCTCAGTTCGGTCCAGGATCATATCGATGTCGAAACGCTGGACCACTTGGTGGATCGAGATGTCGGACTAAGCCAGTTGGTCGACTTGATTTGTTATGCTTCTGGGGCAAGTGCGATTGCTCAGCAAAAAGCGCTTGGCATGTCAGATGTTGCCAAACGTTGTCGGTTTGTGATTTCCCTGTTGGAAAAGTTAAAAACAACGACGCCAAAACAGAGTGATTCTCAGGCGCAAAATCGCGAGTTCCCTCCTGACTTTAGTTTGAATTAGTATTCAACAATTAGACGTCCTAACCCAATGGTGTAACCGATGAAAGTATCGATCGAATATTGCAATGCTTGAAACTATTTACCTCAAGCCTCCAGTTTGGAGAAAAAAATCGTGGAAGAGTTTGGCGTCGATGTGGAGTTGATCAAAGGTAGCGGTGGTGTGTTTGATGTCGTCGTCGATGGTGAACTGATCTACTCAAAGCACGTTTCAGGCAATCAGTTTCCAAGCGAAGTATCGATTGTGAAGTTGCTGAAAGAGAAAGAGGGGTAAGCCAAAATCTTACGCGAGCGTTTTGGCGCTTATTGCCACGGCATCACCAAAGGCTATCGTTGATACTCGATTCTCTTTTTGAGAGACTTTCATCTTCGAAATAGCCTTAGAACCTGCTCAATTTACGGAGTTTAGCGGCGAAATCTCGATTGGCCCACGGTTTGCTACAAACAGTAGATATTCATTTTTTGATTATCTATTGGAGTTTACTGATGAGTGCATTTTCTAGAATTCGCCATGGGAGCTGGGAAATCCAGTCTGTCATTGTGAATGCGGAAACCGTGATGAATGACGAAGGGTTTAGGCGTTTGGAATTTGGAAACAACGAGATGTTGATTCAGCCTGTCGGCTTTCGATTCCAATTGAGTGAATCTCACGACAACAACATTGTCTTTATTTCCCGCGGCCAGATTTTTAACGCTCAGATCACACTTGAGGGTGAAGATGTTCAGTTGGAACTGACTCGTCCAAAGTTTGACGAGAGAATTACGATCGAAGCTCGATACGTTCCAGCACTTGTGTTTAGCAACAACTAATTCGGTGCCATGAATTGAAAAAAACACAAGCCTCTCAACGGTCTGTTGAGAGGTTTTTTTTTGTGGACGTTGAGATGCTTAGCTATTCCGTGTCATGCGAATAAATTGCCAGCCGGAAATCGAGTGGGCTCGACCAAATTCCCGGCTCCATTTGCAAGTCGCCATTACTTCGCTTGTTTTCTCGTTGAGCCGATTGATTTGAAGCAGCCACTGAGTGTCGCTTTCAAATTTCGTTGTTGAAAGTAAACAGATTCCTGTGGAGGAAATGTTTCGCGAAGTACACTCAATCAATTCTTTACCGTCGAGAGATTTGATCGTTACCGGGAGAACGATCTTCTCGCGGTGCGCTGACCGCAATTCACGATCGAACCTGGAATCTTCTGTTTGAATTTCCTTGATCATTCGCTCGATTTCTGGCGGAACGAATTGAGATTGTTTAATTAGCATGCGATTCTCCCTGCTGAATTTCTAATCTGTTGGATAAGTCATTGCCCATCTAAAACGTATGCCATGAATGGCCGGCGCGACGCGGAAAACTCATCGAAAGGACTGTGATTCCCCGAAACAAGCTTGGCGACGAATGCCTGCCGACTTGGCTTTGCGAAAAGCTGCGACCATGTAGCGTTTTTCAACCGGTGTTGCATTTTTGAAACGATTGTCTTGTTGGTGGTGGCGAACCCTTCATTCAATTAAGATGAATCTCTTTCTACAAACTGTTGAACTACGGATCTGCGGGTTCCTGATGCCAATAGGAGCGCGAGCAAAGGTTTGTTCTACGGCCGTCAGGGCGGAGTCGGATGAATTCTGATCAATCAAATCCTTATCAGCGAACCAAAGCTGATATCAAGGATCCGCCGAAAACGATCTCAGAAACGACTCGCTATCTGGGGCCGGGGTTTATCCTTTCGGCATCGATCGTTGGTTCGGGGGAACTCATTGCGACGACACATCTCGGAGCCCAAGCTGGTTTCATCACGCTTTGGGTGATTCTCGTTAGCTGCCTGGCCAAAGTCGCCGTTCAACTGGAGTTCGGAAGGCATGCGATTGCAACAGGTGAGACGACCATGGAGTCGTTGAATCGGTTGCCTGGATTGAAAATCGGCAAGGCCCATTGGACGGTTTGGGCGTGGCTTGTTTTGATGTCGGCCAAAATTCTTCAAGTCGGAGGGATCGTTGGCGGCGTCGCTTTGATATTGAAGATATTTTTCCCGATGATATCGGTCGTCTGGCTGACGATTGGTGTCGCGATCATCGTTGCTGTATTGGTTTTTCAAGGGCAGTACAAGCTGATCGAAAAAGCGTCGCTAGAGGACATTGCAAAACCTAAAATCGTGCGATCATCGTAGTGGGATTCGCCAGAATTCCCTTTGT
>CAZPBE010000043.1:0-46863 GCA_964584615.1 uncultured Pirellulaceae bacterium | reverse complement strand
CCCGACGAAGCGCGTCCTTGCGTACCAGACGATTCGCGCGAAAATCATTTAAGTGAGATTTTCAAACTCTTCATCGGTGTCGATCGGCTTGGAGTCATCTTTCAACAACGCGGCCAGCCCCAACATCAACAAAGCCATGACGAGATAAGCAATTGCGAAATCTCTGACAAACTTGGTTTGCTCAGAACTAAAGATGCTGGTGTCAGACATTTGCCAAGGCCAGAACATTTGATCACCTGGTAGCGGAGAGTGCATCAACCCGAACAGCGTCAACAAACCACCGATGGCCAGATAGATTGCCGCCGTCGTGTACCGTCGGTCGATGATCTTGGCCGTGGCCGAGGCCCAGATCAGGCTTGTCAAAATGAATCCGCCTGAAAGCACGGTCATCGGTCCGACGATTGCAGCGCCCTTGGCGGCGTCGAGAGCACCGGAGCCGATCAGCTGTTCGAGGATAATCATGACCAGTTTTGCGAACGCGGGTAAGAACGCAACGGCGATCGCGGCATAGTGGCGGCGGGCGGTTGCATGGAAGCTTTGTGCCGTGATTTCCAATCCAATGAAAATCAGAATCGGCAACAGCGCGACTTTGGGAACCAGCAAGAAGATATAGCTGACGAAGCCAACCAAACCAGCTGCGCCAACAAACAAAGCTGTCGCCAACGTGTAAGCCGCCCGACCACCCATCGCTTTGTAAGCCGGATGGCCAATGTAAGGCGTTGTCTGAATCACACCGCCGCACAACGCAGCCAACACGGTTGCGAACGCTTCGACGCCGATGACCGTTCCCGTGTGATAATCGTCACCAGCTGATTTAGCACTTTCTGCGCAGTCGATGCCCCCGACAACCGTGGCAATCGCAAACGGTACGAGATAGCCAACGTACGGAAGTGTATCTCCCATGCTTCCCAGCCACTCAAACGTAAACGCGCTCATCCATTTGGTTGGAAACAGGTTCGGCGCGTCCGAAAGATTGCCAAGACTCTCGACCCAATGAGATCCGGTCGCACTTTGAATTCCAAACAACAGGTAGTACAGCGCGACGCCAATCATGACCGAACCGAATGCGCCCGGGATCTTGAACGGAAGTTGTTGCCGGCCAATCAAAGTCACCAGGACAATGATCAAAGAAGCAAATCCGACGATCGGGCTTGCGGCCAATTCCAGCAGCGGCATGAACGCAATCAGCACTAACGCAATCGCAGCAAGAGAACCAAGCAAACCTGCTCGCGGAAAGACTTTGTGAATCCAGCCCGAGCCGAACGCAAACACGGTCTTGATCAAACCCATGATCAAAATCGAACACATGCCGATGTGCCACGCTTTCAAACAAGCGTCTTCGACACTCAACCCCATGCCACCATCGTCGACCGCTTTCGTTCCATTTAAAAAAGCCGGTCCAACCACCAATAACGACATGCCAATCAGGCTTGGTGTATCCAGTCCTAACGGCATTGCTGTCACATCTGTTTTGCCAGACCGTTTGGCGTATCGAAACGCTAGCCAGAAAAAGAGTAAGTCACCGACGAGTACCCCGATCGCAGTTCCGGGGACCATGTAACTAAGGGAAAAATTTACAGGGATGCCAAACCCGGCGAGGATTCCCACCAACAAAACCAAGCCAGCAATATTGTCCAACATCAAGCCAAAAAACGCGTTAATGTCGCCCGGTCGGGCCCACAAGTATTTGTTTTGCTTCACGCTAATCCCACTTGGCATAGTGTTTGCTTATGGATGAATTTATCTGCCAGTTTGCGATAGGAGCCTAACTGTCAGATGTTTGAAAGTCTTCGGTAGCTCTCACTAATTTAGTAAGTGGTTACCGCCTGACGATTTTCGAGCGATCGATAGGTCCATCTTGGACCAGCATTGTCGGGTGGGACAGCCCTTAATGCCAGCAGAATCGTCGCGAGTGTAAATCGATCAAAAAAGGCTGTCAAACGGACCAAACGTGTCAAACCACCACTCGATAGGTTTGATAGAGAGGAAACGGAAGAACAAGAGTCGTCGGTCTTAACCCGGCGAAAACGGGCTTAACCCTTAAAACGACTTCCAAACCCTTAAAAAAGTCACTTAATTTCGAAAGGAGTCGCATTGAGAGCTTTTGCTGGCTGGGACTGAAAAATTCTCAGCAACAGTGAACATCTCTCGATAAAATGCGTAAGAAATCATGGAAGCTACAGTCAACGACATATACTGCCACACGTCAGAGCAACTGAAAGCGAAACTCGATCCTGTGACCGATGAGCAACTACTAATCGACTATTGCCAATCTGGCGATCGCGAACTGTATGCACAGTTAGTCTACCGGTACGAGCGTGAGCTGTTCAGCTACCTCCGACGTTATCTTGGAAACGCCGAAATGGCGGAAGACGTTTTTCAAACGGCCTTTCTCCATGTGCATCTTAAGTGTGCTTCGTTCCAGGAAGGCCGTCGTTTTCGACCATGGCTTTACGCTATCGCCACTAACGCCGCGATCGACGCTCGTCGTCGAAACAAGCGACATCAAAATGTCAGCCTCGACACTCCACGTGAACAGGACCATGAAGATGTCGGACGTTTGGTGAACCTTTTGGAAAGTAGTGATCCCGATCCTTCAAACAAAGTTTTGAGTGCAGAACGAAATCGTCTTGTTCGAAAAGCTTTGGGAGAACTTCCCGAATACATGAATGCCGTAATCCAGTTGGTTTACTATCAAGGCATGAAGTATCGCGAAGCAGCGGAAGTGCTCGACTTGCCTGTTGGAACAGTCAAGAGCAGATTGCACTCGGCGATCACGAAACTTACAGATGTTTGGAAAACCAGTGAAGTCGATTGAGATTCAATGAGTGAATCTCGTCGGTGACCAGCCTTCGAGAAAAAACGTGAAACAACCCTCGCAAGAAGATTTGCTAGGTTACGTGTTAGGAGCATTGGAAGCTCAAGAACAACGTGATCTTCAGCAACAAATTGATGAACACCCACAGTCAGCAGAAATAGAAGATCAGCTGTTGGAAATCCGCGCGTCGATGTTGCCGCTGGACTATGTTGATACTTCTGGCTTTCGACCTGGACTTGCTCGCCGCACCTGTGAGTCTGTCGCCAGCTATCAAAACAATCCGGGCTCGTTTGACCACGCACCCCACGGCGGTCAGGCGATCCATGCAGCCAATTCAACCAACGCGGTTGATGCCGCTTTCGCGGAAGACTTGAATCAAGTTGAGTTGGGTTCGCTTAGCAAAATCGGCTCTCCGTTTACCAGTCAATTCCGTGAGCGGATGTTGCATCCAGGTTCATGGACACGCATCGACATTTTGGCTTCCGTTGCGATGCTTGCCGTTATTGGCAGTATCTTGTTTCCGGCTTTGTCTTATTCCCGGTACAACAGCCAGATTGCTGCTTGCCAGAATAATTTGCAACAAGTCGGCAACGCTATGATGTGCTACAGCGATTGCAATGGCGGTCAGTTCGTCGCCATTCCGCGAGAAGGAAACCTCGCCGTCAGCGGTTGCTACGCCATGATTTTGCGAGACAAGCAATTCATTGAAGACGATTCAGTTTTTGGTTGTGCCGGTGTAGATCGTGACCAGCCGCTTGTGATGCCGACCATGACACAGGTCTCAATGGCTTCTGGAGCTCAGTTGAATTCACTGCAGCGAAAAATGGGTGGCGATTTTGGTTACACGATCGGTGTCCACAACGAGTCGGGCTATCAGGCTCCACGCAACGAAGGACTTTCGCATGTGGTGTTGTTGGCGGATATGCCGTCGACCAATTTGACGGGTCGCAAGAGTGCCAATCATCGTGGCAATGGGCAGAACTGTTTATTTGCTGACGGCCGCGTCGAATTCGTCTCCGGTCACTCGATTGGCGAAGACGCGATTTTCGAAAACGATTACGGTATCGTTGCACCTGGATCCAGTCCGTTCGACAACGTGATCGCACCCAGCCACCTATCGCCTCGTGATGTTTTGATTAGCAAGTAATCGCACACACGCTCGCTTTTTATCGCGACTGCCAAAAGGCAACTTCAAAAGCCTATGAAACGTAGCAAAACAAATCGATGGACAGGATGGCGACTGGCAAGGGTCAGCTCGGTACTGTCTTTGATTTTTGCTTTTGTTATTTCCAGTTTGCCGTTTTGTGTTTGTTCGTGTGCCGCTTCTGGATGTGAAGTTGAACCGAACGCGGATGCATCAAGTGGGTGTTGCTCCACCGAATGTTGCACAACAATCATCTCCTGCTGTAGTGATTCAGTAGCGTGCTGCAGCTCTGACAGCGATGCTACTAGCGCCGTGAACGACCGCGACGACAATAGCGATGTCGAAGTCTGTGTTTGCGTTAGAAAAGGGTGCCACTGCGAATTGCGAATGGTCGTTCCGATCGTTGGCGACGTAAACCAACAAGTTGAAACTCAATCAAATGCATTTCTTGAGTTAGCGCGACTGGCTCCAATCTACGAACTCAAGCCTGTTGTCCAGTTGGCGAACTTCGTTCCGCCACAACGGCTTTCTTCACTACGTCTCCATGCAATGTTGTCCATTTGGCTGAATTGAAATCGAACTGAGTTTCGTTTTTAATTCACAATTTATTGAAAGACAAGATAATGTTATTGATGAAAATTAGCGCCGTGGTTGGCGCATCCCTGTTGATTGGGATGGTTAGTTTCGCGGCGGTCGCTACCGGAGATTCTCCAGAAATCTGTTGCGAATGTTGCGACGACGGATCGTGCTTGGTCAACGGAACTTGCGATTGCGAGGACGGTGCAGACGGATGTTGCGACAAGTGTCCTCCAAATTGCTGCGAAGACGGGAGTTGTCCGATCGGATGTTGTTCGAATGCGAACGAATCCCAGGCTGGCTCTACGGCAGACAAGGAGACTTGTTGCCAATCGCGAGCAGGTAGCTGTGACACAGACGCGGGCAAGGCCGGCTGTTGTGAATCAGCAGAAGGCAAAGATTGTTGCGACAACTAGCTAAACTTCGACAGATCAATTTGAAACTGTCTGCCCTCGGTCGAATTTCGGCCGAGGGTTTTGTTTTGTTTGAGCGTTTCGGAACACCCACCCCGCAGCTTGTCTAGCTCCGTCGTCGTCGCAACGTCCACATCGTTAGTCCGCCGACAAACAGTAGGGCAGATCCGGGCTCGGGAAGCGTTTGGGATCTACTGCCAACGGTTATGTGGCTTCCGCTTCCAAGCGAACGCGTGGAGGTAGGCTGTGCATTGTTTCTTACCGGATTGGCCCAAGTAGTTTTCGGTGCGGGGCTGATGATCTCGGTTTGAGGGGGATTGAACGCGAGAGTTTTCTCGGCATGCTCGACATGCGAATTGAAAGCGAATTTTGTCTTCGAATCCGTTTGTCCGTTGGCTGGTTGTTGACTTTCGTTCACTGAGTTTGGGTTTGTGAAGTTCACGACGTCCGCGTTGACGTTGGATGACAGTCCAATCATCAAAGCGAAACAAATGCAACGAAGAGTGAGTGAGTTGCTCATGACTAATCTCAAGGGGTTTTGGGGAAGTAGTTGGAGTCACAACACATTGCCCACCCGACGTGGACTACTGACGAACACTGACGAACAAATCTCAAGTTTGAAAGGTCTCAAATATTTGTCATTCATCGCTATGAATGAGTGTTTGTACCACCGCCGGTGTCGCTTTTAATCGTCAGCCAACATCAATATTCATCGCTTCTTCGGGGCCGCAGACTCCATTAATCGCGTTTTCATTGCGAGTATCGCCTAACGGACCTTCGTGCGATAATGGCTGGATGACAGAAATTCGCAAACAACCTGAGCTGATGAGTCCCGCCGGATATTGGCCGCAACTACAAACGGCGATCGAAGCTGGCGCAGACGCGGTTTATTTTGGCTTGAACCATTTTTCGGCTCGCGCGAAAGTCGGTTTCACGCTGGAAGAGCTTCCGGAAGTCATTGAAACGTTGCATTGCCGCGATGTGAAAGGGTTTGTCACCTTCAATACGCTGGTGTTTGAGCATGAGCTTGCCCAAGCTGAAAAAGCAATCATCGCGATCGCCGAAGCAGGCACCGACGCAATTATTGTCCAAGACATTGGCATCGCGCAGTTGGCCCACAAAGTCGCTCCTGGTCTGAGCATTCACGGCAGCACGCAGATGTCGATCACCAGTGCGCAAGGCGTTGAGTTGGCCGCATCGCTTGGTTGTGACCGAGTTGTGTTGGGGCGCGAGTTAAGTTTGAAGGACATGCGGAAAATTGCCGGACAAACGGAAGGGCTGGACTGTGAGCTGGAAGTCTTCGTTCACGGTGCGCTTTGTGTTTCTTACTCCGGTCAATGTTTTAGCAGTGAAGCTTGGGGCGGCCGGAGTGCTAACCGCGGCAAATGCGCTCAAGCGTGTCGGTTGAGCTATGACTTGATCGTTGACGGACAGCCGCGCGATCTCGGTCCGTATCGGTATTTGCTTTCGCCGGGAGATCTTTACGCGCTGGAGCAAGTTCCCGAGTTGGTCGACATTGGAATCGCTTGTTTGAAAATTGAAGGCCGTTACAAAGACTCTGACTACGTTGCACTCACAACTCGCGCTTACCGAACGGCCATCGACATGGCGATGATGGGGCAGCCGAATGTGATTTCCAAAGAGGAGAGGCTGGACCTTGAGCAAATTTATTCTCGGGGCCTGGGGCCGTATTTCATGTCGGGGATCGATCACCAGAAAGTTGTCACCGGTCGTGCGCCGCGACATCGTGGTGTTCGCGTCGGCAAAGTCCTCGAAGTCGCCAGTCGCTCGGTGGTGGTTGAAACAGAACATGAAATTTCCCGTGGTGACGGACTTGTTTTTGACGCTGCCGATTGGCGTAGCCCCGATGAGCCGGAAGAAGGAGGCAACGTCTACGAAGTAAAACCTGTCAAAGGCGAAAGCGATTCTGATCGGCCTCGAGCCCAGTTGGAGTTCGGCCAAGGTGAATTGGACTTCAGCCGAATTCGCGCTGGCGATCTCGTGTGGCGAACCAAAGACGCGCAGCTTGCGAAATCGCTCAAGCCGCTAACACAAGCGCATAAACCAGTCTTCACCAAGCCCATCTTTTTTGTTGTCGAAACAGCCGTTGGTAGCCCGCTCAAGATTACCGCGAAACTGGTAAACGGTTTTGAATCACAGTTCGTTTCTGAAACTCCTTTGGCGGCTGCGGAGAAACGAGCCTTGGACGCCGATACGCTGGAAGAAAAACTTGGGCGGTTGGGCGGAACGCCTTATCATCTCGGCGGTATCGAACGTGTCGGGATGGACGCGGTCTTTGTACCCACGAGCGTGCTTAACGAAGCGCGCCGGCAACTGGTCGATGATTTATGGGAGCAGTTGAGCGCGGCAAAGCCGGCTGTCGGTGAAGTCACGCCGCAGTTGGAATCGATGACGGCGAGTTTTGCCGCGCAGTATCGCACCGAAGAACCGATTGACAATCTAACGGTTCGATTGCATTTACTGGTCCGCAGCGCAGAGCAGTTGGATGCGGCGATCGCGGCAGCGCCACAAAGTATTACGCTTGACTACTTAGAGTTGTACGGGCTCAAACCGTCTGTCGAGAAAGTCAAATCGGCAGGAATCAACGTGCGTGTTGCCAGTCCGCGTATTTTGAAGCCGGCGGAACAGAACGTGATTCGATTTTTGATCGGATTGGATTGTGAAATTGTGATCCGGTCAGGCGGATTGTTGTTTGATCTACTGAAAACCGATATCGATCGTTCCAAGTTGATTGGTGATTTCGCTCTTAACGCCGCCAACAGCCTTTCGGTGGCAACGTATTTCGAAATGGGACTGTCGCGAATCACACCGACTTACGATTTGAACGCGCAACAGATTTCGGAATTGACCGAAACCATTCCACCAAACCGCATCGAAGTGATCGCTTTTAGTCACTTGCCTGTGTTCCATACCGAGCATTGTGTGTTCTGTCGATTTCTTTCCGAGGGGACGGACAGTTCCAATTGCGGGCATCCTTGTGAGAAGCACAAGATTGCGGTTCGCGATTCGCAAGGGAGAGCTCATCCTGTCATGGCCGATGTCGGTTGTCGCAACACTGTTTTTGGTGCAGAAGCCCAAATCGATCTCGCCGCAATTGAGTCGTGGAGGAACAAGGGCATTCGTGATTTTCGATTTGAATTTGTTCATCAATCAGCTGAGCAAATTGAAACGATTTCCAATGCCGCGAAAAAGTTCTTGGATCAACAAATTTCGCGATCCGAGTTTCAAGAAGTTCTCGACTCACAATCGCAATCGACGACGCAAGGCAGCCTGTATGTCCCGAGCGATTTCAAAGACCTCGTTCAGCTTTCCTGAAGTTGAGTTTCCGATGATGGGGTTTTCTGATTAGACCTCGCAATGACTGCGCGCCGTCCGCGCATCGGGAGGGCGAGGCGCCTCGCCCTCCCGTCAGGATAGGCGCCCAACCAAGATGTTGACGGTTCTTGAGCAGGCCAAACTGAGTTTTCCCGATTTGAGAGAATCCGATATAATGGGTAGGTATCTGGAACGCATACCAAGTCGCGAACACTAAGCCCGCTCACTCAACATAAACCTGAACCCTTACCTCGAACACCAATTTATGAATACGATCGTACGCCTGCCCGAACGCTCCGAAGTTGACATCAACGACACGTGGGATCTTTCAAAACTTTTCCCAGACGACGATACATGGGACGCCGCGCTCAAAGAGTTTGAGTCGAAGATTGGTGGTTACGAGCAGTTTCGCGGCAAGTTGTCTGAGAGCCCTGCAAAGCTGGCGGAGTGCTTGAAGTTTGATTCTGAACTGGATCGCGAAGGCGAGCGAATTGCTTACTACGCGATGCTAAAATCTACCGAAGACCAATCGAACAGCGACTATCAGCGGATGGTCGGACTGTTCCAAAACGTGGGAATGAAAGTTGGCGAAGCGGCTTCTTTTATTCGACCGGAAATCCTGGCGATTGATGACGACAAACTGCAAGAATTTCTGGCTGACGAATCGTTGTCGCTTTACCGGTTGATGCTTGATCGGCTGACGCGGTACAAGCCGTACACGCTTGGTGAAAAAGAAGAACAGTTGCTCGCAATGCAAGGCGAGATGGCCGGCTCAGCCAACAAGATTTTTCATCAGTTGTGTGACGCGGATTTGAAATTCGGTACCGTCGTCGATGAAGATGGCAAAGAAGTCGAATTGACGCAAAGTACGTTTTCTCAGTTTTTGATTTCAGAAGATCGCGAAGTTCGCAAGAAAGCTTTTCATCAGTTTTACGAAACGTATTCAGCTCACGAAAATTCGCTGGCCGCGATTTTATCCAGCTCGATCCAGAAAGACGTTTACTACGCGCGGGCGAAAGGCTACGACAGCGTTTTACACAGCGCCGTTTATGTCGACAACGTACCCCAGTCGGTTTATGAAAACTTGATTGGCGCGGTGAGAAAGAATTTGCCTTCGTTGTACAAGTACTACGATTTGCGCAAACGAAAGATGGGATTGGACGAAATCCATCATTACGATACTTACGTGCCGATCTTGAGTGGTGTTGAAGTCGAACACTCGTGGGACGAGGCCGTCGAAGTTGTTTGTGATTCGCTCGCACCGCTGGGCCAGCAATACGTCGATGTTTTGCGCGGCGGTTTGTCGGGTCGCTGGTGTGACCGATACCCGAATCAGGGCAAGCAGTCAGGTGCGTTCAGCGCGGGTAGCTTTGACGGCGACCCTTACATCATGATGAACTTCAAACCGAAAGTCTTTAACGATGTGTTTACGCTGGCTCACGAAGCCGGGCACTCGATGCATTCGTACTTTTCGATTCAGAATCAACCGTATGAATACTACAACTACACAATTTTCGTTGCCGAAGTTGCCAGTACGTTTAATGAGCAATTGTTGACGCGCCACATGTTGGAAAAATGTGATGACGATCGATTGAAAGCGTATCTAATCAACAACGAGATCGATAGTATTCGAGCGACCGTCATTCGTCAGACGATGTTCGCCGAGTTCGAAAAGATCACTCACGAAATGTGTGAAGCGGGTGAGCCATTAACCGTCGACGCGTTCAAAGATGTTTATGGCAAACTGTTGGCGGATTACTTCGGGCCGGATTTCGCGATCGACGAAGAGTTGAATCTTGAATGTCTTCGCATTCCACACTTCTATAGCGCGTTCTACGTATACAAATATGCGACTGGACTTTCGGCTGCGATAGCACTTAGCCAAAAAGTTTTGAACGGTGGCGAAAAAGATTTGGCGGAGTACTTAAGTTTTCTCAAGGGTGGCTGTTCAAAGTATCCGTTGGAATTGCTTCGTGATGCTGGTGTTGATCTTGAAAAACCTGACGCGGTCGATACAGCGCTTTCACGATTTGGAACGCTTGTAGATCAACTGGATGAACTATTATAGATCTTGGCGTGTTGGTTAATGGAGCGGGCCTCACGAATGGTCCGTCCAATTAGAAAGTCATGAAGCGAATGCTAACCAAGCTGAATTCAACAACTAAAAAAGAGACGCGACGACGAACAACCGTTTCGTGTTGGCGGCTATTGCTGTTTTTGTTGATCGCGATTTTGTTTGTTCCGGCGATCGTGTTGTCTTCTCCGCCCCAAGCCTGCGCTGCCGCCCCACAAAAAAATAAAGCACCTGTTGATTGGCGAGTTAAACGGCGAGCGCTTGACCGCCAACTGGCTGACGAGCTTCAAGATCTAGCAGACTGGTGTCGAAAAGTCGGTCTGAATGACCAAGTGGGTCCAACATTCGACTTGTATCAAGTTCGCGATTTGGATCGGCAGTATATTTTCATGCCTTCGGAAAAGTCGTTGCTGACTCCGGATCAGGTACAGCCGAAGCCGGTGGAAGGGGATCTGGCGACGTGGTTGTTGAAAGTCAACGAAGTCAAACGTGCTCATGCGGCCAACATTCTTGAGCTGGCCAAAGAAGCCGCGGATGCGAAAGCTGGTGCGGTTGCGTTTCAGCTTTTACACGAAGTTATCTATTTTGATCGGGATCACGAGCAAGTTCGCAAAATACTTGGCCACAAGAAAACTCCAGAAGGTTGGAATGTTTATAGCGACAGGATCAAACTTCGAACGGCTTCGAAAAGACATCCTGTCCTCGGATGGGCCGCCAAAACCTATTTTGTCGCGAAGACGCCTCATTTTGAAATCAGTTCCAACGCAACCAAAAAGCAGACGCTCGAGTTGGCTGAAAATTTGGAACGATGGCACTACGTCTGGCGACAAGTTTATTTTGATTACTGGAGTAATTCAGGCGCGGTTCGAAAATGGCTCAAGGGAGACGGCGGGCTGCGAATGCCGACCAAAAAATTCGAGATCGCGTTTTTCAAGGACCTCGACAATTATGTAGGTAGTCTTTCCCAGTGGGTCAAAGGAGTCGAAGGTTCGTCAGGTTATTACAAACCCGATATGAAGCTTTCGTTTTTTCCAGCTGGCGATGATGCGCGAACGACCGATACATGGCGACACGAACTGAACCATCAGCTTCTTCGAGAGACAATCCGTTGTCGTGAATCTCCGTTCGCCGATGGATATCTGTGGCTGGATGAAGGAATGGCGATGTACTTTGAGTCGCTGACCGACTTTGGAGAGTATTTTACTCTTGGTGGATTCGAATCGCGTCGGTTGCAGTTTGCTCGATTGCTGCGATTGCGACAAGGCGTTCACGTTGGGATCAGTGAGTTGGCCGGGATGACACAAGCCGAGTTTCAAGCGCGCCCTGATCGACCAAACGTATACACCCAATCTGCTGGAATCTCGCACATGCTGATGGATGACAATCACGGGATGCTGCGACCAGCGGTGATTGACTTTATGAAGATGATTCACAAAAGCAAGGTTAAGCCTGGTGCCTTCGAAAAAAGATTGGGCAAAACGTTTAAGCAGCTCGACGATCAACACCTGGAGTTTTTGGCTGTCGACGCCGATCAAGTTATTAGATTTTTGACCCACCCTAAGCAGCGAACGGAGCTGGCAATTCCGAACGCGGATCTTCAGGAAGATGCATTTGCGAAGATCGGACAATGCCATGAGTTGACTTGGCTTGATGTCACCGGGAGCACGGTCAGTGCTGCCAACATCGCACTGCTGAAGGACTGTGATCAGCTGACGCAACTGTTTTTGACCAACTGTTCGATCGACCCGAGTGCGTTGGTCCAGTTGAAAAAACTTAAGCGGTTGGAAGAGATCGACTTTACGAATTCTTCAATCGAAGACGAACAACTTGCGAGCTTGGATGTGGTCGAGAACTTGTCCGTGTTGAGGCTTGCTCACACAGGAATTGGCGATCGCGGCTTGGAAGAACTCAGCCGGCTAAAGAACTTAGAGGTCGTTGAATTGACCGGTTGCCCTGTTTCTCAGCAAGGAATTGCCAAGTTCTCCAAAGCGCGGCCAAAGGTCAAGGTCGTCAAATAGGGTTTCCTATTGTTAAGTGTTGGGACTTTAGGATCAATTTGAGGACGTGAATTCGTGAGTCTCGACGGCCTATTAAGGCCGAGAGTCTAGGAATTTGTGCATAAACAGTGAACTAAGTTTTGATTGCGATTCGAAACAACTTGATAGCGATTAAGATAATCCGGTGATTAACATCATCCCGTTCGGTATTTCGTCGTCTATATGAAACCTTCCCAACGATCGGCAAATCTGTTTTGCTTACAGCTAAGGATCGTATTCGGTGTCCTCTTTGTGTTGGCAGTAAGTCACGTATCCAGCGTTTCTGCCCAGCCCCTTTTTTCTCAACCGGTTCCATTGTCTTGCGCGCAAGCCAGCAATGGTTTGGATGAACAGCTCGACGTAAACGAAGCACAAACCGCCGAGGCAAATGCAAACAACAATACGCGAGTTACAACAGTTTTATACTGGCTGTTGGGCGTCGTGTTGTTGGGAGTTTTCAGTTTGATGTTCGCGCTTGTCAAAGTTCGAAACCGGTTTCAAACAGTAAAACGCCAATTGGCTGAAGAGAAAGAGACATCGCGTTTGAATCGTGAATTACGAGATGTCTTACAGGAACGTGTGGCCCGTCTTCAACGCATGGAAAGTCTAGGCATGTTGGCTGGTGGAATCGCGCACGACTTTAACAACTTGCTGGTTGGAGTTATGTGCAATGCAGAACTGTTAGAAATGCAATCTAACAATTTCGATAACTTTTCCATGGATCGCTTGAGACGCATCATTGATTCGGCGGATAAAGCGGCTGATTTGAGCCGGCAGATGTTAGCTTATACCGGCAAGCAGCAAATCGAGAAATGCCCCGTCGACCTGAATCAAGTCATCAAAAAGATGACTCGAATTCTTGAAGCATCGGTTGGCGAAACGATAGAACTCTCATTTGACCTGTCGAAACATGCGTTGATTGTCGATGGCGACGAAACACAAATCGAACAGATCATTCTCAATCTTGTTGCCAATTCAAGAAATGCGTCTGATGAAAACGGAAAGATTTTGATTCGCACAGGAACAGAGTCTATCGAGCGCAGCGATTCCGATCAGATGCTGTTTGGTGAGCGAGAAAATGGCGGAGAGTTTGTCTTTTTTGAGGTCAAAGACTTCGGTCGCGGGTTCGAAGAATCGAATTTGGATCAAATTTTTGAACCATTTTATTCCAGCGGTGAGGATGGACGAGGGCTGGGCTTGTCTGTCGTGTACGGTGTCGTCAATGAACATGACGGATTGATTAGTGTTTGCACTAACGCAGATCGCGGGACCAGGTTCAGGATTTTGTTACCCCCGTCAACCAGCGCGACGGCGGTTCAGCATGTCAACCAGCCAAATTTTTCCACTGCCAAGGCAGTAAGTTCTAATTTCAAGGGCACCGTTTTGGTGGTCGACGATGAAGACACTGTTCGAGATCTAATCTGCGTCTTGCTCGAAAGGGCTGGGTGGAAAGTCGAATCAGTTGAGAACGGCGAACTTGCCGTCGAAATTCTCAAACGAGAAGCTGACAGGTTCGAGTGCATCGCATTGGATATCTTGATGCCTGTCATGGGCGCAGAGCAAGTTTTGCAGGAGCTGGACCGGGCGAGTATCCGCTTGCCGATCGTGTTGATGAGTGGGTATAGCGAAACACGGCTTGGTGAGTTCAGGAAGAACAAAAATATCACCGAGATCGTTTCCAAACCATTTCGCGCAGCGAATTTTCTGGAAGTGATCGATGCTGCAGCGAGTACTCGTCGTAGAAAGCCCATTTCGCGGCCGCCGATCGCTGGCTAGCCGGACAGCGCCACCGTTCAACTCAAGCGCGTAGATTTTCCGGGCCAAAGGCCCATGCAATGGTCGCCTAAAGTCGTTATCCTGCGTTGTTGAGTTACGTACGCTGCGCTGTGTTGACGTCGTGACGCTGACCAAGACCGATGATTTCTCACCGAAAGAAAAGCATGCGACCTTATGTTTTAGCGGAAGCCAACTACGGACAGATTAAGGATTGTTCGTTTGAAGTCGCAGTGTTGCCGCTTGGTGCGACTGAGCCCCATAATCTGCACCTTCCGTATGGAACCGATTTGTTCGAAGGCACGATCGTCGGCGAGAAAATTTGCCAAGCGGCTCACGAAAAAGGGGCGAAAGTTGTTTTGCTCCCGACCATCCCGTATGGGACCGAAACGAACATGCGAGAGTTTCCGCTGGCAATCAATGTGAACCCATCAACGCTCAACCGTGTCATCGAAGACATCGTCGAATCTCTGATCGGTAGCGGCATCAAAAAAATTGTGCTCCTCAACAGCCACGGTGGAAACGGATTCAAGCCTTTTCTTCGTGAGATGTCAGGCAAAACGGCCGCACAGCTTTTTCTTTGTAACTGGTATACAGCATTCGATGATGTTTACTTTGATATCTTTTCGAAAGGTGAAGATCATGCCGGTGAGATGGAGACTTCCTTTGGCTTGGCATTCTTTCCAGATCTCGTTGCAACCAACGAAGACGGATCGTTGTCTGCCGATGCGGGAGCGGTGCAACCCACAAAATTCGAGGCACTCAACCAAGGCTGGGTTTCCATCTCGCGACCTTGGCATTTGCTTACCTCCAACTCAGGTGCCGCTGACCCACACGCTGCGAGCGCGGCAAAGGGGCAGGCTATGATGGATGTGTTGGTCGAACGACTCGGTCAGTTCCTGGTCGAGTTGTCTGACGCCAAGCTGGACGAAAAATTTCCGTTCTAAAGTCAGGATTGGAACTACAAAACTTCTTCCACAATCTTGCACTTGGGCAGCGATCCGAGAAACATCCGCCCATAAGATTTTGTGCGAATGCGCGGGTCAAGTACAACGACGATACCCGAATCCGTTTGACTCCGGATCAAACGGCCGAAACCTTGTTTGAACTTGATCACCGCTTCGGGAACTTGATAGTCAGAGAATGGGTTTCCACCCGCTTCACGAATCGCTTCCAATCGGGCTTGTAAAAGTGGTTGGTCGGGGACGCTAAACGGAAGTTTCGTAATGATGACGTTTTGTAAGGCATCTCCTTGCACATCGACGCCTTGCCAAAAACTGGCTGTTCCGAATAAAACACTACGCGGATTGTTTTTGAACTTCTCAAGCAGCTTGCCGCGCGGAATTCCTGAGGCTTGGCTGTAGACGCCGAAATCTCTTTCGGTCATCCAGCTTCGCAGCGCCTGTTCGGACCGGCGCAGAAAGTCATAACTGGTGAACAGTACAAACGCATGCCCGTCGGTTCGTTCAAGATACTTTTGAATGCCATCAATGCACTGCCGCTCGTGAACGTCGCGCTGCGATGATGGATCGGCCATGTTGGTGACCAGGATCAATTTGGATTGCTCTTCGTAGTTGAACGGGCTGCCAAGGTGGAGATTGTCGCCTTGCGTCAGCCCAACTCGATGCCGAAAGAAATCAAACGAAGCGTTGGCCGTTGAAATGGTGGCACTGGCCATGATTACCGTGTCCGTTTTGTCGAACAAGTTTTCGCGGATCGCAGGTCCGACATCAATCGGCGCCGCCATCAAACCGACTCTTTGTTTGCCGCCGCGATTGAATGAACTTTCGACCCAGTAAACCGCTCCTTCCATTTCCTGCAGTCGCCAGTTCTCTAACGAGGTCGCCAACGCCGCCAGTCGATCCGATGCAGAAATCAGGTTTTGTTTGTCTGAAGCGTTCTTCACATTTTCGGCAGCTGACACCAAAAGCAAACTCAACTTGTTCATTTCAGGCGTCAGTGGATTGTTTACAATTCCCGAATTGGTCACGCGAATCGTAGAGCTTCGCCGTCCCGAAGGAGCGTTCCTGGCAATCCATTGAAGGATGTCGCCGAAAAATTCTTCCGACCGCGCCTTGCATTTGACAACCAGCTTTTGCGCTTCGTCCAGCTTTTGCGCAACCAGAACTCCCTTGTTGGTCGCGTTGTTGTAAAGCCGCCGAAGCGTGTAGTCGATCTGCCCCATCGTGACACCCAAGCCAAGATGATCGCTGGCCACATCGGCGACGGTATGAGCTTCGTCAAGAATCACCGTTTGATAGTCCGGCAGTAAGTTTACGCCCAGTCGACGCAAGGCAAGATCGCTGAAAAACAAAGCGTGATTGACAATCAAAATGTCAGCATTCTGAAGTCGTTGGCGGGCTTTAAAATAATGACAGTCGTTGTAGTTGGGACATTTTCTGCCAAGGCAATTACTACTGTCGCTGCGAATTTCATCCCAAACTTGTGGGAGAACTTTCAACGGTAAGTCGCTTTGCGATCCGTCGGATGACTCGGCGGCCCACTTTTTTAGTGGTACAAGTTGGTCGATTTCCTCTCTGCTGGAAAACAAAAGTTCTGATTTCTGAACCGCTTGGTTCAAACGCCTCAGACTCACGTAGTTGCTGCGGCCTTTGGCCAGCACCGCAGAGAACTCCAAAGGAATCACACTGTTGAGCAGTGGAAGGTCTTTCTCAATTAGCTGTTCTTGCAACGAGATCGTGTGAGTCGAAACGACAATTCTCTTTTTCGTTTCCTCTTTTGATTCCTGGTTGGCAGCCAGACTGAGAATGGCGGGAACCAGATAGCCAAAACTCTTTCCAACGCCCGTTCCGGCTTCAACGACAAGATGCCGTTTTGATTCGATAGCTAGGGCGACGGCGTCCGCCATCTCCAATTGTTCTTGACGACATTCGTAATTCTCCAACCGCTTCGAAATTCGCTGCCCGTCTCCGAGAATGTCGTGCGTATTAAGCATAAATGGTTATCAAGTTGTCGAATGATTCGGCGAAGTTGCGTGGCAAAAATGCGTCAACGCGTTTGCAAGGCTGGTGGAAAGTCGGACGCTTTCTCAAGCCTTGTTATGACGTGATGCGGCGAGGTGTAAAGACCGTACGGACATCAAAACAATCCATTCCCGCCCGATTTGCGGCTTCCACGCCAAGATCCGCGTCTTCATAGACCCGGCAGAATTTCGGTTCTACGTCCAGCCGACGCGCGACTTCCAGGAACACGTCTGGTTCAGGTTTATGTCGATCGACGTTTTCGGAACCAACCACGCATTGGAATGTTTTTTCCAAACCCAGGTGGACCAGGATTTGTTTGACGACTTCACGTTGGCTGCCGGAACCAACGCCGATTGGAATTTTCCCTTGATGCTCCAACGCGATGTCGACGATTGGTTTGATGGGTTGAACTTGGTCCAACGACTCAAGAAACGCTGCTTCTTTTTCTTCCGTGGCTTCCGAAACGTTGACTTCGATCTTCTGTTCTTTAGAAAGCAGCTCAATGATTTTGTCGGTAGGTTGTCCGCCAAGCGAATAGAAACGGTCTTCGTCGAACCGAAATCCGTATTTCAAAAGCGTTTTTTGCCACGCGATGAAATGCAGTGGCATGGTGTCGGCGAGCGTGCCGTCGCAGTCAAAGATGAGGGCTTTGATCTCGTTATTCAAATTTGGCCTATGTCGATTTCTATGTTGGTGAAAACGTCGATGCGTTCTGCCAACGCTGAACGTGTTGTTTTTCGTGGACGAGTCGGCATTGTAGGTCACAGTCGCATTTCATTCCATAACCGATGGTTATGACAAGCATGCCAGTTTCGAATTTGGGTGATTCTTTTTGTGTTGCGTTTACTCTTGCCATAAAATTTTGGTGTTGAGCCGTTCAATAATTCATAAGTAAAGCGATTCACTTGAACGGCTATGTAGCGAAGTGATTTTTTTCCGAGGACGAGTTAATGCCGCAGGGTACGATCAAGAAGTTGACAGAAAAAGGTTTTGGTTTTATTCAAGGAGAGTCTAACGACATCTTTTTCCATCATTCGGTAGTTGAAGGAACGACTTACGAGAGTTTGCAAGAAGGCCAAAAAGTAGAGTATTCAATTGGCGACAGTCCTAAAGGACCGCGTGCCGAAAACGTCCGCGTTATCGAAGAGTAGCTTTGCACGGCAATTGGGTATGAACATCCTTACAATCTGAGTGCGCAACGAAGCTCGGACTGCTTGTTTTACAGACCGGTTATTTCAAATCAGGCGATTCGAAATCGCCGGGCGGGACAAAGTGCGTCTCGCTTAGCTCTCTGATCGAACTGACTTTTTTCTGCCATGTTTCCCACGGCGGAGCCAATTCGTCTGCGGCCCACATTCCAAGTCCGTTTTTTCGTGCTTTGGCTTCAGCACGTTGATAAGTCTCCGCGTAGTCCCCTTCGCTATGGTCGAACCAGGCCAAGCCATTTCTTAGCAAAGACAACCCAACGTTGGTTCGTTTTCCGTTTTCGTCAAACGCGTAGACGTGTGTAACTTCGCGCATCATTTCATCGCGACCAATGACTTCGATTTCCAGCAGTCGGCCACCGCGCAACTTTCGTACAAGGTCCATCGATTGACTTGCAAACGGCTCTTCAGGTGGCGTCGAGATTCCTTCGATCGTAACGAAGTGAACACTTTGTTTTTCCAGCGTCTCAAAACTGTCACCGCCATACATCCGTACGATACGGGCTTGGTAGCGGAATGGTGGCGCGAGGTGTATGGGAACGGGTGCCGCATCGTTTGAACTGGTTCGAATTTTGGTTTCGCAACCACAAAACGAAAGTAGCAACGACGGAAAAAGCAAAAGCAAAAACGCAACTGCTGTGAAGCCGGCAAGCGAAGTGTGTGGCGTTCGTTTCACTAAAATGTCAACTTGCATCGTGAGGATGATTGGGTTGAATGATCGACTTGGACAATATCGCCTTGAACTCTTGGGCCGGCTAGAGCAGATAAACCAGCGACGCTCATTTGTTCGCTTCGCTGCTGGAGATTTAAGTCTAAATTGCTTCACAAAAAAACGCTATCACGCGCACCAAACGAGCTATTTCGACGTAAATGGGTTGGGATAGAATTAAGAATATTGAAAGAGTTGATTTGAAAACTCATCTCCATCCGATACTTATGGGGCCGCATCATGTGCAAGTGGCAATCATCGCGACGCGGTCAAACAACGCGACGCTGTCCATCTAATTAAAGAACTCCGTTCCAAACCGGTTTCGTCCATCATCACATTTCAGTTGTAACAATGTTTAAGCCAGACGAATCAATCAGCCTCGACCGCCAGCCTTGTTTGAGCTGGAGTGGGGTTTCGTTTTTGCTTACCTGTTGCTTGCTTTTTTTCCTTGTTGCACCTCGGCAAGCTATTTCCCAGAACGCTATTCAGGAACCCAGTCAATCGATCGATGGCGTCGAAGACTTCATTGTGGAATTTGGAGGAGAGTCGGTCCTTGATTCGCCAATCCAAACGCTTGACCATTCCGATGATGCTACGACTCCAACTCCGACAGCCGAGGAGAAAGCCTCTGCCGCTAAACTGAACCAGTTTATGACACGGATGGTTTTGGAACATTTGCCTCATGAGTTTGAAGAGGACAAGGACTGGGGCATGCAGGATGAGCGCTGGGATGGTTTGCATATTCGACGTGATGGGTTAAAAATCAAGACGAAGCGCCGTAAGAAGCTGGTCAATCATGGAACGTGGAAGAAGTATTCCGCACAGCTGATCGATCCGCAACGTCGATTTTCGCTGGCCATAAAAAATACGCGAGCGACCGAAGATGGCAAAGTCGCTTTCGACATTCAAGTTTCAGCAAAGCTGAAAATTCACGGGCGGCAATCGAAATGGATCAAAGGCGTCCAGCTCTATAGCGTCAGTGTGGATGGGCATGCCGACGTCCAACTATTGGCTTCGGTTGAGTTGGGAACTTCGCTCGACATCACCAAGTTTCCTCCCGATCTGATTTTCGATCCGAAGATCACTGATGCGGAAATCGAGTTGCATGAATTTCGAATCGACCGTGTCAGTAAAGCTGGTGGCGAATTCTCGCAACAGTTGTCGAAAAATGTTCAGTCAGTTCTCGAACGAAAGATTGATGAGAAGGAGGCTAAGCTGATCGAGAAGATCAATTCGAAAATCGACAAGAGTCGCGACAAGCTCAAACTCTCGATTCACGACGCTCTCAAATCCAAGTGGATCGACACCGCCAAAGAGCTAATGCCACCGGACGTCAAAGAAGCGTTTGATGAATCGGACGAGGAGTAAGCGGGCTGCACTTCCACGACGATCACTAACTCCATTTCAATGGTGATTCTTCGAGAAGGGAGGCTTTAATCGGGAGGGCGAAGCGGGCGAAGCTCCTGCCGGGCTGGCGACTGCCTAACCCGCTCGACTTCCACAGCGCGCTTTGGATCTCTAACAGATAGCGCTTAATCAGCGCATAAAAAAACCGGCTACCTTGAAGAGCGACATACCATAAGGTGGGTCAGGCAACCGGCTTTGAATTCACTGTGAAAAAACGCAATGAATCCACATGAGGCAAGAATGACTTGAGTGGAGAGGCAATAGCTTCGGGAGATCAAAGAAAAGTTCCACTCAGATCACGAGAAAAGATCAAAGCAATCGGTGTGCCAAATGGGAAAAATGCTTTTCAATAGAAAACCTCGGTAAACGCGACTAAGCCTCTGACTCAGAGTCTGAGAATCGTCTAAATATTAGACTCGATTCTCAGTTTGAGACCGATTCGATCTCAAATCGCTCCTTCCCTTCAAAATTGCCAGCAGAATGATCGACTGATTAAGAAATCTCCTGCACAGTTACCTTGGTCGTTGATTCCAGCTGTCCCCGCATTCGAAAATTGCCGATAAAAATTTGGTTGTCCCTACAACTAACACAATCATCAATCAAGCCGCAATTGTGACCCACGTGGTGCTGAACAGGTTGGTATCTTTCCGTAGTTTTTAAACCGACCGAAATTGAGTCGTGCCGGTCTGAATTTGAGTCCAAACTAGATTGCGACTTACTGTTGACGTTCGGTTGCGGCAGACAAGAATGGGGTCTTGGTAGTTACGGCCAAGCCATTGAAAAGAGGGATGACCCTGGGTCATAACGAATAGATCAGTCACTCTTTGCAACGCAATTGGTATCTAAGGTTTGTTTTAAGTTGGGAATGCGTCGAATAGCATTGGCCCACGCCGTCGTCGTAAAACCATGAATAAACTGCCGCAACATAGTCCCAGCACTCCCGATGCTGAGAATGAAAGCTCGGCCAGCGAAACAAAGCTGGCAAAAAATCTTCCAGATGGTCGCGAGTCTCCGACAACGCACGCCGCAGAACACGATCCCGATTCAGCGACGTTGGTCCAGCTCAACGTCGCCTCCGATTCAATCACAGACCAAAGCGCTCCCGTTGAACTTGTCAGCTGGGGGCTAAAGCAATTTTCGGATCGCAAGATTGTCTTGACAACTTCTTTCGGAATGGAAGGCTGTGCTTTGATTGATTTGTGTTCCAAAGCCATCGAAAAAAACAAGCTTCCAGCGCTGACGATTGCCTACATCGACACGGGGTTCTTTTTTCCTGAGACACATCAGTTACGGGAAGAGCTGATCGGACGATATAAGAATCTCAATTTTCAAAAATGGGAAACCAGTGTCTCGGTAAAACAACAAGCCGAAAGCTATGGTGAACAGCTTTGGAAGAATAACCCGAACCTGTGTTGCCACATTCGAAAAGTCGTTCCGATGAAAGAAAATGTCGTTGGATACGACATATGGATGACAGGTGTTCGTCGCTCGCAAACTGAATCGCGAGCGCAAACACCAGTGCTGAGTTGGGATTGGCGGTATCAAATTCTCAAATTTTGCCCGTTGGCTTCCTGGACTCGGCCCGAAGTGTGGCAATACGTGCAGAAGAATGACGTTCCCTTCAACCGCCTACATCTGCAAAACTATCCCAGTATCAGCTGCTTCCATTGCACCAAACCGGTACCCGGCTCGACTCCTGATTCGGACGCACGGCAAGGGCGATGGAAAGGCGACGACAAAGATGAGTGCGGATTGCACTTCTCGATTTAAACAGTCAAAACAAACCACCAACAATGACAACGCTGAGCGTTTCAGCCGTTGCAAAACACACTATCGTTTACATCACGACGAAACAAAATGGCCAAAGAGAAAACAGGACCATCCAAAGTTGAAACCGCCAAAAAAGCCAGTCAGCTGTTGCGCGGAACGATTGATGAGACTTTAAAAGATCCCAGCATCGACTGTTTTTCCGAAGACGATTTGCAACTGTTAAAGTTTCACGGCTCGTACCAACAGGACGACCGTGATCTTCGCAAATCTCGCAGAGCCGAAGGACTTGGCAAAGCATACAGTTTCATGATTCGGATTGCACTTCCGGGTGGTCGGTTGACGGCTGAGCAATATCTCGATCTTGATCGAATGGCTGACGAGTTTGCCAATGGTTCCATTCGCATCACAACCCGCCAAGCGGTTCAGTTTCACGGCATCCTCAAAGGCGAGCTCCGCGAAACGATGCGGCAGATTAATGCAGCGATGATGACAACATTGGCTGCTTGCGGCGATGTTAATCGCAACGTGATGGCATGTTCGCCTCCGTTTGCCAACGACATTTACACCCAGATCCAAAAGACGACGGAAGAGGTTGCCAAAGACCTCGCGCCGGCGACCAAAGCTTATTACGAAATCTGGGTTGATGGTGAGCGACAACATCTTCCCGAAGAAAAAGAACCGTTCTACGGCGAAACGTACTTGCCACGAAAATATAAAGTTGGCGTTACCGTTGCTGGTGACAATCAGATTGACATCTACTCCTACGATGCGGGTTTGATCGGCATCGTCAAAGACGACGCACTGGTTGGATACAACGTTGTGGCAGGCGGCGGGTTGGGGATGAGTCATGGTCGTCCAAATACTTTCGCGCAAATCGCGGACGAAATTGGTCATGTGGCGGTTGCCGACGGAGTTGCCGCGGTTCGTACGGTGGCTTCGATCTACCGCGATTTTGGAAACCGTAGCGACCGCAAACAGGCTCGATTGAAGTACCTGATCAACTCAAAAGGAATCGAATGGTTTCGCGAGGAGTTCAATCGTCGCGCGGGAGATGAAGGATTTGAAGTCCACCCGTGGCACGAGATGCCGGAAATCAAACAGAACGACTGGTTGGGCAAGCACAAGCAAAGTGATGACAAATGGTTTTATGGTGTCTTCGTTCACAACGGCCGAATCATTGACAACGAAAACACGAAAGTCCGTTCTGCGTTTCGAAAGATCGTTTCGGATTTAGGTTGTGCCGCAACACTGACATCGCAGCAAAGCATTCTGTTTCGCGATCTGGATGAATCGCAAGTGCCAAAACTTGAATCGATCTTGCGAGAGTTCGATGTTCCTTTGGTCGAAGAGATTTCCAATGCGCTTCGTTATGCGATGGCTTGCCCGGCGATGCCGACGTGTGGGTTGGCGGTTGCAGAATCGGAGCGAGTTTCGGCTGACGTGATCGGTGAAGTTGAATCCAAATTGTCGGAATTGGGTTTGGCGGAAGTTCCACTGACGATTCGCATGACAGGTTGTCCAAATGGTTGCGCTCGGCCTTATACGGCTGATATTGCGTTCGTTGGAAGAAGGCCTGGTATTTATCATCTGTTTGTCGGTGGCAGACTCGAAGGAGATCGAATGGCCGATCTTTACGCGGGCGATGTGAAAATCGAGGAGGCAATTGAAACGCTGACGCCGCTATTGAAGAAGTTTGCATCCGATCGAAAGCCAGACGAAGGCCTGGGCGATTTTTATCAACGATTGCTTGGTCGAGATACACCGCGACGAAGAGTCACAGGAAAAGAAGAATCAACTTTTGATGCGGTCCAGCCGCTTGTGCAGATTGGAACTTGATCGATCGGATGCTGGCAGCATCCGCCACGAAAAAGTTGCCATCTGTAGAAAAAATTGCCGATCATTCAGATAACAAACAATCAACGATACCACCATCAACCCGGACTGCAAATTGACACAACGATACGAATGTTCTCTCGTGCTCGCGGCTCATGGTTCCACGGCGGCTGCCGATTCGAATAAGCCATTGTTTGATCTTGCCGATCGAATTCGCGATAACGAATTTTTTTCGCATGTGACTCCCGCATTCATTAACGGTGAGCCCAACATGACGAATGTGTTTTCGTTGTTGCCACCAGGCGATGTGGTAATTGTTCCCGTGATGACCAGTGTTGGATATTACTTGAACGAAGTCATTCCCGGGAAAATCGCTGAGAATGAAAACCTTGACCAGTATCGTGTCTTCACATCGCCGGTGCTGGGCATGCATCCATCGATCCCCAATTTGATTTTGAATCGTATCGATTCGGTGTTATCGCTTTATCAAATGGCAGAAGCTGATACGACGATTGTGGTTGTCGGACATGGCACGAGACGAAATCCCAACAGTGGAAAATCGACCTATGCATTAGTCGAGATGCTGAAAAGCTGCTTGCCGAATCTTGCCTGTGAGATTGCGTTTCTCGACCAAGATCCAGAAGCCGCCGAAGTCGCCAAGAACATTAAAACTCCACACACGTTAGTGATTCCGTTTTTGATCAGCCGCGGGCCGCACACCACGATTGATATTCCCAAAGCGTTCGGATTGCCGTCAGGGCCAACTACACGGTTTCCGATTACAGAGAATCGTGACGGCCGTATGTGCATTTGTGACTTGCCAGTCGGAATGTATCCAGAGATAGCCGAGCTTGCTTTGGAATTGGCTTGTGACGAGTTGTTGGCCGGCAAGTTTTTAAGTTCGGCTCAATAAGTTTTTCCCAAGTGATTTGAAACAGCAACAGACCGCAGCTCAACTTTGATTCACAGAAAGCAATCATGATTTCCAGACGTGGCGCAGTTCATTTGGTTGGTGCAGGCCCCGGTGATCCGGAACTGATGACGCTGCGCGGATTGAGATTGCTGCACGAAGCCGACGTTGTGGTTCACGATCGATTGATTCCAACAGAGGTCCTGCAATGGTGTCGCGGGGAAACCGAACTGATCGACGTGGGCAAGTATCCAGATCATCATCGAATTTCCCAAGCCGAAATCAATGAGTTGATTGTCCGCCATGCACTTGAGGGGCGTGTTGTGGTCCGGCTCAAAGGCGGCGACCCGTTTGTTTTTGGCCGCGGCCAAGAAGAAATCGAAGCTTGTCGAAACGCTGGCGTTCCTGTGTTTGTAGTGCCTGGCGTGAGCAGTTCTATTGCAGCGCCTGCCGCAGCTGGAATTCCGGTGACGACTCGAGGTATCGCTCGCTCATTCGCCGTGGTGACTGGTCAAACGGATCCAAACCTGGGTAAGCATACGCTTGATTTCGATGCGTTGTCGCGAATGGATACGTTAATCCTATTGATGGCTCGGAAAAATCTCGAGTCGATTGTCGAAGGATTGCTTGAATCCGGTCTTGATCCTTCGACTCCAGCGGCCAGCATCGAGAATGCAACCTGCGAAAACCAACAAGTCGCTGTTGGAACGCTCGCTGACATCTCGGCGATTGTTGAACGCTGCGGGTTAAGCAATCCCATGGTGACAGTAATCGGAGATGTCGCCAGTCTCGCCAATCAAGACTTTGTGCCGTTGCCTGTTGAGATCAAATCATCGGTCAAGCGAATGAGCGAAATGATCGCGATTGGCTGAATGAATCTCCAAGCAAGAGTGAATGCTGTGGTGGATTGATGAAGTGTGCGCAACGATGTTTTTTTCGCCAACCCCGAAAATTTGATCGCCAAGCCACGGTCAAACGCGTTCTTCCACCACCTCGCCAGTCGAAAACCGATATCGCATATTTCGGTATACGCAAACATCGGTAACGTCATCCGGAGTCCCAGCGGGTCCCGAGCGATAATTGATGGACGCACGTTTGCAGTCATGAATTGGCAACACACGATGCCAACAATGGCCATGGATGAGAACCAGCGTTCCTTTTTTCAATGTTAGAACGAGTTGACCTTCTAAATCCTCGTTGGGCTCTCCCGCAGGTAAAACTCCTCGACGATGAGATCCCGGCATAACGACGAGTCGTCCTCCGGTTTGGTTATTGATATCATGAGAATAGACCAATCGGTTTAGGTTGAATTTTGAAGCATCTTCTGGCGGACAATCTTGATGCCATGACTGCCCATCACTATTTCGGTTTGAGAACATTACCATCGTGTATTGCTCGCGCCACTGCTCACCCAAGATGGCTGCCGTTAGTTGTTGAAATTCTTTCTGATTACCGATGGGATCGAATTCGAAGTTTCCCTCTCGTTGCGGAAACCACGGGATAACATCAGCTTTCGATTTCTCCAGAAAAGCCTGATCATGCATGAACTCTGGCGAGTCTCCAAAATGCTGGAATATCAACTCGCATAGTCTGTCCATTTCGGCAGGTTGAAAAAAATTTTCAATTGCCAGAAAACCATTTTCCCAAAACTTTTGTGACAGGTTTTCGAATTCCATAATTTCCTCACTCGTTTGGCACATGACTTCAAGTAATTCCGTCAGATCCTCGTACTCCCAACGAAGCCCCTGATTGAAATGCTATTTGGCAGACTCTTCGTTTGCCTCACGGAACTGGTCGTACTCAGGATTGACTTCGGCATTTTGAAAAATGGGCCGCTTCTTCCAAAGATCAAACGTCGCTTTTAACTGAATCTCGCTCTCTGGATACTGGCCTTTGTCGTCGGTCTCTTTTATCCACTTCTGAAGGATTTCACGATGCTTTTTGAGTGAGTCGCCATGGGCCTCGTCAGTGGCTAAGTTGTTCATTTGATGCGGATCAGACTCAAGCTCATACAGCTCTTCTTGTGGACGCTCGCCAAACCAATGTTCTCTTTGGTAGTCCGTCAACGTGCCATCTTTGAATCCTTGCTTTAGGTCCGTTACTTCCGGCCATTTGTCTCGATACTGCGCCTGCAACATCGGACGATCGACATAGAAGTTGCGGATGTAGCGGAACTTCTCTGTGCGGACGGTTCGAATCCTGTCGATCGTATAGTCGCATCGATCACGAGCGGAGATGACATACTCAACAGGTTTGTAGTCGTCACCGAACAAGTTCTGTCCGTCGAGACAACCCGGAAGTTCGGCTCCTCCCAACGCCATTGTGGTGGCTGAGATGTCGAGCGCTGAGACCATTTCATTCCGAACCGTACCTGCGACCAGGGCAGGGTGGTTACCCATCACCATCAACGGAATATGAACTCCGCCTTCGTAGCAAAACTGTTTGTGTCGCAACGAATGGTTACTGCCATGATCGGAAAAGAAAAACACGATTGTATTTTCAAGTTGTCCGTCCGCTTTCAACTCTGCCAAAATTGCTTCAACACGCGCGTCGGCACCTCGCGCAGAATTGTAGTGTGTCGTCCAGGATTTGCGGTGAGCCGGAGTATCCGGGAAGTACGGCGGCAAGGGAACGTCGTTGGGTTCAAGTTTCTCACCGTCACGAACATGTTTTTCATGTGCTTTGCCGCCCATGATCTGAATTTGTCCGAACCACGGCTGGTCTTTATCGGGACGAGCATTCCAAGTCTCTTCGGTGATCGAGAGAAAATGTTTTGCTCGATTGCCTTGCCACCCGTTCAAGCCAAACTTGTAGTCATCGGCCGAGCCGACATCGTAGAGGGCTCGGCGGTCATAGTGAAAGTTGTAGTCATCTTTGCCGCCGTTGAAGGTGAAGTAGCCAGCGGCTTTCATCAATTCGGGAATCGTCTTCATTCCGTCGGGCAAGTAAATTCTTGCTTCCTCGGGGACAATTTCTCCGTTGGTCCATCGACTCGACCGATGTTGGTGAGTTCCGGTCGTCGTTTGCATGACGCCTGTAATCAGCGCCGAACGACAAGCCGAGCAAACCGGTGCAGGGACAAATGCCCGCGAGAACAAGACTCCATCGCTGGCCAGTTTATCAATCGACGGCGTGTGACCTTGGTTGATCGGGTCGCCGTAGCAACCCATGAACGGCGACAAGTCTTCTGCAAGAATCCAAAGGATGTTGGGTTTCTCAGCACTTGCGGATGAACCGGCTGGTTGGTCGGCAGCCGACAAGGCGCATGGCGTCACAAAGCAAATTAACAAAAGCAAACGAAGACAGCGTAGCGATTGCGCGAAGTTCATTGAGGCACCTTGATATTCCACAACGTCAGGATGGATTCGGAAAATTCGATTTGCACGAGTTAACAAGTCTAGCCGACACAGAGGATGCTGGCAGTATCCTCTATGTATCATTTGCCGAATCCAAAACCTGGAGGTGTGGATGAATGGAGTTCGTGGCGGACGCTGCCGGAGTCCATGCCCAACTTAAAACTGGCCAGATGATTTTACCAATTTTCCAAACTCGCGCCGCGGATTTATCGATTCGTTGTTGATCCCTTCCCATGCGTGGCTCACAATGCTTTGGTCATCTATCAGTTCGAGAAATTAAAACCATGAAAACCACCATTCATATTTCCGCATTTTTGTTGACTGCATGTTGCTTTACTATCGGTTCCGCGTTTGCCGAAACGACTCATGAAGACGAAACGACACGAATACTGTTTCTCGCCGGTGCACGCAGCCACGCATCGGGTGAGCACGAGTTTCGCGCTGGATGTATGTTGCTTGCTAAAGCGCTCACCGAACAGAGCGGTCTTGATGTCGAAGCAACCGTTATCAGCGGCTGGCCGGAAGACGAATCGGTTTTCGACAACGTCGATGCGGTTGTGATCTATTCTGATGGAACATCCGTGATTCAAAATGGTTGGGAGCAAGCCGACTTGCTCGCCAAATCCGGTGTCGGGCTAATGTTCATGCACTATGCCGTGCATCCAAGTCCCGAAGAAGGCGAGCAATATTTTCGTCCATGGATCGGCGCTGCGATGGAAACTGGCTATTCAGTCAACCCGCATTGGGTCGCGGACTTGATCGCGTTGCCGGACCATCCAGTCTCCAACGGCGTCAAAGACATGGTTCAGGCTTACGATGAGTTTTACTACGCGATGCGTTTTCAAAAGGATCGCGGCAAAGTCCTGGATCTCGTCACAGCAACGCCGACCAAAGATCGCCTTAAACGGATCATCAATTTGTGGACCGACGAAGGCGTCAAAGGTATCGGCAAACCACAAGCATTGATGTGGGGCGTCGAACGAGAAGATGGCGGTCGGGGCGTTGGGTTTGTGGGTGGTCACTACCATCGCAATTGGGCCAACGATGGATTTCGGCAAATCGTTCTCAATTCAATCGTCTGGGTAGCCGGTGCTGAAGTCCCTGAAGATGGTGTTGAGTCCAAGCCTGTCACCGAAGATGAGTTAAACGAAAACCTCGACGTTTATGAAGGTCTGGACAATCCGCGAATCCCGCTTCCCGATATCGCGGAGTTTCTAAATCTGCCACCCGCTAAATTTATAACTGGAGCCGAACACGCGGCTGCCGCGGAAAAGCGAAAAGAAGAACGCAGAAAAGCGCGCCAGAGACAACAGGAAGAAGAAAAAGAAAAGCAAAAAAATAAAGCTGGTTAAGCGGTCCGTACTTGATGACGAAGCGTATTCAAAGACAGCTCCTCACGCAACTCGATGAGTCACCATGCAATTTCATTTCCGAATCAGCGCCATCACTTTATTGCTTACGACTTCTATCGCCTCGATCGGACAGGCCCAATCCGCGTTGACGCAGGTACTGTCTGTCGACTCTCCGCCTACCGTGGAGGAAAAAGCCAACTGGTACAAAGGGAATTTGCACACGCACTCTTTTTGGAGTGATGGGAATGACTTTCCTGACATGATTGTAAAATGGTATGCGGACCGCGATTACAACTTTCTTGCGCTGACAGATCACAATATTTTGAGTGACGATCCAGAACGCTGGTTGGAAGAAGCCACCATTCTCAAACGTGGCGGTGAGAAAATTGTTGAAGACTACCTCACTGAATTTGCGGGCGACTGGATTGAGGCCAAAGGGGAGGGCGACGAAAGACAGTACCGCTTGAAAACATTCGAGGACTGTCAAAAACGTTTTGATTCGCCGGGCAATTTCTTGTTATTAACAGGCGAAGAAATTAGCGATCGTGTCGACAAATACCCGCTTCACATGAACGCCACCAATTTGGCGAAACTGCTGCGACCCGTTGGCGGGGAGACAATTCGCGAAGCCATGAACAACAATCTTCGCGCTGCTCAAGAACAGGCCGATACGGAAGGAAGAGAAATCGTCGTGCACCTGAACCATCCGAATTTTGGATGGGCAGTCACTGCAGAGGACCTTGCGTTCGTGACACTCGAAAAGTTTTTCGAAGTCTACAACGGACATCCGGGTATCAATCATCTTGGTGATGAGAAACATCAAAGCGTAGAAAGGATCTGGGACATTGCCAACACGATTCGGATCGACAAAATGAAATCCGCACCGTTGTTGGGTTTGGGGACCGATGACTGCCATGAATATCAAGGTCGTGGCGGCAGCCAGCCAGGTCGAGGTTGGATCATGGTTCGTGCTACTGAGCTGACCAGTGACAGTCTCATGCAAGCGATCAATCGTGGTGACTTTTATTCGTCCAGTGGCGTTACGCTGACGGAGATAGTTTTTGACAACGAAACCCAAACGTTGACGATCCAGATCGAAGCAGCCGAAAACGAAACTTACACAACACAGTTTATTGGAACCCCTAAAGACTACGATCAAGAGACTTCGGCGAATAAAATTGAAGGCGAACCAACCGACCGGATCACGAGAAAGTATTCTGCAGACGTGGGAAAAGTATTTGCCGTTGTTGAAGGCAATATCGCGACTTATCAAATGACAGGAAATGAACTTTATGTCCGCGCATTGATTTCTTCATCTTCAGCTCATGCAAATCCATCATTTAAAAACCAAGTCAAACAAGCTTGGACACAACCAGTTGGTTGGCAGAAGTGGGTTGAGGGAAATAGCTCAAACAAATGAATCGATCTATTTGTCTGAACCAGAAAGGCGTGGCGCCGAATATCCTTGCTCGCGAATCTTCGCCATTAACGTTTGCAGCTCGATGACTTTGGCGGGCTCAGCTTGAGCCAGATCGCGACGCTGCCCAATGTCATCTTTTAGATTGTAAAGCTCAGCCGGAGAATCGTCGTCGGAGGGATACCCGTGACGGCTTTCCCATTTTGCATCACGTCGGGACGTGTAGCCATCTTTGTGATCAATCAACAACCAATCACCTTCGCGGATCGCATATTTGTTTTTGTAGGTGTTGTGAATGTGAGTTGTACGAACCGATTCAACGCGACCATTCATCAATGGCAGGAGATCGTGTGAGTCTTCGGCGCAATCATCTGGCAACTCAAAGCCGACCATCGAGGCCAGAGTCGCCATGATGTCGATCTGACTTACCAGCGCGTCGGAAACTTTTTCAGGAGAAGTTACACCTGGCCATTTGACGATCAGCGGTACATGATGCCCACCTTCATAGATGTCTCGTTTAAGCCCGCGAAACGGTTCGGCAGACCAGTGACCGAACTTTTCATCCCGCGCATACGCGTAATGTTCGGGACCGTTGTCGGCTGAAAAAATGACGATCGTGTTTTCGGCTTGTCCGCTCTCTTCCATCGCCTTCAACAACTGACCACAAGCGTCGTCGGTTTCGAATACCAGATCGCCATACGGACCCGCTTGTGACTTGCCATCAAACTCGTCGTTGGGAATGATCGGCGCGTGTGGCGATGGAAACGCGAAGTAGAGAAAGAATGGTTTTTCGTTGTCAGCTTGTGAATGAATGAACTCGACACCGCGCTTGGTTGTTGTCGGAATGTTCTCATAAGGATCCCAGCCTTCGATCGTTGGCCCCAGCCGAAACTCGACGTTGCCTTCTTTGATACGCACGGTTGATTGATCAACCATACGATCGGGAATGCTGGTCGTTTTATTGTCTTCGATCCAACAGTAAGGCGGAAAATTGATCACGGTATCGCCGAAGTAATGATCAAATCCGTGATCAAGCGGACCGTCAGGAATGGGCTGGTTCCAGTCAAATGCTTCCGGTCCCCAGGCTTTCTTCTTACGGTTTCTATGGTCGACGAACTCGCGAGTTTCCGCGCCAGGAACTTTGATTGCGTCCCAGTCCCAACCCAAATGCCACTTTCCAATGGCCGCTGTGTAGTAACCTTTTTCTTGAAGCATTTCCGGCATCGTTATCCGCTCGCGTTTGAAAACGGATTTGCCAAACGCACCAACAATGTTGTGAAAGTCGCGCCAATGATGCCGACCGGTCAGCAACGCGTAACGGCTGGGCGTGCAGATTCCAGAGGAAGAATGAGCGTCGGTGAACCGCATTCCGGCTTTCGCCAGTTGGTCCAAATTCGGCGTTGGAATTTTTGAGTCCGCGTTGTAACAACCAAGGTCGCCAAAGCCGAGGTCGTCGGCATACAGGATCAAAATGTTTGGCAGCTTTTCGACATTCTTATTTCCTTCATTTGCCTTTGCTGAGATATCGACAGACAACGACATGAGCAAGCCGATTGCGAACGCGAAAAGTGTGGTTGAGCGATTCATTTTTGCGTCCGTTCGATTCATGCACGTGTTGATGTGATCATTAAGTCAGAATCTCTTTGACGATGCGAGGTGAATTGGCCGGCCCGATCAACCGCTGATTCAATCCCTGACTTAGAAAGCTTAACCGATACGGATCCAGTCCGAGCGAATGAAGCACGGTTGCCTGAAAATCTCTGACGCTAACTCCGTCTTCTGCAACTTTGTAGCCCAACTCATCGGTCGCGCCGTGGACGTGTCCGCCGCGAAATCCACCACCTGCCATCCAAACACTAAAACAGTCTGGATGATGATCGCGTCCCAAAAAGTCCAGCGTTCCATTGCGAGCTTCGACCATCGGGGTTCGGCCAAACTCACCGCCAAAGATAACCAAGGTTTCGTCCAGCATGCCACGTTGTTTCAAGTCGGTCAGCAAAGCGCCAATCGGTTTGTCGGCTTCGTTACATTTCAAAACGAGTTGCGAATGCATGTCGTCATGTTTGGCCGTGCCGTGAATATCCCAGCCCCAGTCGAACAGTTGCACAAATCGAACACCTTGCTCGACCAACCTTCGCGCCAACAAACAGTTGTTTGCAAAAGACGCTTCTCCCGGTTTGGCACCATAGGCTTCCAAAACCGAGGCGGGTTCTTGGCTGATGTCCATCACTTCAGGAACTGATGTTTGCATGCGGAATGCCAGTTCATACTGTTCAATTCGCGTCAACGTTTCCGGATCACGAAACATTTCGTACTCGCGCCGATTTAATTCGCTGATTGCGTCCAGACTTTCTCGCCGCATATCGCGCGTCATCCCTTTCGGATTGCTGACGTAAAGAATCGGATCTCCTTCCGAACGACACTGAACGCCCTGAAAGACGCTCGGCAAAAATCCGTTGCCCCACAAGTTCTTTCCGGCAGACGGCAGCTTGCCGCCCGAGACCATGACCATATAGCTCGGCAAGTTTTCGTTTTCGCTGCCCAGTCCATAAGTCGCCCACGCGCCACATGTGGCAGCGCCGAACTGCGGCGATCCCGTGTGCAGCGCCAATTGCGCCGGAGCGTGATTGAATTGATCGGTGAACATTGAACGGACCAGGCAAATGTCATCGGCATGCGATCCAATGTGCGGGATCTTTACGCCCAGTTCCATCCCGCACTCGCCGTAATGCTTGAACGGAAAAACGGGCCCAAGTAATTTTGGTTTGCCTTTGATGAATGCAAATGTTCTTCCCTCGATCAATTCGTCGGGACACATTTCCAAGTTGCGTTTTTCCAGCTCCGGTTTGTAGTCAAACAATTCATGTTGCGGTGGCGATCCGGCCATGTGCAAATAGATCACATACTTGGCCGGTTTTTCACGTTTGGGCGTCGCGAGATCATCGTTTACAAGCGTGTTAGCCATCGCCGCTTGGCCGTTGCCGACCAGTTGACTGAGCGCCACCGCGCCCAACCCCATAGAACAGTTTCCGAAAAAGTGCCGCCGAGTCTGCAGTCGTGCAGCCGCGATTCTTTTTTCGTTGTCTAAATCGAGTTTGTCGTTCATGTTTGATTCAATTGTTCAAGAACGTATCCAGATTCAAGATGACATTGGCAACGACCGTCATCGAAGCGTGCTGCACGATGGTTGCTTTTTCTTCGTCCGAGATTTTTTCGACGTCGAAGTCTTTCGTGTCGCGGCCTGTCAATTCAGCAGCGCCTAAGATGTCTGTTTCGAATTTAGCCACGTTGTTGCGAAACAGCTTTGACAACACTTTTGTTTGATTCTCATCCGCGTCATCGTAAAACGCTCGGCGAATGCCCCAGTTGATTTGAGTCGCGATCAATAATTCTTCGTTTTCAAATTCTTCACCATCGTTTGATGACAACATTTTTTCCGCCAATGCCCTCGCAGCTTCGATAAACGTGATGTCGTTGAGCGTCATGAAAGATTGCAACGGTGTGTTGGTTCGCAGGCGACGCATGCTGCAGACGTCGCGGCTGGACATGTCGAACGTTTCGAATAGTGGATGCGGCGAACTTCGTTTGAGGAAAGTGTAAATGGCGCGGCGGTATCGGTCTTCGCCTTCGCTTTCCTGCCAGGTCATCCCGCCAGTGAATGCGTTGACGACACGTTTGACAGGGCTTGGCGGATAAACAGGTTTGCCAAACATTTTTTTGGAAAGCAAACCTGATACGGCTAACGCTTGATCGCGAACGACTTCGGCCGTCAATCGAATTCGCGGGCCGCGAGCCAGCAAACGGTTGTTTGGATCGACTTCCAACGTTTGCGGATCGACATTTTGCGATTGCTGGTAAGTTGCTGACGTGGCGATTTTTTTGAGCAGCGCCCGCACATCCCAACCTCCATCGCGAAACTCGGTTGCCAAGTGATCAAGCAACTCGGGATGAGACGGAAGCGTTCCCTGAGTTCCAAAATCTTCTTCCGTTTCGACTAATCCAATACCCATCAGTCGAGCCCAATAGCGATTGACTGCGACTCGGGCCGTTAACGGGTTGTCGTCGGCGAACATCCACTGAGCAAGCCCTAATCGATTCATCGGGAATTTGTTGTCCGTTTGAAATGCCTCTGGGAACTGAGCCGTAACTTTTTCGCCTTTGCTTTGAAAGTTTCCTCGCAAGTTGACGAACGTCTCTCTGCGCTGGTCCACCGTTCGTTCTTCCATGACCGGTACGCGAACGGGAGCGTCTCGTTTCGCAATCAACGCGTCAATATCACGCTGGAGTTGTTCGAGTTCTTCCTTGTCGTCTTTTGCATCCGAACCATCGACATCGGTGATTGAGTGGTCAACCAACTCTTTTTTTAGTTCTTCGATCTGCAAATCCCATTTGGCGACTTCAACAGGATCGGGTTCGAGACGAATTTCTAGCTTCGGTCGATCATCATTTTTGTCCGCGTCAACCGTCTGATTGAAAAAGTCCAGCAACTGATAGTATTCGACGTGGCTGATCGGATCGTACTTGTGCGAGTGACATTCGGCGCAGCGAACCGTCAGGCCCATCCAAGCGTTGAGCGTTGTGCTCAAACGATCCTTGACCGCGATGGTGCGGAACTCTTCGTCGTTGGTGCCCCCTTCATTATTTGAAAGTGTGTTGCGGTGAAATGCGGTCGCCAACGTTTGTTCCAGCGTTGCATTGGGCAACAGATCACCGGCAAGCATCTCCGTCGAGAATTCCTGGTAGTTTTTGTCGGAACCGATTGCACGTATCAACCAGTCTCGCCATGGCCAGATTTCTCGTGTCTCGTCACTAGCGTAACCACAAGTGTCCGCGTAACGGGCAACGTCTAACCACATCGAAGCCCAGTGCTCTGCATAGCCAGGTGTTTTTAAGAGTTGATCAACGACGACTTCGTAATTGGTTTGTGTTGGGTCTTCAAGAAAAGAATCGATTGAAGTTTGAACTTCATCGTCGTGCACGTTGGGTGGCAATCCGGTCAGATCCAGCGAAGCACGTCGAACCAGCACCGCCGGTTTTGATGGCGGACTTTGCGAAAGATCCGCTTGCGTCACTTTTTCAAGAATGAATTTGTCGATCGAGTTATGAACGACAATTTCTTCTTTGGATTTAAACAGCTCTTCGTTTGGAATTGCCGGATCTTCGATCGGTGCAAACGACCAATGAACTTTGTACTCGGCACCATCTGCAATCCATTGACTAAGCAATTCAATTTCTTCGTCGTTCAGCGCAGACGCGTGGTCGGCCGGCGGCATGCGGAGATCTTCATCGTCGGTCGTGATCCGATCGATCAAGTCACTTCCATCCGGATCGCCAGGTTCAATGGCGGCTTCGGTGGCTCCTTCATGCGTGTCCAGTCGCAGGCCGGCTTGCCGATCTCCTTCGTCGGAACCATGACATGCCAGACAGTGTTTGGAGAGGATCGGGCGAATCTGCTGGTTAAAATCGATTGCTTCCTGGGCCGATGCTGAATGTGCGGACCAGCAGATGCAGCTGATGGCAACGATTCGTTTTATTAAGCCAGTGAACATTCAACTTTGTTTGTTTCGGTCATCAATAATCCCAGCTCACTCTATTTTGGCTTGGAGGGGGCGACTGACGCAATCGGAAAGCGAACTAATTGAGGCTAGATCACGACTTGTTTGACGCTTCTCAACTCACATTCTGATAAAACATGAGTATACATGTTTAGTTTTCGAATTTTCGTAGACTCAAAAACAATTTCCAACCACGAAATCCGGCCATGAAAACTTACCCAGTCATATTGTTGTTTGCATCGTTCGTGATGATTCCATTGGCGATGGGACAGGACGCAAGTCAGCCAGCCAACGCACAAAACAAGTCGCAGGAAACGAAAGACGAAGTTAAAGATGGATCGCCACAACCACCACTGAAAGTACTGTTAATCGCAGGCGGATGTTGTCACGACTACGGAAAGCAATCTGAAATTCTTAAAGCCGGTATCGAGAAGAGAATCCAAGCCGACGTCACCGTGATTTACAATCCGAACACGCGGACCGATACACGATTTGAAATCTACGAGTCGGACGATTGGGCCAAAGGCTACGACGTAGTTTTGCACGACGAGTGTAGCGCCGACGTGACTGATGGCGAATACGTGAAACGGATTTTGGCGGCTCACAAGAGCGGGGTTCCTGCGGTGAATTTGCACTGCGCGATGCACAGTTATCGTTGGGGCAATTTTCGTCAGCCGCTTGAGATCGATGCCGACAACGCAGGCTGGTACGAAATGCTGGGCATCCAATCCAGCGGACACGGGGCCCATTCGCCAATCGATGTGACTTATGTTGAAGCTGAAAATCCGCTTACCGTCGGCATGGAAGATTGGACGACCGTTGACGAAGAACTTTACAACAACGTGCGAGTTCATAGCGGCGTTACCGTTCTGGCAAAAGGCCGGCAAATTCAACAACCGAGCAAGCGAGCGCTCGAAAGAGATCTCAATGCAAAGCCCCATGAATCAGAAGCCGTTATTGTGTGGACCAATGAGTATGGTCCTAACAAGACGAAAATCTTTAGCACTTCTCTTGGGCACTACAACGAAACGGTGGCCGACGAACGATACCTTGAACTCGTTGTGCGTGGTTTGTTGTGGACGACGGAAAATTTGGCGGCTGACGGAAAGCCAGTTAACGCACTTCAGCATCAATAAACAAATAGCGATCTCATTGCTCAGATAACGTTTTATTGTTCGCTTAACGTCTCATCAAGAATTTCTTTGATGGTTTGCCGTGTGTCCTGATCCAAATGTTGAAACGCTTCTGAATTGTCTTTTCCGGTTAACACTTCATTCAGCCGTTCTTTGGCCCGAGTCAAAACACCGTCCGGCAACTGCTTGAACGATTCTGAGTAAATCAGAAAGCTACATGGGTACTTGAAAATTCTGGTTTTCAAATCGAAGTGTCGCAGACTTCGGTTCGCCGAATCAAACGGCCCGAGTGATTCAAAGCTCTTTTCAAACCCACTTGTCCCTGCAATCGAATCCGGCAAACGTACTTCGTCGCAAAACAAAAGTCCTTTAACAACTTTCTCTGCGGCAGAATCGTATCGACGACGGGTCGTGTCTGATTCATAATCTTTGTCGCGTTCGAAAATTTCATTCATCACAACCGCATCGTGGGCGGCTTGCCGACCGGAATAGTTGGCTTCGGTAAGAATGTTGTGCATGTGGACTTGGTGTTGCAGAACCAGTTGAGCAACGATGTCGCTGTGGTTGGTTAAGTACGGCGACGTATCAAATAGCCGGTCTAGAGTTTTCAGGTTTGCGGATTTCAGTGTATCAAGCTCAGACGGTCTACGTTCAAGTCTTTTGAAGCCCGCGTTCTCCGATTCAGGCAACCATGAATTTCCTAGATGCCGACCCTTGCCATGCGTTCCACTTACGTACCATCCGCCAAATCGATGTTCGAATTTGGAAAGCGGGCTGATTAAGTGCGTACCCAATCCGAACTCGGGCATCCCGGATTCGTTGGGATAAACTGAACGCACAATATGCCCGGGCCGAACTCGTGTATGCGTCGCGCCATGGCACTGCAGGCAGCGAGAAGTCTCGCGTTTGAATTGTGGTAATTTTAATTTCCGCTGCGCCAGAGAATAGAACGTTGCACCCAACTTTGGATCGGCGGCAGACACTTCGATCACGTCGCCGTTTTGGACCCAGCCGACATAAATGTCATCATTGAAGTAAACGGCACGAGGCCTTTGCGGGCCGATTCGATCGATTTGCAAGCTCGTTTTTGAAAACACAAGGGCTTGCGACGAAACAGGAATTTCCAATTTTTTAAGCAACGAT
Source organism: uncultured Pirellulaceae bacterium (assembly GCA_964584615.1). GTDB lineage: Bacteria > Planctomycetota > Planctomycetia > Pirellulales > Pirellulaceae > Mariniblastus. The sequence continues at coordinate 7,919 of CAZPBE010000043.1, read as the reverse complement.
TCCAAATAGCCGTGCTCGGGCTCCCAGTCCAGCGTCTCCGATTTCTCGATCAGTTTCTCAATCAAGTCGTTTACTTTGTCGGTCGGTTTTGACTCGCTGTAGTTGATGGGAGGTAAGTCATATTGTTCTTGCGCCAACGACGGTTGTGGTGAATTTATTGAAAGGCACCAAGCCGTCGCCAAGGCAAAATGAAGCAACCTATTGTGTTTGAATAGCAGAAGTCTTCCTAACATTTCTATCATTGTGGCTCGACCGTTTGGTGATCCTCAAAATTCGACAATCGTATTCAAGACTCTTCAGGATAGTTCGAGGCACTCCGAAGAACCATCCGAGATTGTGAATGCGAGGCTTCGTTGCAACAACAATCTATTTCAGCAAATTCTCACCACCGTTTTCATCTTGATGAATAACTACTGGCCAGCCCGCAAACTGATTCTTGGCTTTCCCGTCGGTCGCGTCCACCAGGAAACGAAACGAATCAATGGTGTATGTTTTTGCCACTGTATCAATCGTCACAAACCCAAACCCACTGCCTTTTTGATGCGCTAGTTCGTATCGATTCTTCTTCGACGCGACTTCTGGATCACCAATCGCATAAACGTAAACGAGATTGCCAAACCCGTCCAAAAATTCACCCGTATGCGGCAGCCCATGTTCGGGCCGGTTTTCATGCTCCATTCCGGCTCGCTCTGGATGCCACCAACGCGGGTAGCCGGCGGAAATAGCTGGCGTGCAAAATGACCAACAGCTATCTCGCTGCTGATCGACCCCGTATTGAACAAGCGATGTCAAATGTTGGTCGCCGTTGATGTGTAGCGGTTTGCCTTGGCGAATAATTTTGATCGCCTTGTTCCGCGCCGTTTGCGGCCACGCACCCGAATCGAGATCGGCTTTGAGATAACCATCGAAACTTCCGTGATGCGTGGCGACTCCTGCGAAAACCGTTTGGCTGAGCAAGACTTTCATCGAATGCCCACGCCAGTCATCAGCCCAATGGGCAAGAAATTTTTCTTGTCGTTTGCCTAGCAATTCAAGTCCGGGCTGATCCAGCGTCGACGTATCGAAATCTCTTTCCGTCACATGATCGGAACGCTTCGCCTCGGAGTTGACCCTCTCTGGACCACTCTTGAATTGCCGATCTCCAAGAATCGCGAAACTTACGTCACCGTAGACCATGTCACCGTAGTAAACACTAATGTTCTGCTTCACAGGAGTCGGGTCGTAATAATCTGGATGATGACCACAATTCGTATTGTGCACCACGTTCACCATTCGTGCGGGTTCGATGTAGCCACCAAGACTTGGAAAACCTTTGTCGCGCAAGTCCATCGCAGCACCAGATTCGCCCCAAATGTTTCCGTGAAAAACATCGTGATCGTCGGGCAGACAAATGGTCGGCGCGTTTTTCATCGCATGACGAAACGCCCAACCGTGCATGTAGTATTTGCGAAGGTAATTCAGGATCGCCCGTTCAGCCGGACGTCGAACCAAGCCGAATCCGCCGTGGTCTTCGTAAATCTGATCACCGGAAAAGTACAGCATGTCCGGGTCCAGCCGCAACAGATTTTCCAGGACAGGAGCGTAGGGAAACCCGTAGTCCTTTTGACAAGTCAGCGCACCGAGACGTAGCGGCCGACCGACAGGATTGGCTTTGATCTTTCCTTCCCAAATCCATCTCGACTCAGATCCGTCGCGATGCATTTCTTTGTAAGCAACTTTGTAAGGCGTCTCTGTTTTTTGGTCCCAGTTTGCGACTCGAAAAGTCGCAGTCCAAGCGTCGGTGTTTAGTGAAGCCTTGCCCAGCGAATTCCAAGTTCCACCTTTTTGAACGAACAGCTCGAGGTCTTGGTTGTCTTTTTCGCCCAGCGGTCCCGTCAACGCGGTCAGTTTCAACACAAACCCTTCGTCGCTTCTTGAGTCAGAAAGACTGTACATCGACCACAATACTGGCCCGAACTTGTTTTCTTCATTGACGGTGAACGCATCGCCGCTGACGGTCCAATCGTTAAACCGGTAACGACTGCCCGTCGCGGGTTGTCTTCTGTTACTTCCTTCGGTGAAGTTGTTGTAGATCGCCACATTGCCAAGCACGGAATCGCTGTCGACCTTTGCCGTCACGCTGCCAAGTTCTACGCCGTCGGCATCAACGGCCAGCAACGTCAATTCGTATTTTTCATCAACCGGTTTGCCCAACAGTTTTAACGTCATGTCTTTCGGGTTGGTCAGTCCGTCAAATGCTTTCGATGTCTGCCCGACGCACAGTTTCCCATCGATCACTCCGGCCTGCATCCCGTTGTTGGCAAACGAGTTGCTGCGATACTCATTGATGTCGCTACGAATGCCGATCTTGAATCCGGCACCACGATCTTCTTTCTTGATTTCGACTTGGCTGAGCACAACCGAAATCGACAGTTCGCCCTGCGGATTCGTTAGTTGATGCGTCAACAAATGAACGTTGCGTTGACCTTTAGCGAACATGCATTCCGCCGCGCCGTCGACGACTTGCCAGTCTTCCATTGGGTTCGCCCAGCATTGACCACTGAGAAAAACGCGATCGTGAGTTTGGGTCCAGGAAACGGTGGTCGCGTTAGACAAAGACGCGGTAGTCGGCGTTGCACTCGTTGAAGTCGGAACAGGTTCTCGCCGCTGGCCCAGTGTTGGGGATTTCAACAGCACACTTGATAGTGCGAGAATTTTCACGGCGACGCGGCGGGTGAGATCGGTCATTAGGTTGCCACTGGAAATGTGATCGGGATTTAGTATGAAATAGTAATCTATTTCGAACGCAGTTGAATCGCCGAAGCAAGTTGTTGCCAAGTGGCGATTTTTGACATTCCCTCCAAGATTCCTCTCAATTTTCCCAAGGTCGTTCATGGACTCCGCTTTCGGTCATCGCCAACCAAATGTTTGTTCGGTGCGAGGATCAACTTGTTTGTCTGCGATTCGGTGAAACTGAATCCGAAAAGCTGAAGAATTCGATTTCCGAGCCGAGGACATTTGAATTTGATCGAGACCAAGTTGCAGAAGTTGCACCCGACCCGATTCGTATTCTTGTGTCAAAGCCGCGCAGACAGATTCCAATTGTTCATCATTGACCAATGAAACGGTGCAGCCGCCGAATCCGCCGTCCGTCATCCGTGAGCCCGGAACCCCACGCGGTTCGCCAATCCATCAAATGACTTCTTTTCCCAATGCAAAACAAGCCTTCCATCAACGACACCTGCCGGAATTCCGTTTCTCGCAAACACGTTGCTGCGATGCTCGTTGATGTCGCTGCGGATTCCAATTTTAAATCCCGCGCCGAGTTCATTCTTTTTTCACATGGACTTGGCTGATCACGGCCGACATTTCAAACGCACCATCAAGGTTAGTCAGCTGATGCGTTAACGAATGGACGTTTCGGTTGCCACCATACGATTCGCATTGCGCCGCTCCATCGACGACCGTCCAGTCTTCCATCGGGTTGGCCCATGTGTCGCCGCCGAGAAAAATACGATCATGCGTTTGCGACCAAGTCCTTCTATCGGGCATGGCAACGTCCTCAAGCCTGTTTAGTTCTTTTCGCCAAGCTTATAGTTGACATCGCCAATTTCGTTGGACACAATCGCTTGAACCGAAAAAAGCAATCAAAGCCAAGCAATCTACTCTTAGGTTTTCATCATGTCAGAATCGCCCCAACCACTTTCGCTTGAGCAACTTGAAGACAGGCTCATGCTGTCGACAGTCACCATTTTCGCCCAAGGATCTGTCGGTGACGAAACTTTGCAAGTTTATGTCGATGGTCAGAACACAAATACGATTACTTCAATTCCTGCCAATGAACAGATTGAAGTTGATCTGTTCTTTGATCGGGACGTCCAAGCAGACGACATTCGGTTGGAATTCACCAACGACCTGTACGATCCAGCAAATGGAATTGATCGCAATGTAACTGTCGATCGTATCGAAATCGATGGTCGGGTTTATCAGACAGAGAACGCCGCAGTTTTTTCTACAGGAACTTGGCGACCACAAGATGGAGTCACCAACGGATTTGGTCGCGGTGAAACGCTAAACAGCAACGGCTTTTTTCAGTATTCTAACGATGGCTTGGATGGCGTTAATGAGACCACGGAGATTCGCGTCAGCGCGGGCGTCTTCGGTGGTGACGTGGTCGACTTTGATTTGGTAATCGACGGCAACGCAGTCGCCTCGTATTCATTGTCGCCTCGCGCTGGCTCTTCGAATGGTGAGTTCGTATTCTTGGCCGATGGAAACGTGACGGCAGATCAGATCCGGGTTCAATTCACCAACGACGCTATTGTTCCCAACCCATTTGGCGGTGGCGACATTGATCGCAATTTAAGAGTCGACTTCATCGAAGTCGATGGCGAGCGATTTGTGACAGATTCTCCCACCGTTTTCTCGACAGGATCGTGGCAAGACGGAGCTATCGAACCAGGATTTGGACGCGGCAATATTTTGCACTCCAACGGGTACTTCCAGTACTCGTCGGGCTCCACGAACACACAAATTTCGATTGACGCGAGAGGGTTCGGAGACGTCGTCGATTTTGAACTTCGAATTGATGGTACCGCAGTTCAGCAATACGCGCTTTCACCCCGTGCAGGTCAGTCAACAGGAACGTTTACCTACAATGCGGCGGGAAACATTGACCCGTCTCGTGTACAGATCGCGTTCACCAACGACTTGATTTTCGACAACCCGTTCGGCGGCGGTCTTATTGACCGAAACCTTGAAATAACCTCGGTTTCGATTGGAAACCTGGTATTCGATCCTGGTAGTGACTCAGTCTTTTCAACTGGAACTTGGCGGCCTGAAGACGGCGTGACTCCTGGATTTGGGCGCGGCAACATGTTGCATAGCAACGGTTACTTCCAGTTCGGTTAGTCGCCAATCAAATTGCGACGACCTTGGCTTCATTAATTCCGATAAGGTTCATTGCGAGAATCAATGAGTTGTATGGATTGATGACATCAACAGCGGGGTTAAACGGTGGACTGTATCACCTTGCCCCCAAAGGCTCGTTGAAGTCGAATGGTTCACGGACCTTAGTTTCGTCGATCACTTGATAACATGCGCCCCGCGTGAGGGTCGCGTCGAAAAACAGTCCGGTTTGATTCCCGTTTTTGATTCGTATTTTTGTTTCAAAGCCGCGCAGACAGATTCCAATTGTTCATCATTGACCAATGAAACGGTGCAGCCGCCGAACCCGCCGCCCGTCATCCGCGAGCCCAGAACCCCACCCGGTTCGCCAATCTCGCTGGCGATTTCGACAAGCAAGTCAAGCTCTCGACAGCTGACTTGGAAATCGTCTCGCAGTGAATCGTGGCTGGCAACCATCAGTTCACCGACGCGACGTAGGTCATTTTGTTCCAGGGCTTCGGCCGCTAAAACGGTCCTGTCGATTTCCGTGACGACGTGTCGGGATCGTCGGAACAATTCGTCAGACATCTGTTTGCGATGTTGTTCCACGAATTCCATTGTCACGTCTCGCCAGCTTGTAGCGCCAAAAATTTTGAGTGCCGCATTGCATTCGGCGCGACGCTCGGCATACTCGGTGCCCGTAAGCTGATGTTGCACATTGCTGTTAGTGATCAAGACCGAAACGTTTGAATCTCTAAACGGGACGCTTTTGATTTCCTGGCTTCGGCAATCGATCAGCATCGCGTTGCCGGCAGACCCAAACACGCTGCTGAACTGGTCCATGATGCCGCATGGCACGCCAGCGAATTCATGTTCCGCGCGTTGGCAGAGCAGGGCTTTCTTGATCGGCTCGACTGTCCGCTCACAGATTTGTTCCAATGCGGTCGCCGTTGCGACTTCGAGCGCCGCACTGCTTGAAAGCCCACCGCCGATCGGCAAGTTGGAATTGATGGCGGCGTCAAAACTTGGGATCGGTTCACCAAGTCTCGCAAAACCAGCCAGTACTCCCGCGACGTAGTTTGGCCATGGGTTCCCATTTGAGTGCGACGTTTCGGCGGGAAGAATCGGTTCGTCGAGCCGAATGGTTGTCGACTGTTGAAAATTTTTACTGTAAATCGTGGCTCGACGTTGCAACCCATCTTCTGCGGCCAACGTTTTCGTTTGCTGTCCAACAGCAATGACGGTGTAACGCTCGATCGCTAACGGTAAAGCGAATCCATCGTTGTAGTCGATGTGTTCTCCGATCAAATTGACGCGTCCCGGTGCCGCGACCGCAAAAGAGGCTTCGTATCCAAATTGAGATTGAAATTCTTTTCTGGTTTCTGCAACAAGCAATGCCAGTAGATCGTCGGGTAGATCAGTGTTCATTAACAACCTGCTCGAACCAATCGCTTGAAAATGCTCCTTCGGGATCAAACTGGTTGACGACTGTCCGAAAGGTTTCGAGTTGAGGATAGAGCCGTTCGTTTTGCTGTCGGCTAAGCGAATTAAGTTTGCCCCAATGGCAACGGCCACCAAACCGTTCAGCAATGACGGTCGAGACAAAATCTGCAAACTCAAAAAAGCCATCACGCTCCGTTGGCCACTGATAAGAAATAAAGCTGATCGCGAACCAGTCTTCGGTGTTGGTTTCCGAACCCTCATTGGCGGTTGGACTCGCCATCGAGATCAGTGTGTTGTCGGCGAGGACACGACGAAAGCAAATCGGGTAGTGATGACAATACGTTCCGCGGTTTCGCTCAAGTCTTTCGAGTTGGCCAATCTGTTCAAGCGTTACGTTGGTCATGTTTTGGCTGGCCGCTCGCGCATCAGAATGACGATGATCTCCAAAAACGGAAACAATATCGATCAGCAGATCGGTGGCTGCGGCAACATGGCTGCGCTGCACAAAGATTTCGACTTCGCAATGTCTGAACATGTCATGTTCCATCACCAGCATTTTGTGAGAGTCGTCGACGACCGACCAGTTTCTGGCGATCGTCAGCGGAACGACGTATTTGAAAAAGCCGCGTGTCAGCCAACGAGACTTGAAGAATTTTGCCAAACCATAAACGACAAGGTGCAACCCAACGTCGATGACCAAGAAAAAGTACCAGTGATACAGCCATGCAAGTTTGCTTTTGCTGTCCGATGTTTCGCGACGATGATGTGCGAAAATTCTCCAAGACCAGGGGATCAAGTAAAATTGTTGCAGCGGATAGTCTGTTTCTTTGGCCAGGACTTCATCGACATTTTCAAACGGGGCCGCGACTTCGTTGACGTTGTATTTCTCACGGCACTCAAACGTGAGCGCGACAATGATACCCAACAGGCCCAGCGAACATTTTGCTGCCGCCAGTTCAACTCCCGTATCGATTTGCGTCAGCGTCGGCTGACCGTCGGAGTCAAAGTGGGCAATGGTGACACTGCGGATGTAATGGGAAAGACAATGCTTCCCGGATCCATGAGTCCCGGTTGCCGTAGCACCTGCAACGGTTTGCTCATCGATCAATCCAACCGTCGGCAACGTCAATCCGTGCTCCGCCAAAACGCTGAGTAGAGTTTTAACTTGGCAGCCGCCGCCAACGGTGACATGTCGAGAACTGTTCGCGCCGGCGCCTGTTTCATTTGACTGGATGTCGATCGAATGGATACGACTCATGTCGATGACAACGCCATCAGTCTCTTGGATTCGGCTCCACGAATGAAGACGGCCAATGGCGCGAAACCGTTGTCCTTTGTGATCGGCCATGACTCGCAAGATCGCTTCGGCTGAATCCGGCTGAAAGTAATGCCGAGGTTGAAAGCTGACGTTGCGTCCGAAGTTGTTGATGGTGCGCGTCATGGCAACAGCTTGGGGCTGATCAAGAATACGAAAAACAGCTTGGCTGGCAAGCGATCGACAAGCGATATCAAGAAAACTCAAAAAGTGCGGATGAGAGGATTTGAACCTCCACGGGGTTGCCCCCACTGGCACCTGAAGCCAGCGCGTCTGCCAATTCCGCCACATCCGC
>CAZPBE010000042.1:0-47826 GCA_964584615.1 uncultured Pirellulaceae bacterium | reverse complement strand
GAATCCCACTACGATGATCGTACGATTTTAGGTTTTGAAATGTCCTCTAGTTGTTTTAGTCCCGCAATGATGCGCATAGTCCGTCGACTCATCAGCCACGAACGATCAGTATCGTTCAATGGCGAAGAAACGGGACATCTTGGCGAAATTCGGATCACGCTTAAGGAATCTGCGCCACGAGACTGGCCTTTCTCAGGAGAAGTTCGCTGCAAAATGCGATTTGGATCGAACCTATTTGGGCTCGGTCGAGCGAGGCGAGCGCAACATTGCAATTCGCAACATCGAGCGTATCGCCAAGGCTTTGCGGATATCAATTTCGGAGTTGATGAAAGATCTGTAGTACGTTCTTCCCGGATCAGTAGTTCGCCTGCGTTTTCAATGTGAATTGCCCCTTCGCAAGACGCGAAAGCACGTATTTTTCCGCATAGAAAAAAGTTGCGTTGGGCGTCGGTCGGGGGTGCTTTTTTTACCGAGGTTTTTTGCAATACGCCTCATCTACGGCTTCCAGATTTTACAGGATTTAGGATCGTTTTTGGTCCTATCTCTGACAAAACCCAGTCACGGGCCGCAACAAGTGTTCATCGTTTGCGAAAACGAAATCACCGTAGCCCATAATGGCGACATCAAAACAGGCCATGTTTGGATTCTTAAGATAGCAACGCGAAATAAGCTCCCTCGCAGCTTCGGTCGCAAACTTGGCTTTATCGAACCTCTGCATCGACCCCGAGTCATCGACCATCAGAATGATCAATTGTTTCCGCCACGGAGAGGCTGCCCGCCGCGTATCTCGTGAACGTCGACGACCACGAGGTTCGAGCGGTGGATCTATATTAAGTTCAACTTGCGATCCAGTCCCGTTTGAGACGTAGGGCTGTTCTTCATAGTTCGCATGATTCGGATCAGCAGCTGGATTGTTGCGGCCGTTCTCTGGTCCATTTAGATGCATACTTCATATCTTCGCCACGAACTAATTTTTGTTTGGTTCCAGATTAGTCGGAAGCGGCGAGATTTCTATAAGCATATTAGAAGTCTAGGCTGTCGAAACGGCTTCTGATGGAGCGAAAGTCGATGCCAATTGGAACTGCCGCGAAAACAGACCGAAGCCTTAGATATGAATCCGTTCGATTTCGTCCAAGCTGACTTCGTCAGATGTGCGGTCGTAGAGCTTTGTGCTGCGTATGGAGTCGTGAGCGGCGATCTTCTGGCGTGTTCCACGCTGCCTCCGTTGGATAGATACGCAGTGATGCCGGTGGCTCGGAACGTGTGGCATCCAATTGAGCTGGAGATATCGGCTTTCCGAGCGCGGCGTTTGATCATTCGCAGTACATCGTTGCGATGCATTCGGTTGAGCGACAGTTTGCGGTAGCGATTGGCCGTGCGAAACAATGGGCCTTTCTTTTCGGTGCGCATGTCAGCCGCATCCAAATACGCTTCGACATATTCAATCGCGTTGTGATGAGCCGGCACGTCGTGAAGCTTGCTGCCTTTCTCATGCAGACGAAACCAGCGGCGTCGACCTTGGATGAAGTAGTCGCCGACGTTCATTCGCAACGTCGCCGACACACGGGCGAAGCTGTAGACCATCACGCCAATGATGGCTCGGTCGCGCAGCCCAACGATTGTTCTGATGTCGATCGAATCGAGCAACTGACGCGCATCGTCAGCCAGCAGCACCGGCGTGGAGCCTTTTTTGACAACATGCCGAGGTCCACGCACTGACGATGCCGGATTCGTTGTGACGATTTGACCAATCACCAGAAAGTCAAACAACCGCCGAATCGCGGCCAGATGCACCTTCACGGTCGGGGCTTGAAACTCAAAGGTCAATTGCTCGATGTAAGTCGCAACGACGACTGGCTTGATCTCCGCCAAGCTGATTTTACGCAACAAGCACCAGTGTAAAAACTGCTGGACCGCATTCGCGTAAACCGCCCTTGTCCCACGGTTCCGAATGCTGGCTGTGAAGAACTCGATGAATCGCTCCCGAGCCTGCTCTCCGGCGGCGCCTATCAGCACGGGCAACCCAACAGAATGAGTCATCAAATTCGTGTCGCTTTTCAATTTTCGATCCGCGGCGGAACCGCTAATGCTCGAAGATCGTTGCTTGAGTCACGTTGAGATTGAAGGCGATTTTTTTTGACGAAACAACATATCTGCGTAGCCATAAAATCAGAAAGGCCACGCAAACCAGATTAAGGCAACGGCTGCGGCAGTTAGTGCGAAACCAAATGCAACGAGCAAGCCGTCGTGGGCGGTGAGGCCGAGTGCAAACATCGTGATTGCGAAGCCGGGAACGAGAACTCCCAATGGCACGAAAGCCAATGGGTAAAATGAAATCGCAAGAAATATGCAAATGATCGCAACCGGGTAGACGACGAATCCTCTCGCCAGAAAATCCAGTCGACGGTGGACAACTTTTTCAAACCATTCAACCCAAGGTTTTGACTTCTTCACTCCGCTTCGAAGTTTGTCGCGAGAGAATTGAAAGTCTTCCAATCGTTTTGGTATCCATGGGCGGTTCGAAAAAAACATCATCTGCGTCGCGATCAACACGATCAATGTACCTGTCACGATGCTCATTCCCGGGATCATGCCAATGGGTGAGATCGCGATGACCGCCGGGAAAAGCAACATCGGCCCGTGGCTTCGACTGCTAAGTGAATCGAGCAAGTCAATGATCTTGACGTTTTCTTGTCCTTCGGTCGCGTTAACGAAGTGGTCAAGTAAGCCGCTAAGACTGTCTGGTGTTTTCTGATTCATGGCGATCCAAATTTGCAAACGTTACGTCTACTCATTCGTCCTTCGAATATGAGCGTAGTTCAACAGCGCCACAAAACATGTTCCGCCAACCAAGTTCCCAGCCAACGCCGTTGCAACAAATCTGGCTGCCATCGAAACCGTGAACTCCGAACTCATAAACATGGCTGCGAACATTTCAACAGAGCCCGCGATCGAATGGTGAAGTCCTCCGAGGCCAATCAGGAATGTCACGATGTAGATTACCGCGATCTGAGCGATCGTTCGAGGACTCGAACCGACAAGCCAAGCACCGAGTGCCATCAACCAGCCAGCCATGATGGCACTCACAAACAAGGTTGGAGTCGAAAAGTGAGTCAAGTGATGGCCGATCTCAATGTAACCTTCACGAGCCTGAGTCACCTCCAAGGCAAAGTAATGTAATCCTGCGCATGCCACTGCGCCGATTAAGTTACCGACGACAATGATTGACCAGAGCCGCATCAAATTCGCAACGGTCGCTTTCCGATCAAGCACGGGATAAAGAGCGGTCGCCGTGTGTTCGGTGAATAATTGAGCACCACTTAGCACGCATACGATGAAGCCGAGCGGATACACAAACGCCGTGGCGATTCGGCTGATGATGGGAGACGTTTCGAGTTGCCCGGTTGCTGTTAACACGACGGCAACTGCCATTGCGGAAAACCCAACGATCAGCCCTGCTGCTACGGCCGAAAGCAGCAAAGAAAGCGTCGGCCGTTGAAGCTGTTCCAGTCCTTCCTCGATTGCATGATGAAGCGCATCGTCTGGATGCCGACGCGTTTCATCTGTGCGTTTGATGATGACGGGGACATAATCTTGATCCTCCGACTTGCGTTCTTCCTGCCGCAAATTTTCGGGCGTTGATTCTTTTATTTTGGAGCCGTCAGGCAGAACGATGTCACCTTTCTCCAAAGTTTCCTCGTTGGATGTCACTAGATCGTTATTCAAAATCAACTCGCATAGGTCAGGCAGTTATCTCCAACCACCCCATTGCGATAGCCATGCCAAACTCTCAAGATCTCGCGATTCGGCTGTTTCGCGGTGTTTTCAATTGCTCGGTTTGTCTTGCTGGTTGTCTGGCGACCAACTTGGCAAAATTCCACTGGTCGTACGACGAGCAACCCGTTCGATGAATGTTCAGGTCCCAAACTCTCGATTGCTTGACCAGTTCTTAAAGCAAGTTTGTCGTTCCGGCTAAAGCCGCCTGAAGCCGGAACTACGAACGACGGTCTTGAGCTGATTCAATACACGCCAAGAATCCAGCCTTCGAGGAGTGCAACTTCCTTTTGTGCCTTCGTAAGCGGCGGCGAAGCAAAGTCATCAAGTCGCCCAAGTAAATCCATGTCGCGAAGCCAGTGCGAGATTGCGAACGCATCCTGTTGGTCCGTCGTGCGGGTTCCATGAGGGTAGCGATTACGAAAAAGTGATGGGTAGGTCTCCGCGACAACTGACTTGTCGGGTGGAAAACTCCAGCCGTCAAAAGGCCAAAAATGAACGTTTGCCGACTGTTCGCGCAGACGGTTGAGAAACGGTAGTCCAGCGTGAGTCGATTTCGCGACGGAGCCTTGGACGTCAAAGCGAAAAACACTTTTGGCAGATGAAGTCCACTTTTCTGTTAGTCGGAACTCGTTCGGTTTGCCGCATCGCTTCGATTCAGCACGAAATTGCTCAACGGTGGTACCTGCGGTATCCGTCGGCCAGTGGTTTACGAAGTCTTCCAAAAACGCTGGCCAACTTGTGAGCCCATTTCGTTCGAAATAGGAAGTGGGAAATGAGAATCCGTGATCGACGCCGACGATGCAACGATCTCCGCGCCTTAGTCGCTCGGTCAACCAAGCCGCAAGTTCCCTACGGTTCCAATGGCGATGCCGTTTTGCCGTTGCCGCAGGCGAAGCAATCCTCGAAGGCGCGTCGGTATTTGCAGTTCGACACTCATAGACCTGAATGGTGGCAGACCGCGATTCGGGAGTCGCCGCGCCGCTGTAGTCGATTCCGATACAAGCTTCAAAGTCTCGCATGATCTAAAACTGCCCTGCGATCTCTGCACCCAAACGATCGATTCTCAGTTCGATCCACGTATCGTGTTTCTTCATGATGGCTTCGAGCAAATCATTTTCATGTTCTCGGCGAGCGGCTGACATTTGGCGTTGGAACGCTGTCTCGGTCAAAATTTCCTCAGCTAGAGCAGAAACCTGAGGATAGCGATGTCGGCAAAGAAGCTTCACTTTCCGAAAGTACTTGTTCGGGACAATTCCTTCCCAAGTCATAAACCCAAGCAGTTGTCGCAGTCGACCCTTCAATTCAATATCCTGCTCTGCAGTCAGTAAACAGTTTTCGCAAAGCCTCCGTTGCTTGCCGAGAACTTTCAGCGTGGCGGACGAACGTGGATGACCGCAGCACCAACAGCTTGATGTTGTGCTCTGAGTCGACTTGCTGATTCTTTTTTGCCGTTGGTTTCGCAGTGAAGTGTCCTTTGGAGTTGCAGTGATTTTGGGACGAAGTGGTTTGGCATGAAGTGCTTTGTCGAAGTCGGCTCAATGGAAACTTGGATGGCCCGAGCGAGTTCAGAATTTGTTCCGCCATGCCAAGCTTTGTCGATTCCAGACCTGAAGCAAACTTTCACCTTGGTCCAATATCGCTTCGGCGAGGGCAATCGCGACGTGTAACTGCCGCTCGTTGAGTTGTTTGTAGGCGACCAAACGTTTGTCGAGATGGTTGTACCAACAGTCTTCGAAAAGCTGATCGAGCACCACTCGCATAAAGCAATGGTCATCCGACAAACTCCAACCGCAGGACTTTGCCTTTGCGGGCAGAGTCGCCTTTGTTAGCTCAAGGTATCGCTCTTGCAATATGTATCGATGGTTTTCCAGTTCAGGATCGCCAGCGAAAAGTTCACCGTAACGGTCGAAGCTCATTCTGGATTCCAAGAAAGTGGTTTGTGGTCGTGTTAGGCGTTCTTGGTTCCGGCTTCGCAAATGTTTTTTAGCATTCCATGGAATACGAATTCATGCAGCGGAAATAGAGAGTACCAATAAATGATTCCGAACAGGCCAACGGGATCGAAGATCGCTGTTTGGCGAACGGTGCTTTTGCCGTTTTCCTCGGTGACTTCAAACTCAAGCCACGCTCGACCGGGAACTTTCATCTCGGCAGCCAAGCGCAGAATCTTGTTGTCGACGATCTGTTCGACTCGCCAAAAATCCAGCGTGTCGCCGACGCGGATTTGATCTGGATCGCGACGACCGCGGCGAACGCCGACTCCACCGACAAGCAGGTCCATAAACCCGCGCATCTTCCAAAGAAAGTTTCCGTAGTACCAACCCGTTGATCCACCTATACGTCGGATCGGCCTGAACGCTTGTTCGGCAGTGAGGTCTACCGTTCGCGTCCGAGAGTCGACCAGTCGAGAACCGAAACGAATGCCGCCCCAGCTCTTCTCGTCGCCGCCGGCCGAAAACGCATCCGACCAACGCGTCGCTGCGAATTCTCTGTCCTCAAACACCAACGCCCGCGCAATCGATTCGTCGACCGATCGGGGTGATATGGAAAACTCGTTGAGTGCACTCGTTTCGCTCACCAGTGTCGGATTTCGAAGGCTGTCCACAAGCTTACGACCAACTCGCGAGTAAAGCGGCGTTACCAAACCGAGCCAGAGACTCGACAGATAAGGTGTCAGCAACGGCACAGGAACCATGTAGCGCCTGAGTCCGCGTTGCTTCGCGTATCGCTGCATGATCTCGCCGTAGGAGACCTGTTCAGGACCACCGATCTCAAAAAGTTCTGATTTCCCGAACGGTCGATCTAACGCTTCAACGAGGTAGTTAAGAACATCCTCGATCGAAATTGGCTGAGCCAGTACTCGAACCCATTTAGGGCAAATCATCACGGGCAATCGTTCCACCAACGCGCGGATCATTTCAAATGACAAGCTTCCGGAACCAATGATGATTGACGCCTGAAACTCAATCACGTCGGCAGAGGAAGTTCTCAAGATATCGCCAATTTCCTGCCGACTGCGCAAGTGCTTGGAAAGCTGGTCGGAAGGATCGCCAAGTCCGCCAAGGTAAACAATTCGCTTGACGTTCTGTTCTGAGCAAGCTTTGGCGAAATTTTCTGCTGCCCGCCGATCGGTTTGTTCAAAGTCCTCGTTGTCTCCCATTGAGTGAATCAAGTAGAAGGCAGTTTCGACTCCCGTTAACGCCGCGTTGAGAGATTTCAGATCCAGCGCGTTGCCGATAACCACGTCAACGTTCGAATCAAAATTTGACTTGCTGGATTCTCTACGAGTCAAGCATCTGACGCGGCATCCTCGCTCCAGCAATAACGGCATCAACCGGCCACCTACGTAGCCGGTCGCGCCGGTAAGCAAGATCGTCGACGGGTTGGACGATTCCAATTTCAGACCTTAAAGTTAGAAAGTGTGGGGATGCGAGGCTTCACGATAAGCGGCTTTCACGAACTAACCGCACCGATCATCTCTCGAATCGAAGGACTGAGCCAGCGAACGATCCAGCTTGGCTGCGGAAATAATTCTATCGGCTTCCGTCTTCCAACTCGAGCCTTCAATCCGATCTGACTGAATGACAACAGCTTACCTATCGGTTTCAAGCTGGGCGTCGGTTGGTTCATGATCGACCGAGCCGTCGAGTAGTCCGCAAATTGAAACAGAATATAGTCGCCCAAAAATTCAATCTTCACCTTATGGCCAGCGATCGTGACATCGAGCACGCCGACCATTAGGACTTTGGGGAGTCACTCTTCTCGTTCGTGCTGATGGTCATACTGCCATTCAAAACCCACTTCGCGTGTTCGGCGTCTGCGCCGGTTCCGCTGGGGACTTGGATGTTCATGTCGTCGAAGCCGTATGTTATCTCGGCATTGGCACCAGTCAGGCGATCGTAGAGTCCGATTGCAAGGTCGGGCCAGTTTTTTGTGTGTTCAGCGTTCATCGTAAACTCGATTCGTAAAGTTGATTTTTGGGTTTATTGTCTGGAAGCCGGATTTGTAAACCGACATGTAAATCCGCCTGAAAGCGGGACTACGAACTTTCGTTCATCGCTTCTATCTGTTTCGCCAGTTCGTCAGCCTGTGCAGTCTTCTCATCGCTTTTCTTACGATCCGTATGAGATAGCTTGTAGGCCTCCTCGAGCAGTTTGGCGAGTTTCGCTTCAAGCTTTTCCTTTTTTGGTTTCGTTCCGAACATGGCGGCTCCTTAAAGTGATAGACGACAGCTTATGAACCGTGAGCGAACAAAATACGCAACAGCCGTTGCAAATTCGAAGTGTACTAATGGAGAACCTGTCTCCGAGTTGTGTCTTGATTTTGAGGGACTGTCAGCCGCTGAGCGTTACGAGATATCGACCTTCAGATTGTTTTGGCTTGTCGGTGGCAACGCATCTGGTGGAAGCTCAACGTCGCCTACTTTGGGAATGGATCGTGATCGCTGTTCGGTCTCGTGCAGCAATTCGAGGACGTTGCGTTCTATCGTGGTGCACATTTCATCTAGCGGCAAGAAGTCAATACGCCGCGTATCGAATGGGTTTTGCAACTCCAAGCCGATGCGGTCAAGCGAAAGCAGGAAGTAAGCCAAGATCATCACGAACATTGGAATCAATAGGTACGGGTTTGCTCCACTGAAGTCGACGAAGCCGGAATCTGACGCTTCGAAGTTCGCAAGTAAGGCGAACGGAAACGAGATCAAATACAGAAACACAAACTGCCGAACTTGTATCGCTCCCGAGCGAGCAAGTGGCGTTTTCAAAATCCGCTCGCAACCACCGAGGTAGTCGATCAACTTCGATCGCTCGCGTTCCGCCCGATGAAACGCGAAACCATCCATCGGAGATTCGGCATGCGCACGGGCATTCGAAAGCTCTTCAGCAATCGCACTAGCGACAGCGTCGGGCATATGTTTCGCTTGAGCCAGCCAATCCAAATCCTCGTCAGGCAACAAGTGATTTAGCTCAGGAAAACCTCGCTCACCTCGCAGGCTCCGTCGAATAACGTGAGGAAACGCCGCAACCCAACGGATGAAGTTCGATTGCCATTTGCCATCTTTGGGGCCGTAGGCCAATCCGGCAATCGCGAGGTTACGCGACTGGTTCACAATGCCACCCCAAAGAACGCGGGCTTCCCACCAACGGTTGTAGCCAGCGTTGACGCGAAAGACCAACAGCAAGCCAAGTACGGCTCCGGCGGCTTCGAAGGGACCGACGGGAATCGCGAGGTTGATGCCGAAGTAGCTTTTCGCAAAATGAGCGACGTAGACGACGATCAGCGAAACGACACCGAAGATCAAGACGTCGATCAGAACGCGCGGCGCAACGCTTCCTCGGATCAGGAATGTGCCAAGCCAGAAAGAATACGAAAGAGGTTTCTCTCGCAGTGCCGTGGATGCTTTGTCGTTGACTTCGTCGCTCATGGTTGCTTCTTCTATTTGTGTGATTCTATGGATTTGGATACGCCGGCGATGCGTCGTTCAACCATTGGGTTGCCTTCTGCGTAGTCGCCGATCACGCCGATCGAACACTGGACGCAATCTTCAAACAGGACTGGCGACGCGATCACGCGTAGAACATCGTTGTCGTCTAGCCGGCAAGGGCTTGGCTTGTCGCGTTTCTTTAGCACGATTAACGCTGCATGAATTCGGTCGACGCAGTTGACAGCTGTAAATGGATCGTTGACGCCGGGTGAAAGTGCACGTACCGCGATGTCGACCAGTTCCCCAAACGCGTAGCGAATGTCTTGTAGGTGCGTCCGATTCGGACCAACAATCAGGCTTCTTCGAATCGTATCGGAGATCCGCTGTTTGAGTTCATCTTCTTCGTCGGCAGCGAAATCGTTTTGACAGAACACCTCGGCGATGTCACAGCCGTCGTACAAAAAGTCACCGGGCCGTATCAACAATCGGATGATCAAGTTTTGATCTTTTGCGATCCCCATGACGGTTTCGTTTTCAACCGCTTGCAGATAGCCAACTTCATTACAGCAGACAACAAACGGTGTTGTTTCCAGACTATCCACCATTTCACGTGCGGTCGATTCGCAAAACTCATCGTTGGCTTGACCGTCCGATGTGTCTTTGCCGAACTCTTGTGGAAACAGTCGCTCGATCGCATCGTCCAAGTCGTCCGCTGAATGCTGGATCACGTTGGGGGCTTGAATCGCCTGTGACATGTCGTGGATGTAATAAACAAGCGTGGCAAGACAAACGACGGTTAACAGGATTCCCACAATAACCGACGCCGTCGGGACGAAGGCGTTCTCATTCACCTCTCGAATCGACGCAAGCACGAGAATGCAAAACAGACTGGTCGAGACAAAAATGCCGAGCGTAAAGTGTGTCGTGCGACGTTTACGATAGGTGCGAATCAGTCTCGAACCAAACTGGGACGATGCGAGTGACAACGCGACGATCGTAATCGAGAACACCACACCCGTCGTAGAGACCATCGCTCCTACGATCGACGAAAGAATCGACCGAGCGGCCGGAGGAGACATTTCGAAAATCGGATAGGCTTTGACGAGGTTGCGGCCCCAAGTGTGGTCGAAACTGATCATTGCCAACGCCATGACCGTTGCGAAAACCATCAAGACCGACGGCACGAACCAGAAACTCGAACGAAAATTTGACCACGTATTTGAGATTCGCGTGTACATGTTTTACTGATTTTCACTTGGGTTTCGAAGCGGCGACATGATTCTACAGCGGGAGAGCCAATACTTCGCCCCCGATCACACGAGCCTCTCAGCGTCCAAGTCGTTTCCGCCGGTATTTGTGATTGCCGCCGTCTCTGCAACATGCGCTGAGTCACTGGCTTCGATTTCATTGAACTTCGCCAGCACAGCAGTAATATTGTCCTTGCCGCCGCGATGGTTCGACAGTGAAATAAACTGCTCGCAGGTTTTCTTGGCAGGACGATCTTCGCCGATCAACTTTAACAATTCCTCGTCGGGAACGTACCGCGTCAGACCATCCGAACAAAGCAGCAAGGCGTCTCCAACGGAAAGTTCCGATTTCGTGACTTGCGGATCAAGCGACTTGTCCGAGCCACCAATCACGTTCCACAAAGCGTGGCCCATCGGATTGTACGGCTTGGTATCCTGTTCGCTGGATTCTCCGCATAACACGAAATCATCTTCGCCGCTTCCGACGGTCGCTTTGGTCAACTCAGCAATCGTATGGTCGGTCGTCAGGCAGTTGATTGAATTGCCGCGAACGTGGTAGCAACGCGTGTCCCCAACGTGGACGACGTAAAGTATCGGCCAGTCGATGTAGGCCATCGTTAACGTCGTCGCCATGCCCCGACGTTGTGGAATTGCTTCCGCTTCGGATTCAAGAACAGATTGGCTGTGCTGAAATGCCTCTTTAAGTTCCGCTTCGAACTCCGCTTCGTTGGTCTCGTTGAGACGAAAGAACCAATCCATCGCGTTGAGGATATAGTTGGCGACGCCATCGACGGCTAGAGTGCTTGCTCGTTCCCCCGACTCATGACCGCCAAGCCCATCGGCGACCAGTAACAGTTTTCCTTGAGACCCCCCGAACAAACGAGTCTGATGACTCAGGCCCAGACTCGTCTGGTGAACTCGCATCGACTTGTTGAGGTCCGCGATCAAGAACTGATCTTCATTGTCAGGACGATGCTGACCAACATGCGATTCGCCGTGAATGTCGATTTGGATAGACATTTGATTCCCTTCGTTGAATTCCAGATTCGGTTTATGCAGTCGATGACTGCGCCGCCAAAGTTGCGACCGAGATCGCTGGAGGCTCATTGTGTCGGGTCAACGCTTCGATCTGTAACTTTGAAAGATTGACAGTAACCTTTCGCGATTCCCAATCGACCGCATCAATCCGACCCGTCGAAAACATCGAGCTCTCGACTGGCAGCCACGTTCGAGGTTCGGCCGTGGCAAAGTCGACTTGCCAGGATTCAACTTGGACGATCAAGTCTTTCATCACACCTGCTGGCCCGTTCTGCGATTCGATGCGATAGCCGCAAAGTTCGTTCGCACTGCGAAGGTTAGCGTCACCGCGTTCGCGTACTGCTTCCGTTGCAGATTCGGGTGCCAAAATGCCGAGTGCTTGCGGGTTCAACATGGCTTTGCCAAACCAGTAAATTGGCCAACCGTAGTAGTCGACCAAGGCTTGTTCGTACTGGCGAGAGATCGGTTGGCTGGATTCCAAAGGCGGACTCGCGATGACACGATCTGCCGAAAGGAACGTCGTGATCGTCTGTGATTCAGAGTCGAGCCCAGTTATCGAGGCCGGCGAAATTAGAACGCGACGCGGCGTTGGCTGCTCGATGTCGACGACAATATACCGTACGTCCCAACTTCCTTCTTCGACAAGCAAGTCGCTCACCTTGCCGACCAACCTGACGTTCGGATCCTCAACCGTGACGAAGCCTAAATGTTTGATGTCTGAAAATCGTTTTCTCATGATCCCCTACTCGGTTCTGAAATGTGATGTCCGCTGCCGTTGTCGATCAAAACTTTACGAAGTTTGCACAACAACGGTTGGTGGACGGCGAGCGATGATCCAAATGGCATGAACGAGCCCCGGGATGTATCCACAAAGAGTCAGCACGATGCTCAACCAGAAGTGCAATCCCAGCCCGACTTGCAGGAAGACTCCGACTGGCGGGAGAAGAACTGAGAACAGGATGCGAATGAAGTCGGCCATGATTTTCCTTTGAACTGAATAAGTCTCTTTCGTAATTAATACGATTGAAAAGCATCTGCCGTGCCAAAGTCAATTTGTGCCAAAACAGCGGTTAATCGTCAGAATTTCGACGTTGATCGGCCAAAAACTGGTTCCGCGACCAGCGGTTTGGTCGTCCAGCAACCAGCGAATTCGATTGTGGAGATGACCACTAAACGGACGTGTTCGCAAAAAGCGATGGCGGAGACGGATGTCGAAGGTTTTATGAATCAGCACAAATGATTGGCACGCTAAATGCTGAAGGGTGAATCTGAATTTATTCAAGCAACCCAACACTCAATGAAGGACAATTTCATGTTACGCCTCGCAATCTCACTGCTTATCATTTCACTGATTTTCGCCGTTTTTGGTTTCACCGGTATTGCAGCTAGTTTCGCCGGCGGGGCCAAACTTCTTTTCTACGTGTTCATTGTTCTGTTCGCGATCGCTGCCGTCGCCAACTTGCTTAAAGGGAAAAAGATCACAGCCGTTTAGGGACGACGGAGCAATTAAACCAAAAACCAACTTAGCTCCCCCTCTCCCCACAAATTCGGGCAACGCTTGATCCCAGTGGCCACGCGTTAATGTCCGAATTTGCGGGGCGAGGGGAGCCAAGAATATGTATCTGTTTCGCGAAATCAAAACCCAAGAAACCGATTCAATTATTCCACCATCCCTTAACATTCAATGCCCACGTCACAGAGTTAGTCAATCGGGTTAAACTGATTTAGCGTGTGGCGTGCGTTTGTAGTTCCGCCTTCAGACGCTCGACGAGTCGACCACCATCGAGGAAGTCTCGGCCGCCATTGCGGAACTAAAAATTTGCACGCGGCACCACGAACGACGAAACCGACATAGAGCCGAGACACAATGCCTGGAGAACTGCCAACAAGAAGCTCGATCAGCCGGCTGCTCAACATGCTTGATTCGATCGTCGAAGGCATCTACTGCGTCGACAACAAAGGCATTTGCACTTACGCCAATCAGCGTTGCCTTGAATTATTGGGCTATGCAGCCGAAGCTGAACTGATCGGCAAGAACATGCACGATCTAATTCACTACCGTCGACGCGATGGCAGTGATTTCCCGTTCGCGGAAAGCAAAATCAGCGTTTGCTGTAAAGAAGACTCCAACGTCCATGTCAACGATGAAGTCTTTTGGCGAAAAGACGGTTCGCGATTCGACGCCGAATATTGGAGCGATCCGATCAAGGATGGCGAAACGATCGTCGGCGCGGTCGTCACATTTGCTGACATCACTTTAACCCGCGCGGAGACAGCACACCGCAACCATCTGGCGCGTTTGGTGGAGACGTCGCACGACGCGATCATCAGCAAAGACTTACACGGCGTCATCACAAGCTGGAATCAGGGCGCGAAAGAGATTTACGGTTACGACGCAGAAGAAGTGATCGGAAAACAACCTCGCATTCTGCTGCCTGAGGACCGGGAAGAAGAAGAGCCAGAAATTCGTCAGGCGATTCGCGAAGGCGGCGAACTTCCTCAATTCCATGTCAAACGCAAACGGAAGAACGGCGAAATCTGCGATGTGTCCATCACGGTTTCTCCCTTGTACAGCGCTGACGACGAATTGGTTGGGAGCTCCTCAATCGAACGCGACATCACCGAAAGCCGCAAGTCACAGGACGCGATCCTACGAGCCGTTACGGCGGCCGAACATGCTGAGTCGCTTGCCAACGATGCGAACAAATCACAAACCGAATTCTTGGCCAACGTTAGTCACGAACTTCGCACGCCGATGAACGCAATCCTTGGCATGCTGAATCTTACTTTGGAAGAAAAACTTGATCCGCTTGTGGCCGACTACTTAATGGTCGCCAAAACTTCTGCTGATACGCTGCTGGAATTGGTCAACGAATTGCTAGATTTCGCAAAAATTGAATCGGGGAAGTTCGAAATCAGCAATGAGCCATTTGATGTGCGAGAAACGATCGACTTGCCGGCAAAAGTTCTCTCCTCCCGTGCGAGCGAGAAGGGGCTGGAGATTCTTTGCGAAGTCGACAGTGAGATTCCGACGAAACTGCTTGGCGATGGTCGTCGAATTCAACAAGTCATCACAAACCTACTAAGTAACGCTGTCAAATTTACCAGCCGCGGTGAAATCGTGGTCAGCGTGAAACCGATCCGTCACTTGCCCGATGAAATCCGTCTGCGTTTTAGCGTGGCCGATACCGGCATGGGGATTTCGCCAGAGGATCAAGGGAAAGTTTTGCTTCCGTTCAAACAAGCTGACATGTCTTCGACGCGTCAGCATCATGGAACGGGACTCGGTCTGTCGATCTGCCGTGAACTGGTTTCCTTGATGGGCGGAAGTTTAAAACTCACTAGCGAACTTGGGGCAGGGTCCCAGTTTTTCTTTGAGCTTTCACTTCCGATCGAAGATGACACAAAGCCTGCCGATCAGATGCCGACGGAGCTTGTCGAAGACCTTCGCGTTTTGATCGTTGATGACAATCCGACGAACCTTCGAATCCTCGAAAAGATTTTTGTCAGCTGGTCGATGCAGCCGATCGTTTCCTCCAGCGCCGAACAGGCAATCCGGGTTCTCGACGAGGCCAAGGAACAGGATCACGAAATTTCGCTGGCGATTGTTGATGCGTTGATGCCGCAAGTCGACGGGTTCGATCTGGCTGAACAAATGGCACAGCGAGACGAAGAAGATCGACCTTCGATTGTCATGATGCAATCGGCGGCTGATCTTGGTCTGTATGCGGATCGGAAAGCGGATGCCGAAGTCGCCCACTACCTGACAAAGCCCGTTTCGCAATCGGAGCTGCTTAACGCGGTCGTTGAGACGCTGGATTTGTATTCCCATCCGGCTTTCAATCAAGGCAACAAACGATTCGGTGTTCAAACGGCTCGACCGATTCAGCCGCTGAGCATTCTGCTGGTCGAAGATTTGCCAGCGAATCAGAAAGTTGCGTTGGCGATACTGCGAAAGCGAGGACACAGCGTCGTCGCGGCGCCCAACGGTCGCGTGGCAGTCGACTACGTTCAATCGGACGAACATTCGTTCGATGTGATTTTGATGGACGTGCAGATGCCGGTCATGGACGGTCTTCAGGCCACCGCCGCAATCCGCGCCCTTTCCGATTCGGCAATTGCTGAGACACCGATCATTGCGATGACGGCTCACGCGATGCAGGGCGACCGGGAATCATGCCTCGCGGCGGGCATGGACGCTTACATTGCCAAACCACTCGACGCCAAACGACTTGTCGAACTGACGGAGTCAATTGTGCTTGATCCAAACGTATCAAGCGATCTTGATCTTAAAAGGAATGAAAAGATGAAGCCTAATACAAACACAGATTCAGCTCAGTCCACCAGCGCTGACAACGGCGCGGGATTCGAGCTTGTCGAATACGACAATTCACTTCAACGTCTCGGCGGCGACAAGGAGTTGTTCTTGGAGTTTATAGAAATCTTCATGAACGACTCGCCCAAGATTCTGGACGAGTTGTCGACGGCCGTTGAGTCGGGCGATTCCGCAGCCGTAGAAAAGACAGCTCACGCTTTGAAGGGCTTGATGTCGAATTTCGGCGCGAAGCTATGTTGCGAGTCAGCACTCAATTTCGAAATCGCCGGCCGTCAGCAGAACCTCGATTCGGTGAAGGATCAGTTGCCAAAGCTAAATGACTTGTACGAAAAACTCTGTGCCGAATTGAGCTCGTTTTAAGCTGGCTCAGCAACCATCCAGCCTGTCCGCGATATGAGCAACTCAACGGGTACGAATGCCTCACGTTTTGTCGTGAGCATACTTTCGCCCTGTTTTTATGGGATAATTGGTTGTCCTCACTAAATGATGTCATTTGACAATTTGTTAAGGGGTGCTATTTTAGTCAGGAATGAAGCCACTTAACAAAAAGCAAGCTGCCGGTCTAATCGCCGATATTCTCGCGAATCTGCTTGGATGTCCTCGGGACAAAATCCATCTAGATTGTGTGGGTGACGCCCTAAATGTCGACTTCGAGATTTCATCTCCGAAACACCGGTTCGCTGGCGAATACAAAACAAACGCAACTACTGTATCCATAACATCGGCCGTAAATGATCTGACGCCAATCGTTGACGGCGACTCAAAAACAACCCCACTCATTATTGTTCCATTTATGGGGAACGTCGGTCGCCGCATTTGCGAAGAATCGCAGATATCGTGGCTTGACCTCTCAGGAAACGCGAAAATCGTTGCCGCGGGTTTAAGAATCTGGATACAAGGCCATCCAAACAAGTTCGCCAAACGAGGGCGGCCTCCAAATGCATTTGCTCCCAAGAGTTCGAGGATTGCACGACAGCTACTAGCCTTGCCGACAGTTTTTCAATCACAAGCAGAAATTGCTCGTCGATCAGGACTTGGAGACGGATACGTTAGCAGGATCATTAGTCGGCTCCGTGAGCAAGATCTAATAGAACAAAACAAAGATGGAGTCCGTCCATCCAATCCGGATATCTTGCTTGATGCGTGGCACGCGGTTTACGATTTTAATCGAAGTCGGATTTTAAAGGGTCATGTCTCCGCTCGAACCGGAAACGAACTTCAAGAGAAATTGGCGGAAAAACTTCGTCGAAAGAATGTCGAATATGCAATGAGTGGACTTGGAGCTGCTTGGCTCTACACACAATTTGCCGCATTTCGTCTTACTACTATTTATTTGAGCTCGATGCCTTCACGCTCACTACTCGATGAAATTGAATTCTCGGAAGAACCAAGAGGCGCAAATCTGTGGATCGTAATACCCGATGACAACGGCGTGTTTAACGAAAGTCAGGACTTGCTCGACATCCAGTGTGTAAGCCCTTTGCAAACTTATCTGGATTTGAAATCTCACCCAGAAAGAGCGAAAGAGGCCGCAGGCGAATTAAGAACATCCAAACTTCGCTGGAAAGCCAATGCAACGTAAACCCGCTCACGCCACCGAATACTCGCCCGCAGCTTTTGAGCTTGTGAAGCAGACAAGTCTCTATATCGCAACCAAACTTGGAGACTTGAACGATGACATCGTGATTGTCGGTGGTCTCGTTCCAAGTCTCATCATTCCACAAGAAGGGCCCAAACAAGCGCAATCATCTCACATCGGAACAATGGATGTCGATCTTGGGCTAACGGTCGCTATCCTCGACAACGAGCGATACGCGGAACTTTCCGAACGACTCAAATCAGCCGGATTCGAACCTGACCAAAACGAAGAAGGCAAAACGACCAATCAACGTTGGAGTATTGAAGAAGACGGACAAAAGGTTACCGTTGATTTTCTAATTCCGCCAACGCAGAAAGAAGACAAAGGTGGTACGCTCCGAAATTTAGAAAGTGACTTTGCGGCGATCATCGTTCCCGGCTTGAAACTCGCCTTTGAAGACCGACGCAAGGTTCCGCTCGAAGGCAAGACGATACGAAATGAATCAGCCAACCGAGAGTTATGGGTTTGTGAAGCAGGTGCGTTCATAGTTTTGAAGTCGCTTGCATTTTACAATCGTGGTGAAAACAAGGATGCTTACGACTTGTTTTATGTCCTGCAGAACTACGGCGAGGGAATAACGAGTGTGTTCGAGCGTCTTAAGCCTTTGCTTCAACACGATGCGACTAAATCGGCGCTGAAAATACTTGAGGATAACTTCACAACTATCGACTCTGTCGGCACGAAGCGCGTGGCTGAGTTTCTTGGTGATTCAGAAAATGAAGATATTCGAGCAGATGCTTCTGGATTGGTTCGCAACTTACTCAAGTTGGCCAAACCAGACTGAAAATGAAGCCCCTTTGTATCTCGTGCCCAAAAAGCATGCCGTGAGGACTGCGGAACAGCACATGCGAGATTCGAAGATTTTTAAGTCTGTAGGCGCGTCTAACCAATGGCCAAGCCTCATGATGCCGCGCCGCCGAATGCAAATTGCTTGCTCCACGTAGCGTAGATAGCTCAAGAATTTGTACTAAGGCAACGAATGCCATTCGCAGAAATGACTCACTTCAATTCAGTGGTCAATGGTGCGTGGATTTGCGAAGACATGATCTTTAAGGCGTTGACCTCTGGCAACCTGCAACGCTTACTTCTCCGTGTACTTCAACAGGCCAAGCGTTGCGAGTTCTTCGCGGATGGCTTCCTCTGTTTTGTCGTTGAGCGATCGGCGAACTTCAATGGCGAGCAAGTCGGCGAATTTTTGCCGAGCCCGGCTGAGCTTTTTTCGAACCCAATCGGAATTGACAGTTCGCTGCAGCTGAATCGAAAGTTGTTCCGCCAGTTCAATTGAGTTCGCGTTTGGGTGAAGCGAACGGAATCGGAGGACGGTGTAGTAGTCGCTGCTCCGCCCCGCATCCGATTCACGAAGCCCTTTCCAGGCGAGACTCAAAACGTGGTTCCGCCAGTTCTCTTGAAATTCGCGATCCAAATCAGCCAGCTGGCTGTCGACGCTTTCATCTGGCAAACGATCGGCCGCCGAATCACTCAACGCAAGCTCTTTGTTCTTTCGAAAGTAGTCGACGATCAGATTGCGAAGTGACGCCCGCAAGTAATCGCGAAACCTGCCCTTTTCGGGATCTGCGTTCTTGTAATCCCCACGCACAAATCGAAGCGCAAACTCTTGTGACAAATCATCCGCAATGTCCGCGTTCATCGACGCTTGGAGGATGTACTTGTAGGCACATCCCGCGTAACGAATCAATATTTCGTTGCGCATATCTCCAGCCGACTCGCCTCGGGCAGCAATGATTTGCTCCCAATTCGTCGTGATCGCACTGAGGCGAACGTCTTTGTTTTTACTCTCAGTCGGCATGGCAGGCAGTTGGAAGGGGATCGTAAAGTCGCCGCGATTTCGTAAGCTTTACTTTAACCGCCTTGCTGCTGCGCACCAAACCGAAAACGTGCCCAAGCCTACGGGTATAGCGTAAAATGCACTCCGATTATCGAACTACGTGACCGTATTGGCTTTACTCAGTGGCTGAGAGGATTTTCCTTCAGGCTATCGAGGACGAGACTGGCCGAAGGGCTCTTTTCGAGCGACAGTTTCGAACAGATTGATTCGATCACGAGATTCTGTTCAGGGCTTGCTTCGGCGCCCATTCCAAACCAGCCGCTTCCCGAAGCTTGAGCAATTGAAACGACGGTGCGTGCCACGATCAGCTTACAGAGCTCAACCACATCGTCGTTGGCTTCTTCGAAGAACATGGAAATCGTCTCGAGTGCGAAATCGTAAATGATTGAATCAACTGGCCTGCGGTTGACCAGCATCTTCCGCAAAACAACTGCATCGCAATTGGAAACCGGCAGTTCTGATACTTCGTCGCCGATCGCCAGCGATTCGCGAACATTCTTGACCCCAAACAGATCCTCAATTAGCGATTCGTCGATTTCTTCATCCGTTTTCAAAACAAGTGCGACCGCGACCTGGTGCATTGGCATGCATAGCAAGGCGTAGACGGGAGCTGAAATCGCGTGGGTGAGTGGCGGAACAGGGCAGTGAAAGCCGAGTTGTTCAAGTCGATTTTGGATTGTCTCCAGATTGGTTTGGTTAGGCATCTTAGTTCCTTCGTTGCGTGTGAAGTTGGAGTCAGCCGTGTTTGGCGGCGTTGTTGCTTATCTCAACACTTGTCCGGCGGGCGGATGTTGGAAGATCTCCTCGGCTCCCAAGTCCTTCATCTGGTTGCCGTAGTCAAGGCGTTTTGCTTCATCGCCCGCGATCACGACAAACGATTTTCCATCGGCCAACATTTTTCGATAGTCTTCTTGGTCAGGAAGTTCCACGCCGCGTTTGGCTTCGTCGATCCCGGCAACCGAGCCAATCCATGCACCGGCGATTCCGGCGGCCAAGGGAGCAGCCACAGCGAGAGCTCCGGCACCGGCGATCGGGAGAGCCAAAAGAAGTAGGCCTGAACCTGCTCCGATCGCACCACCAAGCATCGCGCCGTCGGCGATGTTTCCAGTCGAGACCTCCTCAATTTCGTCGTAAACGATTTCAGGCATGCTGTCAGGAGTCGCAGGATCCGCTCGAGAGATCTTTTGGACTTTCATCTCAGGTCCGCGAAGGGAAGCAGCGACTCGACTGGCATCTTCGTGCGTATCAAAAACTCCAATAGCGACTTCCAATTTTTGTTCTTCGCTAGTTGGTTCGATGTTCTCTTTGGGTTGCATTCGTTTTCCTCTTATTGTTCAAAGCTGGCATCAACATGTTCGACGCAAACCGGATGCCAAAGCCGCTCTTTTTTCACTGGCTGATTCAAACAACGCGTTTAGCAGAACACCAAACGAAACGTGATTCCGCGTTCGATGTTTCAGCGACCAGCATGGTTGCGCGGCGACCAATAAGTTGCCGACGACGTTCGACATCATCGCAAATACTGTGTTAAAGCGGCCAAATCGAATTTGGCATGGTACATGCAATGAGTGGGATTGACGTGAAAGCAAATTCAAATTTTCAACTTTAAGAAGGAACGTAAACGATGACAAACCGAGTACCTCAAGCCGCACAAGACATGATGCCTGAAACTATTGAGTCGCTTCAGGAATTGATTTACGCGTTGCGGGACAGTGTTAGCTATCACAAAGAAGCCGCAGAAAAGATTGCCGACAAAATCGTGGCAGTCGAGTTCCTCGCGATCGCTGAAGAGCGAAAAGAAATCAGCGATACGATCGGCGGAATGATTGCCTTGGCCGATGAAACGCCGATTGTTGAAGGAACATGGCTTGGATCACTTCGCACGATTTGGACCGCCTTCCGAGCGGGATTGAACGCCGGCGATGCGACCGTCGTTTTGATCGAAGCCGAACGAGCCGAAGACGTGATCAAGGGTAAGTTCGAAAAGATTTTGCCAGAGATCGCTGGCAACCCGGTCAACGATATGTTGATTAAGTATTACGAGACGATCAAAGCGGGTCACGACCGCGTGCTCGCGATGCGGAACGCTTTCCAAAACGCGTAACCGAATTTGGTTTGTACCATCATCGGCTACGACAGACCGCCCACCACTTTGGGCGGTTTTTCTTTTGGTTCGAACAGTAGTCGCTACTGCAGACAGCAAATTTAGTCTTGTCCACAGGGCTTCTGCTGCGTCTCGCGCGAAGCAGTCATCCGTCAAGTACCCGGAAGGTAGGTTCATGCCTTTATCACAGCAAAACGATCAGATTTCGATCACGGAGGATGTGCGTAAAGTCCCTTTTGCGGATAACATATTCGCTAAAGGAGGCGACATGCCACGAATCTTAGCCATCGACGACGATCGCACTGTTCTGCGACTGATTGAAAAAGCGTTTGAAAATTCCAACATCGAATTGACAGCAGTTGCGACCGCCGAAGAAGGGCTTCCGCTGTTGGTCGACGGCGAAGTAGACGTCTGCTTGCTCGACATCATGCTGCCCGAAATGAGCGGGCTCGAACTCGCACGGAAGATCCGCTCGATCGACGCTCGGCTTCCTGTGATTTTTATCACTTCGATGGACGACAGCGACACGGCGATCGAAGCGATGAAGCTCGGCGCTTACGAGTTCTGCACCAAGCCGTTGGATATCGCGCAGGTTCAGGACTTTGTTGAACGAGCGTTTAATACGCGGCGGCTGATGCGGTCGCCCGTTACTTTCAACGCGAAGGAAGATCTGCCGGCTGATAACAGCGACCAACTTGTCGGCAAAAGTCCGAAGATGGTTGAGGTCTACAAACAGATCGGTCGCGTCGCAGGGCAGCACGTTCCCGTTCTGATTCGCGGTGAAAGCGGGACCGGTAAAGAGCTAATCGCCAGAGCCATCTACCAGCACAGTCAACGTAACGAAGAGTGCTATCTGGCAGTTAACTGCGCGGCGTTGTCTGAAACGTTGCTCGAAAGCGAGCTCTTTGGGCACGAGAAGGGTGCATTCACTGGAGCGGATCGTCGACATGTTGGAAAGTTCGAACAGTGCAACGACGGCACGATTTTCCTGGACGAGATCGGTGATATGTCTCCGCTGCTGCAAAGTAAGGTGCTTCGGCTGTTGCAAGAACAGAAGTTCGAACGTGTTGGCGGCACGAAGACGATCACGACGGACGCGCGAATTGTCTCAGCGACCAATCGCAACCTCGAGCAGATGATCGAAGAGAACGAATATCGTCTGGACCTCTACCATCGTATCAACGCGTTCGAAATTTTCTTGCCGCCGCTGCGAGAACGCGGTGACGACATCGATTTGCTGATTAACTTTTTCATCCGCAAGTTTTCCAAACAGCTCGGCAAAAACGTTGAAGGGATTTCTCCAGAAGCGATTGCCATGCTCCGCAGTTATCAATGGCCGGGCAATGTTCGTGAACTTCAGAGCGTGATCCGCCGCTCGTTGTTGATGGCGACGGGTCCGGTGATCGTTCCGGAAAATGTGAACAACGAATTGCACGGCGCTGATGGGATGTCGGAAGCTGCTTTCGTTAGCTCCTCGAGCATTTCAAATCCTGTTGGCGTGGATGCGTTCGTTCAAAGTCGCATCAGTGAAGGCTCTAACGATATTTACGCTGAGACGTTGGTGATGATGGAACGGAAGCTGATTACGAAGATCCTCAGCGAAACTGCCGGCAATCAATCGCAAGCAGCCGAGTTGCTTGGAATTACGCGTGGTAGCCTTCGCAACAAAATCCGGGCTTTGGGAATCGTGATCGAACAGGTTGTCTCGGCCGAGTAGTAGGCTTGCTCTGCGGCGTCGGCGTTTTAGGCCGGGTCTAGACAGAGGCTTGCAATTGATCGGCGAATGTCGAGGTGTCGCGGGCCGCTTCTACTTCTTGCCGGATTCTGTCAGCTGATTCTGACGCAAAACGATTTTGTTGGTTCCGGAGATACCACACGAAAACTTTGGCCAACAACGTTTGCGGTCTGGAAAAGGAGCCGATCAGGAAGTGGACTTCATCCGAACTGTAATCCCATGCGATCGAGAATCTTTCTTCGCCTGATGCAGCATGACACGGTAGCGTCCCCAATCCCAGTGAGAATAGCTTGCCTGTTTCGGTGTCTTCCTGATGGACGTATACAACCTTGCAAAAGCTGACCGTCCAAATTCCAAACGCTCGAGTCATCAAACTGAAAACGTCGCCCGTGTTGAGGTCTCCATCGTGCTCACATTCAATCCAGTCGACATCGAAGCAGAGGGCTCTGCGAATCGCATCGGTTGCGCTGCGATAATCGTGATGCCCGCGTCCGATTTTCACCCGACGGCATTGAAGCAAATCACCGTCGACAACGTTTGAGCTGGGGAGCTTGGCGAACGTTGACTCTGACCAAGACTCTGTGACTCCGATGTTTTTATAGGTCAGTTCATCACCTTCATACTTTCGAATGAGGGCAAGCAATTCCTTGCTGGTCGGTTTTGTGAGTGAAAGTCTCATAGGCCTTCGTGGCGATGTCGCTGCCAAGCGAGAGGTTTTCGGGAACGATGTCAGGTTTCGCAAGGACAGCGTTACCAGTCGTGCAAACCGGCAAGCCGCTGGTTGCGCAACGCCGTATTTCTAGCGGTTTCCGAACTACCACGCTGGTTGGAGGGCGGTCAAGCTTTTCACGACATTTCGGCGTCATCGCGGCATATTCGACTATTTCGACAAAAAATGTTCGTCTGGCACGGCCGTTGCAAAATGTTCTTACGTGAAAACGACCGCAGCGAACCGCGGCACCAAACTTTCAATTTCAATACAGGAAAATTCAAATGCTTCGTACTTCAATCACACTTTTCATTCTGGCTATCTTCGCAGGCGTTCTCGGGTTCGGCGGTTTGGCTGGTGGACTGTCAAGCATCGCCCAGATCTGTTTCGTCATCTTCATCGTTCTGTTCCTCTTGTCAGCGGTCAGCCAAGCTCTCAAAGGAAAAGCGCCGGTCTAATCGCCGGAAACGTATCGGAAGTCAGCTTCGATTCGGAGCAGCGACTCGTAGCAAATAGCGGATTGAAACTTACTTTTGACATTCCCATCATTCCCACCAACCTCCTCACAGGAGCTTAGAAATGAGCACCAGCAAAGATCCTCAATCCGACGAAACTCCATTTCGATGCATGAACTGTAAAAACCTCGTAACAACAGATACGGGAGATTGGCCGAATGACTGCCCTCATTGTGGAGACGCTGAGTGGATGACGACCATGAAAGCACTCGATGACGGCGTGGAAGAACTTCGCAACAATGAAGAATCAAAGGCGACTAAAAACAGGTTGGCATAGGCGTCGGACTGCACCTTTTTCTGAAACAGTGAGAAGCCTTCTTGCCACGTTTTCTTCACCCTCGTCATGCCGCGTTCGGAGCAGCACAGACCGTCGTCATCTGAGTCGAAGCTGCCATCGCGAAAGAACGATCGTCTTCGAATTCGTTGACGACTGCCTCGAGTTCACCGCGTAAGATGCGAACGGAGTCAGGAGCCTTGATCCCGAGTCGAACGACGCTGCCTTTGACGCGGATAACTTCGACACTGATTCCCAGTTCGGGGAACACGATTGTCTCATCAGCTTTGCGGGATAAAACTAACATTTCAAACCTTCCTTGGACTTTGTTCTAAAAGTAATTGCGAGTTGGTTATCGCGTTTGGGTTGCAACTCGACATAGCAATTGAAGGGCCAAACTTTAGGAAACGCGCTCAGTTTTTCGGCTTTGTCGCTGGGTGGCAATTTCGTGCAGGAAAAACCAAGGTAAAAGTTAATGAATCCGTCGCCGCAAAACGAAGGCGTGCTAGCGAAAGTCACTCGAGAAGTGAAACCGCTGGTCGCGCGACGATCACTGTTTAAGGCGAACTTGGTCGCCAAGCGACCACAAATCGACAAACTGTTGTCGTGGAAAGTCGCTGCACGGCAGAGGAAGTTACAAATATTTCCGCAAACCGAGTTCCGTTAGTTCTTCTTGGATCTCGTCTTCGTCGATCGAGTTCATCGACTTGCGAACTTCAACGATGAGGAGTTCAGCAAACTTCTGTCGTGCTCGGTGGATCTTTTGACGCACCCATTCTGGAGTTACCGATTCGTCAAGCTCTTTCGATAACGTACTGGCCATCTCCTTCGAGCTCGAATCGGTGTTTTGGGCTCGATGATGCAGTACGGTATAGAGGTGATTGTCGCGTTCAGACTCAAACTGCTTTAAGGAATCCCAAACGTGGGATACCAACTGACGACGCCAATTCTGTTGAAATTCCGCCTCCAAATCCTCGAAGGGTGTCGGGCTGTCGTCATCTACGATTCTTTCCGCGGCGGTCACGGTCATTGCATCAGGTGACTTTTTCCGAAAGTAGTCCGTCACCAAATTCCTGACGGACGTTTTCAGGTAGTCGCGAAAACGACCCTTGGACGGATTCGCGTTTTTGTAATCTCCACGTACGAATCGCAAGGCAAACTCTTGAGCCAGCTCCTCTGCTGCATCTGGATTCTTCGTTGCCCCAAGAATGTACTTCTGCACGCAACCGGCGTAACGCATCAAAATTTGGTTTCTCGCGTCGGCCATATCGTTTCCGTGCCCATCCTGATGAGCCGCAAGAAGTCCGTCCCAATCGGTAACGATCTTGCTCAACCGATTTTGTTCTGGGCGATTGTGCCTTGGATCCTGTTCCATTTTCAGCAGTTCTTCCTGACGATTTCCTACAAGTCTGAAGCGCGAGAGATCAAGGCAAAAACTTTCTTAGATAGTTTGTCACAAACGAAAACGAAGGCGTAACAGGGATAGGAAGCGAGATTGAGCGTTCGCAAACCAATTCATTCGATTTTATTTTAGCTCATTTATTCATTTTCTGTTGCTTGCTGGACTGCAGAGTGGAACTATCCGGCATCCCCCAATTTCACTCAGCATAGCCGTCACTAATGGATTGAAGGCAAGCACCTCAACGGTGGCTTCGAGAATTTTCGGAGTCGCCGTTTTTTTCTAAACGCAATCAGCTTTGGAAAATAGCCAACTTTTTCAAAATTGAACTGTCACAGCTCCGCTGGCAATGCGTATCAACTACGTGCGGTTATAACGATTGGATTTGATCCATTGAAACGTTAACCGATTCCCCCTTTATACTTTTGAGAATTTTCAATGAAATACCACCTGCTCTTCTCGTTACTGGCATTCTGTCTGTTGGCACTGCCGCAAAAAGCTGACGCTCAAATTATTAACTTTGACCTGGCCGGCAAAGCTGGTAGTGGACTCTTGCCGGGCAACGAAAACCCCGCAGCCAATTCTACTGGATCTGGCGATGCCAATTCCATCCTGTTCGATACAGCAACAAATGAATTGACTCTGGATGTCGTTTGGGGATCCGCAAACGGATTTTCGGATCTGACAGGTAACGCAACTGCGATGCACATTCACGGACCTGCAGATATCAACAACAACGGTGGCGTAATCAACAACGGTGGCTTGAATGGTCTAGCCGGATTCGATGGTTCGGCGTCAAGTGGCGGATTCACTGGCACCGTCACCCTCAGCGCGGCAAGTGCACAAGACTTGCTTGACGGAAATCTTTACTTGAACGTTCACACGGCCGATAACGGCGGCGGCGAATTACGAGCCAACATGTTCAGTGCGGTTCCGGAGCCATCAAGTTTGGCAATCCTCGGCTTGGTCGGAGCCGTCGCTGCGTTCCGACGTCGACGCGGTTAGAAAACAGAATTCAACGGGACGAACGAGTCTCCTAGATTGACAGCTTTGATTGGTGACCGCGCTATTTGGCGCGGTCACTTTTTTATTTGGTTGTGCCGCGTGTTTGTTCTAACAATGAAACGGAGGGACGTTTCAACAATCGTTGTATTGCACAAATTCGTTAAAGTTTAACATTGCCGCTGGACGATGCTTACGGCATGTAAATCCGGGATTGGAATCTGTGCGTGGTGAACTATCGCAAAATTTGTCTGCTTCTTTTTTCGTTGATTGCGGCTCATTCCTGTCTAATTTCGGTCGTCAATGCTCAAAACTATTGCGACCAATGCGTAGAACCCGTTCAACAGCCCGGCTTTGGTGTGACAGAATGCCTGTCAGACGTCAGCCAGTACACATCGCCGCATAGACTCCTGTCACCGGTGAATTCTCAGACTCAGAGGCTTGGAACGTTTACGGGATTCTTTGGCGTCGACGGCTCGAAGCAGCCGCAAGACTTTGGAGCCAATGCGAATGTCGGGCTCGCTGCTCAAATCAACTATTCCGGTCCGCTAATTCCAAATCGAGGAATCGGATTTCAAATCGGTTCGCGAGCGTCGTTTACTGGCAACGCGGTGCAGGTTTTTGAACTGCTGGGTGAATCGAAAGATCGCTTTCAAAACTTCACGACCGTCGGGCTGTTTCAGCGGCTTGATTCGGGTTTCTCTTACGGACTCGCCTACGACTATGTGACTCAGGATTCGTTCGACAGTTTTACGTTGGGCCAGTGGCGGTTTCGCACGAGCTTCGATCTCACGCCAGCTGATGAAATTGGCGTTACGCTGAATTTTTCCGATCGCAACGACGTTGGGCAGTTCAATTCAGAGACTGTGGTTATGGATCCAATTGACCAGTTGCACGTCTACTTGCGGCATACTTGGCAAAGTGGTGTGAACACTTCGTTTTGGGTTGGAGTCGCAGATAAACACAGCGAAGAAAACGCGATCACTGGAACGCTTCCTCCGAAGACCAATCAAATCTTGTTTGGAGCAGAATTTTTCGCGCCGCTAAACAATTGGATGGCGATCTACGGCGAGACGAATCTGATCATGCCGGCTGACACGGGTGCAGTTGACGCCTACCTTGGAGTTCAGATTGCTCCGCAAGGCATCTATCGATCTCGCAGCCGCCAAAATCGATTCCGCACGTTCTTACCTGTCGCATCGAATCCAACTTTCACGACCGATCTCAATCGGCGCTGATTAAATGCCTAGGATTTCGAAATTACCAATTCGTTCCAGCATCCAGATTGCTGCAATGCACGCAATCACGATCGAACCAATCTTCAACACGACCAGTTCGTAGAACTTAGTCTTGCGAATTAGAAATGCCAGCGGCAAGAATACGGCGACAATCGCCATCTGGCCAAGCTCAACGCCGACATTGAATCCGAACAGTGAGACGCCAAGTGTAACGCTCGACAGGCCAAGGTCCAGCAGCACATTGGCGAAACCGAAACCGTGAATCAAGCCGAAGACGAACGCGATGGCCCAGCCGGGAATTTTCAAAACGGGAAACAGGTTGTTGAACGCGGTAACGATGATCGAAAATGCGATTGCAGATTCTACCCACTGGCTTGGAAGCGTCACATAATCCATCACGGCCAGCCAGAGCGTAATCGAGTGAGCGATCGTGAACACGGTTACGATTTTCAGCACCGAAAAGAAGGCTGGTTTGAATTTCTCAACGGGCAACCATTCTTTCTTTTGTCGAATCAGAACAGCCGGCAAGAGAAGAGAAATCAAAAACAGGATATGGTCGAACCCGATCCAGATGTGCCAGACGCCTTCTTTCGTGTAGTCAACAAACGTTGACCAGAGGCTGGCATCGCCGGGCTCGAATTCGATCATTGGTTTTGAAGGACTGAGCACATAGGTCGCCGAGGCGCTAGTGTTTTCATAAAGAACAAGCCCGCGATGCGTTGGGTCGGCGTCGAACAGAAAGCTGTATTCGATTTTGATCGACTCTGTTGATCCCGCGACACCCGTTGCAAGATCAAGGACTGCGTAGCCGCCATCACTGTGTTCAGTGAACAGCATGTCGATAACCGAAAGATTGCACTCTCGTCCGCCGGCCGAGAATTTCAGACGGCTTAGTGCATAAGCAGCAATCGCGTCCTGTTTTCCTTTGAGTTCGCCCCACGTTACGTTGCCGTCCCGATCGGAGTCGACTCCGATCAGTAACTCAAGGTCTTTGATCGCGATATGCCACTGAAGCTTCAGTTCGGATTCGCCGCCCCTTATTTTGAGGTAACTGTCACTCGCCTTATGTGCCCAAGCTTGACTAGCGGTGGAAGCAAAGGCGATGAAGATGAATGCGAATACGGACGCAAACAACATTCGGCGGCTGCGAAAAATTGATTTGAGTTTATTCATTGCTGCTCCAACGTGCGAATCAGTTGATTGAGTGCAACGTCTTCGTTTTTGGACTTCTTTAAAAAGTCAATTATCGGTTGGGCGGCGGTAGCGTTCTTCAAAACCGACGCTGATTCGAGAACCGCTCGCGCGTCTCTGACTTCTTTCTGCAGCTGCCAGTTTTCCAACGCGACCTCCAGTGCCCTTTCAGGATTGTCGTTGAGTTCAAGTTCGTATCGCGATTCGAAGCGTCCGTGTGGAAGGCTTCCGCGTAGACGAATCTCCTTGAATCGAATCGTCAGTTTTGATTTAAGCTCAGCCGTGACTTCTGTTTTGCCTAATCGATTGGCGGCAATCGCCATCAACAACAGGCAACCGTTGTCATTTTCGTGCTCTGCCAGCAGCTGCAGAACGGGTTCGGGACGTTGGTGGTCAAGCAAGAAATCGGCATAGGTTCGTTTGAGATGAATGCTGCCACCGTTAAGCGATAGTGCTTTGCGATAATGCTCGTCAGCAGATTCGAACTTTCCCAGACTCGCAGCGATGTCTCCCTGAATGGCCATCGCCCAAGGCAACATTTCCGGCGACGAAGCTTCTGCTTCTGCGGAGAATTTTGCGACCGAATCATAGGCAGAGCTTGCCAAACCTGTCGCCGCCATCAGTGGGATGCTGGCGATCATTGTCGCTTTCTGATCATCCGCTTTCGAAAGTCGCTCGAGCGATTGTCTGGCTGCGTCGTAGTCGCCAACGACTCGGTACAAATTGATGACTTCCACCCATGCCTGCAAGTCGTTGGCATCCTTGTTCAGCAAGCCAACCAAATCAACAATCGCCTCTTTGTATTTGTGATCTTTCTCATTTAGCTTCGCCCGAATCTTAACAATGCTCGGCGGCGGTGATTCCTCGTCCCACCATGACTTAACTGCCGACCTCGCGTATCCGTAAAACCTCGGATCGCTCTCGTCGTTTCCCATCTTGATGTAGCCTAACGCCGCAGCAGATGCGAGGTCGCTGTTGTTCGGATCGGCCGCGAGCTTCTCTCGAATCGAAGCCATGCGATCTCGGTTTAGGGACAGCGTTTTCGGCAGTCGCTCCAGTACTTGATCGTCACGCTGCGGGACGAAGGGTTCTTGGGCGAAACTCGACCTTCCTTCTGCCATCGAAAGCAGGAGCAAGCCAAAGATAATCAATCGTGACATTGTTTTTGCGTCCGGCGACATCGAGGAATCAAAAAAAGCTTGGCCTCATTGGAGACCAAGCTTGTGAGTTTAGCAATCAGCGGTTCAGTGTTACGATCGACGTGAACGACGCATGATACCGCCGAGCAACAGCAATGAGATCACTGCAGCTGAACCCGGTTCAGGAACAGCATTCGCTGAGGCAAGATACGGGAAAACACTTCGGAACTGACGATCATTTCCGTCAACTCCGTCGCCAGTAACCGCACCTGCTGACAGAAGGTTCAGCGACGCGTCAATGACATCATCATCAAGGCGGCGACCGTTAAGGTATCCTCCAGCGTTCGAAGCGTCATAAGTCAACAAATCCGGCAGCAAGACCGGCGTCAGCGCGTCAGCGTTAGCTTGGTCGCTCAGCCCTGCAATCGCTGCGTTGACTTCAGCACCGAAATCATTGAAATCGTTAGCAGGATCACCCGCGTTGTAAGCGTCGCGGCGATTCGAAGCAAGCAGAGCCGTCGCGATCGCGGGACGTCCCATGCGATCAGCGCGGGTTCCACCTAGCGTTGTTACTGCCTGAGCTCCAACGTTATTCGATCCTCCCAGAAAGTCTGCGCTGTCAATCTCGAACACAATCGCTGAAATGTTTGCACCCGCGAATGTGTCTTCACCTGTAAAGTTGAAGCCGTTGTTGAAGCCATTGAGATCGAAAAAGAATGGATCATCAAACGTTCCAGCCTGAACTGTTCCACCGTTCGTGGTGCTCGAGGCGACTCCGGTAACTCCCGTACCGATCGTCGATGTACCGGCCGAGTCGGTGCGACTGAGCGTGTAGTTTTGCGACCCGCCAGCGGCTGCTGCAAATACGGCGCTGTATGAAATGTCGGCGACATTGTCGCCATCGTTATCAAATTGGAACTGGTAAGACGCATTCGAGTTGAATGTCGTGCCACTGGCTGAACCGGCGAAAGGGTTCACGGTGAGGATCATCACCGAATTATTCGCATCGGGTGCCTGAAACAGGAACAAGTCGGCGATATCAACGCTTCCTTGGCCTTGCAGAGCGGGAGCTTCGAGGTGATCCGCAGCAAATGCTGGGCTCAGAGGCAATAGCAGCAAAGCAGCGATTGCTAGGGTTGGGATAAACTTGTTCTGATTGGTCATGGATGTTGCCAGCAATGAGGGGAATTTAATAGGGGAATCCGGGAACTCATGCCGAATCCATACAGCTAATACGAATTGAAGTGCTTGCTGTGACACTTTGAGATGAAAATGTCATCACTTTTCTGAAAATTGTCGCGAAGGCCTTTTAAGGCGGGAAACAAACCCCACCGTCCAGAGAAACGGTGGCGTTTTGAAACTGCCTGTGACAGACAAGCTGCCCACACAACTGTATAAAATCAAGCAGATACTACGCGATTCGCCGGCGGCGACCGACTAGTCCCGTGAGGAAAATTCCAACCAATGCCAACGATGATGGCTCGGGAACCGCTGAAGGAATGACCGTGAAATCGCGTACCGTCGCTCCCCCACCGATGACGCCGACAAGGCTTGCGTTGCCTGTGCCAAAATCAATCGTGTACAGCTGAGACGTGCCACCCACGGTTTGCAGTGACGCATAGCCGATTCCGGTCGAACCTGAGATGTCGAAGGCAAGTTCATCTGTCAGTGCCGTTCCGCCAAGTCCAAGCGAGCCGATCGTCTCCAGTGTTCCAGCGTTGTTTGCAACGGTCGTCAGAATTCCCAAATCGGCGTCAATTCCGAATTGTTGCGTTGCCGTTGCTCCCAGCACATTGTTGTCGTACGCGATCCCTTGGATGTTCGGGTCGACTCCGTCGTTGGCATCGCCAGCAGCGTAGAAGACAGCTGTCTTATCCGCTGATCCGAAGTATCCGCCTGTCGTGCTGTCAATGACTCGGTTGTTATCCGTGTCGCTGATGATGCGAGACAGGATGCCTCCAGCTGCATTTGGGTTGAAGTCAAACGCAAATGAGCTACCAGCAAGTGCAGGAGAAAGAGCTGACGAACCAGGAACCTGCGTGGCTGCAAAAGAAGTTTGGTCGATCGTGTAAACGTTGCCAAGGCTTCCAACGGCATAGATGCCTCCGCCATTGGCTCGATAATCTAGACCAAAAATGGATTCAGTGGCTGCCAAGCCGGTGATTGATCCCGTGCGAGTGACGACAGTCGGCGTGCTGGTGTCGACGACGTTTACAACATTGCCATCGGTGACGGTGAACAGATCCTCAGCATTAACATTCGAAGTGCTGAAAGGAATTGCGATGGCGATCGCCGCCAACATAAAAAGGGAGCGTCTCATGGGTCGAGCCTCAATTGTTTGTGGTAGGTACAACAGCTTGCGACAATCCATGTCGACGAAACCAATGCGAAAAACAGATGTGCAGATCCAGCTGCGACCGAAGTTTACTACGGCCGGGCGACGTGGCATTACCAAAGACGCGTGTTTTTTCAGTTTCTGTCGAAATACATTTTCAACAAAAAGTACACTTAAACTGTCACACATTTTTGTGACAGTTAATCTTTTAAAAGCTGAATGAAACCGTCAGGAATTTCAACGAGCGATTTGTTGAACTCGCACAGCAACTGGGAAAACGCGGCGGACGAATCACCCGAGCGAATCGAGTTGTAGAGTTCGCCCGGCATGAGGAGAGAGCAGTCGGAAACACCCGACAGGATCTGCTTCGTTTTGCGAACCGTTTTTCCGAACGCCGCGGGCTGGTTCGCCTGAGAGCCAAGCATGATCTCACCAGAATTGATGGCGAAACAGCATTCACCAATCGGTATTCCGGTCGGCGTTCTAGTCGATAATATCTCGTCCAAAGAAGCGAGAAGGCTTTCAACTAAGTCAAATGAAACCAGCAACAGCTCATGCGTGCATTCCACGATCTGACAATCGGTTCCTTCGGTCGGAAACCGTTTTTGAAGCTGCGTCCAGAATTGACGGACTTGGATATCACCTACTTTGTCGATCATTTTATCTGCATTCAGGTGCTTGATCGCCAACAGATACACGTTGGAAAGATCCACCAGTGCGTCCGGTTCAAAGACCTCATTGGGGAACAGTTTCTGGAAAAGTGGATGTCGGCTCGCTGTCGCTGCGGACACTGAGTCTCCGCGATCAGTCGATTGTTCAAGCCGAACAAGCACTTCGATTTCAGATTGATTGTCGATATGGACACAAGCCGATCCGGCTTGCAATTCCGGCAGCTTTGAAGGCGAATTCCCGCCAATCGTGACCTCGGCACGAGACGCAATTGCGTCGCCATGAACGTTGATCGAAGGCTGACTTCCCAGCTGCGGCCCGCATATATCGTACTTGCCAACTGCCAGTTCGGTTCCAACATCGACAAACTGGTTTGCTGACAATCGGTTCTGAGCCAGCACATGCGGAGCATGATACGGCCCACCGATGCAGTAGGTTTTCAACTCGATCGGCCGAATCTCTGGGTGAACAGAAAAGACTACTTCGACAGACTTTGAAAAGTCGACTTCGAAATCAAGATTGCACACTTCACAGTGGCCGTGACCTTCGATTCGTGAGAGTGAAGACGCGTTTCCCGAAGAGATTCGGCAAACTGGACAGATCACATCCCAGCTCATGTTCAACAATCCGACTTCCACGCCACGCAAACAAACCTCGATCGACGCATCGACTGAGCAGTCAAGTTTTTGTGAAAGAGGAATCGGACGAATCCGCGCGGCGAAAGGATCTGCGACCAGGATGAGCAACTGCGAGAACTCACTGGCAAGCACTCGGTTGGAAATAAGCTCGGCAAGTCGATCACTTCTCTGAGCCAGCTTGTCTCGTTGGACGGAACTTAGTCGCATCGGTCTTGAGAACGAAACATCGCAAGCGTATCCACAGCTCTGGTCGTTGGCGATATTTTCGAGGTTCGCATAGACGCGGTTGAGCGAACGTTTGGTCATGATGTTGAATTGAATCGGCGTCATCAATTTCCCGAACAGTCCACGTGGTTTGACTTGAAAACTGTGAATCAATCGCGTTCGATTTCCTGCCAGTGGATGAAGTTCAACTGTGCTGGTGACCCATTCGAAAGGACCAGCTTCAAACTCTCGCAGGACGCTCATTTCTCGATTGAGAATCCATTGAAACGGATGCTCTCTCCAGCGAACTTTCATACCGTTGAAGTTGGCATTTGCAAAGATTTTTCGTTGTGGTCCGGAGTGATCGTAGGTAAATTTTGGGGCCGGCAATCCAATCGCTTGATTGAAACGATCCGTGTCAGACACCAGCGGCCACAGCTGTTTCGCTGGCGCGTTGAGGTCCCATTCGAAATCGTAACTACGAACGGACGGGTGAAAAGCGTCGGGAGTTTCAGGGTAAAGACGAAGACTTGTCGGTTGGTCGTTCAATACTCTTTCGACATCCGCTAACATCTCAGACGCGTCCTGATAACGAAGCGAGGGCTCTTTTTCGAGCGCTTTCATGACGATGTTGTTGACCGCTTCGCTGGTTCCCTGTCGAGCAAGCATCACTGGTCGCGGTCGCTCAACGCGGTGCATCTCGGAGAGCTCGACTGCTTCTTCGGATCGAAATGGCGGATGCCCGGTTAGCATTTGGTACAGCGTGACGCCAACCGAATAAATATCGGCTCGTGCGTCAACGGCTCGACTTTCAAAATATTGTTCGGGAGCCATATAGATGGGCGTACCAAGCGTCGTCTGCTGACGCGTCATCGCCAACGACTCGCTTTGCTCAACGTGGCGAGCCAGACCAAAATCTGTCAGCTTCGCAATCTCGAAGTCGTCGAACGTGAAGTCAGCTGCTGGCTTTTTTCCGCTGCGGAGGCTGACGATGATGTTGGCTGGTTTCACATCGCGATGGATCACGTCGTTTCGATGCAGCGCAGCGAGAGCCCGCAACACGTCCGCGATGACGCGGAACGACTGCTTGACCGGGAATGCTCTCAGTTGGTCCATTACTTCGTTCAGGCCTAAGCCATCGACGAACTCACTTGCGATAAAGTGAGCTCCTTGCTCGCAACCAAATTCTAAATGCCGTGTCACGTACGGGCTATCAACTTCGGCGTGAAGGCGCGACTCCTTCGTGAATCGTTGAGCAGCTCGCTGGCTGGCCATGATTTCTGGCCGGAGGAGTTTTACCGCGACGAAATCGCATTGTTGTCCGTCGACAGAATCATTGTCGCCGTGACCAGATTTTCGTTTCGCCTTGAAGACAATGCCAGCTCCGCCTTCGCCGACCAATTCCAATAAGACGTAGTTGCCAAATTCGATCGGCAAATTGCTCTCATCGAACACCTGAACTAACGGCGTAAGCTCAAACCCTCCATCGTCTTGGCCGGTGTGCTCAAAAAAAGAAGGCGACTGCGGGGTAAGCGACTGAGACGTTTCCGAATGAGATGTGACTGGACGCGACTGCGTCGTTTTTAAGAACGCGTCGGGTGCAGTTTCCAAGACATCGTCGTCTCGCGCGTGATCGTCTGAAGGCATTTGAATGGGTCCATCGAGATTATTTGTGTTGGCACCGCAGTGAAAGCAACATCATTACATTCGCTCGCTGGACCGATTCCACTGTCGACATTGTACTATGTCTTCGGGTCAACTGGCTTACTTGGAGCTGGTTGCGGCATCATTGGCGGTGGATCTGTCGGCTGCGGTCGGCTGTCGGGCACGTCGCCGGGAGACGGTGGCTGTGGTGTTGGCCGTGATGGCATCGGGGTGATTTCCGGATTGTCAGCAGGTGATTTTGATGCTTCGCTTGTGTTCATTGGGATCTTTCCAGTTTGTTTTGGTGAATAGACGACTCGACTTAACGCATTTCACGTGCCAAAGTTTAATTGTCTCACGCCGCGAGCTCAACGCCGTCGAAACGCGATATAGATGAGCTCCCGACTTCCAGTTTGGTCGTCGATCAACCGGCCTCCGGTGGAAAACGTAGCGGCTGTCGAAGGCTCCGCTAATCAAAAGGCAGCAACGTCGCGAACGACAGCATCTGCTTTCCCTTCTTCGATGATCTCTTTGGCGTCCTTCGGATCGTCGCCTTGCGGAGCCGGCGTTACACCGGCGTTAGGTTCACAGAGCGAGACCGTTGCAAGGATCGCGAAATGATCGGAGCCATTAATTTTCTTCCTCGATAGTGACCCGAGCGTAAAACCCTC
Organism: uncultured Pirellulaceae bacterium; assembly: GCA_964584615.1. GTDB lineage: Bacteria > Planctomycetota > Planctomycetia > Pirellulales > Pirellulaceae > Mariniblastus. Next base: position 11,054 of record CAZPBE010000042.1, on the reverse strand, counting down.
CGATAGGAAAACGTGGTCGATGGGACAGCGGCATAGCGGATTGTCGGCAATGTAAGTCCCCATGAACGTGCGACCAATTCGTGGGTCGAGCAAACCGCTTGTCCGCTTAAACAGTCGCGTCGTGTGCGACCAAGCAACATCGTTGAAATCCCCAGCGACGATCCACGCTTCGTCTGGCCGTGATGCAATCTCCTTGGCGATCAGGATCAGCTCAGCATCGCGGACCCGACTGTCGCGGCGGGTTTCTCCCGTTGAGTCCAGCAAACCGGGCGGAGTTGGGTGAACGCCGACAAAATTGAACGTCTGACCAGAAGCGGTTTCGACTCGAGCCCACAAGCTCGCACGTCGATCGCTTACCAAATATTGTGTCTCTGCGTGACTCATCGGCAGCTTGCTCCAAATCGACATCCCCAATCCCTCGCCTCGAAGCACGTCGTGGTGAAAGCCGTACTGCGACCGCAAATCGCTCAGCTGTTCATTCCACGCATCGTCAATCTCGACCAACAACAAGACATCGGCGTCTTCTTCAGCCAGTTGCTGCGACACCCGATCAGGAGTTCCATTCTCGTAATCCAAGTTAGAGACCATGATCTTGATCGGCTTGCCGCTCGAGACCTTGTCTGAATCCGCCACTTCCGTCCACCAAACGGGACTCAGCGGGATGATGTGTGAGGTCTGCCAAACGAGTGCGGCCAGCAACGTGATCGACCACACCGTCGATTCAACCTGAAAGCCCGACCGCAAGATCTTGCCGACACCAATCGCCAACGGGATCAGTAGCAAGAACGCGATTTGAAGCCGCGGAAAATCCCACCAGCGAACGTACCACTTGCCTGTCGGAATCAACGGAAGAAGCGTGATCACCAGAAGGAAGACTGCAAGTATGCGAAGGATCCAGTTCATGTCTCTTTCTTAAGTCGTCGTAGAGATGAAGGCAGTAAGGTGACGGCAGTGAATGGCTTTTAACCGTGATGTTGGAATTCTTGGGTCCACACGTTCAAATTGCTTCCACCCGATTTTGCAAACGACGTGCCACACCATCTTGCACCAAAACCGCCTAAAAAATTGGTGTCACGGAAACCACTTTGGTTGTATCGCGACCACTGGAATCCTTCAAGCTGATCACTTCACTCGCTGAAGCACTGTTTGTTGACCCATTCGAAAGTGGTCCATGGCTTTGGCATGGGTAATGCGTATTGGATCGAGCTTGCCACGTTCATTACCGATGCGGGAATTCAAATGATAAGCAATCCACTCAAACATACCCGACGACAAGCTGAGATGATCGCCCTTCTTTATAAGTACGGCACAAGCGACTTGGTTCAACAATCGGGACTGGCCGAAAAATTTGCCAGCGCAACTCAAACTGCTAACAACTCCGATTGCTTTGATGCAACCGGTTTGCGATCAGCAGATTCACACGACTGGTCGCAGGCAGGCGGAAAAGCAAAACCTCAAAACGGAGCCATCGCGACTGCGACCGAGAAAGCAACCAGCCCGAAGAATCTCGCCGAAGACCTTGAGGCAATGGGTCCGGCGTTCATCAAGCTCGGGCAACTTCTCTCGACGCGTCCAGACTTTCTGCCGGAGCCATACTTGGACGCACTTTCGAAACTGCAAGACGATGCAAAGCCAATCGCGTCTCAAGATATTTTTCGCATCATCGAAGAGGAACTTGGTAAGCAACCAGAGCATCTTTTCGCTTCGTTCGACATCGAACCGTTGGCAACCGCGTCGCTGGGCCAAGTTCACCGGGCGACAATGCATGACGGAAAGAAAGTCGTTGTCAAAGTCCAACGTCCCGGCGTAGTCGAGCAACTGAATAGCGACATCGAAGCAATGGAGGGATTGGCCAGCGTCAGCGAGAACTTTGCTTTCGCTCGCAAGTATCAGCTCAACCATCTGGTCGAATCATTGAAGCAATCGTTGGCGATGGAAGTCGACTACGAAAACGAGGCGTCCAACGCGATCGAATTGACAGACAACCTCTGCGATTTTCCCACCATCAAAATCCCGCAGCCAATCCAAACGCACTCAACGCGTCGCGTTCTGACCATGGAGTACGTTGCCTGTGAGAAAATCACGGACATGCCGCCGCGAAGGCTCGACAAAACGACATCGTCACGATTGGCCAACGAACTTTTTAAATCGTTCCTCTACCAAGTCCTCGTTCACGGCACGTTTCATGCTGACCCTCATCCGGGCAACGTCGCGTTGACGTGTGAGAATCAAATTGTGCTGATGGATCACGGCTTGGTTGTGAAAGTTCCGCAGACTCTCCAATCGGATTTGATCAAGCTGCTGATTGCGATCAGCGACGGCGATGGTGCCCAAGCAGCGAAGATCGCCCAATCGTGCGGAATCGCTGGCGACAATTTTAGCGAGGTTGAATTCAAAGCTGACATCGAACGTATTGTCGCCGCCAACATCAACCAAAATGTTAACCAGCTCGATTCAGGCGCGGCCCTGATGGAGATTCAGCAGGCTGCCGGTCGTCACGACATATTCTTGCCGCAAGAAGTTATCTTGCTCGGTCGGACATTGATGCACCTCGAACGAGTCGTCTCGGCTCTTGATTCTGAGTTTGATCCCAACGAGGCGATTCGGACGCACGCGATGGAAATCATGCGAGAGCATTCTGGTAAGAAGCTGACACTGGCTTCGCTGTATCAGGCGTTTATGGAATCGACCGAGTTCGCTCAACAGTTACCGGCTCGAGCGAACAAGTTTGCCGACCTTGTAACCAACAACGAGATTCAGATCAAAGTTGACGCGTTCGACGAAACCAAATTTATCAGCGGATTGAACAAGGTCGCGAATCGAATTTCGACGGGCCTAGTCATTTCCGCAATGATCGTTGCCGCGGCGTTGATGATGCGAATCGAGGGCGGTCCAACCGTTTTCGGTTATCCGTTGATTGCGTTCGTCTTTCTGATGATGGCGGGTGTTGCCGGTTCGATCTTGGTCTGGCGAGTGATCGTCAGCGATCGTTTTGAGCAGTGAAGTTGAACAGAGTAGATCTTTTGGTCTAACTTGCCTATATAGTAACCACTACACAGTTGGCGCAAGGTTTGCCTTCTAGCAATAACAAAAATTTCTTTGAGGATCGATAAATGAAAGCAATGATTATCAACTCGTATGGCGACAATGCGAAATTTGAAATCTCGCAAGTTGACAAACCCGAACCGAAAACGGGCGAAGTCTTGGTCAAGATTGCCGCTTCGAGCGTTAACACCGTCGACACGATGATTCGCAAGATGGGGCAAGAGTTGCCTTTGTCGCCGGAAACGCCGTCGATTCTCGGAATGGACTTTGCCGGAACCGTCGAGGCCATCGGCGACGACGTCGATGGATATTCTGTTGGAGACGAAGTCTATGGCTGCGCTGGAGGGCTCGCTGATTTACCCGGAACGTTAGCGGAATATATTTCAGCTGACGCCGCTCTAATTGCCCGCAAACCAAAGAACCTTTCGATGCGAGAAGCCGCTGCGTTGCCGCTGGTTGCGATCACTGCGTACGAAGGCTTGACGAGAGCGGGCGTCAAACAGGGCCAGAAAATTCTGGTGCACGGAGGATCCGGAGGAGTTGGGCACGTCGCGATCCAATTAGCCAAACACTTTGGAGCAGAAGTCTATTCCACAGGCGGTGGAAATTCGCAATTGAAGCTAATTGAGCAACTGGGGGCGACACCGATCAATTACAAAACTGAATCTGTTGAAGACTACGTGGCGAAACACACTGACGGTGGATTTGAGGTCATTTTTGATTCCGTTGGTGGAGAAAATCTTCTGAAGTCATTTGAGGCCGCTGCGCTCAACGGTCAAGTCGCGACGACGGTTTCGATGTGTGAACTTGATCTGAATACGGCTCATTTCAAAGGTCTGTCACTCCACGTCGTATTTATGCTGATTCCGATGCTGCATAACTTTAAGCGAAAACAACACGGCGAAATCCTTCGAAAACTAGCTGAGATCGTCGAGTCTGGCGGACTGAAACCCGTGCTTGATGAGGAGCGGTTTTCGCTCGAAGAAGCTGACCAAGCACACGCCAGACTCGAAAGTGGAAAAGGGATGGGCAAGGTCGTCATTGAAAACTAGAGGACATTTCAAAACCTAAAATCGTGCGATCATCGTAGTGGGATTCGCCAGAATTCCCTTTGTTTTGAAAGCGAGCTGGGACTTCTGGCGAAGTCCACTACAGGTTTTGAAATACCCTCTAGAAAGTAATGGACGCGATAACGAATTCTAAAACAAAATTCGGGCGAGGAACCGTAGCCTCGTCCACAACATCTGAAAGCCGAGAGTCAAAATGAATAAACTGAAAATGAATCTATTACTGGCTTTCACGATCGCCGCATCCGGTTTCGCATGTGAGGGCGTCGCTCAAGAACAAAACCTCCAAACCGAATCGTCAACAACCGAAGTCGTTTTGGCTTCCGACATCAATTGGCAGCCACTTAACCCGAAGCGCGGAAACAAAGGCCCGCAAGCTGGAACTTTATGGGGAGATCAAACGAAAGATGGCGCGTCGGGATTCCTTGTCAAGTTTGTCGATGGGTTCGCTTCACCGCCCCACATTCACAATATCACTTACCGGGGAGTCGTCATTTTTGGGGCGTTGCACAACGACGATCCCGACGCCAAGCCGATGTGGATGCGGACGGGCTCATACTGGACGCAGCCAGCAGGCGAAGTCCATGTCACTGCGGCTCGAGGAGCGGGCATGGCGTTTCTCGAAATTCAGGAAGGGCCGTATTTAGTAAAACCTTCTGAAGAAGCTTTTGATCGCGGTGAAAGGCCCATCAACGTAGACGCTTCCAATATCGTTTGGCTCACTGCCGCGACCACGAATTGGATCGAAGCGCGAAAGGACATTACGAATCCAAGCAAGGGGCCGGAGTTGACGTTTCTGTGGGGGCAGCCGCACAACGATCAGGACGTTGGTTCGCTTATTCGACTACCGGCCGGATTTTCTGGCTCGATCCAGAGCAAGAGTTCGGAGTTTCGCGCTGTGATCATCGACGGCAAAACCAAAGTTCAGTTGGCCGGCGAAACCGACACTCGAACTCTAACTCCGGGCAGCTACTTTGGGTCGACCGGTGAGGCGACACACCAGATTTCGAGCACCGACGGAGATGGTTGTGTGATTTACGTGCGAAACAAGGGCATGTTCAAAGTCACTCCGGCACCATCGAGCAAGTAGCAAATCCAAAGCGGACACAGGCTACGAGTCCCCTAAACCGACTTCAGACGATGACTCGTAGTCTTCCACTACACCAGAACAAGAAACCCATGAAAAAAGCATCTGACCTATTCGTTGAAGCACTTGAAAACGAAGACGTCGAATACATCTTCGGAATTCCCGGTGAAGAGAATCTGGACTTCCTTGATTCACTTTCGCGAAGCTCAATTCAACTTGTCCTCACCCGCCACGAACAAGCCGCCGGATTCATGGCCGCGACCTACGGGCGGCTGACGGGCAAGGCCGGAGTTTGTCTTTCGACGCTTGGCCCCGGAGCCGCGAACCTCGTGACGGCTGCAGCCTATGCCAACCTCGGCGCGATGCCGATGGTTATGCTCACCGGACAAAAACCTGTCAAGACCAGCAAACAAGGTCAGTTTCAAATCGTCGACATCGTCAACATGATGCAGCCGTTGACGAAATTTACAAAGCAAACCGAAAGCGGCGATCTGATCCCTTCCGACGTGCGCGAAACATTTCGCCAAGCCCAAGAAGAACGTCCCGGTGCGACTCATCTTGAACTGCCCGAGGACATCGCGACCGAAGAAACCGACTCGCAAATCATTCCACCTAGTGAGTACTATCGTCCGGTTGCCAATTCGAAGTCAATCGACGCCGCCGTTGAGCTGATCGCAAACGCAAAACGACCACTGATGATGATCGGAGCCGGTGCTAACCGAAAGCAAACTTGTCAGACGCTGCGGAACTTTGTTCAGCGTACAGGCATCCATTTCGTGACGACTCAAATGGGAAAAGGCGTCATCAACGAAGATGATCCGTGCTTCATCGGCAACGCGGCTCTGTCCTCAAACGACTTTGTCCATCGCGCACTTGACGCTGCCGATGTCATTATCAACGTGGGCCACGACGTGGTTGAAAAGCCTCCATTCTTCATGAAGCACGGAGGTCGTACGGTGATCCACGTGAACTTTACTTCGGCGATGGTCGACCCCGTTTACTTTCCGCAACTGGAAGTCGTCGGCGACATCACTGACAGCATTTCGCGCATCGGAGAATCGTTGCCGTCGCCGGTTGACCACGATCAGTCTTTCTTCAAAACCGTGCAAGAATGTTTGCGCGAGAACTTGAATAAACGCAGTGACGATGACCGGTTTCCGATTCTGCCGCAGCGATTGGTGGCGGACGTTCGCAGCGTGATGCCAAGGGAAGGAATCATCGCGCTCGACAACGGCATCTATAAACTCTGGTTTGCCAGAAACTATCCGGCCTTCGCACCTAACACGGTGTTGCTGGACAACGCGTTGGCCACGATGGGAGCGGGTTTGCCATCGGCGATGATGGCGAAGATGATCCATCCCGAACAACCCGTGGCAGCGATCTGCGGCGACGGCGGCTTCATGATGAACTCAGCCGAATTGGAAACGGCGGTCAGGCTGAAGCTGGATTTAATCGTCCTGATTCTGCGCGACAATGCGTTGGGGATGATTAAGTGGAAGCAGGAGAATATGGGTTTCGCCGATTACGGTTTGGACTTTTCCAATCCTGATTTCGTGAAGTACGCCGAGGTCTACGGAGCTACCGGGCATCGAGTGGAACAGTCAGGACAGCTTCCGTCGTTAATGCGTTCCGCGATCGAAGCTGGCGGAGTTCACGTAATCGAAGTCCCAGTCGACTATTCGGAGAACGATCGAATCTTGAACGAAGAGATAAAAGCGTTAGCAAAAGAAGTTACGTAGGGCAGTACACGTTCTAGCACACTACCGCGAGAAACGAACTTAAACAAATCGGAAACAGAAATGACATTCAAAACAATCAACCCCGCAACCAACGAAGAACTCAAAACGTTCGAGTCGTTAACGAAAGATCAAGCCATGGAAGCGGTCGAAACCGCCGACCAAGCCTTCGACTCATGGCGGAAGACCACTTTCGAACACCGGAAATCCATCCTGCTAAAGGTCGCTCAGCAATTCCGTGACCGCACCGACGAATTTGCCAAGCTCGTGACGCTCGAAATGGGCAAGCGAATTTCGGAAGCCAAAAAAGAGATCATCTTCTGCGCCCAGATCACAGAATTTTATGCCAATGGAGCCGAAGAATTTCTCGCCGACAAGGAAATGGAAGTCGCCGATGCGAACGCGTACATTCAACACACACCGATCGGAGTCTTGATGGGCGTGATGCCTTGGAACTTTCCCTTCTATCAGGTCATCCGTTACGCGACGCCCAACATCATGGCCGGCAACACGGTCTTGGTGAAACACGCCAGCAACGTGCCGCAATGCGCTCAAGCGATTCAGGACTTGTTTCAACAATGCGGATTGCCCGACGGCGTGTTTACAAACTTGTTCATTCCCGTCGAGTTTGTTGAGCCGATTATCTCGGACAGTCGAGTCAAAGGCGTTTCACTAACCGGCAGTGAGAAAGCAGGCGCCGCCGTCGCAGCAACGGCTGGCAAGAACATCAAACCGTCCGTCCTTGAGCTTGGCGGCAACGACGCATTCATCATCCTCGAAGACGCGGATTTGGATCACGTCGTCAAAATGGCGATCAAAGGCCGCATGGTGAACACAGGCCAGTCTTGTGTCGCCGCCAAACGATTCATCGTTGTCGAACCGCTTGCCGATAACTTTATCTCACAGTTCAAATCTCAGATGGAAGCGATGAAGATGGGCGACCCGATGGACGAGTCAACCGATGTCGGGCCGCTTTCAACCGAAGGAGCCGCAGTGGACTTGGCTGAAAAAGTCCAAGCGACAATCAACGCTGGAGCAAAAGTTGTTCTCGGGGGCGGTCGACCAGATCGCGACGGTGCTTACTTTAATCCGACGATCTTGACCGGCATCACGCCCGACATGCCAAGCTACGATCAGGAGCTATTCGGCCCCGTCGCCAGCATCTACGTTGTCAAAGACGAATCCGCAGCGATCGAACTGGCAAACGATTCGTCTTACGGTCTCGGCGGAAGCGTTTACACGCAAGACGTCCAGCGCGGCCGCAAAGTCGCCGAGCAGATTGACACGGGAATGGTTTTCATTAACCAGCCCACGAACTCGCAGGCCGAGCTTCCGTTTGGCGGAACGAAGAATTCGGGCTACGGTCGCGAGCTTTCACCGCTGGGGATTATGGAATTTGTCAATAAGAAATTGATCCACTTGGGGAAGACGTAAGAGTGCCATAGGATCGAACGTAGCGGACGAGGCAATAATGCCTGTCGTTTGCGGGCCAAAGGCTCATCCGTTTACCTAGCCCAGTCCGAAGGGCTGGGTAGACGAAAGTATTGAGTACACGGAGGGCCAACGGCCCGAAAATTTAATTGAAATGGGACAGCCGAATTGGTCGAGGAACCGCACACATACCACCTCAACTGCCGGGCCGTTGGCCCTTCGCGATCCGTGACGGATAATCAACCCAGCCCTTCGGACTGGGCTAGGAAAATTATCGGGGCGTTGCCCCTGACGATTGCGGATGCAATCGAAAGGAATGCCGTTGGGAAAATGTACATTGGTTTGTTTTATTCGGCGGCAGACCAACGCCCATGAGTCTACTCCATCCGCAGGGCCAAAGGCCCATCCGTTTTCCTAGCCCAGTCCGAAGGACTGGGTATCGCAGTACAATTACACTAGCAGGGCCAACGGTCCGTCAGTTAACCTCTCCAAAACAGATCGGACTTCCAATGCCGCAGTCGCATGCCCAAGTTTGGTTACATATCGTTTTCTCAACTAAAAACCGCATGCCGGATTTGAAGGAGAACGAATTCCGTGACCAGATGTTTCGCATGTTGGCTCATCATGTGAAGGAGACGGGTTGCGTTGTCGCAAACGTAGGCGGTCATGTCGATCATGTCCATCTCTTGGTAGGACTTTCTCGGACGATCAAAATTTGTAAATTGATTGAGGTCATCAAGATTGAAACATCGAAATGGGCGAAAAAAGTAGACGGTGGAAATTCACTGTTCGCGTGGCAAGCAGGCTACGGCGTGTTTTCTGTGAGTTATTCGAACCTCAGCAGTGTGGAAAATTACATCAAAGATCAAAAAGAGCATCATGCGAAACGAAGTTATCAGGACGAGTTTCGCTTGTTGTGTGAGAAACATGGGATTGAAATTGACGAGCGATATGTTTGGGAATAATGACCGGGCCGTTGGCCCTATGTGGATTGGTGACTTGTTTCCCGGGGCGTTGCCCCGGGCTAGGAAAACGGATGGGCCGTTGGCCCACTCAAATGCGTTCGTTGCGCTAGTACTGACACTGCTGCTTGCTTCAGTTAGTCAAGCTCAACTGCAAAACTCGCCGCGGCAAAACAAATCTGCTCCGATATCGCCGCAGCAACAGCAGCAAGAAACTCCGCCACAAGACCTCGCCGCCCAAGCCACCGAACAGCTTTCGAAAATCAAGCAGCAACTTGAGGCCGACACAAAACTCGAACAACCGGCTAAAGAGAAACTCCAAGCAACCGTCGCGGCGACTGAATTGAACGTAACGTCGATCGCAACCGAGTCCGCTGAGATAAAAAAGTTTGAAGCCGCGATCGAGAACGCAGAACAACGCTCCACCGCAGCAAAAGCCGAATTCGAAAAGCTCTCCGCAGCCGAGCCGGCAACAGTTGACTCCTCCGTCAAGGGTGAAGCACTCACTCAAACAATTCAAGATCTGAAAACGGAAACGGATACGCTCAAGGCTGCTTTGAAAGCGAACGAAGAAGCCAGTATCTCTCGTATCACGCGGAATAAAGAATCTCGCAAAAATACAGAAACACTCACAGACAAAATCACGGAACTCACCGCTCAGCTCGAAACACCGCCAATCGACGAAAGCCTTGCCGCAAAAGCCAACTTACTGAAACTACAATCTGATCTTGCGTTGGCCGAGCTTCAAAAGACGCGGCTTCAAACCGAACAACGGCGTGATGAAGCTGAAGACAAAGCCGGATTATTGAAGAACCAACATGACTTGATTGAGCTCAAACTCAAACGTGCCGATACGCTGCTGCAAGGATACGAGAAAACTCAGCGTGACCGACTAAAGTCGAAAGCCGAACAGCTTTACGCAGCGGCCGTCGAGAAAGAAAACGAAGTCAAAAGAGCTGCCGAGGCGAATCCGAATGACGAAGCGGTAAGTCCGAGCGCGTTGCTACTGCCGAGCTTTCAATTCAACACACAGTTGGCAGAGAAGGTCAAAAACACTGAGAAACAAGTTGCGACCGCCGCCGCGAACGCCGACAGCCTAAAGACAGCCGTCGAATCTTTGAAAGACAAGTTTCGAGTCACCGAAGTCCGAGTCAAAGAGATCGGTTTAACGGCATCGGTCGGTGCGTTGCTGCGAAAGCGTCGCGCTGATCTGATTGAAAGTGCGAATCTGGCCGTGCTCAACGAAGACGCCAAGACGCTCATTGACGAACTTCAGTACGAGCGTTTCGAAGTTGGTGAAATGCTGGAAGACCTTTCCGCGACCCAGATTCAACTCGAAATCGAAGAAGCCGGCGGGACTCAAACCAAAGAAATGTGGGAGACGCTCGCCGAACCGATCGAAGAAATCGTTACGCTCCGCGAAGGTCAGCTGACGGCGTACAAGAATAGCCTCGAACGCCTGTTTCCAAAGTTGATGGACGTGCAACAGTTTGATGCTTCGCGCCGCCGGACGGCCAGAAAGTTCCGCGAATATATCAACGAGCGGATCTTGTGGATTCGGAGTAACAACATTTTGTTTTCGCAATGGAAGCTAGACCCTTCTGACCCAATAGCCTACAGCCCTGCGGCATGGACCGAAGCGGGTTGGCAAATCGCGCAGTCGCTTGGAGTCGTTGGCATTGAAAAGAAGCCAAGAAACAGTGCGTTGTCGGTTGTTGATGTCGCC
>CAZPBE010000041.1:0-48064 GCA_964584615.1 uncultured Pirellulaceae bacterium | reverse complement strand
ATTCTGGCGAATCCCACTACGATGATCGCACGATTTTAGGTTTTGAAATGTCCTATAATTGTTTTTATACAGCTTTGAGTCCATCAACAACGGACATTTTCATCGCTCGGATCGAAGGCGGAATCGCGCCAAAAATCCCCAGCAACAACCCCACGCAGCACCCAATCAAGATGCAAACGCTATCGATTCTCAATGGGAACGCACCCATCGTGAATCGGATCGCAGCACCGTTGATAAACAGTAGTGCGATCAGAGATGCGAATAAACTGGCAGCCAGCGACAAAATGATGGCTTCCTGCATCAAACTCACAAACACTGCCCGGCGGACAAATCCGATCGTTCGCAACATCGAAAGCTCCGTCACTCGACCGACAACGGAACCGTACATGGTATTGAGTCCTGCAAAAACTCCAGCGCCAGCAACCATCAGAACAACGAGCCACGCCAGCCAGCGAACCGGCCCGTAGTCGCGCTGCAACGTTGCGTAGTAATCTGGCTCTTGGGTTGCCTGAAGTTCCAGATCCAATCGTTCTCGACAAAACAGATCCAGTTCGACAAAGTCCGCTGGCGATTCCATGGTGACCGCGACAATGCTCAAGTCCTGTCGTTTCATGGCTTGTTGGAGATCATCCAGTCGACACCAGACTTCTGACTCAAACGCCGCGCCGCCGCAAGAAAATACGCCCGAGATTTCCCATGTGCGATTTTCAAGCTCAATTGTTTTTCCGATCGAGACCGTTTCAGCGGTCGCTCCCAGCTTCGTCGCGGCAAGCCGACCAATCATGATTTGTCCCGGTTCTGGCCAGCTTCCTTCTTCTAACTCAACGCGATTTCGCACCAGCAAGACAGCCGGTGTTACACCGCGGACCAACCCCAACGCTTCACGAGGTTCTTCAGTACTTGAACCGCCCACGCCAACTTGAGTTCCCAAATAAAGCTCAGGCGAAACATATTTCTGACCGTACCGTTCTTGGATACCAGTCAAACTGGCCGGCACCAAGTCGCTCGTTCGCATCGGGATTGAGGAGTATTCAATATTCTCGCCCATCCCCAAGGAATAGACGATTGCCGTTTGCGGATCACCACTAACGGCCAACGAGTTTTCCAACCCGCGTATGAATCCAACGACAACCAGAATCAACGTAACCACCGTCGTCAAACCAAGAAACGTTAAAAACGTTCGCAGCGGACGACGGAACAGATTTCGAATTCCGTACTCCCAAGGGAGCAAACGAAAAAACATAAAACACCAAACGTAATCGAGAAACGACCATTGGCGCTGCGCCAACGTGAAAGCAGGGAGCGCATCCAATGACCCAAAGTCTTGCAAGAATGCGAAGGGGCCTGTTCGTTAGATTACGAAAGAGTTGATCAAGCAACGTATTTGCCGACCACGATTGGCTGAATGTTCGAGCCGTAAATTGTCAGGCGGATAAAACCCGACGTTACTTTCCAGCAAGAGTCGAAAACTGGCAATTACGGTGGCCGTCTCAACCTCCAGAAACAGCGGCTCTGAAGATTGGTCTTCATTGAGCACGAAATCATCAGCCAAAATCACGCCAGAACAAAAGCAGGTAGACTTGCACTTGCGCGGAACAGGAACTGGAGTTGGAGCTTTTTTTGATTCGCTCTTCTTACAACAACAGTCCGACACACCTGCGTCGGGCGAATCATATTCCGGTGCACAACCTATCATCAAAGAACAACATGTCGGCATTTCCGAAAAACATCCGCAACCTTGCATCATGCACCGCAATGGGCACGACACAATGATGATGATCATGAAAATGTTGACCAAACGGTTCATAAATGGCTTTGAAAGGTTGCGAAAACAAGCCGCGGCGCGTCCGTGCTTTGACTTCACTATTTTACTCGCGACCCAAAATTTGAGCAAGTTTAGCTTGAATCGCCAAAATACTGCGCCCGATGCCTGAGATTTGCGACGGAAAAAAACTTTTTGGCTACTTACGTTTGGCTGGGCCGCGGTCTGTTCATCGAATCTCACATTCAACCGAATTTCGCGCATGTTGTCTCGCCGTTAGCCGCAAGTCTATGGCCTGTATGACATGAACTGCCAACCTACGCAGGTGGAACCATCTCTCTTACTGGAATCGTGTCGATCCAACCGGAATCGACGAAGATCAACTTCAGGATAAAGTAGAACGCAACGCACAAAAACGCACCTGCGGGAATCGTGATCGCCCAGCCTGCAACAATTTGCTTCATCGTTTGCAAGTTCAATGCGTTGATACCGCGAGCCAAGCCAACTCCCAACACGGCACCCACCAATGTATGTGTTGTTGAAATTGGTAGACCAATCGGCAACACGGAAGCCAAAAGGATCGTAATCGCCGCCGCGAACTCGGCACAAAAACCGCGGCTCGGCGTGAGTTCGGTGATCTTTTCACCAACCGTTTTGATCACTTTCCAACCCCAGGTCGCGAGTCCGACGATGATGCCGATACCACCTAACAACAAAGCCCAACCGGGCGTGGACGACTTTGCCATGATCGCCTGCTCAGACACAGCCTGGTAGGCTGCCGACAGCGGACCGATCGCGTTGGCAACATCGTTTGATCCATGCGCAAAGGCAACGAAACAAGCGGTCATGATCTGCAACACGCTGAAAATCCTCTCGACACTTCGCAGGTCTTCAGAATCGGTATTGGTTGCAATTTGCTCAAGAGAGGTGTCTTGCAAAGCCTCGGCATCAGCCAACAACGCGGTGGCCTTGTCCTGCATTTCACCACTGGAGCTGTTTCGGACTCGCTGAAGGTGCTTAATCGTTTTGGCAAGTGACCTGGAAACCTCGGCGTCCATCAAAGGATTGCTTCCGTTTCCTTCGTCGCCTTCGCCTCGATTGGAATCGCCGCCGAAATTCCTCATTGATCGATTGGCGATGAAGTATCCGATGGCCCCCAATAATACCGCAACGCCGACTACCGCCAACATGAACCCTGGATCTTTGTAATCCATGTCCCATCGCTTCCAGAGCGGTTTCAATCCTTTGTAGCACGTCATGCCTGTCATCACGAACATAAGTATGAACACAAGTTTCGGCGCAACTCGGCGCGCCGCAGCGACAGGATTCTTTTTGTAAAACACCGTCTTCAACAAGATGCCAAACACGACATAGGCGACGGTTGCAGAAATTAAAGGTGAAATCACCCAGCCCGCACTGATCAGACCCACCTGGTCCCACTTAATGCCGGAAAACCCAAGACAGACACAACCAAAGCCAACCATCGCGCCCACGATCGAGTGGGTTGTCGAAACAGGCCACGACATCCATGTTGCGATCAACAGCCAGGTTCCCGCAGCTAACAACGCCGCGATCATTCCGCACGCCAGAATATAGGGCGCTTCTTCGGGCGAATAGAAACCACTGTTAACAATTTCCAAGGGATCGAAAATTCCCTTGCGAACAGTCTTGGAAACATTGGAGCCAACAATGTAGGCACCCAAAAATTCGAAAATCGCAGCTAAAATTACGGCGCGACGAAGCGTTAGTGCGCCCGATCCGACCGAGGTTCCCATCGCGTTGGCGACGTCATTGGCGCCGATGTTCCAAGCAACATAGAAACCACATGCCAAGATCAAAATAATCAGTACAAGTTCTACACCCATGGCGGCGTGACAATCCTGGATTAAAGACAATGGAAACGATTAGGAATTACGAAACAATCTCATGGTGACAAACTCAAAGCATTCCGACAGCACTGAACGCATCGTTCTTTTTCTCGCAGCTATTTAAGACTCAACGTCTTCAGAACTCGTTCGGCGAGATTTTCTGAAGTGTTGGACAACCGACTAAGAACGCGTGTAAAACGCATCCAAAGGTGAAACTCAGCTACGGAGAAATCCTTGTCGTGACCGTAGATCTTTTTGAGCAAGTCCAGTTGAACGACGTCGGCTTGGTGCTCGGCGAAAGCAACGTCCTTTGCCAATCCGCGGATGCGTTCTGCTTCGACACCACCAAAACCTGATTCAATCAGTTCGTCCATGTGGCTAATGATCTCAGCGCAGATCTTGCACGCCTGCAAATTGAGTTCAACGAATTTTTCGAAATCTTCCCGAAGGTCACCCGGAAATGGCAACTGCTTCAACGTCAGGACTTTGCAAACGTCTTCAGCCGTGTCGGCTAACGAATCCTGAAGCGAAATGATTTCAAGCACTTCTGCGCGGTCGATCGGCATAAAGAAACGTTTCAGCAATCGTTCCCGAATGTCGTTCTTAATTTGATCTGCCTGATGCTCCAATTGAGAGACCTCAACCGACACCGCGTCCAAAGCTTCAAAGTTGCCGGTCTTAACGGCATCCAGTGCTTCCGACATCTTGTCGATGCACTTGGTCACCTGCTCCATATGTTGCTGAATCTGCCCAAATGGAGAGCGTCCAAAAAGTTTGCCAATGGTGCTCATTTACTTGCCACAGTGAATTAGATGCGTGCTCGAATTACGTCGAGCCAGAATTCTAATGCTAAGAAATCTTAATGCAAAGTGGGCAGCCCGAAAAAGCCAAAGTCAAACGATTTAACGATGGGACCAATCGTCTGAGTCATCTGAATTCCCCGGAGACAATCCAAGAACGTCGCCCGCGGTGGAAACGCCAAGCCCGATCACTGACCGGTTGGCATAATTAAAGTAGGCGGTTACCTGATTGATCTCAAGAATTCCGCCGTCGTCCCATCCGGCGTCTCGCATCGCCAAAACATCGGACTCCAACTGGTCCAATTTGGTCGGATGAATCGTCAGTGCCTGCACATAGGCCAAGGCCGCTCGCTGGACTTCGTCAAACTCGCTGGAATCGATCGCTCCTTCACGGAGCGCGGCGAGAATTCGGTCGGCACGATCGTCGTCATCTTTTAACAGACGTTTGAGACCGGAGAAATGATGCTTGACACAATAGTCGCATTGATTGAGAAGACTAACGAAAACCCCAACCGTTTCCAAAAAAGATTTCGGAGTCGAATTTGAATGGTGATGCAACACATTCTTGTAGAGTGTCATATGCCCTTGCATCGAATGCGGACGCAAACTGTGCGCAAGCATGATGTTGTCAACGTTATCGTCGGGCCCTTTGACTCGGTCGTAAAGCTCCTTCAAACGCCCAGTCGCATCCTCATAAGCGACGTGCTCGATCCACATGATAGTCCGTCCCTTTTACCGACAACGCTGGCGAACGATTCGAATCATACCGTCCAGGTATCACCGCCTGCGAACAACTTCTCCAACTCGCCATCTCCTGCAGCCTCTTTTGCATCGACGACTTGCTGGTTAATGCCTTCGTCATAACTCGGACGATCAACGTCACGGAAAACCCCAATCGGCTCCGGGAATTCTGGATGCCGCATCCGAGAAAGCAAAAACGCCAATTGCGAATTGGGAGCCTTTTCATCGTGGAACAACAGATCGTCGGTTGCAACTTTTCCGTCAAGCTCAACAACTTCAGGAGCGAATCCGTTAAGCCGAATTCCTTTGGTCTCGTTGGAAAAAACCAGCGGCTTGCCATGCTCAAGCTCAACGGTGCAATCCGCCTTGGTCGCTTTGTCTTTGGCGTAATCCCACGTTCCATCGTTAAACACGTTGCAATTTTGGTACACCTCAAGGAACGAAGTGCCTTTGTGCTCAGAACAACGCTTGAGCATTTTCACCAAGTGTTTGATATTCGTATCGATTGAACGCGCGACGAAAGATGCCTCGGCGGCAATCGCAATCGAAATCGGATTCAACGGGTGATCGATCGAACCACGCGGCGTGCTCTTGGTCACAGTCCCGATCTTTGAAGTCGGCGAGTATTGTCCTTTTGTGAGTCCGTAAATACTGTTGTTGAACAGCACAATATTCACGTCGACGTTACGGCGGATGATGTGCATCAAATGATTGCCGCCAATCGAAAGCGCATCGCCGTCACCCGTGATCACCCAGATATCAAGCTCCGGACGAGTCGACTTCAGACCTGTTGCAAATGCCGGCGCTCGGCCATGAATACTGTGCATGCCATAGGTATTCATGTAATACGGAAATCGGCTGGAACAACCGATCCCGGAAATGAAGACTGTGTTTTCCTGTGTCGCGCCAATCTCTGGCAAGACTTTCTTCATCTGCGCCAAAATCGAATAGTCGCCACAGCCAGGACACCAACGGACTTCCTGATCGGACTCAAAATCTTTGGCTTTCAAAACCGGTAGTTCAGTACTCATACTTGTTACTTAAGTGTGCAGATGTGTGAATAGGAAGGAAGCAGCGACATCAAAGCGATATCGACATCAAAGCGATTTGATCTTGTCAACAATCTCGCCAACGAAAAACGGTTTACCTTGGATCTTGTTCAGCCCAATCGCATCGACCAGGAACTGACTCTTCATCAACAGTCGAAGTTGACCTGTGTTTAATTCAGGAATCAACACGCGATCGTATTGCTTTAGCAATGACTCAAAGTTCTTTGGAAACGGGCTGATCCAACGAACATGGGCGTGACCGACATCCAAGCCTTCTCCGACGCAGTTTTTGACCGCCGTCCGGCACGCACCAAACGTCCCGCCCCAACTGACGACTAACGTACCTTTCTTTGAGCCAAAGACTTCTTGATCGTCGAGGTAGTTCGCCACCAATTCGACTTTTTTGGCACGAGTTTCGACCATCAACTGATGATTGTCTGGATCATAGCTAACATCGCCCGTTCCGTCTTTTTTCTCCAGTCCGCCAACGCGATGCATCAAACCCGGCGTACCCGGAATCGCCCAAGGTCGCGCTAGATCTTCGTTGCGACTGTAGGGCAGGAATGGTTCGCCGTTTGCATCAGGAGCACGACCTTCCGGATGAGTGATTTCAATCTTTGGCAACGAGCTGACGTCGGGAATTTTCCATGGCTCGGCACCGTTGGCAATGTAACCATCGGAAAGAATGATGACCGGTGTCATGAACCGTGACGCGATTTGCCATGCTTCGATTGCAGTTCGAAAACAATCGCCAGGACTTTGCGCGGCAACGACAGGCAACGGCGATTCGCCATTTCGGCCATGCATCACCATCAGTAAATCCGACTGCTCTGTTTTGGTCGGCAACCCGGTACTCGGTCCGCCGCGCTGAACGTCGATAACGATCATTGGCAATTCAAGAATCAACCCCAGCCCGATCCCTTCGCCTTTGAGCGCGATTCCCGGACCACTGCTGGTTGTGACTGCCATGCTGCCGCCAAACGCAGCTCCAACAGCCGAGCAGACGGCCGCGATTTCGTCTTCGGCTTGAAATGTTCTCACGCCGAAGTTCTTATGTTTTGAAAGTTCGTGCAAAATATCACTCGCCGGCGTGATCGGGTACGAGCCAAGAAACAACTCCTTGCCGCTTTGCTTGGCCGCTGCGATCAAACCCCAAGCCAACGCTTGATTGCCCATTACGTTCCGATACGTTCCCTTGTCCAATTCCGCTGCAGGAACTTGATACGTCGACGCAAAATCTTCGGTGGTCTCGCCGTAGTTCCAACCGGCCTTCAACGCCAACCGGTTTGCCTCAGCGACATCCGGTTTGTTTTTGAATTTTGTTTCGATGAATCGAAGCGTCGGTTCAACATCGCGACCATACAACCAAAACACCAAACCCATCGCGAAAAAGTTTTTGCATCGATCGGCAAACTTTGTCGACAACCCCGTCGATTCGACAGCGCCACGAGTTAGTTTCGTCATGGAGACATGAATCGTTCGGTACTCGTCGACCGTGCCGTCTTCCAGCGGATTTTCGTCAAGCTTTGCCAACTTCAAATCTTTGGCTTGGAAGCTATCCGAGTTGACGATCAGAATGCCGGACTTCTTCAAGTCGACCAAGTTCGTGATCAGCGCAGCCGGGTTCATGCAAACCAGCGCATCAAGTCCGTCACCAGGCGTAAAGATTTCTTGAGCCGAAAACTGAACTTGAAATCCACTCACACCAGCCCGCGTTCCACGCGGCGCGCGAATCTCAGCCGGAAAGTCAGGAAACGTTGCGACGTCGTTACCAGAAAGCGCAGACGTATTGGTCAACTGCGTTCCCAGCAATTGCATGCCGTCGCCGGAATCCCCGGCAAGCCGGACGGTCACACCTGGCAATGACTCCGATGGTTTTTTTGTAGGCGGAAACTGATCCGTAGAGCTAATCATGTGCGGCCTTTGTGCGAACCTCGTTCGGCTGTGGTGCCTGTCTCGGCAAGGTCCAGCAATTCAATGAGTTCGACATAAGAGAGAGACGATCAAGAGCATTTCTTTGATGTACTTTTTGCAGGAGTACGTTGTACAAAGCCATGGCAACGGAATCGTCGTCAAAGATGAATTATTAATAAGGGGCAAACGAAAGCTTGCCGTGAGTGTGCGTTGAATGATTCGACCTCAGCCAGTCTGTGTCGATCTCCAATCAAGTCTGCTGTTAGTTTACAGGATTGAGAAAATTCAGGGGTCGTTCAAAGAGGTATATTTTCACAAAAACGGCCTGTTTTCGAAAGGGGGAAAAACAGGACTCCAAAAGTCTGCTAGAATTCCCGCTCCACGAATTCGTGTGATTTTTAATCTTCAAGAAAAAGCTTTTGATAGAGGTCTTAGTCAGGCAATGGAACGTTCCCTTATTTTGCTCAAGCCAGATTGTGTTCAACGCCGTTTGATCGGTGCAATTATCTCCCGATTTGAGGAGAAAGCGATTGACGTGGTTGGTCTAAAAATGATTCAGGTTACCCCTGATTTGGCGAAGAAACATTACGCCGAACATGTTGAGAAACCATTTTACCCAGGATTGGAAGAGTTCATCACCGGCGCACCTGTTGTCGCGATGGTGCTCCAAGGACTGGACGTCGTCCGCGTCGTACGAGAAATGCTTGGAGCGACCAACGGATTGACTGCCGCTCCCGGTACCATCCGCGGTGACTACAGCAGTAGCCGTCAAATGAATCTCGTTCACGCTTCTGATGGAGCCGAAGCGGCTGCTCGCGAAATCGATTTGTATTTCAATGCAAACGAAATCTGCGATTACTCACCATGCTTGACGCCTTGGTTCCGAGCAGGCGATGAAGCCTAAATGCCGTGTCGATTGAGTGCTGACCGCTCAACCCGATTTGAGATTGTAAACCGACAACAACTGTTGTCGGTTTTTTTGTTGCCGCACACGACCCATGTACCGGACGTTGAAAGGCAGTTATGGGACCACTTATGATAACCAATACACGCTAATCAAAGAATCTGGAATTGGCGTTCATCCGGGACTAGCGTTCATCTGCAATTAGCGTTCATCTGCAATTAGCGTTCATCTGCAATTAGCGTTCATTAGTGTTTATTTGCGGTGAGTAAACCCCACACCAACACTGGGCACAGAATTTCGTATGATGAAACGAAGGCTTGATGAACTAATCAACCACGACTTCGCATCCCACTACAAACGCAGAGAGAAATCAAATGAACTCAAACAACATCTTCCTGTCATCCATCGCATTGGTCGTCTGCGCTTTCGGACTCAGCGGTTTCAACGTTGCCCAAGACGAAACTGAAAAGGAATCGGCGTTTAGCAAACCGACAATCGACATCGGATGCGTCGTCAGCGACATTGAAGCTTCGGTGAAATTCTACACCGAAGTCATCGGCTTCGAAGCATCCGGCGGCTTTCAAGTTGACGCTCAATACGCCAAGAAAGTTGGACTCACGAACGAAAAGGCTTTGGATGTGAAAGTTCTTACACTGGGAGAAGGGCCTGGCGCGACGCAACTTAAACTGATGCAAATTGACGGCGGTGGCGCTAAATCTGCAAACGATCATATCAACACGACTTTAGGGTTCAGCTATATCACGGTTTTCGTCAACAGCACCGACGACGCCATCGAACGGCTGAAAGCTGCTAACGTTGAGACGGTCGAGAACAGCCCGCTTGGGTTACCCGGCAATGAAAAAGTTGCCTTGACGGTCGTTCGCGATCCGGATGGAAACTTTGTAGAATTGGTCGGCCCGGCACCTGCCAAATAGCTTTGGGATCAAGCCAAGTTAACATCAAGCGAACGCCGTGTTTGACGACTCTGATTTACCGACGAACCTGATTAATTTTACGGATCAATCCATGACTTACGCAAAACTAAAATCGTCAATCCTGATCATTCTGGTCACTGTTTGCATGTCACTTGCTGGACAATCAGCGGATGGAGCTCAAGACTGGAACCACTGGCGCGGATCGACGGGCAATGGAGGTGCCGTCGAAGCGACACCACCGACTAAGTGGAGTGATACCGAGAATGTGAAATGGAAAGTCGAGATCCCTGGTCGCGGTTCAGGTTCGCCTGTCGTATCGGCTGACAAAATTTTCGTCGTTAGCGCGGTCCCAACAGGCAAGGGCGCAGCAGCGAAACCAGCCGAGCAACAGGCTCGTCCCCAACGGGGCGGGCGAGGTGGACGCGGCGGAAGAGGAGGACGAGGTCGTGCATCGATTCCGATCGAAGAATTGGATTTCAATGTTTACTGCTTTGATCGCAACTCGGGCGAAAAACTGTGGGAGCAAACTGCGACCACGGCCACGCCCCACGAAGGAACTCACTCAACCAACGGATTTGCTTCGGCTTCACCATGTACCGATGGCGAACATGTTTTCGTTTCGTTTGGATCTCGCGGCCTCTATTGCTACACAATGGACGGCGAACTTGTTTGGAAACGCGATGACTTTGGAAAGATGCAAGCGCGAAACGGATTCGGCGAAGGAAGCTCCCCGACACTCATCGACGACAAGATCATCTTCCCGTGGGACCATGAAGGTCCTTCCTGCGTCTACGCCCTCAACAAAACCAATGGCGAGACAATCTGGAAGACCGATCGTGAAGAACCATCGAACTGGGCGACCCCGACAATCGTTGAACATGGCGGCAAGAAACAAGTCGTTCTCAACGGCCAAAACAAAGTTCGAGCTTACGATCTGGAATCAGGGGATGAGCTTTGGAGTTGTGGCGGACAAACCCAACGACCTTGCGCAACAGCGGTCACCATCGACGACATGGTCATTGTCGGTAGCGGCCATCGTGGCTCTTTCATGGCCGCGTTTAAACTTGACGGAACCGGTGACATCGATGGATCAGACAAAGTTGTCTGGAGCGTCGAAAAAGACACACCCGACATCGCGTCGCCACTTCTTTCCAATGGGCGATTGTATTTCCATAAAGCCAAAACTGGCATCTTGAGTTGCTTGGATGCGAAAACAGGAAAGCCGCACTTCAGCGCAACCCGAATTCCAAACATCGAAAGCACTTACGCTTCACCCGTTGCAGCAGGCGGCCATATTTATCTCACGGGCCGCAGTGGCACGACGGTCGTGATCAAAGATGCGGACGAACTGGATATCGTGTCAACAAACTCAGTTGGTGAAACCGTTGACGCGACACCAGCGATTGTCGGTGCGGATTTATATCTTCGAGGCGAAAAACACTTGTTCTGTATCGGTAAATAAATTTTACCAACGCTGAATTAGGCACACAGATCCCGCGCAGCAAACTTGCGCTGTTGCCAAGATCGACTTGGCGCGAACGGTATTCACGGTAAGACAACAAGAGAAGCCGCAAGAAGAGGTGTGCACGGAGCTTAAAGCAGTTGTGTCACAAGAAGATTTTCAAGGCTAACGATTAAGAAAAAAGCCTCGCTTTTCATATATGTAAAAGCCAGGCCCTCGGGGTTCAACTTAATTGATAAACGGCACCGTCGCCTTTTGCTTTTTGTGCCTCGACCCATTTAAGATTGGCTTCAACCGCAAACTGCTCGTGCGCTTTGTCGAACAACTCATAGTGAACGTTGCGTTGTCGCGGTTCGAATCCAAGATTGGAAATGCAATCTCGCATTTGCTCTAAAGTCAGATAGTGAACCGTACCGGCTTCGGCGACGACGTTCTCTTCAATCATCAAGCTGCCCATGTCGTTAGCGCCGTAGACCAACGCCAACTGGCCAACCTTCAGTCCTTGCGTCACCCAACTCGATTGAATGTTGGGAATGTTATCAAGGAACAAACGTGCGATGGCTTGCATTTTCAAATACTCGAACGACCCGGCTGGCGCCACGTCCGGCATATCCGTGTTGTCCGGCTGAAACGTCCAGCAGATGAATGCGCGAAAGCCACTCGTTTCGTCTTGAAGATCACGCAAGCGTTGTAGATGTTCGATCCGCTCGCTGGCCGTTTCGACATGCCCAAACATCATCGTGGCGCTGCTGTGGCCGCCGAGTTTATGCCACACGCGCATCACGTTGAGCCAATCGTCAGTCATGACTTTGCCTCGCGTGATTTCACTGCGAACACGATCGACAAGAATTTCAGCGCCGCCACCAGGCAGACTGCCCAACCCGGCTTCTTTCAGCCGTGAGAGAACTTCTTCCAGTGAACAGTTGTTTAGTTTCGTAAAATGATGAATCTCGGGCGGGCTGAAGCCATGAACATTAAGCTGTGGAAAATTTTGCTTGATGTCGCGCAACATCTCTTCGTACCAATCAAGTTTAAACTTCGGATGAAGTCCGCCTTGTAGCAAAATTTGATCACCGCCGAGAGCCACCGTCTCGCGAATTTTCTCCAACAACTCGCGACGCTCCAACACGTAGCCTTCATCGGATTTAGGGCCACGATAGAAAGCACAGAAATCACAAACCGCGGTGCAAACATTGGTGTAGTTGATGTTTCGATCGATGTTGTACGTACGATACGATTCTGGATGCAATCGATTGGTAACCGCATTGGCGGCAGCGCCCAGCGCAACCAGATCGTTGCATTCGGTCAGCTTCAAGCCTTCGTCGAAAGACAAACGCTCACCAGCGACGGCTTTCTCAAGCAGTTTCGAAAATTGGGTTTCAAGCTCGTTGGCAATCATGGAAATGAAGTTTTGAGTTGTTCGGAATCAGTGACAACTGAGCAGCGTAATCAAAAAAGAGCGACATCGCATTCTTCTCTTCGCTGCCCAGATAAAAGTGTAAGTGTTCGCTGAGATAGCTGATACAGGATTCTTGCGTGAGCCCATAGGTTTCGTGATTTTCGGCAGCAATTCGCGCTAAATTCTCCATGCCGCGATCGCGCGCGACGGACAAGATTTCACCCAGCTCATCAAGTCCATCCTCCGTTCGGGCAGCCCAGACTGCAAAAACAAAGGGCAAGCCTGTCCACCTATTCCACGTCTCGCCAAGATCCCACTGGTGCGTAAAATTCTTGTCGGCTGAATCCATCGCACGATCACCAATAATCAAAACGGCATCGGAAGTGTTGGACCGCCAATTCATATTCATTTCCAAATCGGATACCGTCGGCGAAACGTCAAACTTGTTTTTCAATATCACTTTCGTTAACGCGCGGCTGGTTCGTGAACCGACGTCGAGAGCGACAGACTCGATTTGCTCGCCCGGTACGCGGCTGAGAAGTTTGACACTCCCCACCGGTCCGCGACAACCGATGCAGGCATCGGAAACGATTTGATAGTCGGGATGCGTAACCGCTTCGATCGACGGAATCAAAGCCACATCAAGTTCACCTGTAGCGAGCCGATCGGCCAACCGGCTGGGGAGATCAAAAATCAGTTCACAGTCATCGGATAGCGCAGCGAGTCCTTCCACCAACGGCTTGGTATTTAGATAGGAAACGGCACCGATTCTTTTCCGTGTCATGGATTGTCTCAATGGTTCACTTGAATGGCTCAACGCCAAAATTCGCTTCGTCTAACTTAATAACCGTATTGGATTGAGTTTTCCAACGAAAGCCCGCCTTAAAATCAATGTTAAAGCTTACCGACGGCGGTGACCTTGGCAGGTGAAGCAAAAAAGCGGGAAACAACGCTTTTTCGGGTCGATTCTATATGGAAGCCTAAGTTGCATGACGCGCCACCGGTCTTTGCCTGACTATTTTTGGGAGCTTTCGATGCGGATTTTGATCTTACTGAGCCTGATTGTTGCCGGTTTTTGTTCAGTCACAAGCCACGTGCAGGCCCAGGAACTCAAGAAAGCCTGGAACGATTACTTTGGGCCTCGTCCAATCACATACTCCCCGTCGGATCCCGTAAATCGGAGCTATACGTTCAACAAGCACACCGGGCACGCGGGCGTTTACTACAACTGCGACGGCGAAGAAGCAAAGCGTAACTCGCCCTACATTTGCTGGAAGCCACATTTCGAGGCTGACTTTCCTGAATGCCGCGGATTGGGCGCACAGGTGAAACAGGATTGGGATCGGATGCGCCAACGGATTTGTGACGGAGCGGGCGATTGCTGCAACAGTTGCCAAACAGAATCTGGCTGCCAATGCACCGAGTGCACGGGAACCGTCATGCAACAACCAGAAACTTACTACGCCGAACAACGTACTACAATTGCGAATCCTCAGGGCTTGAACTCGGCGCAACGTCCGATCGCTTCACAATCTTTAATGGCGCGATTGAACGCAACTGCAGGAAGACGTACCCAATCGGACTCTGGCGGTCTCGTGTCGACCAGCGATATCGCTGAAGGCACAATCGCAGAACGGGGAACCATTGCCGCCGCCTATGCAAGATTGCCCGCCAAAGCATCTTGCGATTGTGAAAAATGCAAGGCGTCAACGGCAAAGCTCTACGATAAGAACATTACAACGAGCCGCCGGTAGACGTATCGGCCGTGCCCAACGATAGGCGAGGGTATAGTAGGTATCTCAGTACCGAAGACCTCTAATGCCTGAACGGCTAAGATGGTAGCCCCTTCTTTAGCATCAAACGGCAACAACCGAGCCAATCATGAATCCAAAAAAGCGGACTGCCGGTGGGCAGTTGGCGTTGTCACGTGAGCTAGTACTCTCTCGCGAAACGTTTGAACGAGAAACAGCCAATGTGTTTTCCGGTCGATGGCTTTACGTTTGTCGAGAGAGTGAATTGGATGAAGATTCAGCCTGTCGTCGTGTCGAAGTCTGTGGCCACCAGTTGATCCTTGTTCGCGGCGCCGACGAAACCACTCGCGCGTTCCACAATTTCTGTCGACATCGCGGCAGCGAGTTGATTACGGAAGAAAATTGCGGTTCCATCCGTCAGCGCATCCAGTGCCCGTACCACGCATGGACATACGACCGTAACGGAGAGTTGGTTTCGGCACCGAATATGGCAGACGTCAACGGATTCGATAAAAACGAATTTGGTTTGAAGGAAGTCGTCTGTGAATTGTGGCACGGATTTCTCTTTGTGAAATTCACAACCGAAGAAAACTCCGATGAGATTTCGCTTGGCGAGTTCCTGTCACCGCTTCAACAGCACGCGGTCGATTGGAGTTTCAATGATTTAAACGTCGTCGCTGAAATCAACTACGACGTGCAGGCGAACTGGAAACTGATTTTTCAAAATTACAGCGAGTGTTACCATTGCCCAACCGTTCACCCGGTTTTGAATCAGCTGACCCCGTACAAGGGCGCAGGAAACGATATTGAGGAAGGACCCATTCTGGGTGGGCCAATGATGCTGGCCGATGAAGTTTCAACGATGTCGATCGACGGAGTCGCAGTCGGAAAGACATTGCCACGTCTTAACAAAGAGCAAAGCCGCACGGTTTCCTACTACACCATTTTCCCGTCGATGTTCCTCAGCGCTCATCCGGACTATCTGTTGCTGCACCGGATCGAAAGAGTCGATGAAAAAAGCACACGGGTCGTCTGTCAGTTTTTGTTTCACGAACAGTCGCGACAATTAGCAGACTTTGATCCCAAACCTGCAATTGATTTTTGGGATTTGACCAACCGACAGGACTGGCACGTTTGCGAGTTGGCTCAGCGCGGAATCGAGAATCCGGCCTATCAGCCTGGACCTTATTCTGATTTAGAAAGCGTTGTCGCCGCGTTTGACCGGTACTATCGAAGTTGCTTAGACGTTGATTGACTAGCGGTTCCAACATTTGTGTTTGGGGGCGAGGCGTTTTCCAATTGTTGAACGGGCCTTCGGTTGTTGAACAGGATTGGGCCCGCGATCACCAGGATGATCAGCAGAAACATCGACTCTTCAATCATCGCGAACATCACTTGCCGCGAACTTGCCAAGGGCATTTATCTTTGTGAGCGAGAACTTTCTGAGCCGTGAAATCAACGATGTAAGTCCAGATCGGTTTCGCATCTTTGCTTTGCACGATTTGTGCGCCTGAAAGCTGAGTGTTTGGAGTGACCTTAAAAAAATCCTGTTCAAACCAAACTACGGCGGGATCTCGAGACTCTGACGGAGGTCGATTTTTGGCCAGCGCCTCACAAATGTCTGTACAGTCTGAATTCGCGTTCGAACCGGCTCCCCAGACCACCATCATTGGCAACGCACTTCCATTTTTGCCAGAAATGATTGGCGCTTTTGCCATCTTCATCATGGAGTAGGAACCAAACTTTTTTGTCGGAGAAAACAACACCAGCGACTTCACATCCTGACCTTGTTTTTTTAGTCCGATCGGAGGCCATGACCAATCACTGACCGCCCACTCAACGGCGATATGCGAAGTGTCACCAACAGCGACGACGTTGAGTAAGTCGATATTCATTTCGCCGAGATCATTTTTTTCTCTTAGAAACCTTTTGCATTGCTCGATGTCTCCGACGGTGGTCGCAACTTCATTTTTCTTGAAATTCCTGTAGTCCAACGGTGCGTTAGATCCTCTCATCGACAAACTTTCACCGTGTCCGCGAAGGTCTGGAACCAATACCGCATGTCCAGCCGATTGCAAGAAGTTGGCCAGCGGCAACATTTGGGATCGTTCGCCATCCCAATCGTGCAGCAAAATAAATGGAGACACCGACTTACCCGGCTCTTCGTCTATTTCTTCGCCAGGAACTTTTGCAGCCGGCACGGGAATGGTAGGCGGTGCAAAGTAAGTCGCGGTGAGCAAAATGCCTTCGCCTTTAACTTCCAGCACGACGTTTTCTGGGTCAGGTGAAACTTTCTCGCCAGGCTTGGGCGGAGCTTTCTTTTTAGCTTTCTTGGTTGGCTGTGCCTGAGTGGGTGGTTGATTCTGAGCGTCCGTCGCATTCGAGTTGTTGCCCGCTTTCGGTTTTGAACTGGGAATATTTCGATTCCGCCTCTGGGCTTGCGCATCACAAGCGAAAACTCCTATCAGAACTACTGTCATCGCCAATCCAAACAAGCGTCCGCAAAGACCGTTGGCAGATTGAAATGGGTTCACGAAAAAAGATGCGGGGCGTTTCATTTGCTAGACCGTTAGTGGACGGAAAGGGTGACAAAGTTTCGTTGAAGTTGATTTTACAAAAATGCCCGGTTGAAGGCTACAAAAGATTATGATCGTCGCTGACGCTTGTTCGTTCGCGAAAGCAAATTAACTGTGGAATTTTCGAGTAATCGACGCATTTTTCCGTTCATCAAACGGTACGAGAAAGAATTCGTCTCGATGAGGTCAAATTGTCTGTTAAAATTAATAATAACGTCGAAACATGGATGCGACAGAAACTGAAAAGGGCAGACGGCGACAAATTGCGGCTTTGAACCTTTTGACTGAAGTCCGCTTTTTTGTCCTCTAATTGGGTGACCGATGATACATAGACTACGTCGTTGGTGGCAGATTCGAACTGGTAAACTGGAAACGCCCTTCGATACCGAAGTGCCGTTTTGGGGGCTTAGTCTGATCTTCCATTTGGCATTGATCGTCTTGTTTGCCAAAGTCGTGATGCCCGCGGATGCTGATAACCGCGTCGCCTTCGAAGCGGCTCCAATGGAAGACGTGATCGAATTGGCCGAAATGGTTGAGCCAGAAATGGAATTCGCCGAAATCGAAACCGATGAAATCGGTTCGACGATCGAAGATCCTCTCGAGGCTGCGATGGATGCTCCAGAAATGGAAGTCATCGCTGAAGAGCCAATCGATGTTTTTCCGGACCATGACATCGGAGACGTCTATACTTCCGACGATGACTTTCAAGCCGCCGCCGATTCGGGCACGACGTCGGTTGCCGTTCGAGGCACCGTTGGCCAATCAGTCAACTCGGCTCGCGGAGCGGTAGATCGAGTCGCCGACGAGATCTTGCTCAAGCTCGACGAAGGTCCGACCCTGGTCATTTGGTTGTTTGACCAATCCGCCAGCCTGATGGAACAACGTGACCAGATCGCACAACGTTTCGACAACATTTACAGTCAATTGCATCAATTGCAACAAGCCGGTGACGAAAAATTCACCAAGCACAAAGACATCCCACTGCTCACTCAAGTCTATCAGTTTGGAAAGGACGTCAATCCAATCCTGAAACAACCATCCGATGACTTGGATAAACTCAAGGAAGCCGTTGCCAGTGTCAAACAGGATAAGTCGGGCATCGAGAACACAATGACAGCCGTAATGGCAGCGGCGTCGAAATACAGAAGCTTCGCAAAAATTGACCGTGATACAAAAAAGCGCGAACGGAATGTGATGATCATTCTGGTCACCGACGAAGCTGGCGACGATCGGCAACGAACAGATGAAGCCATTCGAGTCTGCCGGAACACGGGAACGAACGTATTTGTCATCGGCGTGCCGGCTCCGTTTGGTCGCCCGGTCACCTTGGTGAAGTGGGTTGATCCCGATCCTGAATTTGATCAGACTCCCCAGTTCGCGGAAGTCAATCAAGGTCCCGAGTCGGTTCGATCAGAACGATTGAGATTGGACTTCACGGGTCAATTTGATGACCTGGAAATGATGGACTCTGGTTTCGGACCGTTTCACTTGACTCGGCTTTCTTATGAAACGGGCGGTCTCTATTTCGCAGTCCATCCGAATCGCGGCGACCAACGTAGTGGTCGGCCCCTTCGACTTCGTCAGACGCGGAAATACTCCGCACACCTGTCGTACTTTTTCGATTCGGAGTTAATGCGGCGCTACCGTCCCGACTACATTTCCGAAGCCGCTTATGATGCGAGCCTGCAAAACAATGCTGCCCGGTTTGCGCTGGTCAAAGCCGCGCATTTCACGACGACCGGACAATTAGAATCGCCTGTATTACGTTTCGAAAAACTTGACGAAGCAAGATTCGTCAATCAAGTCAGCCAAGCCCAACGCGCGGCGGCTTACATCGAGCCAGCCATCAACCAGCTATACGGTGTCCTCAAAGCGGGAGAAGCCGATCGTGCGAAAGAGATTTCGCCACGCTGGCAAGCCGGATACGATTTGGCGATGGGCCGAACAATGGCAGCCAAGATTCGCGCAGAAGCTTACAACATGATGTTGGCGATGGCCAAAACGAAACTGAAGTTTGATCCGCCAAAGGGCGATCGTCCGCAAAATAACACTTGGGTTTTGCGTCCGGCAGATACGATCTCAACGGGCAGTGCGCAAGAGAAACTGGCGATCAAAGCGCGGACGTATCTTGAAAAAGTTGTCAGTGAGCATCCCGACACGCCGTGGGCGTTACTGGCCGAACGTGAACTGAAAACGCCGATTGGTTGGGAATGGAAACAGACTTACACCAAGCCGCCAGAACCTCGCGAAATGGCGATGAATAACAATAACAACAATAATGTACCGCCAGAACGCCGCCCTCAAATGAACGCGCAACCCAAAGAAAAGCGGCCGGTACCCAAGCTGTAAGCGTGAGTATCTCCGAGGGCGAGAAACACGAGGCTCCCGCCACCTTGTTCATGGCGTTCCATCTTAGATCGCCCACTTCTTCGTGAACACAGTTGCCCAATTCGTGTCACAGCGTGCAATCCGACGCGGTGCTCTGCGCCATGCCTACTCCGGTGAATCCAAAGCCGATTCGTTGCTACCGCGGTCCCCAATTTACACTTGCCACACATTGGGGGATATTGATGCATCGCAAAACCAATACACATTCAGACTTTCTCTGGAAAACGCCGAATACTCAATATCGTCAAATACTCAATATCGCCGAATATACAATATCGTTGAATACAATTTGAACGTTCGATTTTTGAAGGTTCGATAAAACTCCCCGCACACTAATCAAAAAAATGTTTGAACAACCCGATCGCCACGTCAGCTTTCCGAAACTTGAAGAGAACGTTCTCGAATTTTGGAAAGAAAACTCGATCTATCAAAAATCGCTTGAGCAACGTGAAGGTGGCCCGCGGTATGTGTTCTTCGAAGGACCGCCAACGGCCAACGGCAAACCGCATCCCGGCCACTGTTTGACTCGCGCCATCAAAGACCTGTTCCCTCGATATAAAACGATGAAGGGTTTTTACTGCGAACGCAAAGCGGGTTGGGATACGCACGGGCTGCCTGTTGAAGTCGAAGTCTGCAAAGAGATGGGCATCCACTCCAAAGAAGAAATCGAAAACTTCGGCGTCGAACCGTTCATCCAAAAATGCCAACAATCCGTTTGGCAGTACATGCGACAATGGGAACAGCTTACCGAGCGGTTAGGATTCTGGGTCGAGCTGGACAAAGCTTATGTGACGTATCATCAAAGCTATGTGGAATCGGTTTGGTGGTCACTGAAAAGCCTGTTCGATCGAAACTTGCTTTACGAAGGCCACAAGATCATCTGGTGGTGGGCTCAAGGCGGTACGGCGCTCAGCAGCGGCGAAGTCGGTCAGGGTTACAAAACGGTCAAAGATCCCAGCATCTATGTCAAGTTTCCATTGCTCGATCAAGAGAACACCAGCTTGCTTGTCTGGACAACGACGCCTTGGACCATGCCGTCCAATCAATACGCGGCCGTCAAAGACGATATCGAATACGCGACCGTTTACGATCCGGAGCTTGATCATAATTTGATCTTTGCGAAAGATCTCGTCGAATCGATTAGCAAGAAACTGAAACGCGAACTGGAAGTAAAATCGACGTGTAAAGGTTCGGAGCTGATCGGTTTGCGTTATCGACCTCCGTTTGATTACTTTTACAAGGATCATGGCGATGCGAAAGGCAAACTGGTCGACGGTGGAGAACAACATCTGTATTGGCGAATCACCCAAGCAGATTTTGTCACGACCGACAGCGGAACAGGTGCCGTTCACGAAGCACCCGCGTTCGGCGAAGTCGACTATGAACTGTTGATGACTGAACAGTTGAAATATGAAAAAGGGCAGGGGCCTGACCTGTTCTGTCCGGTAGAGCCCAACGGCAAGTTCGCCGAACCAGTTACTGAGTTTGCGGGCATGTGGGTCAAGGAAGCCGACAAACCGATCACACGTGCGCTCAAGGAATCGGGTGCGCTTTATCATCAGGAACAATACGAACACGAGTATCCGTTCTGTTGGCGAGCCGACAACGACCCGCTTATCCAGTATCCTCGCCGCAGTTGGTTCATCCGCACGACCAAGTACAAAGACAATATGCTGGCTAACAACCAGGAGATCAACTGGCTTCCCGGTCACATCAAAGAAGGACGGTTCGGAAACTTCCTCGAAAGCAATGTCGACTGGGCTTTGTCACGCGAACGTTACTGGGGCACACCTTTACCAATTTGGAAATGCGAATCGACTGGCCAATACGATGCCGTTGGTTCTTACGACGAGTTGATGGAAAAGCCTGGCGTCGCGGGAATGGAAGTCTGGGAAGCGGCCAAAGCCAAGAACCCGGAATTGGTTGAAGACCTCAAAGTTCACAAGCCTTATATCGACGAGATCACTTACGATTCGCCGTTCGAGCCGGGCGCGAAAATGAATCGCGTCACCGAAGTCATCGACTGCTGGTACGACAGTGGCGCGATGCCGTTTGCACAATGGGGATATCCACATCAAGGCGACGAAGATTTCAAAACGCAATTTCCGGCTGACTTTATCAGTGAAGCGCTCGATCAGACGCGAGGATGGTTTTACTCGCAACTGGCGATCAGCACTTTGCTGTTTGGCGATGACTCGGGAAAAACCGAACAGGTCAACTTTCCGCATCCGTTCAAGAACTGCATCGTCCTTGGGCTGATGCTTGCGCAACCGTACTACTGTGCAAAGTGCGACAAAAGATTTCTCGACGAAGTTAAGAAATGTCCCGACTGCGGCGGAAAGATCTCGCAGAAAACTGAGAAGATGTCCAAGAGGTTGCGCAACTATCGCGAGCCACAGGAAATCTTTGACCAGTTCGGGGCCGACGCGCTGCGTTGGTATTTCTTTGCCAATCAGCCGCCATGGACGTCGATCATCTATAGCGAAAGGGCAATCAAAGAGAGCATTCCGGAATTCATCCTGCGACTGTGGAATGTTTTCGCTTTCTTTCTGACGTATGCCAACATCGATGGGTTCAATCCAGCCACAGTCAGTGAGCCCGGACAACTTTCTCATGAAAACATGAGCAGTGGAACCGGATTCCGACCGGTTTCCGAGCGTAGCGAAATCGATCGCTGGATCATCAGTGAGTTGAACAAAACGGCTGCAACAGTCACTGAGCGAATGGACGCTTACGACAACTATGTCGCCACGCAAACGCTTAATCAATTCGTTGATGTCCTGAGCAATTGGTATGTGCGCCGAAGCCGTGATCGATTTTGGGCAAAAGAAACTGACTCGCCTGATAAACTTGACGCGTACTGGACGCTGTACGAGTGTTTGGTGACGATCTCGAAACTCACTGCACCGTTCATTCCATTTGTTTCCGAATCAATTTGGCAAACATTGAGTGGTGTGTTCGAGTCAAGCGTCCCTAAGAGCGTTCACCTGTGCGACTATCCAACTTCGAATTCAGCTTTGATCGAAGAAGACCTTTCGCGGAGGATGGAATTGCTGCGAGAAATCGCATCACTTGGTCTGTCAGCGCGTGCCAACGAAAAACTCAAAGTCCGTCAGCCGCTTTCAGGCGTCACGGTTGTCCTCAGCGACGATCAGGATCAACAATGGCTTGAGACGCACGCCGAACTCCTGAAAACCGAACTCAATGTGCGCGATGTGACTTACACCATGGATGCCGAGCAATATGTGACGTATCAAATTGTTCCGAATTTCAAATTGCTTGGCCCGCGAGTTGGCAAGCTGATGCCACAAGTTAAAAAGGCATTTTCAGAAGTTGATGGTGGAGCGATTTTGGCTGCGTTGACGGCTGACGGCAAGGCATCGATCGAAGTTGCCGGGGAGTCGATCGAGCTGACTGGCGAAGACGTCGAAGTTCGTTTGAAAGCCAAAGAAGGTTGGGCCGCCGCTCAGGGCAAAGGAGTCGTGGTTGTGCTTTCGACAGAATTGACACCGGAGCTAATTCGAGCCGGACAAGCTCGTGAAGTTGTTCGAATGGTTCAAGACTATCGTAAAGAGAAAGATTTTGAACGAGTCGATCGAATTACTTTGACGATCTACGTCGACTGTGAAGACTTGAAAAATGCCATCGAAGAAAACCAAGCTTACATTTGCAACGAAACGCTGGCGACAGAGTTTGCGATAAAACCACTGAGCGATGCGCCAGCTAATTGCCTAGAGAAACCGGTCGGCGAGACGGAAATCAAAATCAATATCGAAAAGAAGACTGGCTGAACGAGATCGATATGAAACTAAAACAATCCATTGCGAGGCTAAAAACCTTCGTTTGCTCACCGCAGCGGCAGCGAACAGAACGAAGAGTTCGTACGATCTTGGCTAACCATTGCGAGATAGCCATTCCCATTCCCACTCTCGCTCCCCTCTCCTTCTTTGAGGGAGAGGGGAGTCAGAAATTATAGGGGACCCGATTTTCAACAGAGCCGGAAATTAAACAGAGCCAGAAAACAACTAGAACCGAATCCAACAAGCTTCCGAATCCATCAAACTTCCGGACCCAACAAGTTTCCGACTTTAACAAGAACACGAATTTAACAAGAACACGCTTCAAAAATTTAGGCCTGCCCCAACTTGAACGAGGGACGGCAAATATCCTCAACGTTTCGATTCGATCTACTTTAAACATGCCTGAACCCATAGAAATCGCAGTCCTTATCTCTGGTGGCGGCACGACACTGAAGAACTTGATCGAGCGCTGCAACACCGGAAAGTTATCAGCCGACATTTGCAATGTGATTTCGAACAACCCAAATGCAGGTGGAATTCAATTCGCAAACGATGCAAACATTCCGGTCAGCGTGATCAATCACCGTGACTTTGACAGCCTCGAATCTTTCAGCAATTCCGTCTTCGATCAGATTCGTGAAAGCGGCGCGAAATTGGTGGTGATGGGCGGCTTCTTGCGTCGCTTGCTGATCGCGCCCGATTTCGAGAATCGCGTGATCAACATTCATCCAAGTCTAATTCCTGCATTCTGTGGCAAAGGAAACTATGGGTCGCGTGTGCACAATGCGGTGCTCGAATACGGCTGCAAGTTAACTGGCTGCACAGTGCACTTCGTGGACGACCACTATGATCACGGTCCCATCATTGCGCAGCGATCGGTTCCCGTACAAACAAACGATACGTTTGAATCGCTCGCGGCGCGTGTGTTTGTCGAGGAATGTGAATTGTTGCCGGACGTGATTAACTTGATTGCCGCTGACAAAGTTCGAATAAATGGACGGGCCGTCGAGATCGATGGGACAAGCTAGTCTTTCGGCCGACTTGTTGTGTCACAAAATGGGTTCGAAAGAATCGAGCATCACACTTGTTTTACCGACGAAAAGATGCAGTCCATCTGGTTTGAAAATCCTTTTTCGAGAGTCAATACAGACAAGAAAAAAAGTAAGACGAAAACTTTCTACTTCCAGGTCAACTCGTACAGCAACGTCTTGTATTTTGGTCCAAGTTCAAATTGCAAACCGGCGGCAGTTTTCACAACTGCAATTTCCGCCAATCGTTTCCCAGCACCATCGACGGCGAACACCGAAAGTTCACTGGGGCCAGCCGGCAATGAAATCGTTAGTGGCACTCCCCAAGTCTTCGTCGGACCATTGCCCCATTCGGTGCCAACACTGGTGCGATCTTCATTCCATTTCATGTTTTCGTTTTCGGCGTGATTCACGACCGATATCAATGCCGATTTCGATTTCGACAGAGGTTGGCCATCACGACTGGTTGCAATCATGACGCCGTAGTTGTTGCCAAAGGAACCAAACTCAACTTTCCAGTCTCCCAATTCAAATGCTTGTCCGCCAACCAATCCCCAAACTGCTTTCGTCTGAGGCGTATTGATTTTGATGTTGGCTTTCGTTTTGTCTGTCGCGTCCCAGGTTGCTGTCCCGTCCGGCGACTCGAAACGTGGTGGGTGGACTTTCGAAAACTCGGCAGGATCGGGAGACGAGGTTCCCGTCACGCGCGGCAGGTTTGGATCCATGCCAACAAGTTTCGTGAATACGTGGATACAATCTTCGAAGTGAGCACCTTCGGCCGAACTGTGGATTTCCGAAAGCGCCGCAATGTCACCTTCCCGATACATTTTCCCAAACGCTCCAAGCAGAGCCAACTTGCAGGGCTGGCCGTTGATTCGAAAGAACCCATTGAGTTGATCGTCGTCCCATTGTCCCCCTTGATCTTCAAAATCGAAAAAGAAAATCCCGTCCCAATCCTGCAATGAGCCAAGCAAGCCCATGATCGAAATTCCTCCGGCAGAAGACAAACTCGGCTCGCCGGAATTCCACTCACTGTAGGTGAACGGCTTTCCATGTACGCGCCACGCCGAACGCATCAAGGGGTTGTTGCGCGGCCAGGAATTCTCAAAAGGTCCTGCAGCGATTGGGCTGTTGCCAACGGTCCAACGACTTTGATCCCAGTCTCGGCCTTGAAACAACGGGTGATCCCAATACGAATGCATGTCCGTGTAGTCACCGATTTCAGACGCCAACTTCGCGCCGACATAGTTGGTTTGCGTGCCACAGATTGGAACTTTGACACCCAACTCATTCCGTAAAAGATTCGTCGTCTTTGCATAGAACTCACGTTCGGTATCGGTCATGAATTCGATGAATGCGTTGTATGCTGCGGGAGTCCATTCGGAACCGGGAATCTCAACATTCGATTTTGAGATTCGCTGATCGTCTGGGATCGTTTTCCACCCGGCGCCACTTTGAAGTTTGATATTTCGCATCTCAAATGGCACGTCGGTTCCGCCAACATCGAAGGCAAGCCGCCCGTGCCCCTCGGCATCTCCAGTCGATTGAAAGACTTCAGAAACAGTCTTCCACTTCGGCGTCGCAACGACGCTGCCGCCAAGGCCAAGTTGCTTCCAACCATTTGCCGTTGTCGACGTATTGAAACTGATTTGCTTTTCCGCGTCGGCACGAATTTCAAACGTCAGCGTATACATCTCACCTTGTGCAAAAGTCAATTTCTCGCAAGCGACTTGTTGTTGCCAGGCTTGACCAGCAACCTTGATAGGAACGATGCGAAGAGTGCCTTCGGAGACTTTGACAGTAACCGGGTCCTGCCCACCGTTGTCTTGAACAACCCAGTCGCCGCCAATCCTTCCAACGACCGACTCATTGATCTGACTGCTATCGGCCATCGGCGCAGTCTTCGCGACGCCATCAGATTTCCACGCAGCAAGGAGCGCATCATCGTTCTTGTATTTCTTAAGCAGCCACGCGTTCCACTGTTTCAAAATTTCGTCTTTGTAAACAGGCGGTGCATCTTTCAAGTATTTAATTCCGTCGCGAGAGAAACGATTCTCATTGAGAATTTCCACCATCGCGATTCCGGGATCACTACCACGCGCGAGTTGGCGATAAGGATTCACATGACCGATGTAGTCGCGACAATACTTCCAAAATTCTTCTTGGATCTGCGGCATAAAGTGCATCGCATGTTTGTCGCCCGACGCCGAATGGCCTTGCCCCAGCGGTGGTAAACCCAATGATTTCGTGACTGAACGACCTACGTGCAAATTGATGTTGGCGTAAATTCCATTCTTATGAAGCTCCGCCAAAAGATAGTCCAACTTGTCAACTTGGCTTGGGTCCATTTTACCGTTAACAGCAAACAATCCGCTTGGCGAAAGACTCGTTTCGTGATGATGAATGCGAACGCAGTTGATCCCTAACGCCGAAAGCCGTCTGGCAATACGCTCCGATTCGCTGTGCTCAGGAAAGTTTGCACCGAAACAAAAGTTAACGCCCCACGCGCGAAACCGGCCTTTGTCG
Organism: uncultured Pirellulaceae bacterium; assembly: GCA_964584615.1. Lineage (GTDB taxonomy): Bacteria > Planctomycetota > Planctomycetia > Pirellulales > Pirellulaceae > Mariniblastus. The sequence goes on along the minus strand of CAZPBE010000041.1, from coordinate 21,161 downwards.
GTTACAAAATGGCCATCGGCAATTCGGACAAATCCATCGGAACCAGCCGGCGAGGAATTGAGGTATGAGAAATCGGTTGCCGCTTTGGACCCCACCTCGACATCGTGTGGAAACGTGAACGGAAACGGTTCGTCTTGCTGGATTTTTGCGTAGCAACTTGTACTGAACAGCACGAGTGCCGTAAACGAAGCCAAGAAGTAGATATTAACTTTGGATAGCATCTGGATCTTTAAAACGAGGCGTGGATCTTTAAAACGAGACGTTTTGCAAAGCAATATTCTACTTTCTGGTACCTATCTATCGAGTGAGAATAAACAAATAATGGTGGGATCGGACGAACAATTGCGCGTCGCACTATTTACTTAAGAACAATTCTTATCAAACCGTCTCGAACTGAGAATTTCATTCGGCATTCCGGAACCAACCTTGCCTATCTATCTCGACAACGCCGCAACCAGTTTCCCCAAGCCTGAATGTGTTTATCGCGCCGTTGACAAATTTTGCCGAACTCAAGCCGTTTCGATAGGACGCGGGAACTATCAACGGGCGAACAACGCCTCTCGGTTGGTTTCTCAAACTCGAACAAAAATAGCCGGACTCATCAACGCCCCGAACCCGAAAAACATTTCGTTCTGCTATAGCGGAACCGATTCGCTTTGCACGGCCATTTTCGGATTTCTAAAACCGGGTGACCACGTTATTGCAACTGCCGCTGAGCATACTTCTGTCTTGCGCCCACTCAACCAACTGGAACTAGAAAAAAAGACCTCCGTTTCCCTCGTTGGCTTGAGCGACTCGAATTCCAACCTGGCTGACCAAGTTGGTCGCTTGATCACAAAGGACACGAAACTGGTTTGCGTTAACCACGCAAGCAATGTGACAGGTGAAATCGCGCCCATCGAGGAGATCAGTCAATTATGCGATCAACGAAATGTTCGACTGTTGATTGATGCAGCGCAAACGATTGGTCATCTTCCAATTGATGTTCAATCATGTCCGTGCGATTTTCTTTGTGCGCCGGGACACAAGGCTTTGCTCGCTCCACTGGGAACTGGAATCTTGTACGTTGCGGATCGCGTCGCTGAAGCAACCTCTCCGTTTCGGCTTGGCGGTACCGGCTCAACCCACGTTGATGAAAACCAGCCGTCGACGTTTCCGGAGAAATTTGAATCGGGGAACATGAATGGGCCGGGAATCGCTGGATTGTCGGCCGCACTAGACTGGTTGAATTCCGAAGACGCAAAAGCGAAAGCCAAAAAGCTTGATCAACAAATCCAGATTCTGGTTAAAGGATTGAATGCGATTGACGGCGTTACCGTTTACGGGCCAAACGCGGATGTGCTTCGTGCACCAGTCGTCAGCTTTTCGGTACGCGGAATCGATTGTCATACCGTAGGGATGATGCTTGACAGTCAGTTTGAAATTGAATGCCGCACGGGATTGCATTGTGCGCCAATGTTACACAAGTCTTTGAGCACAGCAGAGCAGGGCGGTCTGGTACGATTCAGCCCAGGTTTATTTACAACGGACGAAGAAGTCAAATCCGCGATAGCAGCGGTCCAGCAGATCGCGAAAACCAGTTGACCCGTATCGCTGAATTAGAACTAGAACATGAACAAAAATACTGACATTGAACAATCGCAGCGCAAGCAACCGGAGCGCGAACAAATTTGCGAAATTGGTCGGCGGATGTACCAAAAGAACTTCGTTGCTGGACACGAAGGAAACATGTCGGTTCGAATTGCTGATAATCAAATTCTCTGTACACCGACCTTACGATGTAAAGGTTTTTTGAAACCAAAAGAGATTTGCGTGGTTGATTTGGCCGGAAACCCCGCCGACGGTTCCGCGAAACCGACCAGTGAAATCAAACTGCATTTATCGATCTACCGCGAGAGACCCGACGTGAACGCGGTTGTGCATTCACACGCGCCGCATGCGACAGCGTTCGCCGTCGCTCGTGAACCAGTTCCCAATTGTGTTTTGGCGGAGCCTGACTTGTTTTTGGGCGAGATTGCGATTGCGCCTTTTCAAATTCCCGGCAGTCAACAATTCGCAGATTCCATTTTGCCTTTCGTCAAACAGACCAATGCAATCCTGCTGGCCAATCATGGTGTCGTGACTTACGGAACCTCTCTCGAAGAAGCTTTTTGGATGACGGAGATTCTCGACGCGACTTGCCGAACTCTGATTTTGGCAAAACTATTGGGCGGCCCCAAAAGGCTGACTTCAGAGGAAGGCAAGTTGCTGGCGAAGGCTCGCAGCAATTTTGGATTCAACGATCCGCGTCCGCTTGACAATGCAAGTTGCGACGTCTGTGATCACTGGCTGTTTAAATCAAGCTGGGACTCTGCTGGAGTCGAATCTCGATTGCTTAATGAGCCCGGCCACGGCCAGCCTCAGCCTCTTTCGCTCGATGAAGCAACTTGCCAACGGATTGCAAAGCTGCTTGCAGAGCACACTCGACCTTGACGATTGTGCCGCTCCGGCAAACCTGCTGGATCGTTTTCAATGCTCCGGAAGCTCTTCTTTTCCCGGAGGCGGTAGAGTTTCTGGTTGAGTTGACCTCAAGTCTGTTAAGGGTTCTTCACAAAGCTCGGGTTCACCGTTCAAAGTTTGACGATCAGCCGACTTCTGCCACATCCGATTGTTAAACCTTGCCGGATATTCCACTTCTAGCATTGGCAGCGGATGAGCCTGTTGAAACAAGTGAGTTCCGTTTGAGTTATTTTCCAGCAAATCCGAATGATGTTAGTAGGACATCAATGTACAACGGATTTCAACATGCGACTTCTAAATCTACTTAGCATGGTCTCTTTCACTGGCCTGGCGCTGAGCATATTTGCTTTCTTTCCTACCGGCGTTGCGCAGGCTCAACAATTTGAGCTGGCGAGCTATGTCCAAGAGGAGAATGAAGAGCCGGAGGAAGACACAGACGCCGATCTTGCCGATGAGTTGCGAGCATTGAAAGTCCGATTGGCTGAACTCGAAGACGACGTTGCCAAGAAACTGGAAACAGAAAAGGAAGCCGAAGAGGATTCCGACGAAGAAGACACCGACGAGCTTGATGAGCGATTTGAAGAAATCGAAGAAGCCCTTGAAGAGCAGGGCGAGTCAATCGAGAGTATCGACTCTCAGATTCCAAACTTTGTTGTGTCCGGTCACAAAACTCCAAAAATGAAGTTCTTCGGACGGATCCATCTCGACTATTGGGCTTTTCCGCGAGCGGATCTTGGGATTGAAACTCTCGAAGGCGAAAACCCTCAGGACCGCGTTCAATTCCGTCGCATGCGAATTGGAGTTAGCGGTGACCTGAATGACAACATGTTCTACAAGTACGAAGGTGAATTCGCCGGCGGTGAGGCGACATCCTATCGCGACGCCTTCATTGGATTTAAAAATAGCGATCTCTTTAATACGATCATTGTTGGTAACCACAAGCGTCCATACGGACTCGATCACATCAACAGTAGCCGTTACAACGTCTTTATCGAGCGGCCGTTTATTGTCGAAGCGTTTAACCAAGACTCTCGACGGCTTGGTATTTCATCAAACGGATTTACCGAAGATGAGAAATTCAACTGGCGATACGGCCTGTGGAATCAACGACTGACACAAACGTCGGCCGGTTATGTAGGCGACCACTATCAACCTGAAGTCGCGGCTCGAATTGGTTACGTTCCGTGGATGGACAAGGCATCCGGAGGACGTGGATACGCTCACTTCGGTTTATCTGGAATGTACGGTGTCCCAGATGGCCGAACGACCACTGCTGACAACGATGCCCGGTACCGAACGCGGCCAGAAGCCCGTTCGAGCAGTCGTTGGCTTGATACGGGGCGCATTTCAGGAGCTGACCAAAACATGCTCTTCGGATTGGAATCGGTATTCAACGTCGGGGCTTTTCAATTCACTGGTGAATACATGCGTGCCAATGTGGATCGCCTTGACGCCGTTGGCGAAGACGTCGCGTTTGAAGGTGGATACTTGCAAGTCGCTTACTTCCTGACCGGTGAGCACACTCCCTGGAATGCCCAAACTGGACAACTTGGCCGAGTCAAACCGTTTGAGAATTTCTTCTCGGTTCGCGACTGCGACTGCAATGTCCAGCGTGGTCTAGGTGCTTGGCAAATTGCTGCCCGTTACTCATGGGCCGATCTAACGGACAAGGACATCATTGGCGGCGAAGGCGAATCGTTGACGCTGGGCCTGAACTGGTGGTGGAACCCGCATGCTCGGATGCAGTTCAACTACATCGCAGGCGAAATCGAACGTGATCCTATCGCATCTGGCAACTACAACATCGTCGGTGTTCGATTTATGGTTGACTTCTAAACGATAGACCTCAGCAACAACTAAACGACCTTATCCCCGGCACCAGCAGAAACTCGGAATCAGCGGAAACAAAATGAAACCTGCAGTAAAAATACTAACATGCTTTGTGCTGACGATCGCGTTCGGCCTGACAACGAACTCTTTCACAGTTGAATCTCAAGCAACGACAACGATTGCCGTTTGTGATTGTGGGAACCCAAAATGTGGCGGTTGCCAACGGGGCAAAATAATCTCTGCCATGCGATCCAACCGCATTGCCGGTTGCAGTAGTGGTACCTGTGGAACAACCGGCTCGGCAGCGTCTTCATGTGGCTGCCAGGATTGCGGTCAAGCAACCACATTCGCTCCGGCTCCTGCAGTGATTACAGAGCAGCCTTACATGGTTGAATCGTTCACTCCCATGGCGGTCACGGGCTGTGGTGGCCAATGTGGCGGTGGGTGTCGAAGCTGTAAACTTCGACGGCCAATTCGACAGCCACGTCAAAAATGCGTGAATTGCCCGCAATGCAATAGCGATCAGTGTGAACTTAAGACCGAAAAGGGCGAATCAAAAAAGAGTTGCTTCAAGGTAGAACAAAAGGAAGTTTGCATCCCGGCCGTGACGCTTCCGTGGAAGAAACACTGCCCAAAAACGACGAGCAAAATGCGAGTCGTAAACGTCTTGAAAAAGCACTCTTACAAGTGCCCATCCTGTGAATACTCGTGGGAAGTGATGGAGCCAGAGGCAGCATCAGAACCGGTCATGACGGAATCAGCTCCGATCTACAGCAATCCGACGACGACTAGCGATCCAATGACTATCAGCGATCCAACGACTGTTGAAGGTGAAATCTCAACACCTTCAACTCCTACTGCGCCGACTTCCGCGCAAGCCGCTGAGCCAGTCCAAACTGGACTGGACGTCCCTCAGCCGCCACTGGAACCGGAAGCGAGCAAGTAACTCGACGCGGATACCAATCGATTTTGATTGGCGTCCGATTCAACATTGCTTCAGCGCATGAAAAGAGCTTTCCAGCTTAACAGATGGGAAGCTCTTTTTTTGTGAATACTTAATCAAACTTAGACGGGAACCACTAGCAAACCGAATCCAGTCGATCCACCACCCAGAGCAAACGTATCATCACTTGCCGTGACTTGGGCGGAGAGTGCCTTCAAGTCGATTTGAGTTCCGTTAAGGTCCAACGTTTCGATTTGTGACCGACCCCAAACTTGGTTGACGATTCTCACAGTCGCTTCGTTCGCGCCGTTGTCGAGATTAAGATCAACCAACAAGTCGCGGCCTTCCATACGGAATCTCAGGTCTTCTTCAAGCCGATCCAGATTTGGGAAATTCCCAAGTCGCAACGTATCGACGCCCGCCTGCCGCTCCTCATCGATGGTATCGTTTCCATCTCCAATGCCGAACACATACGTGTCGTCACCAACACCTCCGAACAACAAGTCGTTTCCACCTTGACCTTCAAGCAGATCGTCGCCATCTCCACCTCTCAACGTATTGAACAAGTGGTTTCCGAAGAGCGAATCGGAATGGATGCTTCCCGTCGCATTTTCGATTTCAGCCCGATAGGCAATGGCAACATTGTCATTGAAACCGTTGATTGAGGAAAATCCACCCGGGGTTAAGTCGATGGTCACTCCAACAACCGAATCCTCGCCAGACAGTGTATCGTTACCACTTGGATCCCAAATTGCTTCTGCGAATTCCGGCACCCCATCGCCATTAAAGTCGGGACGGTTCGCGAAATAGCCAGTCAAATCATAAAGCGTGTCACCGGCATTGGCCCGTGTATTTTCGCCGTAGATCGTTTGGAGTGACTCAATATCGTAAATCTGCGGAGTCGTATTTTGAAGTCCATCGGGCCGCCCACCACCTGGTCCAGAGAGAACCGAATACCGGTCGCTGTTCACCGACGCCGGAACAATCGATGTTCCTTCAAAAATGTGGTTGAATCCCAGGGCATGCATGATTTCGTGCATATTCGTATTGAATCCGGGGCCACCATACCGAAGAGAGACGTCGGTAATAATCTGACGGTTGATCCAGATATCGGCTGCCTGCGGTGCCCTTGATGGAAAAAATGCAAACGCTTGGGCAACCGAGGTATCAAATTCGATTCCATACTCACCGAATCGAAAGATACCGCCGCGACCGCCAAAAACATTGGTTGACGTGTCTGGGACTTCGACGAATTTCAAGTTCGTAACGGCTTCGATAGCAAGGAATGCCTCTCGAGTCGCAATTCGTTGTCCTTCGGTAAATCGCTCAAACTGTTCGTTGTCTTCTATCTCGCCGTCAATCGCTTCTCCTGTTTCGTAGTCGGGGAAAAGCTGCATAAAGCTAAACGACAATTCGTATCGGCCAAGACCATCGACTGGAATCTCTGGATAGAGATTCCAATTATTGCCAGACATATGTGTTCGCGAAAGCTCTGGTTCTGAGCGGACCGTTATCCGTTCCCACTTACTCCACTCATCTCCGTTAAATGCGCGACCATAAATATCATCACGATGGCGATTGTTGTATTCGCCCGTTTGAAAGTCGACGCGCTGATCAATATCAAATTCCGTAAACTGATGGACAACCCCACCCGGCAAGTGATTCGTGTTAATGCGGAATCGTCCACTCTCCAAGTCTGGGTCGATGTCAACAAGTTCGTAGAGCGTGTACGGGTTTCCTGCATCGTCTTTGCGGAACAAGTCATCGACCTGATAGACTTCCAACTGGTCGTCATAAATAAACTCATCCGTAGCAAGGTTAGGACGTACGATCGGTGGTGGCTCTTCTTCAAAAGTCGTTCTGACCGATATCGTGGACGGGTCACTTGTAAACTTGCCGTCGTTTCCTCGAATGCGAATCTGCTGAACCAAATCACGATTTGGCGCGGCATATTCAACGTCAGCAAGTTCTTCGGGAGTAACGCGAATCCATGTTTTTCGTGGAATTGCAACACCATTGACCAATACGTTGCCATGCGAAAGGTGCGGGCTGGTGTTGAGAATCTCGTACCATTTGATCGTGTTTCCATCATCGTCGACCACATTGATACTGGAATCCAACGGAACAACGTCGCGAGAGATCACGTCGAGACGAGCAAATTGGGCGACAGGACGGTTCGCGTTGACGACCGTTGTAATCGGGATGACACCACGGGCACTCCATTTGGCACCGTCATAGGCGAAGGCAAAAATCTCCTCAACCGAATCGCCACCATTTGCGACGTATCGCAAATTGGCCATATCCTCGGCTTGGACCAATGTGAATTGTCTTTGTTGAAGCGCTACGCCGTTAAGTTCCAAAAAGCCTGCATCGGCCTTTGAATCGCGTAGGAAATACTGCGTGATCGGAAAGCCGTCGGAATCGAAACCTCTAACAATGCTTTCCAATGATGCCGACTCATCGGCAACAACCGACAACGAGTCGTTGAACATGACAGGAGCAGTCGTGTTGTCACGTACCGTGTAAACGCGTCCGAAGTTGGCTAATTCGCTTCGCTCACCAACGTTATTAAATGCAATAACTCGGAATCCCTCGAACGCAATGGTCGAGCCAGCGACATATTCCAACTCACCCAATTGTGCAAAACTGATCGTAAGCGGGGCGCCGTTAGTCTGGGCAACACCATTGAGCCGCCAAAATCCTGTGGATTCTCTCGACTGATAATCTTCGATTCGTAAGGTGACAATTGCGTCGCCATCGGCGTCTGATACAGAAAACATATCAGCCGCGTTGATCACTGAATTCAAGAATACAGTTGTTTCAAAGTGGTTAACTACTGGATCACTCATTCGCTTATTCCTGTGGTGTACACACCTCTTGCTTAGAGGCGGAGAATTTACCTTGGGGCATTATATGTGGGTGCAGAAAGCGGAATCCCACTAAATCAGTGTAATTGGGACGCCAAATACTGCAAATTTAGATTGTCTTGAAATCCCGCGAAAAATCAATTCTGCGGGAATAATCCTAACCGAGCCAACCGATCCAGTCTGTAAAATCCGGCACCATATGCCAACCAACTGTCAAATCGCTCGAACGAGCCACTTCGCTCAGCAGAATAACAATACGATGTTCGCAAATCCCGTCTTTCGTACGGTTTGAAATAGAAGACCTTATCCTGGCGCGGTGTCGAGGCCGTTAACCTGACTTATTTATCAACAGGCAAAACTTGAATTCGGAGCCCAACCATCTCGAATACACCAAGGCCATACTGCCCAGCTTATGGCTTGGTCGTTTCTGTACTGGCTTTCCTTTTTTGCGATGACCTTTGCCGTAAAATAGTCATTGGCGCATCAATCGGGCCTCTCCACGATCGCTTTATGGCGCCTTTTTGGCGCCTTTTACTTCTGCCAGTTGTAATTTTCTTCTAACTCCCAAAGATTAATCGGAATCAAAACAGCCGGTTGTACCCATTGAGTGCTGCGACCCGATACGCTTCAGCCATTGTCGGATAATTGAAAGTTGAATCGAGGAAGTACTTTAACGAATTGGCTTCGCCCTTTTGATACATGATCGCTTGGCCAATGTGAACAATCTCGGACGCGTTGGGACCAAAACAATGGACACCCAACACCTCCAAAGTTTCACGGTGAAATAGAATCTTCAGCATGCCCACCGATTGTCCGATAATTTGAGCGCGGGCCAAATGCTTGAAATTTGAGTTGCCGACTTCGTAAGGAACTTTCTCTTCGGTCAATTCCTTTTCGGTTTTGCCAATGCAACTAATTTCGGGGCTGGTGTAGATTCCCGACGGAATCTCTTTCGCCCGAGAACTATCTTGCTCGTCCCCAAGGATTGCTCGCGCCGCGAAACGCCCCTGGGTGTAAGCAGCTGAAGCCAACGATGGAAATCCAATCACATCACCAACCGCATAGACGTTTTCAACCGATGTTTGAAATTGATCATTGACGGCAACATAGCCACGACTGTCAGGCTCGAGGCCAATTGTTTCAAGCCCCAAGTCGTCTGTGTTTCCCGTGCGTCCAGCGGCCCACAATAACGCATCCGATTTGACCTGCTTTCCGCTTTTAAGATGTAGAACAACTCCGTCGTCGCAGCCTTCAATTTTCTCGTAGGATTCGTTGTGACGTATAACGACGCCGCGTTCACGCATGTGATAACTGAGCGCGTCCGAAATTTCGTCATCCAAAAAGTCCAGCAGTTCTCCACGGCTGTTAATCAAGTTGATCTTGATCGACAAGTTGCGAAACATCGAAGCGTATTCGCAGCCAATCACTCCCGCTCCATAGACCGTCAGTGAATTCGGTTTGTGATCAAGCGAAAGAATCGTATCGCTATCAAAGATACAGGGATGATCAAAGTCCACGTTTGACGGACGATAGGGGCGAGACCCAACGGCCAGGACGACATGATCACATGTTATTTTTGGGCCACCTTCTACTTGAACCGTATTCGCATCGACGAGCCTCGCTTGACCAAAGACCACTTCAACGTCATTACGAGAATAGAACTTTCTCCGCATTGACTCCTGGCTGTCGATCACGCGCTGGGCGGTGTCGGTCAATGTCTTGATCGTTGGATCAGCTTTCAAACCACAATCGGCCAGCAGCGGATTGTTAAGAGATTCCGTCAATCGAAAAATCGCAAACCGCAGCGCCTTACTGGGGATCGTGCCCCAGTGCGTGCAACCACCGCCGATCTTTTCGTATCGCTCAACAAGGATGACTTGCTTGCCCGCCTTGGAAAGCTGCATCGCCGTGCCCTCTCCGCCTGGGCCCGATCCAATCACAACTACATCAACCTTCATGTCCGACATCTTCAATCCTTTTTTGCGAATCGCCCACGGAACGACTTGCTACTTATTTACGTCCTGCTTAATTACGTCACGTTGAAAGCGCACAGTTTCCCATTTTTTGCCAACTTCCGCAATTCGAGCGAAGACGTATCGAAACGCAATTCGCGGTGAAAACTGCTAAACTAATCCCGCAAGTGGAAAGTCGAGGACCGAAACCAGAATTGAGTTGTTGTCCTTCGAATTCTGTCCGCATTATGTACATCCGAATCTAAACATCCCTATCAAGCAAAGGCCACCGTGGCTCAATACACAACGAAGTTCTCATACTGTACGACACTAGTGACCGGATTATTTCTGGCGATGACTTTTGTCGGTAAACTTTCGGCCCAAGACTGGCCTCAGTGGCGAGGCGAGAATCGAGACGGCGTCCTGACGGCAGAGAGTCTGGTTGAAAAACTTGACACTTTGAGAGCAGCGTGGGAACAGCCCATTGGATCTGGCTATTGCGGGCCGACGGTTGCCAACGGTTTCGTTTACGTCACTGACCTTGTATCGGAACCAAAATCCAGCGAGCGCGTTCTTTGCTTCCACGAAGCGACCGGCGAGCTGGCGTGGACCCACCAATATCCTGTGACTTACAAAGTCGGATATCCTGCGGGACCACGAGCATCCGTCTCGATTGATGAAGGTCGCGCCTATTCCATGGGAACGATGGGAAATGTTTTTTGCTTTGACGCGAAATCAGGCGAGATCAAATGGTCGCGCGATCTCGACAAGGACTACCAGATCAGCGAATCAAAACGGATGCCAATTTGGGGCTTGTCCGCCAGTCCGCTTGTCTATCAAGACGTTGTCATTTTTCACATTGGCGGCAAAGACGCCTGCGTCGTCGCATTGAACAAACTGACGGGCGACGAAGTCTGGAAATCGCTTGACGATCGAGCCCAGTATTCCGCTCCGATTCTAGTCCAGCAAAACGAAAAAGATGTCGTTGTTGTCTGGACTGGTGACTCGGTTGCCGGCATCAATCCCACTGATGGAAACGTGTTTTGGCGGTATGAGTTCAAGCCGCGCAACATGCCAATCGGGATCGCAACTCCGATTGTAAAAGACAATCATATCTTTGTAACTTCGTTTTACGATGGCTCATTGATGTTAAAAATGAGTGACGAAAAAATGTCGATCGAAAAAGTCTGGTCAGCGATCGGCGAAAACGAGAGAGTGACCCAAGGCTTGCACTCGATCATCAGTACCCCCATCTGGATCGACGAATTTATTTACGGCGTTGACAGCTACGGCGAACTTCGATGCCTCGAAGCCAAAACCGGGAAACGGGTCTGGGAATCTCTCGACGCGGTCCCGAAAGCTCGCTGGAGCACGATTCACTTTGTCAAACACAATGACAACGTTTGGATGTTTAACGAGCGCGGTGAATTGGTTCTTGCAAAACTTTCACCAGAGGGTTTTGAAGAAATCAGTCGCAAGAAAATTATCGAACCGACCAAAGCCCAACTCAACAAACGTGGCGGAGTCTGCTGGTCGCACCCAGCGTTTGCAAACGGATCGATCTTTGTTCGAAACGACAATGTCATCAAAAGCATCTCACTGTTGAAAAATCCAAAACATATTGAGTGACGAAATTAAACCAGGCAATTCAAACCAGTCAACATTCGGAAACGACAAAGAGAAGACCATTGAACAAGACATACGACTGCATCGTGCTTGGCTGCGGAGGGATTGGCAGCGCGGCATTGCGAGCCGCTGCACTTCGAGGTTGGAATGCCGCAGGAATTGACCAGTTCGGAGCCAGCCACACCCTTGGCAGCTCTCATGGCCAAACGCGAATCATTCGTCGAACCTACTTCGAACATCCCAACTACGTGCCGCTTGCTGAAGAAGCTTTCCAACGCTGGACGGAACTTAACAAGCGACATCAAACATCGCTTTCGGTGACGCCACTGCTTACCGAATCCGGACTTTTACAAATCGGCCAACCGGAAAGTGAGTTAATTCAAGGCGTCCAGCGAAGTGCCGATGAACACGGCTTGAAGACTGAGAACTTCACGCCCGACGAGATCATGCGACGTCTTCCGCTCCTCAAGATCGACGACGATCATGTTGGCATTTTTGAACCGGACGCCGGATTTTTACGTGTCGAAAACGCGGTCGCCGCCAATCTCGCGCAGGCAAAAAAACTGGGAGCTGAGCTCTTCATGGAATCACCCGTCGAGGGTTGGTCTGTTGAAGGCGATACCGTCGTCGTTCGAACGGGTGATTCAAGTTTTGCCGCTGAACGACTGATCATTTGTGCCGGCGCGTGGACGAATCAGTTGATGCCGGACGTTGAAATGACGCTCGAAATTTTAGCCAAGCAGCAACAGTGGTTTCAAATTGATCGTGTCGAACAAAAACTGGTCAATCAATTCCCGGTCGTGCTGATCGAAGAACCTGACGGCGAACAGTTTTATTGCCTCCCGGAAATTGACTCGCTTGGCATGAAAGTTTGCCGGCACACCGGAGGCGTGACCATCTCCGACCCGAAAGAGCTTGATCGATCACTGGACAAAGAAGAGTTAACTCGATGCGAATCGTTCCTCGATCGCGCGTTCGTTCATAACAAACATCGGATGGTACACCATTCGATGTGCATGTACACGATGTCGAAGGACGGTCACTTTATCGTTGACCGTCATCCAGCACACGAACAAGTTTCGTTTGCTGCGGGGCTTTCGGGACACGCGTTCAAATTCGCGCCAGTGATCGCTGATCGATTGGTCAAATTGCTTGACGGAGAGTTCGACCCGGCAACGGAATTCTTGCGGTTGGAAAGACTTGCTTAAACACCAATCGCACGGATGATGGCAGCACCCGCGACGCAACGACTCGAGGGCAATCCCAACCCATTGTAGGGCCGGTTCCTACCGGCCAAATCCAGTAAAACCGCGGCCGGTGGGAACCGGCCCTACGCCAAGTCGGTTTTGAAATACGCTCTAATAGTTTGGCGTTGGCGGACGATAGTGTTCCGGATCAATTGACTTGAACCATTCGATTGTTTTGGTAAGCCCGTCTCGCAGTTCAACCTTCGGTTCCCAGTCCAAGTGCTTTTTCGCCAACGTGATATCGGGCTGGCGACGTGTTGGATCATCAGGCGGTAGCGGACCGTAGTGCAATTTAGATTTACTACCTACCAGTTCAATCGTAATCTCGGCCAGCTCTTTGATCGTATACTCGCCAGGGTTTCCAAGATTGATCGGACCAGTAACTTCGTCCGGTGCGTTCATCAATCGAATAAAACCCTCCACCAAATCATCACGATAACAGAACGATCGTGTTTGCATTCCGTCGCCGAAGATCGTAATGTCTTTGCCTTCGAGTGCCTGTCGAATAAAGTTACTAACGACGCGACCGTCAAACGGATGCATTCGTGGCCCGTACGTGTTGAAAATTCTGGCAACGCGAATATTTGTTTTGTTCATCCGGTGATAGTCAAAAAACAAAGTCTCCGCCGCGCGTTTTCCCTCGTCGTAACAAGCCCGGATTCCAATCGGATTCACCGAACCCTTGTAAGACTCCGGCTGTGGATGCACATCAGGATCACCGTAGACTTCACTGGTCGAGGCCTGAAAAATTTTCGCGTTACAACGCTTGGCCATTCCCAACAAATTGATCGAGCCCATCACGCTGATCTTCATCGTCTTGATCGGGTTGTATTGGTAATGCCCCGGTGCGGCTGGACAAGCCAAGTTATAGATCTCGTCGACTTCCAACAAAATCGGATCGATCACGTCGTGGCGAATGAGTTCAAAGTTTGGTTTGTCCAACAGGTGAACGACGTTGCTTTTTTGACTGGTAAAGAAATTATCCAGGCAGATGATATCGTGACCATCGTCAACCAATCGCTCGCAAAGATGCGAACCAAGAAAACCTGCGCCTCCGGCAACTAAAATTCGCTTAATCAATGGCACTTAAAAATACTCCGTAGAGATCGACTGAATCTGATAACAGCGTAAGACGCAAAACGCTGTCTTCGATGTAAAATTAATCGTCAGAGTATAGTCACGACGTAGATTCGCCCCAATACGTTTATGGATGAGTTCGTCGCCAGCCGCCGGAAAAAAGCAACCGATAGGCGAAGAACCTGGGTTTGCCCCATTTTTAGCGAGTCTCAATCGCGTTGGGCTGAGGAGATCAGGTTTATGAATTCTTTGGAATCACGAACTGAATCCCATTCAGGATGCTGCTCCAGCCATTTCAATTTGGAAAACCCCAACTCAATCGCCGTCCGTAAATGAGCGATTGCCAGCGACCGGTTCGCCTCGACTTCAACCTCAGGCCTTTGGGAATCTCTCTGCAATTGGGCAAGCCTCGCCCGTGTTCGACCAACCGAGTATTGAATAAAGCCAGACTTTGGACACGCTTGCTCCAGGTTTATCAAGCACTCTGTGGCCCGATCGAAGTTGCCGACAAGACATTCTTTATCAACAACTTTTCCCATTGCCGATACGGCCATTTTCCTTCGGGATCGGTTTCGTGGCGCGAACTGCAAGACGACGAATCTTAGCTCGGCTGCCTTCCAGGCCAATTCCAATGACAACTCGTCGTTTTGCTTTTCCTCCGCGATGAGTGAGCTCAAAGAGTAGGCTTCCGCCAACCTGTTTCGCGCAATTGAATCGTTTGGAAATTCTTTGAGTCCCAGCTCGCCGATCTCGAACGCCTCCACCAACAGGTTGTCAACTCGTTTCGGGTCATCGAATTGAGCGTGCAACAGTCTGGCGAATCGGCTTCGGAAAAACAGTTGTCGACACAGCCTCATGTATTCGCCCGCAACACTGTCTACCAGAACCAGTCCTTGCTCGTGAACAGCAACTGCCTCTTCATACTTCCCCAATGCCTCAAGCACATCTGCATGTCGAACGGTGGCATGCACGAGCCGATTTTTAATGTTGGCCGACATTGGTTGTTCAACAATTAATTCGTGAAACTGGTCGAGAGACAGTTTGATGAATTGTTCGGCCAGGTCCAATTTATTCAAGTCTTTGTAAATGCTGGCTGCATCGGAGCGAAGATAAGCAATCCGGTATCGATAGTCATCGGTGTTGGCCTCGTTGTCTGCCATTTCCAAAAAGTGATCCAACGCTGTGAGTACCGCATCTAAAGCTTCTTGGGGCTCCCCTCTTGTTCGATACGTGTTGCTAACGTCTTGAAACGAACGGCCAAACGCAAACTGATAGAACTCATTTTCAGGCTCAAGCTCGACAAGTTCTGTCGCGATTTTCTTTCCTTGCTCGAACGCAACGGCAGCTTTATCCATCTTTCGCTGTCCGTAAAAAGCAAGCCCCAATGACCGGTAAACGCGCATCCGAAAAGACTTGGCAACGTTCTCTTCTTGCATCGGTTCGCATTGAGCTAACCGAGCGATGCAGTCCGTGTAAATCAATTCTGCGGTTTCGTGATAGCCGCGACTGTTGGCGATCGCACCTTCGTGGATTCTAATATCCAACAATTCATCTTGCATCGCATTCGCCACCGCTGGGTCGGACTCGGCGACAATAGCGACCAAAGCATGTGCCTGTTCACAAGTCTCCAAAGCAATCTCAAACTGGCCGATTTCGGTGTACAGTAAAGCGATCTCCCGGTAAGCAGCCAAAGTCTCTGGAGTGCAGCTGAGTTGGTCAGCTTCTTCGTCGATTAGCCCCTTATGAACCACCAACATATCTGACACAACCTGACGGTCGGTCTCGGTTAGTTCCACATTATTGTCGATCGCATTTCGATAACGATCCAACACCGAAATAACCGTATTATGAAGCCTCGAGACATTGGTTTCAGCTCGATCCTTTTGTTGATTGGAAACCAGCAAGTTCGCAGAAATGACCTGCCACTGCCACGTTGCGATTGTCAATCCAATGACCAGAAACAGAAACGCACAGACTTGTGAAATCGCCAGCGCCGGATTCCGCTTCGCCCAGCGGAACATCCTCTCGGTCCGCGTCACAGGTCGAGCAACCGTAGCACGACCAGCAACCGCGTTTTCCAGATCACGAGCTAAAGAGTGAGCATTTTCATAACGCTCACTCGGATCTTTCGCCAGGCATTTCAGACAAATGGCTTCCAGGTCCTTAGGAACCAGCGAATTCAATTGCCGCGGTCTTGCTGGCGATTCTGTCTCAACAGCCCGCAGCGTCAAAAGATTGTTTGACCTTTTAAACGGTATCTTTCCCGTCAGCAATTCGTAAAAGATTGCGCCCAAAGAAAAGATATCTGTCTGCCCATCGATACTCGGACTTCCAATCGCCTGTTCGGGTGACATGTACGCTGGCGTGCCGACGACTTCGCCGCAAACTGAAATGCCAGAGTCGTCGGCTTCGAGCTGCTTGGCCAAACCGAAATCAGTAATCCTGACGCGCTCGTCGATCGGCGATTCGCCATCTTCGACAAGAATATTGGCTGGCTTGAGATCGCGATGAATCACACCGCGCTGATGCGCGTGCTGAATTGCATCTGCCAATCGGATCATGATTTGGGCCGAAATGACCGGCTCTATACTATCGCCATTTTCGTTGATCCATTCTGCCAACGTCGGCCCGGGACAATAACCACTAGCAATATAAGTGATCGGGCCGAACGATCCACTTTCAAAAACTGGAACGATCGAAGGATGACTCAGCACGGCAGCGGCCTTGGCTTCACGCTGAAACCGTTCGCGAGCTTCGACGGAAAACAAGACATGCGGTTTGGGAATCTTCAAAGCAACTTGTCGGTCAAGCAAAGGATCGATCGCCAGAAATACTTTTGCAAAACCGCCTTGACCAATCGCTTTGACAATTTCAAATCGTCCCAACTCCGTAAAATCCGAAACCTCTCCCGCAATACCAGCGACACTTGATACCCAGGTCGATTCCGGCCCACACTCCATGCGGCCGACCGTTCTTAAACTTTGCTGGCTGTTCAAATCATTCCGCACCAATCCGAGAAAGCTCACCGCAGCCTGCGCTTTTCCAAACTCTTCTTTTTCGGTTGTCGAAAGCGTACACTCGAGATTCGAACTTATCTTCGACAATTGATCGTCCACGGAAGACGCACTAACGGCTTCATCAGGCAGTGATGCTTTTGAAAGCAACTCCAGCATCTCAGGCATGCTGACTCGGCGTTTTGTCGTTTGTTTAAACAATTCTCTTCTCACCTTCAAAGTTGTCGCTATCTCGAATGGTCTTCAAGCTGTTCAAGTTCATGTTGAAATTTCACCACGGCTCGATACCAAAGCTTTGATACCGCATCGACACTCCTGCCCATTTTTTCAGCGACGTCCTTAAATGGAAGTTGCTCAAGATTGCGCAACCGAATCACCGTCGCATAATCTTCCGGCAGCTTGCCCAAGGTATCGTGAAACAACTCGATGCGTTCCTGCGAAACGGCATTCGCTCCCGGCGTAGGGTTCGCGTCCGAAGGCTCTTGCATCAACCGAGAGACACTATCCATATCAGAAAGAGATTGCTGTCGACGAACATCCCTTTTTTGTCTGGTAAAATCGCGATTGGCTTTGGCAGATTCGTTGCTGATAATTTGATTCAACCAGCCATAAAATTCCTCTGTCGATTGGCCTCGGAAATTGTCAATTCCATCAACCATCCGAATCAGTGTTTGCTGCACAATGTCAGAAGGATTGAGATTCGGTCGAACGGCTCTATTGAGCTTCTTATCCGCCATGATCGAAAGATAGTTCTGCACTTGCCGCGCTAAATCCGATCGCGCGCTCGGCACACCGTCACGAGCTTGGTTAATCAATACAAGCACAGTATCCAAATCCAATTTAGAATCGTCGTTCAAATCAAGCCTCGACTCTTCTAAAGATCCCGTTACCAGCCAAAATCCGACACTAAATTTTCGAATAAAAACTACGCTTAATCAGAAATTTTATTCCGCGTCTTTCATGCTTTCATCATAAAAGATGCAGGTTTCTTTCGACAACAAAATCTTGTTTCCCTTTGGCAATTGTACAAATTTCGCAACGGATACCACCCAACGCTCATTGCCAAAAAACTGAGACTTCACGCCCCACCAAATCTGGCGAGGGTCCTGCCGAAACCCCAGCTATTTTCGCTTAATTCAAGAACATTCGGGCTATCGGGATTCATTGCGTTTTCAATAGATTAAATTCAGTACTCCCCCGCCTTGCCTACCAGTAGTAAGAATACGCATGCCAAAAAAAGACATTTTGAAGCGGAACGATGGTTCAACACTTTCGTTGCCAGGATTCAGCTTCGTACTTTCGCTGTGCTTTCTGCCCATCCTGACCGACTCGTCTCTCGAAGCGGCTCAGGAACCACAGGTTCTGGTCGAAGCCGAAAGCTTTGAATCTCACGGCGGGTGGAAACTGGATACACAATTCATTGACGCAATGGGATCGCCGTATTTACTTGCGCATGGGCTGGGCAAACCAGTCGACGATGCAGAAACAGAAGTTCATTTTGCTGAACCAGGTCAGTACAGAGTTTTCGTTCGCACCAAAGACTGGGTTGCACGTTGGAAAGCCGTTGGGCAACCTGGCAGATTTCAACTTTTGGTCGACGGCCAGCCACTGAAAACCACGTTCGGATGCGAAAGTGCCGACTGGTTTTGGCATGACGGTGGAACCGTTGAAGTTAAAAACAAGATCACATCGATCGCACTACACGACTTGACCGGATTTGACGGTCGCTGCGATGCAATCCTGTTCACGAAGTCAGCAAAAGCTCCGCCGAATTCTTCCGAAACCCTCCCGCGATGGCGGCGCAGCTTACTCGGTCTCGACACTGAGCCAACTAAAAAAAAGGGATATGACTTGGTTGTGATTGGCGGAGGTTACGCTGGAACCGCAGCTGCAATTTCAGCGGCAAGATCCGGATGCAAGGTGGCGCTATTGCAAAACCGACCGGTGCTCGGCGGCAATGGATCGAGCGAAGTACGCGTTTGGGCGATGGGCAACATTCGCCGAGGCAAATTTCCTCGTGTTGGAGAAATCGTCGAAGAGTTTTGTGATCACGCCACGAAATCACCGGGCAAGTATGAAGAGTTTGAAGACGACAAGAAAGAGCGAATCGTCCGCGCCGAACCTAACATCGATTTGTTTCTCAACCACCATGCGTACAAGGTTGAAACGGAGGGCAGTCGGATTACAGCCGTTCACGCATTCGACACTCGCACCAGCCAGCATCTGCGTTTCTCGAGCAAACTGTTTTCTGATTGCACCGGGCACGGAACGATTGGCTTCCTTGCGAAAGCCGACTGGGAGATGACGCCCGACGGCCGAATGGGAATGAGTAACATGTGGGCTTGGGACGAAGGCAGCACGGAAGTTTCGTTTCCCGAAACGTCTTGGGCGCTTGATCTCAACATGGAAGACTTTCCCTATCCACGTGATCATCATGGGCAGTGGTTCTGGGAAAGCGGATTCGACAAGGATCCGATTGGCGATGCCGAAGGAATTCGGGACTGGAACTTTCGCGCAGTTTATGGTGCGTTCAATGCAATGAAGAATCGAGGTGGAGCCGACAAACACAAGACGGCTTTTTTAACATGGATCGCATACATCGGCGGACCACGTGAATCACGACGTTTGCTTGGCGACGTCGTGTTGACTTCAGATGACATTGTCGAAAAACGCGAATTCAAAGATGGCTGCGTGCCAAGCACTTGGTCGATCGACTTGCACTACCCGAAAGAAGAGTTCGCGAAAAAGTTCGCTGACAACCCGTTCATCTCCATCGCCGTTCACGACCGACGCATTGATCGGAATTTCGGCTATCCCGTTCCGTACCGATGCTTTTACTCACGAAACATCGAAAACCTGTTCATGACCGGACGCAACATCAGCGTGACGCACGAAGCGCTTGGCACAACACGCGTCATGAAAACATGCGGCATGATGGGCGAAGTCGTTGGGCGAGCAACCGGCATCTGCAAACAAAGAGATTGCTTGCCGAGAGATGTTTACGAAAAGTATTGGGATGAAATGAACAAGCTGTTGCAGCTTCCCGGCAAAGCCCATCGCTCAACGACCGCTGAAGAATTCATCATTCCGTCAGACAGCCTGCCCATCGCCCCAGCTGATGGAAAGGCTAAAGGTGCTGCCGTCTCGTCCTTCCCGGGTATCGTCGTCGATGATGTTGACGCGATTAAAACGGGGGAGTGGACGATCGCAACAAATTTACCAAAATTCATCAACAAAAGTTACCTTTATGCAAGTCCCGATTCGAGAGCCAGCATTCGGTTCCTGGCCCGGCCAAAAAAGTCCGGCGAGTACGACATTCGAATCGCGTATCAACCTCACGAAAATAGAGGTCAAACTGTTCCTGTTTCCATCGTCGTTAACGACCAGAAAACTGACTTAAAGGTCGACATGAAAAAGCGTCTTCATGGAAACGCGTTCTTCTTGTCGTTGGGAAAATTTGATTTACGAGAAAACGAAGAAGTTACTGTCGACGTCTCGACACAAGCTGCTGGTGGAATCGTTCATGTTGATGCCATTCAACTTTTACCAACCACCAATGATTAGTTTTGCGTCGGACGACTCGAATCTAAGTTAGATGAATGGCGTAGATTCGCCTATTGGCGGGCACAAGACGATCCTATTAGCAGGCACAAGACGATCTTCTTCCGTTTGAGCAATAGGTCCGCACGCCACCGTTCGTGAATTGGGTTAACATAGCTGCCTAACCAAAAACCAGTGTCCGCCAGTACTGGGCTAACGCATGACTCAACTTCCAGCGCACAAATTCCGTATTCAGAATACTGTGCCAATTGCCCTTCGGCATTTCGGCTTTGGCCATGAACTGTGCAACCGAGCATCCCTGCACTTAGAAGAGCAAGAATGCTCACGGCACGTAGTGTCTTCATCAAATTGCCTCAATTCGGTGAATGCCAGATCGATAGCGATCACGAGAGTATGGTAGAGTCCCGTTGTACCTGTCGTCATCTGGCGACTAGACGAAACGGTCGACGACTTCAAGCGGCGCTTGGTGGACGCGGAAAAATTCCCTCAGAAAACTAGAGGGTATTTCAAAACCTGTAGTGGACTTCGCCAGAAGTCCCAGCTCG
>CAZPBE010000040.1:0-52074 GCA_964584615.1 uncultured Pirellulaceae bacterium | reverse complement strand
AATCGCGATCGCTTACCCACCGTTGGCGACCGTTGTGTTTAAGAAGATCAGCTAGTTGAGGTACGGAAGGCTGAGGCTCCCGCCGATGCAAGGTTAGTTTTTCGGAATCATTGATCACAAGCATCTTGCTCCGGTTCTGATGGCGACTCGTCAACAACAAGTTCCCGCTTGGCAAGGTCATACACCGTGCCTGCTTCAACGGCGACGAAATCATCTTCGCCTGGAACGACGGGCAAACCTCGGTTGTAGAAAAACACTTTCCCCTTTCCAACGATCTCGGCCTTGGAGCCCTCAACAATCAGCGCCGTGGTCTCGTCAATTCCGATTCCCAAAAGCTGTGGGTACCGATCGGCAAGTTGCGTCATGTCTTTTTGACGCCCTCGTTGTGAAAAGTGTTGGTCGATTGCGACGCCTGTAATGAAACCAAGTCCACGCTCGTATCCAGGCGCCATGATGTCGAAATTGGCAACTGGATTCGCCCGAGCCAGATAGTCACCTTGGATTGATGCGCCGGCTGATGATCCACCGATCACACCTCCTCGAGCGAGTACTTCTTTCATCAGCTTATGAGCTTCGGTGCCATAATACGAATCAGCGAAGTTCCATTGTCGTCCTCCACCAAACCAGATTCCGGTCGCACCTTTTAACGGAGCCAGAAATCCTTCGTCAGAATTTGCTTTGTTGCGATCTTTGGTATGAAAGATGGTGGTAGATGCCACGCCCATTGACTCCCATTGTTTGACCTTTGACTCCCATTGGTTAATCAGCCGATCGTTTACAGGTTTTTCGTCCTGCTCAGAACAGGGGATATAGATCAGATGGGCGTCTTCGCCTCCCGCGCGTTCGACAAAGTCCTTCATCATGTCTTCTGGCAATCCGCCTCCACCAACAATAAAAAGCGTTCCCTTTTCGACGTTCGGCACCGGAGGATCGGCCACAGGAAACGGTGGCAACTGTCTTTCGATCGCATCACGTCGCCAAGCCGTTAAATCAATCATCGAATCATAAGGGCTTGTTCGACGTCCTGTGACTTCGCCAATCTGCTTGAACCGAACAGGCGTTCGTTCGTTTGCCATCAGCGCAAAGGTCGCTTTGTTTTTTCCATAGACTCGGATTTTACGACCCTTTAGAACGATCGAAGTATTTGCCGGGATGCCGATTCCAACAGAATAAGGTTTGCTTGCCAAGCCGCTGAACATGAAGTTCCGGTCTTCGTCGTCCAGATATCCGCCATAGACGATGGCATCTGGAATCAATTCCAAGTCATCCAACATCATCGACATCTCGTGGATTGCTTGGTGGCGGACCTTTCCAAAATGACCAACGATGGGTCCGACGCCACCAACGACGCCACCCTCGTCGATAACATGGTGTAGTTCGTCTCTAATTTGGTCCAATAGTTTTTCAGCTTCGGGAATTAACGGTTGGCTGGAAAACATCATGACGCCCGTTGCGTCGGCCAGTGCAGCGGTCAATGTTTCGAGTTCAATCGGCGATTCCGCAGTTTCTCCATACCGCTGCACGCCTTCTTTACGATCCAGGATTTGCTTAAATTCGTTTCCATCAAGCCCGGTGTCAAACCAAAGGAAAACGAATTTCCCTTTTTTGACACCGCCAGACCTGTCAAAAATTTTGACTGCATCTGCGTCAACCGTTTGGCCAGTGCAAGCAATGACTGTGCCATTGATTTTTAAATCAGTTGGCCAAATCGAAAACTCTTCGGTGAACGATTGCGCATTGAGTTGAGTCATGGACCCGTAGATGAATAGAGCCACCAACGGGAAAAAAATTGGAACGGAAAATCTGAATGGCGAGATTGTCTGACGCATGAATATTCCGTCACGATAGTTTAGATATTGTCTGTCAATTTTAACCGACGCGGGCAGCGTCGGCTACGAATCATTATCCATTGACTCAAAATCCAAACTCATTATTGCCATGCAACGAGTTAGTCAATTGTTCGCAAAAAAAAAGCCGCATCCCAAAACGAGATGCGGCTCATAGTTTAAAACTAAGCAGACGGAAGGTTATGCTTCTTTTCCGCCATCAAGTTCGTCCTGCCATTTTTCTAGCTCGTCCCATTTCTGGTCAACAGCCATTCGAGCTTGTTTCGCCCATGTGTCAGGAACCTGGCCGCTGAAGTTTCCTTCGGCAGCAGTTAGAATCTCGGTGATCTTCTCTGGATTAGAATCTGCCAAGTCGCTCCAACTCTTGATGCCTGCGGCTTTGAGAGCTTCTTCGACTTTAGGGCCAATTCCTTCAACGACTTTCAAATCATCCGTGCCGATTCCTTTAGGCGACTTGATCGGAGCAGCGTCCGCGGCTTCTTCCTTGGCTGAAGTTTCCTCAGCAGCAGGAGTGGCGTCAGCAGCAGGAGTGGCGTCGGCAGCAGGTGCTGCGTCTGCGGGTTCTTCCTTGGTTGCTGCTGCAGCTTCATCTGCGGCAGGTGCTCCAAACAACGGTCCTGAACTTCCAAGACCACCTTTGAGGTCACCGCTGGCAACCGAAGGAACGCTTGCGCTGGTGGCACCGCCAACTGTTTCTCCGCTCTTCTGTGCTTCGGCAGCTTCTTCTTCAGGCGTCCAGTCAACACGTCGTTTCGAAAGTCCAATCTTACGTTCTTCGATATCGACACGAAGTACTTTGACTTCGATGTCATCGCCAACGTTGACCAGGTCTTCCGGGTTCTCGACTTTGTGATCAGCCAGTTCGGAAATGTGAAGCAGTCCTTCAAGCCCGTCTTCGAGACCGACGAACACACCAAAGTTGGTGATCTTCGTGATCTTTCCGTTGATGACTTGCCCAGGCTGGTAACGGTTTGGAATGTCCGTCGTCCAAGGATCTTCGTTCATCTGCTTCAAGCCCAGCGCGATTCGGCGACGATCGGTATCGACAGCCAAAATGCGGCAAACCAACTCTTGGCTCTTTTCAAGGACTTCGTTCGGATGACTGATCTTGCGAGTCCAAGACATATCTGAAACGTGCAACAGACCGTCGATACCTTCTTCGAGTTCGATGAACGCACCGTAGTTGGTCAGGTTGCGAACCTTTCCAGTGATCTCTTTGCCAATTGGATACTTCTCTTCGACTTTGTCCCAAGGGTTGTCTTGAGTCTGCTTCATGCCCAGTGACATTTGTTCGCCAGATTTGTCGATCTTCAAAACAGAAACTTGAATCTCGTCGCCGATGTTGACCAACTCACTTGGATGGTTAACACGCTTGACCCATGACATTTCTGAAATGTGAACAAGGCCTTCGATGCCAGGCTCGAGTTTCACAAACGCACCGTAGTTCATCACGTTGACGACTTCGCCAGCATGAACCGAACCGACAGGGTATTTCTCTTCGACATTGTCCCACGGGTTTGGCTGAAGTTGTTTCAAGCCCAATGCGATCTTGATCTTTTCACGATCGACATTCAAAACCATGACATCGATTTCCTGATCCATTTTCACAATTTCGGATGGCTTGGAAATACGTGTGTGTGACATGTCGGTGATGTGAAGCAAGCCGTCAATGCCGCCGAGGTCAACAAACGCACCAAAGTCGGCGATGTTCTTGACCACACCTTTGCGAACTTGGCCGACTTCGAGATCTGCCATAAGTTTCTGCTGAGCATAAGTTCGCTCTTTTTCGATTAGCGAACGACGACTGACCACGATGTTCTTTCGAACATCGTCGATCTTGAGAACTTCACACTGAACGACGCGATCGATGTAGTCACCGATGTCGCCCGGACGTCGAATGTCGACTTGGCTGGCAGGCAGGAAGACAGGAACTCCAATGTCGACCAGCAAGCCGCCTTTGATTTTTCGCTGACAAGTACCGGTAACGATATCGCCTTCGCTGATCTTGGAGATGACGTTCTCCCAGATCTTACGCTGATCAGCCCGCTTTTTCGAAACGGCGATCAAGCCCGAAGGATCTTCGGCACGACCTTGCTCGTCTTCAAGGTCTTCGATCAATACATCGACGGAATCGCCGACGACGGGTGGTTCTTCTTCAGTCCATTCGCTGATCGGAACCGTTGCTTCACTCTTGAAGCCAACATCGATGATCACATGGTCGTTATCGATGCGGACGATCTTTCCGTTGACCATGGTGTCGACGGAGTAATCTTGCGTGTCTCCCGAAAACAGTTCGTTCTCGAAATCGAAGTCATTAAAGAGGTCACCGAACTCTTGTTCGATAGCGTCGTCTTGTAGCGAATGAATTAAGTTGTGGTTTACCATTTGGTTCTCAAATTCTGGGGCATCCAACGATGCCGAAGAAAGGGGTTGCACGCGCCTGCGTGTCACTAGTGTTGATTAAAAATTTGAAAACAAACCGTAGTGGAGCTGACAATTCGAATGTCGAATTCGTCTGCGTTGGCATGACGCCATTAATACAAAGAAGGTTTGTCCTCAAAACGCTCTGAAAGAATATCAAATCGCCCGCACCAGAGCAATGTTTAATTGCACGATTCCCAACAAATAAATAGGTGATGCGAGATCCGATGGGACTGTGAATGGACAGTCTTTCGATTTGCTAGATATCGTCAAAGTGGGACGTCGATCACAGCTCGATTCAGGATCCGTCGAGTTTAAGCTTAAGAAATCGGATTCCCGGGCTTCGTTTTTACTCAGATTTCGGCTTTTGGTGGGGTGGAAGCGATTTCAACAGTGAACAGACAGCATTGAAGCGGACGATTCCGTTGATCTTGGCCGTTGGCTCACTGGATTTTGGTGAACTCGTAATCCGCTGCTTTGATCTGCCGATGGAAGAACCTGCCGTGAGAGTCAGCCTCAAGAAAATCTTTATAGATTTCGCGAGGCACTCCGGAGTATTCGTAGATGTCCCCCCCCAGGAATTCAACCGTAAGCGTGTGCGTGTAAGGGTTGTGGCCGATGGAAACGATATTGGATGAATCAACAGAGATGCGTGGTGCGTAAACCCATTGGATCAGGATTGGCATCACGATCGCTGCAACTGCGGTCAGGACAAGCATTGACCCGACAGAAAACTGAAGTCGAAACCAGTGGTGGTTTTGCCGGAGATTGTGGGGCGTATCTTCCACCTGCGAATTCGAGTCAACTTTTTCAATGTCGTCATCGTCGTCCATGTTTGATCTTTGAAAATATCTGGCAATAGAAGAACGAGCAGCGAGCTACGGGCTTCGCTGCTATATTATTGAGCCAGAAATGAAACTTGCAAACCAATCATTCTTGATCGAAAACATGGCACTTACTGAATCTACGATGTTGAAGCTGAACTCCCCGGCTCCAGACTTCTCGTTAGTCAACGTTGACGGAGCAACTATTTCAAAAGCTGACTTCGCGGGTAAGCCGATGTTGGTGATGTTCATCTGCAACCATTGTCCGTATGTCATTCACTTGGCTGACAAACTGGCGGCGGCGACAAAGTTGTATACTGAGCAAGGCATCGGGGTGGTGGCGATTCAAGCTAACGACGTCGAAGCTTATCCGGCCGACAATATGGAAAAGATGAAAGAGGAAGTCACCGCGAGGGGCTATACGTTTCCTTATTGTTTGGACGAAACTCAGGAAGTCGCAAAATCGTTTACCGCCGCCTGTACTCCGGATTTCTTTTTATTCGACGCTGACCACAAGCTTGTCTATCGCGGCCGGTTCGACGAGACCCGACCGAAGCGTATCGAATCTGGCGTCTATGATTCAACGGAGACTCCGCCGACAGGCGCCGAACTGAATGCAGCGGTTGACGCGTTGTTGGCAAAGGAACCAATCAGTGCAACTCAATTGCCATCATTGGGTTGTAACGTGAAATGGAAGCCGGGCAACGAGCCGGATTACTTTGGTACGACGCCAGGGTAAGGCGGGACTTCGGCATTCGCCTGATTTGAGAAAGTTGAGAGTGGAGCTTGTCGGCTTAAGCCGATTCGATGCTGGCTAAATCGCGGTGATTCAGAAATGTCACAGCGTATTTTCGAACGGTGAAAAAATTCTCAGAATTTAGTGCAGGATTGATTTCCAGTTCACGCCTGATTGATAGACGAAGGGGAAACTCGAAACATATCAATACAGGGGTGGCGAGATGAGTTCAAAATACACTATCGCAACAAAAGCGATCATTGCTGTGGCAGTTTTAATGGCTTCGGCATTTTGCTCAAGTTCAGCGTTTGGATTTCAAGGAGAACTCTCGGGCCATGCTGCTTCGGGTGACATCCTTCTCGAAAGCAAGATTCACGTGCAAACGCTGCAGTTCGCTAACTTGAGGGAGGACATCGATGGTTTTCCTGGCGATCGCTTTACAGCCTTCAATTCGAGCGCGAGACCTACCACAAACTTGGGTACCGATTTCGGATCATCGCTCGCGTTCATTCACTCCGAAAAAATTGAATTCCGCGTGCAGCATGCCAATGATCGGGACGCCAACGTCGTATTAACCGACGTCTTTATCGCGCGTCGGTCTGACCCGTTTTCCTTTTCGCGTGAACAGATTGACTCAAATCTTACCAATTCGTTCCGGGCAAATATCTCAAACGGAGACAGAGTCAACGTCCACTTTACGCCGCAGATGATCGGATTGATCGAAGCTGACCTAATGATTGACTATACCGTTGATGGTTGGCCTTACCGAGCTCGCGTTCAACTGGCCGGCCGCGGTTTCTTCTACTGGCCCCAACAATCCATCGAGACGGTTTCAGATTCCAAATTTATTACTGGAAGCAGTTTCCGCGACAATGATCAAGGCAACGACCCGCACTACATCAAACTCGAGCTCGAACGTCCTGTCGCCGGCGCAACGATCTATGTCGTTCCAAAACCGGGCTCCCCAAAATTGAACGTGAATATGTACAACGTAAATTCATGGAAGGATGAAACTCAGTTTCACGATTTTGGACGATACTACAAGTTCAGTGTTCGCTATACCGGGGGCGTAAAAAGTGAACTGGGCATTAAGGTTGCAATCGACACGATGGTTGATTCCGCCATCACTGATTACGACATCTATATTTTTGGAAATTCATATTAGTCGCTGATCTGAATTGCAAGCCTTGGGCCCAGATTGATTGCCTAACCACGCCCGTACATTGTTCAACAATGTGCGGGCTTTTTTTGCTTATCAAAAAATCGTCGCTCACTATTCGTGAGCGCGGCTACAGACTTGCCGCTCTCGGTAACCCGACGTGATTTACCAATTTGGCGTTTCACCGGTGAATCCGGTCTAAAAAAGTCGAATTTTGTAAAAACCTTCACTTGAACCGCTTGGCCTATTTGCCAACTCGTTAAACTATTGAGACGTCAATTTCTTTCCTATTGAGACGTCAATTTCTTTCGTTAGGATAATCGAGGAGTGCGAGATGAGGCTTTTTGAATTTACTTCGATGGCTTGTTGTGCGATCGGACTTTTTTGTATCGCGATGCAACTCGGTTGCGACGCTGCCAATGATGTTGCCGACTCCTCTGGTGCGAGCCCATTTGAAAGGCCACCAGCTGTTGTGGCTGAGCCATCTGGATATGAGTTTGAAACACCCGTCCGGCTCATGGCCGACGATGAAGTTATTTCGGTAGAAGAACCTGGATACGCTTGCCCAACGATGGCCGACGTTGATGGCGACGGCAAACTTGACCTGGTTGTTGGCCAGTTCAACCAAGGCAAAATGCACTTCTTCAAGAACGTAGCGGAAGAGGGCGAGCTTCCTGCTTTCGCCAAAGCGGATTGGATTAAATCAGGAAGTGATCCAGCAGTTGTTCCGGGCGTTTGGTGATGCACGAGTTCAACTCCACAGTTTGTGGACTGGAACGACGACGGCAAACTTGACATTCTTTCTGGCTGCTATTGGACCGACGGCGAAGATGGTGGTCATATTCAGATTTTACATGGGCGCGGAACAAACGATTTTGAAGAGTCGAAGTCTCTCGAAAATATTGCGGGCAACCCGCTTCAAAACGTCGAAGTTCCGGAAGGGGTTTCGGCAGAAATGAAAGCTATTTGTACTCAACAGCATGCTGCTGACTACGACAACGATGGGGATCTTGATTTGATCGTCGGCTGTTTTGGCAAAGAGCTGTTTCTCTATGAAAACAAAGCTGACGAAGAGAATGGTAAGCAATCATTAGTGGAGCAACCGGTC
The DNA here is from genome assembly GCA_964584615.1 of uncultured Pirellulaceae bacterium. GTDB lineage: Bacteria > Planctomycetota > Planctomycetia > Pirellulales > Pirellulaceae > Mariniblastus. The sequence goes on along the minus strand of CAZPBE010000040.1, from coordinate 43,979 downwards.
GAGCTTTCGATTAAGTCCACGGCGCATCACGCGGCGCCACACTTGGTTGATTGGGACAACGACGGCGACTTGGATCTTTTGTCCGGGTCGACTGATGGTGGTGTATTGATTTCTATCAATGCAGGAGACGCTGAAACGCCAGACTGGCAACCATTCAAGCAACTTGTAATGCCTTCAGAGGCGGCAATGCAACAGTCCGCCTCGGGCGAAATTGTCATGTCGGGATCAACAAGAGTCTGGGCAACCGACTGGAACGGTGACGGACTGCAAGACCTCCTTATCGGTGACAGTGCGAACTTGGTTACTCCTGCGAAAGGAAAGTCGGCAAAAGAAATCGCAGCCGGAAAAGCAGAAATCGAAAAAGAAATGCAAGCGATTAGCAGCAAGATGGAGCCCATTTATGAGGAATTCGAAAAGGCTCAAACTGCTGGAGAAGAACCTTCCGAAGAACTGATGGCGAAGATGAACGAGTACTCGTCAAAGATGGGTGTTATCTACAACCGCATGAGCGATTTTGAAGAATCGAAGAGTACCGGTTTCGTTTGGTTGATGATTCGAAAGCCAACGAGTGGATCGCAAGTTTCAGCCGAAGTCTCGAAAACTGATTCACCTTAGTCGGGAGCCACGCCATGCTAATTTTCTATGCGGAAATGGCGGACACTGTTCCGTCATCGTCAGTTTCGAAATGATCCCGAACTTGGTTGACCGAGCAAGCAGTATTTCTTGTCGTGTAGGATAACGCCCCTATTTCGACTCGACATTTCTCGGATATTTCTTAAGTTGTTGGGTTTGGCAATCTGATTGTTCCCAATTGATACTATGTTGAAGACACTCTACCAATGGCTGTTCAGGTTCATCGGCGTTCGCGACTTATATAACGAAGTCGTCAAAAAAGACCGGTTAACAAACATTCGTCCTCAGATACGAGCGGATATTGAGTCGTTGCTCAAGAACGCGAACGAAACCAGTGAATATTTTCGAGGCAAGTTTACGCAGTTTCTTGTTGAGACAAACGGCCAATCGGATGATGAGTTCTTCACAGCGTACGCGAAATTGCCAGCGCTTTCAAAACAGGATTATGCGGAAGCCGGTCAATCGGTGATGACTGACAAATGGGCCAAAGTCGATCCAGCCAGTTCTGAACTACGCGTTGAAGGCAAGCCGTTTCAATCGATCAAGCGGCTACGTGATGGTGACTACCTGATGCAAATGGCGACTGGCGGATCGACGTCGTTGCCGTTGTCGATCACGATGACGAAGCATCATATGTTTTCGATGCTGTTTACATTTTTTAAATGTTGGTATCGCATGGGCTGGCGGCCCGGCGAAAGAATGTTGGTCTTCTATCCCAAGAATACGTACAACATCGACGACATGGTAAAGTTCAATCCGTACAGCAAATGGTTGGGCTTTCGTTACCACTTGTTCGATAAGATCGATGAAGAGACCGTGCGTGGATTGGTGGACGACATCAATACCTACAAGCCTCGGTTGTTGCTCGTCTTTCCGTCTCCGATGAACATGATTGCCGATACGATTCGCCGTTACAATCTTGAGCTTAAACATCACCCCGCTCTGATCAACACCAGCGGCGAGACGTTTTTTGATTGTCAACGTAAGAACATCGAATCGGTGTTCACGCGGTCTTTGGTCGAAGACTCATACGGCTCGGTGGAACTTGGTGAGTTGGCACATCAAACCAATAAAGACGGTTTGGAAATCTTCGCCAACGTGGCCTATGTAGAAACGGCTCCCAACGAAGCGGGCCAACCAGAGATGATTATCACTCGGTTGGGTCTCCATGATTTTCCTTTTATCCGATACAAGATGAAGGATATTGCGGATGTCGAATTTCGACAGTATCCCGACGGAACGGAAAAGTATGTGATCACGAAGATCGAAGGCAAAGATTCAAATTACATCATGTCGGATCAAGGCGAACGGTTTTATCCTTCGTTTTTCAACCAGTTCGTCAACGAATTGAATTCGGTCGTCAATGATTCGATCGTCGAAATCAAGGTTTACGAGCGGGGGCAAACGGAGTTGGAGATTCAGTACATTCTGACAGATGAGAGCTACAAAGAAAAAGTAGAATTTGAAACGAGTCGTTTGCTGGGCGAAAAAATGAGCACGAGCATGGATTACAAAATCCATTTCGTTGACTTTATTGATCACGACTATCGCAGAAAATATCGCGTCATCGAGCGCATTGGAGATATTGAGTTCGCGGGTGGAATGGTCGGTGACGACGAAAAGGCAAGCGCAATCAGCGAAGTCGTATCGCAAGTCGAAACGACGTAGCCGTTCAGTCCAACTCAAGACTTCAGCCGTAACCAACTTGGCAACCGGACGACTGCTCCTTCGCGGTTGATCGCTGCGACAACCGTACGTCCGGTGCAGACGATCTCGTCATCTAAGGTAATTTCGTATCGATGTACGATTCTTACCCCCTTAGCCTTTTCGACGGTCGCTTTGATTCTCAACAAGTCGTCATCCTTAGCCGCTTTCTGGTATTCGCATTCGACTTTGGCAACGACCAGCATGATTCCTTCTTCTTCGAGGTCACGGTAAGTCTTTCCAGACGCACGAAGCATTTCAACACGCGCAACTTCGAAGTAATTGATATAGTTCGTGTGATGAACTCGACCTTGTCCGTCGGTCTCTTGGTATCGGACACGAATGTCCATCTCGAAAATGGGTGGAATGGAAAAAGAATCTGGGGCGGACGCCATTTGCAGCCTGCTTGTAAAAGGACTAAAATTTCATCACCAATTTTGGGCATTTTGTCGATTAGAGAAAGACTGGATTAAGATGATCCAGGGCTGCTAATTGCTGTTGAATTCGAGTCTGACAACCTAACAGATTCGCTCAGTTATTCCATTACTTTGGATTGAGGATCACATGAGCCAGGGAAGTAAAGGCGAAGACTCGGGCGCTGTAGTTGATTTTGATACCGCTCGCGGGCGGGACTATCCAACGATCCGTCAGTTTACGCTGTTTCTCGAGAATCGCGTCGGTTCGTTGATGATGTTGCTGCGTCGATTTAAGGGCTCACGAGCGCGGGTGTTGGCGATGAACATTAGCGATGCAGCTGACTGCAGCGTGGTCAGGTGCGTCGTCAGTCATCCAGAACAAGCTCGCGAAATTTTTGAACGCGCTGGTTTGGCGATGATCGAAAGCGATTTGATCGCGATTGAACTTCCTGACAGCAGCCAGCCGTTGCTTGAAGTTTGTAGTGCTTTGTTGCGAGCTGAAATCAACCTGTTGCAGACTTATCCTTTGATGGTTCGCAGTCAAGACAACGCATTGCTGGCGATTATGGTGGACAACGTCGATCAAGCTCAAGTCGTGTTGGCGACGCACGGGTTTCGAATGCTCACCGAGAATGAACTTCAGGAAATCGAATAACGCTTACCAAGGTTGATTGATGGCGATCCGCGTCACTTGTCCCAAATGTCACACTCGTTTCAATGTCAGCGATAAATTCGCTGGGCAAATGGGGCCGTGTCCAAAATGCAAAGCAAAAATTAAAGTTCCGGCGCTGTCGGAAGAGATTAAGATTGCGGTTCCGGAGATTGGGCCAAAGGACTCGCAAGGTCGCTCGATTCTGAAACCAATTACCCGGAAGGACACAAAACTTACGCGTGTCCAAATCACCATCATTGCGTGTTGTATCATTGGCTATTTGTTGTGCGCACTGGTCATGAATCTCATGACTGCTGACAAAAGCCAGTTCTCAATGCCGATCTTATGGTTAGCCGCTGTGCTTATCGCTCCTCCTATTTGCTATGCCGCCTACACGTTCCTGCGCGATCAGGAGTTGGGTTCTTTTCTCGGCAAAGAATTATGGGTGCGGATTCTGATCTGTGGTTTGATCTATGCATTTCTGTGGCTGGCGATGCCGTTGGGTAAGTTCGCGTTTAGCGACAGTTACGAAATGGGTTCGTGGGTTTTAGCGTTGGTGTTGATGCTGAGCATCGGAGCCGCCGCTGGAATGTTGAGCTTGGACTTTAGCTATTTGAGCGGCCTGCTGCACTACGGAATGTATTTGGGACTTTGCATCATCGGTCGGCTGATCGCCGGAATCGGCGCGTTGCCTGGATCTGTTGGGGCTCCCGTTGAAGAAAAGCTTAAACAGAATGAGATCGATCCGCTGGAAGGGTTGATGCAAATTTCGAATTTCAGTAGCGAGCTGGTCGCCTGCCTGTTCGGAAGCTAATGAATGAGATCCAGAACATTCCCGAGTTGCGGGCGGTTGATCAAAGCCCAAACTTGATCCGGATTCCCAATCAAATTGATGTTCCCGTCACGCCGCGAATCATGCGAATCGTTGACACGGCACCTTTTCAACGGCTCAAACGAATCAGCCAGCTTGGTGTCGTGTCGTTTGTCTATCCCGCTGCCGGCCACGGACGATTTGAACACTCGCTCGGCGTTTATCGGATGGCTTTGTTGTTTCTCCGCCACCTTTCTTGTGAGCCTCGATTTGAAAATCTGGTAACGGCCGGGCAAGCTGAATCGTTGTTGTTGGCGGCATTGTTGCATGATATTGGTCATTGGCCGTTTTGCCATCCGATCGAAGACATGTCTCTGGATGGATTGCCTGGACACGAGTCGTTTGCTGAAAAGTACATTAACTCGGGACCGATTCGAGACTACATTGAGTCGGACTGGTCGACCACGCCGGCAGACGTCATCAGAATTATTAGCAAAGAAGGGACCACGCCAACGGAGAAGCTATTGGCATCGGTGTTGTCTGGCCCCATCGACATCGACAAAATGGATTACCTTTACCGTGATAGTCTTCACGCTGGTGTTCCTTACGGTCAAAACTTTGATTCAGCTCGCTTGATTCGTAGCCTTTGCATCAATGAAGCAGGTGATCGACTAGCGATCTCGCACAAAGGGCGAACGGCGGCAGAGCTAATGGTGTTTGCACGTTACGTCATGTTCAGTGAAGTCTATTGGCATCATGCTGTTCGCAGCGCGACGTCGATGTTGCAGCGAGCGTTTTATCTTTCGATGAAAGAAGTTTCATCTCAACGCGACGCGCCGGTTGGAGAATCTTTCTCTGTCTCGCCGTGTGAGTTGCTCGATTCGTTTTTCAAAGATGGTGAATCTGATTTGCTTGCCAATTGGAAGCGAGTTGCCGCCAACACCGTTTCAGGTGAATTGTTGGATGGTTTGTTTGGCGATGTCCGTTCGCTTTACAAGCGCGTGGCGAACTTTAGCTGTATTGAAAACGAGAAACTCTATCGACGATTGGCCCAACGACCCTATTGGGAACTTGTGGCCATGGGAAGCCAATTGGCTGAATCCTTGTCGTCGGAAACTGGCGTAGAATTCAGTTCGCATGACGTGTTGATCGACGCACCGCCGGTTGGCTTGGAAGTTCAATTCAACGTCGATGTATACTACCCGAAATTGAAAAGCTATCGGACGCTGGGAGAAGTTTCGCCGGTCGTCAACACGTTGGCAAGACAGCAGTTCGACGACTACGTTAAGCAAGTTCGCGTTTTCGTGACTCCAGGCAAAGTAGATGCGGCGAGAAAGTGTGACGTGAATGCTTTGATTGATCGAATTACCTGTTAAGTTTGGTCTGACATGTTGAAAACACTTTTAATCATGCGGCACGCGAAATCTTCCTGGTCGGACGGTTCGCTCACTGACCATCAGCGCCCACTTAACAAGCGTGGTCGTCGCGATGCGACCACAATGGCAACGTTTTTGCGCGAGAAAAATCTTGTCCCGGAATTGATCGTGCACTCATCAGCAATGCGGACCACGTTGACATGCGAACTGATGTGCGAAACGTTCAAAATCCGAAAAGCCAAAGTTCCGGAGTCGCGATCAAGAGATGATCTTTATCTTGCTCCTGCGGAAACCTATCTGGATATCGCTTGGCGTTTGAACGATAGTTTGGAAACTGTTTTATTATTGGGCCATAATCCGGGCATCGAAGAATTCGTGGCTCACGTTTCAGGGCATTATGAGGTTGTTCCGACCGCAACAATTGCTTGTTTTACTACTGGCGCAGATTCCTGGTCGAAGATCGATGTCCGCGATTTTGAACTGTTTGGTGTTTGGCGACCGAAGGAAATCTAGTCCGGAGGTCACAACGCGGAGTAGATGCCTCTCAAGGTTTTAGGAGAAACGAATGTTGGCGAAAGATGTAAAATCAGGAACCGTAGTAGAATTCGAAGGCAATCCCGTTCTCATCGAAGGGGTTAGTGTTCAATCTCCGTCTGCGCGCGGGGCCTCGACTTTGTATAAGTTTCGTGCGCGGAACGTCATGACGCGAAACAAGGTCGATATCACGATGAAGGGCACTGACAATTTGGTTGATGCGGATTTCGAAAAACGCGATGTCCAGATGATGTATACGGATCCGACTCATCTTTTTCTGATGGACAAGGAGAACTTTCAGCAATACGAACTGGCACTCGAAGACGTTTCGGAACAAGTCCCTTACATTACCGAAGGCCTCGAAGGAATGCGGGCTTTGATTTATAACGCTGCGTGTGTTGGGCTTGATGTTCCTGATACGGTTGTTATGAAGATCACACAAACCGACCCAGCTGTCAAAGGGAATTCAGCCACTTCGAGGTCGAAACCCGCTACGCTGGAAACGGGTTTGGTCATTCAGGTTCCCGAATACATCAAAGATGGCGAGTCGCTGAAAGTTGATACGCGAACCGGTCAATTCGTGTCGCGAGCGTAAACGGTATTCCTATGGCCAAGAAGAAACCAAAATTCTACGTCGTTTGGGGTGGTCACAATCCCGGTGTGTATAAGACATGGCCGGAAGCGCAAAAGCAGATCGCAGGATTTTCAAAGGCTCGATACAAATCGTTTGACTCATTGGCCAAAGCTGAAAAAGCCTTCACAGAAGAAGCGGCCGACCATTGGGGGAAATCCGACAAGCCTAAAAAGCCGAAGACACCAAAAAAGAAAACAATGGCTGAGTTGGAGTCGATGGGTGTTGTACTAGACTCAATTTGTGTAGACGCGGCTTGCAAAGGAAATCCTGGCCCGCTGGAGTATCAAGGCGTGGAACTCTCCAGCGACATCAATATTTTCCACCAAGGCCCATTTGAAAATGGGACGGTAAATATTGGCGAGTTCCTGGCGATTGTCCACGCGCTGGCGTTACTCCAAGCCAAACGTCCGGACCAAGCGATTTATTCTGATTCGAGAATCGGGATCAGTTGGGTAAAGCAGAAGAAGTGCAAAACGAAACTGACTCAAACCGTTGAGAACAAGGATTTGTTTTTGTTGGTTCGACGTGCCGAGAAGTGGCTGCGCGAGAATGAGTTTTCAAACCCGATACTAAAATGGGAAACAAAACATTGGGGCGAGATTCCCGCTGACTTTGGGCGAAAGTAACGAGCAGCCGCCGCCAGGTTGGCCACCACTATTTATTTGGTTTCCGTATATTGCGGAAGCCAGCCTTTGCTTCCTTGCGGAGCGACGCGATCGGCATTCTCAGATCCGTCGGCAAGCCGAAACGCGATCGCCAAAGGGAATTTTCCTTTGGGCGCACTTTTTGTGTAGGGGCCGTCGCCAAAAAACTGTCCTTTTGCGACCAAGTCAAACTGTTCGATCGAATCTCCTTTTGACTTGACCACGCCGCGGATGGCGACGTCATAGCTACGACCTCCGTCAGCCGTTTCCAGTTTTGCCGTCCCAATAATGCTGCCTTCTTTGTCGAGCTTGAATTCAAGTGATTTGACTTCGTCATGGTTCCACATCGGCGGCTCGCCACGGGTGTTGTCGATGAAATGAAATCGCGCGATTCGTGTGGCAAGCGAGTCCGGAAACGTTCCATTAAGGAGCTGCTGTTTCTCTTCAGCCAGAATCCACAAGTTATCTCGCGCAATCGAAGTTTGGAAAATCTCTAGTTCCTTTGTGTCGGGTTTTTCGTAGCCACCAAGGATTTTGGAATTCACGCGAACGACGAGCGTTCCTTCTGGAATTGTTCGATCATGTTTAATGTCAGGCGAGCCTCGCTCAAGTTCGGCGACTTTCGAATTGGCTTTCTTGTCGAATGATTCAATGGCTTCACGCATAATCTTCTTGATTGGATCGGTGTGGCGGTTGTTGTTGTAGCCAAAAAGTTTCCCCGCAGCATCGCAAACGTAGAGGCCTTGTGTCGTATGCTGCATGTCGTTCCGCGGACCTTGCTTGGCGATCGATTGATAAAACTCTCCTTCGGTATCTTTTTGCCGCCGCGTATACCAATGGTCAATCGCAACGGGAACAAAATCAGACTTCAACATTTCAACCATTTCTGGATCAGCAAATTTCGACTCACGGTCGATAACACCATTGTTTCAGGTGCAGCCGAGCGGATGACCGTCCATTGACCAGATGAAAATGAGTTTCCCTTGTTGGACCGACTTGTTCTGTGCTTCAATCATGGAAGTTTCCCAGGGAATCGACCTCCACGGAGCCGCAGACGGAACAAGTTCGGCGTGCAGTTTCTTGAATTCGGTTTCAGAAAGATCGGGCTGTTTAGGGTCGTCTTTGGCGCGGGCGAGTGCTAATGAGGAAAACAAAACCAAGGCCAGCACGGTGACCATGGCAGATACGGGGATCGAAAAATAATTGTTAGTTCGCATCTCATTCTCCTGACAATTAACAATAAACAGTCATCAACAGTATATGCCGATTTCGAAGCGATAAGAAAGTCAATCACCAGAAATCGAAAACGCTTGTTCGATTTCACTCGGGATTTTTCGCAGTTCCCCAGACTCGAAGTCGACAAACACCCAGTTCGTTTCGGCTTCTGCGAGTCTGCGGCCATCGGAGTTTCGAATGATATGGTATTTTCGAATCGAAGAAACTTTTTGCATCTCGGCCACCCAAGTCCGAATGGTCAATTGATCGTTCAAAAGTGCCGGGATTCGATATTTAATCTGATGCGAACGAACAATGAATCCCTGCCCAAGTTCTTCGTACTTTGACGAAGGCCATCCGACATATGCGGAGTGCGCCGTGGCAGCCTTTAAAGTCCAGCGAAGGTACTGCAAATTGTTTGCATGTCCCATTTCGTCGATATCGGACTCCACGACGGTGTAGGGCAGCTCAAACGTTTCGCTAAATTGGCCTAAAGCATCTTGATTCATAGATTGTGGCTATCAGTCAATCAATACTTCAGCAACGCAAATAGCGGATAGTCTTTCAGTCGCTCAGCGCCAGGCAGGAAGGTTAACTCGATCAAGAAAGAACACCCGACAACTGTTGCTTCACATTCTTCAATCATCTTGCAACATGCTTCAACCGTTCCGCCGGTTGCCAGTAGGTCGTCGACGACGAGTACGTTTTGACCTTTGTCGATTCCGTCAACGTGCATTTCAAGCGTGTCGGTTCCGTATTCCAATTCATAGCTGTACGAACGTTTCTTGTACGGAAGTTTTCCCGGCTTTCGAATCGGCACCATTCCCAATCCAAGTTTAAGGGCTAACGGAGCCGCAAACAAAAACCCGCGAGCTTCAGCAGCAGCAATAACGTCTACCTTGAGGTCCGAGACTTGTTCAGCCATTTGGTCGATTGAAGATTGGAACGCAGCACAGTTGGCAAGCAGCGGCGTGATGTCCTTAAACATGATTCCCGGTTTTGGGAAATCGGGAATGTCTCGTACGAAGTCGCCAATGTTTGGTTGCGTGTCCGGCATCGCGTCGCCTTGTTGGTAAAAGCCAAAAATAATTACGTCGACGGGATCGCGTAGAGAGTGTGCCCATTGACGTAAAGATTTTAACAATTGATGTTTGGCAACGAAAGGTGACAGGTCCAGCATAAAGCTGTCGATCAAAAGGAAATTGTGTTACGGGGATTTCGACGTTCTTTCAACTTTACCGGTTCGCGGATCGATCAATTGATAGTCAACGATCTTCCAGTTTCCTGTCGCGTCCTCTTCCATATCGAGAACGACTCGAACCGTAAACGCACTGGGAAAGATATTCACTCGACCGTAAACTGGGAAGTCAGCGACGGCAGTTCTTGGTTGCGCGTAGTGGTCAACCTCGATATTATCCAAGCTAATGATGCTGCACTGTTCGCAGACCAGGCCATCGGTATGATTTTTCGCGTCACCGATCGTGTCTTCGTTTGCAATGTAAGTGAACGTTGTTGCAAAGTCATTGTTGCGAATCGACTTTTCGATATTGTAAAGCGTTTCTTGAACACGCTCTTTGTTGGTGACGATCAAGGTTTCGGTAATCAAGGTCAGGACGCACATCGCAGTGACGGCAAGGGCGCCATAAAGAATGATCTTCTCGCGAGAATAGGCGGCCAATCCAAGCAACGTGACGACGAGAAAAAAACCGGTGATGAGAGGGAAAGTTGCGTCTTCAGTGAACCATGAAAACATCGCAGCCTCATAAATGACGTGTTGTTGAAATCGATTTCGCTCACTCCTATTCTACAAAAAAAGCGACGCTCGGAAAATCGAACGTCGCTATTTGTTAGTTTTAAAGATGGTGAGTACGGCTGATTTTCAGCCGCTTCGCATCAACTAAACTTTTTCATTAAATTCGGACCGGCGTAGACAGCTCCCGTTCCCAGCTGTTCTTCGATGCGAAGCAATTGATTGTATTTTGCCATGCGATCGCTGCGGGATGCAGAGCCCGTTTTGATTTGACCTGTGCAAAGTCCAACCGCCAAATCGGCGATCGTTGAATCTTCTGTCTCGCCGCTGCGATGACTTGAGACGCTTGTGTAGTCGTTGCGATGGGCAAGTTGAATCGCCTGAATAGTTTCGGTCATCGTGCCGATCTGATTGACTTTGATCAAAATACTATTGGCGATCCCTTCATCGATTCCGCGTTGCAGGCGAGTTGTGTTGGTCACAAACAGATCGTCACCCACCAACTGGCATGTGTCGCCAATCTTGTCGGTCAATTGTTTCCAGCCGTCCCAATCGTCTTCGCCACAGCCATCTTCGATTGAACAAATCGGATAACGACCTGCCCAATCAGCAAGAAAGTCAACCATGCCGGCTGAATCCAATTCCTTGCCGTCAATTTTGTAGACCCCTTTGCCAGTGTCGTAAAACTCTGTCGCCGCAACATCGAGCGCGATTTGGACTTGCTCGCCAGGTTTGTAGCCAGCTTTTTCGATCGCAGTCATGATCAAGTCAAGCGCTTCGCCGTTGCTGCCGAGGTCAGGAGCGAATCCACCTTCGTCACCAACTGCTGTGTTCAGCCCTTTCTCCTGAAGAACTTTCTTTAGCGTGTGAAATATTTCGCAGCCACATCGTAGTGCGTCGCTAAAGCTCTCGAATCCCAGCGGCATGACCATGAATTCCTGGACATCCACCGAGTTGTCCGCGTGCTCGCCGCCGTTAATGATGTTCATCATTGGAGCAGGCAGCAAAGTCGCAGAAGCACCACCAAGATACTTGAACAATGGTGTTTGGTTAAAATTGGCTGCCGCTTTGGCGGTGGCCAGAGAAATTCCAAGCAACGCGTTGGCGCCAAGATTCTTTTTGTTTGGCGAACCATCGGCTTCGATCATCGTGCGGTCGATCAAGCCTTGATCTGTTCCGGGAAGCCCGAGAAGCGCTTCGGTGAGAGGCCCATTGATGTTTTCAACCGCTTTGAGCACACCTTTGCCCATAAAGACGTTTTTGTCACCGTCACGCATTTCCCAAGCTTCATGAGCACCAGTACTGGCTCCACTAGGAACGGCCGCCGACCCGAATGAACCGTCCGCTAACGTGACATCGACTTCAACGGTGGGGTTTCCGCGACTGTCAAGAATTTGACGACCTTTGATTTCAACAATGGAATCCATAACTCTAATCCGTGATCAATTGGTAATGATTGAATTTGTGAACGCTTATTGTTGCGAAAGTAGCCAATTCCGAAAGGGGTTTGTTGGCGAGTTGTTTGCTAGGTTTTGTTAACGTGATTGCAAGCGGTAGTGCCGTTTTGGATTCCGCAGTAGCGAGGTTAAGGGAGCGGCGTTGAGCCTTTTTCCGATCGTTTTCTATTAATCAACGCGGGCGGCGGCTTGTGCGGGTGCCAGATACGTGTGTCCAACATGCGCGGGGCGGGTGCTAAGTCATGCTGGCGTGAGCGAGCTTAAGCAAGCGTAAACATGGCACCCCAGAAACATTCATGGCACCCCACCCAAAGGCGTTCATTGTGACCAATGCATGGCACCCAACGCATCTCGGCTTTATCATTTTGATTACGCAATTTCACAGTGCCAAGCCCAACCTGCACTACATTTGAGCCCGTATTATCCGCATGATCGATACGGCTATTTTCAACTCTGAGATGTCCGGTAGAGTCCGCAAATGAATTCGGAAGTCGCGGTTTTTGCGTCTTAGCCTTCTATGAACGACGACTCCTCCAAACCCAATCTCTACTGTCTTGGCCAAGTACGAAATCATGGACTCCGATATCCTGATCCGACAATTCATCGATGCAATCAACGATTGCCGACGCATCTACGTCGACAAATCGATTGAGTGCATTATGTATAAGTCAGATATGGATGCCGATAGTAAGTCCAGTTTTCTGGATGAAGTCGAGCGGCTGTTCAATCGGTTGGTGATCAAAGTCTTCGTCGAAGTCGCATGGAGCGATTTGGTTTGGAGTCGTGGTGAAGGATTGTTGGGAATGGTTTTGGCGGAAGAACTTCTTCGTCAAAAGATTCGCGAGAAAGATCTCGGCCGCGTGATCGATCAAATGGAGCGAGTCAACCGAGAAGAGTCATGGCAGACTGTGCTCGAACCGTTTGTGTTGTTGGAAGAGCTGGACGAGCATCGACCTGAACTTGAGGCAGGATTGTTGCGAATCGCAAACATCACCGCCAAAATCGACGGCAATGTGACACCGGAAACAATCGGGCAGCTTAAGAATTTGAAGTGGCAACTGCATCAGTTCCTCGAGCCGACACCAGCGCCACCAAAGCCAATCGATTATTCGAACTACTCACACTACAACGACTTTCAAAAACGGAAGTCACTCGGCACCGAGAAGGCCGCCGATTCAGCTTCGACATCGAGTGATGCAGTCGAGGCAGTTGAATCAAACAGTGGCTCCGTCGCCACAGCCGTAGAGGATGGCACTGGCGAAACGAAAAAGGTCGCAGCGCCGATGCAATTGGACGAAGTTCTCGCTGAGCTGGATCAACTGGTGGGTATCGAATCGGTCAAAGACGAAGTGAACGGCTTGGTTAACTTTCTAAAGGTTCAGACGCACCGTATCGCAGCTGGACTTCCGGAAAGCAAAATCAGTTTGCACATGGTCTTCGAAGGAAATCCTGGTACCGGTAAGACCACAGTAGCAAGAATACTTGGCCGCGTCTTCGGCGCGATGGGAGTTCTCGACAAAGGTCATTTGATCGAAACCGATCGAAGTGGTTTGGTCGCAGAGTTTGTCGGCCAAACGGCAACCAAGACTAACAAGATCATCGATGAAGCTCTCGATGGTGTTCTGTTTATCGACGAAGCCTACAGCTTGATGTCAGGTGATGGCAAAGATACGTTTGGTGCCGAAGCGATGCAGATTCTGTTGAAGCGCGCCGAAGACGATCGTGATCGACTGATCGTCATTTTGGCTGGTTACTCAGATCCGATGAAACGGTTGCTGAAAACAAACCCTGGACTTTCTTCCCGATTCGCAAGGTCTTTCAACTTTCCCGATTACGAACCCGCCGAGCTGACGAAGATCTTCGAGCTTCTGGCCGAAAAAAATCACTATGTTGTCACGGCCGAAGTTCGCGAAAAGCTCATGGGATTAGCTGCCAGCTCGATTCAGTCCAAGGATGAACACTTCGGCAACGGACGTTTGATGCGAAATTTGTTTGAAGCCGCGATCCGAAATCTGGCTGATCGAGTTGTCGATGTTGCCGAATTAACGCCAGAACTGTTGACGACGTTTGACGTGTCAGACTTGGAGTTGAGTTAAGTTTGAAGAGTCGGCTTCAAGGGCGATTGAGCGCGATGGCGCATCTGGGTCGAATCCAAAAAGTGCCGAAGGCACGGCAGCCAGCCGGTAGCCCACAGCATGAGCCGCGGGATCGGCATTCCAATAACAAGAAGCCCCGAAAGGGGCGTTACGCCCGGAGAGGTTCGTTCGCTCAACATGTCTACTTTTCTTCTTCGTGAAACTCGGGCTTCTTGCCTTCGTACGCTTCGTAGAATTCCAGGATCGCGGATTTTAGCGCATCTGCCGTTGCCGGATCTGCATCTTGCTTACACTTCATCGCGGCAACAATAATGCGATGGGCTGTCGCCAATTGTCCTTGATAATCTTTGTGGTCTCCTTTTATTCGCTGAGCGAAAAAGTACTGCCCCATCACGTTTTGGATATTTGTCGCGTGATCTTCTTTGGTTGTCACCCACCGAACATTTTGGTTGATTGCCTTTGGGTTCAACCCACCACCCCCAGCAATGCCATCGGTGAACTCGCCGATACTGGCAATGGCTTTGGCGATTGTCTTGGTATCTTCCAGCATTCCTTCAAACCGCATTTGATCGCCGTAGATTCCACAAGGAACTTGGCAATGCGGTACCGGAGCGGGCGTAGCTGCCGGAGCAGGTGTGGCAACTATAGCGGCAACAGGTTCTGCCGTCGTTACCGGCGTTGTCGTCGGATCATTGACCGTTGGCTCATTTGCTGACGTCAGTGGAATAACAATAAGTGCAGCAGCGACGGCTAGGAAAAAGCTTGAACGGATCATGATAAAACTCCAACTCAGGTGACGATAGATTCAAATACCAAGCCAACAATTTAACAGAGTTCGCTCCGGATTTCACGCGGTTTTGTGAAGTTGTGTAAATGAAAACCAAGCCAGAGAACTGTTAGGTAACTTTTGCGCCGTGAAACGAATTTACCGCGCCGAACCATGGCGGAGCTATGACCATTCACATAGATCATTGACGTAATCGGCAGTACCATCTCGCAGCCAGCCGTCGAGCTGGGCTTGTTCTTTCAACTGTTGGCCGCGTTGAAGCGGAACGACAAGATAGCTGCAATCGACTTCAGAAATCGCCGACATGTCGCTCCACAGTTTCTCAAATTGTGCGACCGGAAAGACGTCTTCCTGTCCATTGCCCCATCGTTTTTTTACATCCTTAAGCGTGATGTAAGTCGGCATCCGATGGCTCAACGCGCGGACAGATTCTTCTACTTTGTTCTCGTCGTCGAGACTTGCCCGATCCAGCCCAAAGACTCCCAGCAGTTGATCGATGTCGATCCATGTTGTCATCGAGTTGTAATAGGTCAACCGAAACTCGTCTTCCTCTCGCGGCATCGAAAGCCCTTCGACCAAACGAGGTTGTCCATTGACGCGAGCCAGTCCGCCACCGCGATCTTCCAGTCGCCGTTCGATCACTTCGAAACTTAAGCACTTGTTTTCACTGATGTGCAGGCCAAGCAAGTCTGGTTGAACGTTGGCGCCGAGCGTATCAACATTGTGCAGCATCAAATACTCAAGCTCTGGATGCGTTTTCAACAGCTTGTTCAAGACGCCATTGCGAAGCATGTTGGGCAGTTCATACCAATGGCCGACCGGATGCAAACATTGCATCGGCGTATTGTCACGGTAATCAGATCCCTGACCAGAATTGCGAGCCCAGCGAATCATCGCATTGCGAAAACTGTCACGAACTTTTTGCTGTTGCGCGTCGAGCACCTGTTGGGGCATTTCTTCCCACGCGAACTGTAGGTCCCGAACCATGGGGATCATTTTCAATCCAACGTACCGACCGGGCGAAAGCACGACGTCGCCCTGATATGTATAGTTATCAACCGCAGCCAGATGCTCGTGGATTGGATCGTGTGTCATGTAGCCGGTAGTCACAATGTGCGGAAAATATTTTCCTGCAGCGGCAGAGACTTTGCGGCTTTTCGCGAGATGGACCTCGAGGAAGCTGCGATGTTTTCCTTCCAGTTGGCAAAATGGGTGTAAGGCTTTGACGACGCCAGCTCCTTCGGTCCAGCGACTTCCAACTCCGGCAGCCAGCGTGACGACTCCGACCTTGCCGGCCGCGATCGCTTCTTCGCCCAGTTTACGATATTTGGCATCGAGCCCGGTTCGACATTCAATCACGTCATCCGATAAGACATTCTCGATCGATGTGTTGGCCGGCAGGCGGTTTTGCGAAAGCCCAAATCGCCCCGATTTCAAATCCGTTTGAACTTGTTCGTGAAATTTTCGATCGAAGCCAAAACGATTTAACGATTCATCGAGTGTCTCGGTTCGTTGATCGTCTGACATTCGGCCGGGCAAGATGCTTTCGATAAGCTTTTGAAAGGCGTTGGAGTGGCCGACGTTGCGGTACTCGCTTCCAAGTTGTTCCAGTTCCTGTCTCGCGAGTGGCGAAAGTTCATGGCTTTCTTGTTTCAGCCAGCCGGGAACCAGCAATGCGTAATATTCATCTGGCATACGACAATCGCCATTTAGTTTGATTTCGCCCCAAGTCCCTCGATCATTGATCTCGAAATCGTAAACCACTGGTGACATCGCAAACGGCAGCCGCTTTTGCATCTGTGTTTTGGTTTCCAACATCGTTTGTTGCAACCAGACGGCAGCCTCTTTTTTTATCGACGGATCAAAGATGAAGCCCATTCCGCCGCCGGCCATTCCGCCAAGCATCCAGAAACCCCAGAACTGTTCACCCCATTTTGCTTCGCATTGTTCGACAAGCGAGTTCGTAAATAGGTTGGTACACCAGGGAATGATCTTTTGAAGCGGCCCAAAGAAATTTTGGTGGGTAGCTTTTCCGACAGCGCGAATGTCACCTTTCTGAAGTGACGTTTTAATTTGTTCCAACAGCGCGATGGCTTCCTGGCGGGCCTCCCATTCAACGGGAGAGCGAAGCAAATATTTTTCGGTCACCATCTCCAAAATCGGACCGACGTTTTGGGCCATGCCACCATGGACAAGGACCAAGGAATCTTGCAACGCCTTTCTCGTTGGACCGGAAATCTCTTCGTCGGTAAACACAGTATGTTTTGGCAGCAATCGGCCTCGGCTGATTCCAAACTCCGGATCGCCTTCGCTTGCCGCTGCTCCTTGAATCAATTTGATGCCCGGCCATACACCGCCGGAATCTTGCCAGCCGCCGCCCGAGCCACCAATCCATTCGCCAAGAATCGCACGGGCCGCAATGATGCGTCGGTCGGCTTCGTCGAGCGCGCCCGACAACGAACTGACTTGGCCCGTCGCCCGCATGCACATCGCAATCAATGAGCCAAGCAAGTTGGTCGAAACGGCGAGTCGTGAACCTTTGGGAATGTCGTTAACTTTGGAAACGACTTCGATGCCAAGTCCGGGACCGACCAGTCGATCGAGTAAACTTTCGATGCTTTGTCCACATCCTTCCATACCGGGCGGAACAATGCCGGCGGCAATCATCGCGGCTTTCAACAGTCCAAGATAATCGCGGGCAAAATCAAAGACTTCGGCAATCGTGGTGATCTCTGCAGCAGCTTTGAGATCGATACTGACCAAACGCAACACAGGTCGGTCGATTACGCGCAAATAGCATTCAATCGGTGGACTTGGGTGATCGTCTCGCCCCATCACGCCAAGATTGACAGACGCGTTGATGACTTTTGCGCCAGTCGGAAAATCCATTCCCAGGAAAAAGATATCGCTCCAACCGCTATGTGAGAAATCCATCCGAACGGCAGTTGTCTCGTGCAGAATCGGATAGGAGACAGCATCTGATTGGCGTTTTAAAAGTTCTTGGCGAAAACGGAGCGGGTGATCAGCAGGATGTCCGGCGCGGAACATCCACTGATTGCCTGCAACAGTTCTAACGCTCTTACGGACTTGATCAGCCAACGTTTGAAAACCGAGATCGTGATAAGCTTTCGCTAACGCGCTGGAAATCAGCTCGCAAGGCCCGTTGGCTTGTTGTGTCTTTCGCAGCGTATCGATGGCTTCGGTGAATCGGCGACCAAGCAGTTGTTGGTAACTGGAAAACGGAATATGGCTTGAATGTGACGGCGTATAATAACGCGGCAAATGAAACCGATGAATTGCCGAAAGAAAAAACAGCGCCCGTACTCGGTGATAGAGGTTGTCCGTTTGTCGCCAAAACGCGTCAAGCGATTCGCAGTGCTCCAACAACTCTTCAAAACTCGCCTCAGCGCACAGCAAGTCCAAAGATTGATTGCGGACAGCATCGTCTTCAGAACAAATGATATCGAGCAACGGGTTGTTGTTCGCGTTCCCGGTGCCATTCGATTTTGAATCAGGGGTGTCGATCGACATCTATTGGTTTACTCCGTTACCAGTGTTCACAGAAACCAATTCCAGGAGATCGGTCAAAATGTCGTCGCGGTCTTTTCCGGATAACGCCAACGCCAGCTGACTTTTTAACAAGCCGTACTTTACGCCGATATTGTATCGAGCACCGCGAACTGAAAGCGCGAGGTAACGTTCTTTTCTGGCCAGCGACGCCAGTGCTGGCGAAAGTTGAATCGAAGTCTCCGGTGGCGCGTTTTCGATCATCTCTCCCAAAATCGTCATGACGTTTGGATTGAGCACGTGCATACCGGAAAGACACAAGTAATAACTTGATCGCAAACCGGCCACCAACAAATCCTGCTCTGCGCGAGTGGGCGTTGGTTTTTCGATCACGGTTGTCACTTCGTATAAATCATCGCGGTTGCCAGTCGGGTTGGCTCCAACGGCGCCAAAGTACGGAAGAAGATGTTCTCGCGTCTCTTGGACCGCTGACACAACGCATTGCTCTTTATTTGCCAGATCGACAATTTGTTGTGCGCAGCCTTTAGAATCAAGGCTGATGTAGACATGGTCACTGACGAGATGCAAAAAGGGTTCGGTTCCAACAAACTCCGACGCACGAAAAAGCGCGTCACCGTAACCGCGTGGATTATCTTGTTCAACGAAAGTCACGCGTGTTGCGTGTTCGCCCGCAGCTTTCGAATACGATTCCGCTTGCCCGGGACAAATCACAATGCAGATTTCTTCTGCTCCCGCGTCAACGGCCTCTTCGACGATTAACTGCAAGGCCGTTTTGCGTCGGCCTTGTTGATCCACAAGATTTTGAAGTGGAAGTGACTTCTGGTCGGGAGCGGCAGCCGTGATTACGGCTCGACGAATACTCATGGACTGCTTTCGCGATTGGCTGGCGTTGGTTGAACGAAGTGAACGTACTCAAAATGGTTACTACACCATGGTAGTTAATGCATGACGAATTCAAAACCAGTTAGCCCGTTCATTGTGTGTTTTACCCAGTTGCACATCGTGTCGGCGGAGGATGATGAATGCCATTCGCAAAATTGTTTGGCAGATTGTTGAATCCAAAAGCGCTTAGTCTGCATGCAACAAGTCAACATAGGCAGATTGGATCAGGCTCGACTCATCCACTTCGAGCTTTGCCATGAGAGCACGGGCTTCGGATTCTCCAACCGATTCATCTTCGTCATCGCCCAAGACGACTTCGAGTTCCAGGAACTGGCCCAAGTCTTCAACTTCGTCCAAATGGATTCTTGTTCGTCCCGCCAAAAATAACAATCGACTCTTTGTGACGACTCCTCGTTCGCCATAAGCCGACGACAAAGCCGATCGAAGTTTTTGCGGATGGTTCGTTGGAGCGATGACATAGTTGGATGTCTTCGGCCCTTCCTGGTCCGGTCGCGTGTAATAGATCAGCTCCCCCGGCGCGTTGTTTGGATCGTCTTCTGCAAAGATCCTGAGTTTGAGCCTTCCATGATCACAGCTAAAGAAGATGTCTTGCTGTTCAATTAAAGTTGGCTCGGCGTTGCAAATCTGACGGGCAAGCTGGATTTGTCTGTCAATGTTCGCCAAGCGAGCTTTGATTTCGACATTGCGCGGCATAGTATTTTTCGCTGAATTTGGAAGTGTTGCCGCATCGAGGCATGAATTGGTTGTAGGTGGGCAACGTGTGCATTCTATTTCTTGTGTGGGGCTTGGCAAAGACTCTGTTTATGAATCGCCAATGGTTTACATTAAAAGACCGTTGGCACGACGAGGGTCGATGCTAAACCTGAAAAACGAATAATCGAGGGACAAGTTAATGATTGTTATGGCTGTTGCGTTTACTGTGAAAACCGAGCACCGCGATGCCGTCATGACGGCGATGAAAACAATGGCCAAGCACACGTTGCAGGAGAATGGCTGTCACGACTACTCGTTTTACGCGCACTTCGATGATCCACAAAAGATTTTTCTATTTGAAGAATGGAAAGACCAAGCCTGCTTGGATGCTCACTTCGAGACTGAGCACATGGCTGTGTTCAAGGAAGCGATCGGTGAATTGCTGGGCGAGCCAACGAAGATTACGCGTTATGTTGTTAGCGAATCCGGCCCGCTGTAACTTTGCGGCCCGCTGTAACTTTGATTTTTCAACATCCATTTGCGACATGAATACTATGCTTCCAAGAAGAAGATTTTTGCAAACACTTTCTGCTTTGGGGATTGGTACTCCAGTTTTTCATGGCGCCGTGATGGCGATGCAGGAATCGAATGATGAGAAAGAACCGCTAACCGCCGAAGCGATCAAACACGCGGCTTTTATAACCGACTTTGAACTAACAGATGAAGAAGTCGATGAAATTCTTGATGCAGTTAATGAAAACGCCGAGCAGTTCAAAACGCTTAGATCAGTAAAACTGACTTCAGCTGATGGACCTGCCATGCATTTCAAAACGCTTGCCGGTGGATCGAAAGTTGATTCGTGCTCTCGAACTGCGAAGCCAATCAATGACGAAACGGAAGAGCTTCCTGAGTCAGATGAAGACATTGCATTCTTGCCCGTTCACCAATTGGCGGCGCTTGTTAAGTCCAAAAAACTTTCAAGTGTTCGACTTACAAAAATCTATTTAGAGCGGCTGAAAAAGTATGGCCCAATTTTAAATTGCGTTGTCACGTTGACTGATGAACTGGCGCTAAAACAAGCCGAGCAAGCTGACAAAGAGATCGCAGCCGGGAACTACCGCGGCCCGCTGCATGGAATTCCCTGGGGTGCCAAAGATCTCATCAACGTGCCGGGCTACCCGACGACTTGGGGCATTCCGTTTTATCGCGATCGTGAGCTCGACGACAAAGCAACCGTCGTTAAACGATTAGAAGAATCCGGCGCAGTGCTGGTCGCGAAACTTTCACTCGGCGCTCTAGCGATGGGCGACAAGTGGTTTGGCGGAATGACGCGAAATCCGTGGCACATCAAATCAGGATCAAGCGGTTCGTCAGCCGGCAGCGCATCGGCAACCGTCAGTGGATTGGTTGGGTTCTCTCTCGGCAGTGAAACGCTTGGCAGCATTACGACGCCATCGAAAGTTTGTGGGGCGACTGGATTTCGTCCAACCTTTGGTCGCGTTAGTCGTCACGGTTGCATGCCACTTTCCTGGTCGATGGACAAAATTGGTCCGATCTGCCGAAGTGTAGAAGATTGCGCGTTGGTGTTTGACGCGATTCATGGCACTGATCAACTGGACTTCACTGTCGACGACTATGAGTTCGAGTGGCGAAAGGAAGTCGAACTGAAAGGCTTGAAAGTCGGCTACCAAAAGAGCCGGCGAACCGAATTGGAAGACCGCGAGGACCTAAGGTTCCTCGTTGACGCTGGCTGTGAACTTGTCGAAGCCAACCTTCCAGAACAAGACGGCCTTCGATCATTGATGAACATTATCAGCGTTGAAGGCGCCGCGGTGTTTGATGAAGAGCTACGTGCCGGTGAAACGGACGGCTGGAATACTTGGCCCAATACGTTCAAATCGGCGCAGCTAATTTCTGGAATCGACTATCTTCGTGCCCAACGCGTCCGCGCAAAATTGATGCAAGATTACGAAAAGTGGATGTCGCAGTTTGATGTCCTAATCAATGTGCAAGATGTGGTGCACACGAATTTTACAGGCCATCCTTCCATCGTTTTCCCCTACGACTATAGAGACCGGGACAAGGGTAAACGCCCGCAGATGATCACATTGACAGGTCACTTGAATCAAGACGACAAACTTCTGGCGATTGCCCATGAAGTGCAAGAAAGCTTATCAGCCCATCTGAAACGTCCGCCGCTTGAGCAGTGGATGAACCCAGAGGAGGAAGACGAAGCAGAGAAAAAAGAAGCCGATTCGGAAGACAAAGCTGAAGATGATAAGGAATCCGAGGTCGATAATGGGTCCGATAAGGAATCGAAAAAGAGTTGATTCAATTCTTGGTTGTTCAATCCGGAAACTGCTGCGTGGCTTGGTTCAAGAAGTGTTTTACGGCTCGTCCGCTAATCGATTCCTTTTCAATCAGCTCTTGCGCGATCAACTCAATGGCTTTCTCTTGCGCTGGTTCGTTTAACAAGTATTCGGCTTTGTCCAACATTCGTCGTTCAAGCTTTTCCAATTGCCGCTCATTGCGAGCGCGATCGGCAAGCAATCGACGGACTGACGATAGATCACTGGAAGCACCGCGCTGGCTATATTTTCCGGTGAACTTGGATTCGGCAACCATGCCGGCTAGCAAGATCAAGCACTCGTCTTCGATCCAGTCCTTGGTCGGCTTGCTACGTCCTTTTTGGATTTTGCATGCTCCCAATCGGACTCCGCCAGTTTGCAAATTGGCGGGCGAGATGGTTACCTTTTCTATGGGTCGACCAAGCAAGCAAGCCATCACGGCGTGGCCAGACTCATGATAAGCCGTGGCGATTAACTGTTGGCTTGGTTGTGGGCTGTCGATCGTATTTCCACCCATGGCAGTTGTGAAAGAGGAGGGCTTCGGACCGTACAGCCTACGCTACTTTGGTGTGTTCCTCGCGCTTGGTCTGAGCCATCAGCTTCTTTTGGTAGCGGCTCTGTACGATATCGACCATAACCATCACAGCCAGCACAAAGTAGAACGTCGCTTTGGTCATCGGTTGGACTTCATTTCCAAAGAACTTGATGTGAGCCAAGTGGCCGCCTTCGCTGACGAGCATGATTCCGACAATGAACAGAATGAACAGGCCAAGGACTTCGTACATCCGATTCTTTTTCAAGAACTGCGAAACCGTGTCAGCAAGATAAACCATCATGAAGCCGCCGATCACGATGGCTAATCCCATCACCCACAACGTATCCGTCAAAGCCATCGCGCTGAGAATTGAATCGAACGAAAAAACGACATTCATTACGACGATCCAAAACACGACCGAAGCAACGCTCCGAGTTTTCTTGTCTTTGCCGTGATCATCATGCTCAAGTCGCATCATGTGCATGACTTCTTTTGTGGCTGTATAAATGATGAAAGCACCACCGAACAAAACGATCAAGCTATGTCCGTTGAAGTGGCCGGCGAGATAGGGTTCCATGAACTCTGGCGTTTCAAACCAAGGGTTCTGAAAGAGTTTGATCAAATATAACAAGACAAACAGCAATCCGATTCGAAGGCCAATCGCAATGACGATCCCCCAGAAACGTACCGCTTTTTGTTTGTCTTCGGGCGCTCGTTGAGACTCGAGTGAAATGTAAAGCAAGTTGTCAAAGCCAAGAACAAGCTGAAGTAAGATCAACATCAACAGCGTGACGAGGTTCGCGATTAAACTTTTCGGTTTGTCGGATGATGCTAATTCACCTGTTCGATGGTCATCCGTTACTCTCGAGTGCGCCGAATCTTCAGCCACTTGTTCGACAGCGACATCAGCCTGAAACGTTGACGCGACGGCGGGTTGGTTGGCTGCGATGTCAGTTTGATTGATGGTATCAAGCGTCGCCTGGCACCAAAGACAGGCCAACCCTGCGATGAAAAAGAAAACGACAATTCGAATAAGGGGGCGATTTGAAGAATCCATTTCAACCTTTTAACTGCAATTTTCACGGGGAGCAAACGAAGAGTACGCAAGACGCAAATTGTGAACAATTCCAAGAATTCGTCAACGACGATTTGAATCGACAAGGCAGTTGTGAGCCGCAAAAAGCAAAAAACTTGCATTAGACGGATCATTGTGGTTAACAACCATCAGGTCTTGTTCTGCAAGGTAAACAAGCCAATTTCAGGCGGGCTATTGATTCGAATACACTCGTCGCCTGAGATTCCGCGACTAACGTGCATCAGCATTGGACCAATTTGAAAAGATCCCGACGCATAAAGGACACCATGTTTGCTGGGCGCGATAATCGGGCCAATGATTGGTAATGCAATTTGCCCGCCATGATTGTGTCCGGCGAACATCAAATCAAAATCATGCTGCAACGCCCAATCTTTTTGGTCTGGTGAATGGCTAAGCAATATGCGCAGCGAATTCTTGCGTTGAGATTCATCGTCTGAAAGCTTGGGCAGCGAATTGACGCCGGTGAACCACGGAAGTTCATTTCCGGTCAAACAAATTTCTGCTTTGCCAACGTTGATTCGATGCCACTTTCCGGCCACGGCGATAAGATCTGCGTCAGCAAGTTTGCGACGAAGCATCTGCTCGTCTTTGATACGCTTGTCATGGTTGCCAAGCACATAATATGTACCTAGCTTTGCGTCGAGCTTTCCAAAGATGCGGTCGATCCAATCTAAACAGGGGTACGTATCGATTAAGTCACCAGTGATGACGATTATGTCCGGTTGAAAACGGTTAACTTCAGACACGATGCGATCGAAGTATTCAACACGCATCATTCCCGTCAAATGGAGATCTGAGATCTGACAAATTCTTAAACCTTCGAGATCAGCTGGAAGGTTGGTTTGCTGGACGGTCATCTGTTCCAGCGTTAACCAATGAGCTTGATTGAACGGGACTCGGCTCAACAGTGATGCAGTCTTGCCATCGTAAACAGAGTGCCCAAGTTCATTTTGGACATCGATCCAGGATTGTGACTTTTCTACAACCGCCTTGGGGGTGCCGAGTGTGTATTTCCGATAGCCCCAACGGATTGCAAAGAGTAAGCCAAGAATCGATCCGCCATAAAGCCCAACGAGATGGAGAATATTGAGCGACGCAATTTGGTGAAAGCTGGTCGTCCCATGCTGGAAAGTCTGGTAAGCGAAATAGACTAAGGGAAGCGCGACCGCGAGGATAACAACTTTCTCGATTCGTTTTCGCCAATGCCTCGGCCACTTCGTTGCGTGTACGCGGTTAAAGATGGCACACCAAAACCCAATGTGGCCAACGATAAAGAGAAACCAAAGGATAAGATCCATCATGAATCAATTGCGGGCGAAATTTGAGAAGCGGGTCGATGGTTGAGCCGACTGAATTTATAACCTCGTTGGCAGAGATTGATAAGTAGATAAGGGGCAGTCAATGACTGCCCCGCAAGTTTGGTATAACTGGTTTTGAATGCTCGTTTAGTAAGTCACTCAATCAAACACATTGGTTTACTTTTTGGTTTTGGATCGAATCTTGATGTATTTGGATCCTTTGCCCGCCGCTTTTGCACCGGCTTTGGCGCCGCGACTCGTTGATGACGAACGGCCTTCACCACTAGCAGCTCCGTCAGATGATTTTGACTTTTTTTGCCAAGGTTTGGAACTTCCTTCAGATGACTTTTTCTTCCACGGTTTCGCGCCGCCCGAAGATTTCTTTTTCCAAGGAGCTGAACGGGAATCGTAAGACTTCTTCTTCCATGGTTTGTCTTCGCCTTCGGCACCCGCGTTCGCTTTACGCTTTCGCTTCTTCACAAAGTCAGTCGAGCCATTATTTCGTTTGATTCTTGGGCTTTGGTTGGACCGCGGACCGCCTTCGTCTTTTCGTGTCTTCAATTTGACGCTGCCAACATTGACGTTGTAAAGAATTTCCAACGTGCCGGCATCAAGATCAACGGGTAAATCAATCAATGAAAATGCGTCCATCAGTTTGATTCGACCAATGTCACCACTTTCCAGTCCAGCTTCATTGGCGATCGCACCAACGATGTTGCCTGGTCCAACACCATGATCTCGGCCAACTTCGATTCGGTAAGTCGTCTTGTTCGCATCGTTTCGCGAGTCAACGCGTTTGCCGCGATCTGCTTTGCCTCGTTTCTTTGATGGCAATTCGTCAAGGTACAACGGCGTCGAGCCTTGAGCCAAAACAGCACACGCGGCGGCGACTTGCTCCATCGAATAATCAGGTTGTTCTTCAATCAGCTCAGCAAACAATTTTTGGAACACGGTCATCTGCTTGTCTTTCATCGCTCCGAACAAGCTCGACTTGAACTTTTCCACACGACGCTTGTTCACTTCTTTGATCGAACAAGGTTCAAACATCTTGATTCGCTGTTTCGCTTCATGCTCAAGACGATTCAACTTCCGTTTTTCTTTTGGTTCAACAAACAAGACAGCGACGCCTTCCCGTCCAGCACGGCCTGTCCGGCCGATCCGGTGAATGTAAGTCTCGGTGTCGTGCGGGAAGTCGTAGTTGATGACGTGGCTGATTCGTGGTACGTCAAGTCCTCGGGCAGCAACGTCGGTTGCGACAAGCACACTGACGCGTCCTGATTTAAGTTGATTGACCGAACGCTCGCGATGCTTCTGAGCAATGTCTCCATGCAACGCAGCAGTTGGATAGCCGCGTCGTTCAAGTTGTTCTGCAACAACGATTGCGGTCATCTTCGTTTTGGTGAATACGATCACGCCGTCGGTTGGCTCAGTGTCCAGAATTCTCGCAAGCGCGTCAATTTTTCCTCGTTGTGCAACAATTTGAAACGACTGTTCGATCGAATCGGCGGCACGCGAGTCACCTTTGATGGTGATATGTTCCGGGTTGCGAAGATACTTTTCCGAGATGCGGCGAATTGGGTCGGGCATCGTTGCAGAAAAGGTCAAGATCTGTCGTTGTTCCGGGACTTGTTTCAGCGTCCACTCAACGTCATCGATGAATCCCATTCGCAACATCTCATCGGCTTCGTCCAGGACAAGTGTTTTGATATGGTTCAATTGCAGCGTTCCACGTTTGATGTGATCCATCAAACGGCCGGGCGTACCGACCACGACGTGCACGCCTCTGTCGAGGGCTCGGAATTGAGTTTCGTAATTGGTTCCGCCGTAAAGCGTGACACAATTCAGGCCATTCATTTCACGGCCGTATTTCTCAAACGCTGTGGTGACTTGGATCGCCAATTCACGGGTTGGAGCAAGCACCAAAATTTGAGGTCGCTTTTTCTTAAGGTCGATTTGCGATAGCAATGGCCACGCAAACGCCGCTGTTTTTCCCGAACCCGTTTCCGCTTGGCCGATCACGTCGCGTCCGTCAAGAACAAATTTGACCGTCGCGGATTGAATCGGTGTCGGCTTTTTGTATCCGAAAGCTTTGATGGCTTTGAAGACATCGTCGCGAAGTCCCAGCGTTGCAAAAACGTCTTCTTCGACTTCTTCAACCGTTTCTTCTTCAACGATGCTTTCTTCTGCGACTTCTGCTTTCGTGTTGCTTTCTTTAACTGCAACAACTTTCGCAGTATTGACGGGAGCCTCTTCAGGATTAACTGGAGTCTTTTCTTTAACGGCAACGGCATCGCTGTTTTCAACAACTTTGGTCGCGTCCTTCGAAAACGAATCAGGCAAGCTGTCGATCAGCGACGTGATTTCGTCGTCGGCCAGCTCAGTGGTGATGGTTGCAACGCTTGCTTTGGGCGCAGGTTCGGTTGCTAAGTCGTCAGCCGAGTCGATAATTTCAACTTGGATTTTTGGCGCTGATTTTTGAGTATTGTTCGATGCAGTTTGCGCATCGGTTTCGTTTGCTGCCAAATTATCTTTGGCAGCGTCTAAATTGGTAGACATCTGTTTTCCATTCGGTTTTTAGTTGCAGCACTGGCTGGCGTAAGGCCGATCCAGTGCGTGACATGGGCCAAACCCAAATCACTTTTGGCGCACCCACATGGTGCGAAAATGCGCAACTCACTACACCGATTTTCAAACGATGGTTAGAGACGCGCAAGACACGCGTCATCGAAGACGCTTCGTCAATTCTAGGGTGACGAAGCCGAGCAGAAAGCTGAACCTTCCGCCGCCGGTCAAACAAAAATTCGCAGGCTGTTCTCAATGACTGCCCGAATATTACCAGCAACTTGAAAAAACTCAAGCAGAAAGCAAACACGCAAGCAGGTATTGAGAGGCGAATGGCGCGACAATGTTCGCGTCATGTCAATCAAGTGAACCTTGCAGCCCGTTTTGCGGTCAACCCTTTGCCCTCGGACCTATTTTGCGTCTATTCCGCGAAAAATCACGATTTGAACCGGGATTGATTCGGAAGTTGGCTCGAAGGACAATAGACGTATCGGATCGCATAACGCGTGCGATGGACGACCGTCCCGTGATGAATCCATCTTTTCGGCCCGGATTCACATGGGGGATTTTGAGAAAGGAGGTGTTTCTGTGGAAAGTTTCTGTATTAGCCGACGAGGTGGCTCCGCCTGACCGGTAGCCGGCGGGTTGCCAAACCAAGGCAGCCACCAACTCGTCTGGAACTTTGACCCCCAACCTTGTTGGTAACAAAAGTTCAGCGAAAAAGAGCCCGCGGTTCATTTGAGCCGCGGGCTTGTTTTATTTGGCACAAAGGTGGACGGAAAAACACCTCAACGTTGATCGATCTTTCAAACATAAAGGTACGTGACTTTGCTGAACGATCTGCTTTCGCTGAAAGTGTTGCGAACGTTGCGATCGGCATTGATGGTGAGGTCACGGGGCGATTGACGGATCGTGTGTTCGGGCCAACGAACCTGTTCGCAAGATCTGAAACTTCGAGTGGCTGCTGAGCGGGAGTGTCGATAGGACTGCCGTTGCTGCAATCGAGATGGGGTATTCAACTACTGGGTCCGCCGTAGAGTTTACTAAGGCCAATTCGATTCAAATTCAAATGAAGTTTTCAAAACTGGATCAAATCATCGAGTCGCAGTTTGAAGTTGATCTGGATCTATAATTGAAGGTCAAGGACGTTCGGTTCTAATGAATGTCAGTGCTTATGGTTGCTGTTTTGATTTGTTAAGCTGTTTGTGATCAGGGAGCTGGAACCCTGCGCGTCGAATTGCTTAACGAGCTCGCTTATGTTGCCCGATGGAAAAAAGTATCTTGTGCTTACTGACCCGATCAAAGAATACGTGGACGCGGCGCGGACGTGCGATGGTGATGAGTTATTGGCCGAACTTCGTCGTGAGACGGCCAGCCGATTCGGTGACGATGCGATTATGCAAATCCCCGACGATCAAGGGACGTTGATGACGATCTTGACAGGGATTGTCGACGTGAAGACGGCCCTCGAGATCGGAACGTTTACGGGGCATAGTTCAATTTGCATTGCGCGAGGATTGCCGGAAGACGGCCGTTTGATCTGCATGGACATGAGTCAGGAATGGACCGACGTCGCGAAAACGTTTTGGGAGAAGGACGGCGTTGCCTCGAAGATCGAATTGCAAATCGGTGATGCGTTGGAGTCAATCTCTCAACTCGAACCTGGAATTGTGTTCGACTTGGTGCACATCGATGCGGAGAAGACGCTTTACGATGACTTTTTCGAAGCGGCTTTGCCGAAAGTTCGCAGTGGCGGCGTGTTCGTCTTTGACAATATGTTGCGTGCCGGCGCGGTTGTCGATCAAGATTCCGACGATGGAACAGAATCGATCAAACGGCTGAACAAAAAGCTTGCCAATGATCCGCGAGTCGAGACGGTGCTGCTTACGATCGGCGACGGAATTCAGTTGTGCCGTAAGAAGTAGCCGCCCGTTCACTTGAACGAGCGTTTACACTTTTTCCGTCGGCGTCTAAAATGGGCCTGCTTTGAACGAGAGATTAGTTGCGGACGAGCCTTTTGATGAATTGGCCGTTTGCCGTTGGAGACGTTCAGCCCTATTCACATACTCAAGAAACTTAGACGAAATTCACGATGTTCGACTCACTGCAAACGGGACTTAAAAGCGCCTTCAAAACGATTCGGGGCAAAGGCAAGCTTACCGAATCGAACATGCGCGACGGTTTGAAGCTTGTTGAGCAATCGCTTCTCGAAGCCGACGTGAGCATCGACATCGTCAAAGATGTGATGGGACGGATCAGCACCGCCGCGCTGGGCGAGAAAGTAATGTTGGCGTTGGATCCGACAGAACAGTTCGTCGGTATCGTCAATCAAGAGCTGATCAACTTGCTCGGTCCGGTTGATGATGAGTTGAAGTTCAACAAAGAAGTCAACATCATTATGATGTGTGGACTTCAAGGTGCGGGTAAGACGACGACTTGCGGTAAGCTTGCCAAACTTTTGATGCACAAAAAGATCAAGCCGATGTTGGTTGCGGCTGACCTTCAGCGACCTGCGGCGATCGACCAGTTGCATGTGATTGGTGAGCAGGTCGGCGTACCGGTGTTCAGTGATCGCTCGCATAAAGATCCGGTCAAAGTCTGTCGCGACGCCGTTGCAAAAGCCAAAGAAGAAAACTGCTCGGTCGTCATTCTCGATACCGCGGGCCGGTTGGCGATTGATGAAGAGTTGATGGTGCAACTCAAGACTATCGATCGTGACGTGAAACCGGATCACGTTTATCTGGTTGTTGACGGCATGACGGGGCAGGATGCGGTTCGCAGTGCGGCCGCGTTTAATGATGCATTGATGCTTAATGGCGTCGTGATGACAAAGCTTGACGGTGACGCTCGCGGTGGTGCGTTGTTGTCGGTCAAGCAAGTCACCGGTGTGCCGATTCGCTTTATTGGTGTCGGTGAGCATCTTGACGACCTTGAGTTCTTTCGCCCGGAGGGAATGGCCAGTCGAATTCTGGGCCAGGGCGACATGGTCGGCGTCTTCGAAGAAGCCAGCAAACTGGTTAGCGAAGAAGAACAGCAGAAGATGCAGGAGTCGCTGGAGAAAGGTCAGTTCACGATGGACGACTTTCGCGGTCACATGGAAAAGATGGCCAAGCCCGGTTTGATGCGAAAGATGATGGGGATGCTGCCGGGGATGGGCTCGATGGCAGAAGTCAACGCGATGATGGACAACGCGGATACATCAAGCCAAGTCAAACGGATGATCGGAATCATCGACAGCATGACGGCTAAAGAGCGCAAAGATCCCTCAACGATTGATGCGCGACGGCGTCAGCGGATTGCGGCTGGTTCTGGTGCGGGACCGAAACAAGTCAGTGAGTTGATGAAGCAATACGACATGATGAAGGGTGTCATGACCGGTATGGCTGGAATGGGCGGCAAAGACCGGATGGCGAAAATGCAGGAGCTGCAGCAAGCGGCGATGGATCCTGGTCGGCGCGGAATGCCAAAGACAAAGAAGCCGACGGGCAAGCCGTTGACCAAGAAACAGCGTGAAAAACGGGCCAAGGAACGGAAGAAACAGTTGCGCGAGCTAAAGAAGAAGAAGAAAAAGCCGCGAAATCCCGGTGAAGACTCAGTTTGACCGTTTTGTCGCTTCTCGAAAGCCGACGAAATGGCTATATTCGTGAGCTTAAATATGGCGTCTGGCATTTTTGAAAGGCCGGGCCCTTCTGTTGCAACGACCTCTAATGCCTTTGATTTGGGCGATGGAACGTACGGACTTTTGATTTGTCGTACACGCCATCGAGTATCGCTGCCTTACATATTCAAATCAGCTGTCTCAACGTATAGGAATCACTGTGGCTGTTAAGATCCGCCTTAAAAAAATGGGGCGTACGCATCGTCCTTTCTTCCGTGTCTGTGCTATGGACTGTCGATCGCCTCGAAACGGTCGCGTCATCGAACAACTGGGAACTTATGATCCCATGGTTCCGGAAACGGATGCCCGTGCAATCCTTAACGGAGAGCGAATTAATTATTGGCTGAGCGTGGGTGCTCAACCGACTCCAAAAGTTGGGACGCTAATTAAGAAATACGGAGCCGAGGGAACTCACCTTGAAGCTCAAGCTGAAGCCATCGCGAAGCTCACGGGTCGCAGAGCGACTGCGATCGAGTCAGCCCGCGCCGCTGCTGCTGCTGTGAAAATGCCAGAAGCTGAAAAGCCGCCAGAACCGGCTGCTGAAGGAGCCGAAGCACCAGCTGCTGAAGGCGAAGCCGCTGAAACACCGGCCGCTGACGCCACTGAAGAAACAAAAGAAGCCGCCGCGGAAACGCCAGCTGCTGAAAAGACTGAAGCTGAGGCTAAAGAAGCACCAGCTAAGGAAGAACCTGCTGCAGAATCAAAAGAAGAAGCTCCTGCCAAAGAAGAGGCTCCTGCCAAAGAAGAGGCTCCTGCTAAAGAAGAGGCAGCGGCTGAAGAAAAGGCAGAGTAAGATGCGATTCGACGTTTTGACTTTGTTTCCGGAGATTTTTCCCGGGTATCTAAGTCAAAGCATTTTGAATAAGTCCATTGAACGCGGGCTGGTCGAGATTCATGTGCATAACATGAGAGACTGGTCTGAAGATCGCCACCAAAAAGTTGATGATCGTCCGTTTGGCGGCGGACCGGGAATGATCTTGATGGTCGAACCGGTTGTCAAATGCGTTCGTGATGTTCAAGCGATGGCCGATGATCCTGGAATCGTGGTTTTAACCACGCCTCAAGGAAAACGGCTGGTGCAACCGCTGGTTGAAGAACTGGCGGTATCGAACAAGCGGTTTATTCTGCTGTGCGGACGCTATGAAGGATTTGATCAACGGGTCATCGATATTCTCCAGCCGCTCGAATTGTCCATCGGGGACTACGTGCTTAACGGAGGCGAAGTTGCTTCGATGGTCATGATTGATTCGCTGATTAGAATGGTGCCAGGCGTGCTGGGCGATGAGCAAAGCAGTTGGGACGATTCCTTTTCACGCGGAAACCGGATTTTAGAACATCCACAGTACACCCGGCCACGAGAATTCGAAGGACACAAAGTTCCTGAAGTTCTTTTGAACGGAAACCATAAAGAGATTGACCTTTGGCGAGCGGCCAAAAGTCATGAAAATACAAAACTGAAACGAAGCGATTTATTGGAAGAGTAGCTCAGTCGGCTTAACGGAATTAAGTTTGATAACTAGCGGCTCATTCAGATTGCAACCAAGAATTTAACCAGTACATGTTCGTTCGGATCCGAGTGGACAATAACACTGATTGAGGAAAATGAAATGTCTCATAAAATCATGCAGTTGGTCGAACAGGCGAACATGAAGGCCGATCCACCTAAGTTTGAGGTTGGCGATTCTGTCGACGTCCATTGCTTAATTCACGAAGGTGAAAAGACGCGGACCCAGGTGTTTAGCGGAACCGTTATTGCTCGCAGCGGTGGCGGACTTAAAGAAATGTTTACCGTTCGTCGGATCGTGGCAGGCAAGGGCGTGGAGCGAAAGTTCCCGGTCCACTCACCACGCATCGCCAAAATCGACGTCACACGATCGTCGGTTGTCCGACGTGCGAAACTGTATTACCTTCGCGATCGCGTTGGTAAAGCAGTCCGCTTGAAAGAGCGTCGCAACTAAGCGAAATACGCGAAACCAGCGAATTTTGACATATGATCCCCGTGCAGTCGGCTGCGCGGGGATTTTTTTGGCCAAAAAAGCTTCGTTGAATTCGGCGCGGTGTTTGTTCTTCGACCAGAAGCAATTTTCTTCAAGGTCGGAGTGGCTGAAATAGTAATAGGGTAAACCCTTCGCACCGACGGGTAGCAGTTCAGAAGTCCGTCGGCAACTCGTTTTTGATGTGGTTGTGTTTTTACAACATTTCCATATTCACGATTCAAGAAGTAAACAGACAGGATCAGATTTCGCAAAACTGCGTGAAGCAATATTTATTCTCCGGAATCGAGCAGGAACGTGAGCTACGTTTTCTGTTGGATACAAATATCCACTTAACCTGGATATCTACTCACGCCTTTTCGTTTTGGAGATCACGAATGGACAACTCTTCTCATCCAATGTCAACTAAGCCAGCTGAGAGATTCTTACTCTTGGTTCAAGCCCTGCAACAGCTGGGCGAAACTGAAACCTGTGCCTATGACCAAAAACGCACAGCGATCAGATTCCCTCGCTCTTTGTCGATTTCGGTCCAACCGCTTGACGATGATTTTAATCCCGACGGTGAATCGTTTTGGCTTGTTTCACGAGACATCAGCCTCAAAGGGATCGGCCTAATCAGTTGCGATCCAATTATCCACCGGCACGTCAGGCTGGGGTTAATGGACGAGACGTCGACGGTGATTGGCCAAGTCCGGCACAACAGTTCGATCGGACAACACTATCCGCTGTATCTGGTCGGGATCAACTTTTTGAACACCTAGGTCAAAAGTTTTCAATCGACAAGTTACCGACCGGTGGGTAACTCCAGATATCTTGTCGGCTGGTCCTTCAACACTGTTTTCACTTCGAAGTTTTCTTTGATCAGTAGGACTCCATTTTCGTCGTCGACCCCCATTTGTTCAAGCGAATTGGAGTTGAGGTCAACCGCCACGTCTGGCTTGGCCCAAGGTGACTCGGGTCCCCCTTCAACGATTAGAAACAGGAATTCTGGTGCTGGATCGGCTATGGTTTCATCATCCATTGCCCCCAGTTCACCAGTGGCAAGGTTCAGTCGCGAGTCGGTTGAGTCGTTGCCAATCGAAAATTCGACGGGGATGTTTTTGGCCGCCGCAAGATTGGCTTCGCTGTCCCAAGCCTCGTCGTGTTTGAATTGATCGTAGAGTTCCTGCTGGTCCATGAACGGCAGCAACTCGACACGCCAGCTAAGTTTGTTCTTGCCTGATTCGTCCGTTGCCGTCATGGCAGGCAGCCGATCGTACTTCTTTTGATAAGCTTTCATCGCATCCGCAATTTTTGTCATCGCGGCCATTCGTTGCGACAAATAGATTTGATGCGTCGAGTCTTTTACCACCGCTTTAATGAAGTCATCCGTGTCACGCGGTCGCTTCAATTTGAGCATCAGTTTTTGAGAATCAGTTTTTACATCAAGCAATTGGTCGTCAAGAATTTGCTCGATAATTTTTGGCATAACGCCCGTCAAAGAAGGCTCGAACATGAGATCCATATCAATCGAGCTGTCGAAACTACTATCAAGATTTGAAGAGGAAGCCGACATCGCTTCGGTAATGCTGACAGAAAAAGTCTCCAGTAGCGACTCGTCATCGATGTAAAAGTTTGCCGCCATCAGGGTTTCATTTTTCAGCGAAAACTGCAAGTCAATCCGATCAGCGACATCTGGTAGTTGCGCATATGATTCGAACCCCATACCTGGGATTTGGGTCAGCATCCCGAACGCGGCGCGTATCTCATCGCGAATTGGATCAAATTCAAAAACCCCCACGATTTCATCGTTTCCTATCAACGCGTCGACTTTGGACGCAAGTGGAACAGGGCGAGTTGACTCGGTAAGTTTGTCCAAAAGGCTGTCTTTGCCGAACGTGATGCGATTGTCGCCCAGCGCCTTGGCCAACAACAACGGTGGTAGGTTTCGCCGCGACTTTCCTTTTCGGGAGTCAACAATGGTCTTGTTCCGCGCTTCAAGATCTTCTTTTAACACCGCCTGGTCGTAATCAAATACGAAAAGAAAAGGGAAGTTCCGCGAGCGAGGAGCCATCATCGCCGCCATGCTGACGTCTTCTTTGTCGATCAACAAGCTAATGCGACTAATCTTATTCAAGTCCGCATTTGATTTTCCAACTACGGAAGCCAATTGTGTCGACAAGTCGTCCCAGTCAATGTCACTTAGTTGCTCGTTGTTGAGAATGGGTTCGACTTCGACTGCAAGACAGAGAAAATGATCGGCTTGCAAGAACGGAAATTGTGAATCCGAGCTAGATGTAACATGTTTTACAACGACAGGCTTTTTTGTTGAAGAGCGCGGGATTGCATCGACAGCATCCGGTCCACTACATCCAACAAGTAGTAGCACGCAACCGCACAATGGCAGGATGAAATATTTTTGGGTAGTATTAATTAGTGACGCAATGCTTTGTTTAGTCGGTTTCATCAATTCGGTCTTGCGGTTTAATGTTAAAATAATCGGCTTGGAGTTGAAGGGATTTCAATTCGGTTATCTCTCGGAGAGAAGGTTCCAGCCAGTCAGGATTTTTGGCTTGCTTCTCCTGGTATCGAACAAAAACGAATTCGAACTTGCCTGCCGATTGAGCCGATACTAATACTACCAACTCGATTCGTTCGTTTATAGTTTCGATTTACCCTAAATAATTGCCAATGAGTGCCTCGCCCGAAAATAATGATACGCCTAGCAATGAGATTGATTCTCCTGGCAATGAGAGTTTTAGCAAGGAAGTGTTGCGTAAAGGGGCAGTAAAGAAAGGGGCCCCCCGGAAGAAAAAAGGGCGGAAGCGCAGCAAGAGTAAAAAATCAAATTACACCGAAGGCAGCGCTTTCTTCAATCAGCGAACCTTTGCTATTTTCTCCGCCATTGTGACGTTGGGATTCATTGGTTTTTTGATCTGGTCAAGGAGCGGCAAGCCTCGGGAGTCTGAAGTGGTTGCTGCCGTGGAGCAGTCGAATGCCGACAAAATTCTGGACACATTCACACCAGCTAAGGTTTTAGAACTTACAAGAATTCTACCAGCAGCGTACAAGGAGCTTGAGTTTCCCCTCAAAGCGCAAGAACTTGAGTCGCGTGTTGAAACATTGGAGAAGCTTCGGACGAAAGGGCTCAACGCTGAGCTTCATGGCGAATGCAACCGAATGCTATTGCGATACTATGGCCTTTACGATGGACTTTTTCTCGAAGAAGGATTGGATCGTGTTGAGTCAAAAAAACGGGTGATGGATTTCGCCAACCTGTTGCTTGCCGATCCGGATGCGAAAACGGTTAGTGCGACTAAGTACACCCTGATCGCGATCAGTCTTGAAGAAATGAAACTCAATCTCAATCGAGAAACCTATGACAACGTCGTCCGTGTAGCGGATGAGAACATTGACGGAACTTGTTCTGATTCAGATGAAGCCCAAAGCATCGCGCAGCTGGTTTTCAACCTTTCGCAAATGCATCCGAGCGATCCACTGGCGGACAAAATTCAGACGTATTTCGGAGAGAAACTTTCATCTAGATCGGATCAGGAAATTCAAAGTGTTGGGTTGGCGATTTTGGAAAATCAAGCCTTCGGCGGCGTCGATCTCCAAGCGTTGCGTGATCAAATTGCACTCAACATTGGAGGAGCTGACGTTAAGTTCGGAAAGGTTCTTCAGGCATTGGAATCGTTTCCCAACGCTTCGACCACTAGTTATGCCAAACTGCTCGCCGCAAACGAGAGTCTAATTTGTGTCGGGAAGTACGATGACGCGAAAAACGTCGCCAACTATTTGCTACGGAAAGCAGAGAAGGTGGCTGATGAAAATACGGTTCGATTTATAGACAAAGCAATCGCGCGACAGAAACAACGCATTGCTCTGGTTGGCAAGGAGTTTGATCTAACGGGTTCGACTTTCGATGGACAAGAGATTGCCACAAGTTCTGAATTTACTGTGATTGTCTTTTGGAGCTTGTTAGACCGGAAGTCCGCGGCATCGATGGAGATTTTCGTAAAAACACGTCCCAAGACTGCGGATTCAGGCTTCCGGATCTTGGGGGCCTGTAGTCAAAAGTTCACACCAAAAGTCATTCAGGAAATGAGAAACGTTCAAACGGAAGTGCTTTTTTGTTCGGACGAAACGACCAAGAAACTGTCGGCCCAATGCCCGGTCGACCTAATGCCCTACATTTTGGTTGTCGATCCCGATCAAAAGGTGATTGCCATGAATGTTCCAATTTCTTCGCTGAATTTTCGGATGAAACAAATTATGATAAACTCCGGACGCACCGTCCGTTAACGCATCGCGACTTTGACAACGAAGTCTCCCAAACTCGGATTGTTCCATTGAGCTCCTACAAGCAACATCCATCTGGTGGCTATTCCGAGTCATTCAATCAGCCAGGCTTCATTAGGAAGTGTTT
Source organism: uncultured Pirellulaceae bacterium (assembly GCA_964584615.1). GTDB lineage: Bacteria > Planctomycetota > Planctomycetia > Pirellulales > Pirellulaceae > Mariniblastus. Next base: position 6,247 of record CAZPBE010000040.1, on the reverse strand, counting down.
ACCCTATTCCCCAATCATTGCGATTGTCCTGGGCGTCACTTGGTTTTACTTTCGCGTTGAAATTGCTCAGTTCGTACAAATTCTACGTGGGCAAGAACCAGTAGCCGTGGCACCGTTGGAATACGACGGAATCAACGGGGCAGGAATCGCTGGAGATGGCGACTCGTCGAGATTTGTTACTGACAGTCAGAAAATTGAATCGATCCGACAAATGGATATGGCGTTTCAATCAGCAACGCCTCCGGTTCAAATTCAAATCGTTGATCAAAAAATTACCGAGTTGAAAAAGATCGACAAACTATCTTTGACTGAGGAAGATCGACTACGGCTCGAAGCGACTGAGGTTGAGCTCTATTATCTTGACCATAACTTGTCCACCAATGCGGGGATGGGAGAAAGCAAGTACTTGCCATCTCTTCAAGAGCTCGCTCGACCGAGTAGCGACGTTGGCGTAAACCCTGTCACACGTCGCCTTGCGGTGCGCAGGTTGATCGAAGTCCCGTTGTACTTCTTTAAGAAGAACCCAACCGATGAGGCGAAAGCGGCCATTGTCTCTGCGTTGAACAATTTTGGTATGTCGTCGATGGAAAGCCGGAAGGATCGTACCACAATATTTTCCTTCCTGATCGAAGGTATCACCAAGATTGATGCCAACGAAGATTATGTCGAAATCGCTGACTGTGTTTCAGAAGTTGCAAGTCATGCTTCGAGTGACGTTTGCCGCAGTTTTGGCAATGACGTTGAGACACTAAAAGTGTTTACTGACTTCAAGCCACACTTGCTTCGGCACAATATGTCGACACACGTTGGCAATACCGGAGAAAAAATTGAGGCTTTGTTGGATCGCTTCTGCGAAGGTACGCGATCTTCGCTGTGGTTCGGGAAAGAGCTGGGTTTTCTGATTGAGTTGATGGATGCTGAACAACCCGATGAGAGCCAACGCTTGTTGGCGAAGCTTAGGAAATTCGTCTTTGAAAAGTCAAACGCTTTTGAGAAAGCTGAATTGATCCGCTTTTTTGATTTTCAGAAAAAACGAGCATCACTGGTTGGAAAACCGCTCAAATCTGAGATCAATCTTGAACTGAAGTCACATGTTGAAGAAAAACCTGTGGCTGTTTATGCCTTCATTGACTTTTTAGACGGCAGTCAGCTGGTCAGCATCAAGCCGCTTGCTGATGAGTTGAAAAAACAAACGGTCGGTTTCAATTTATTCGTGATCAATGTGGGTGAAAGCGACGAGGCGGTGCAAGAGTTTGTTGCGAAGAATTCGAAATCGAAAATCATGTTCTATTCAAATTCTGACGGTCATCGTGCCGCAGTGAAACACGGCTTGCAGATGTTGCCGGGCGCATTTTTTGTCGTCGTTGACAACGAGGGAATCGTTGCAGGCACGCCCATTGACTCGATCAATGTCTTGAAGTCAGTCGATCGTTTGATGGGCAAACCGCAATAGTGGATTGCTTGTCGCCAATCTGACTGAGGCTATCGATCGAGAGTTCTTGATTCTTCCTAATTGGACAGCGCCAACTTACTCAGTTCGACAAGCGTTTTGCGGGCCAAAGGCCTGGCAGTTTACTTAGCCCAGCCAGAAGGGCTGGGAATGAGGTTTACGAAACCAGAAGGGCCAAAGTGGCGCAGTCCATCTAAGCCGCTTTGGTTTTGGTGTCGCCGCCAATTTGCGTTAACTGACCGACCTTTTTGTCGGTCTTCACGTTCTTCTTGGCCTTCTTTACTTTCGCGATTGGTTCGAGTGCAACCATCGCATCGTTTTCCCGCATTCCGACAAACCGCTTTAGCTGCGGCCAGACCAGGATTCCGTTCTCCTTGAAGTATCTCGAACGGAAGTAAAATTTGTTGAAACACTTCGCATGCAGCTCTTTCACGCGATCTGGCGTCAAATGTTTGTACTTCATGACCGGTTCGTAAACACTGTACTTGGAGTAATCGTGATCGGCGATTTCGTCTTTGACTTCCTCGTAAAACCCGGTGCCTGGGTAAGGTGTCACAATGTTGAAATTCGCAAACGTTGGATTCACAATGCGTGCGTAGTTGAGCACGTGAATGATGCTTTGCTCTGTGTCGGTCGGGAATCCAACCATGAAGCCGGCAACGGTGCGGACGCCAAGGTCCCGGCAACGGCGAACAAAGTCTTTCTGTCGATCGTCATCAATGGCGACGCGACTGTGTCGTTTTAAGGTGTCTTCGTCTGGTGTTTCGATTCCAATCGTGATACTCGTCAGGCCCGCTTTCTTCAATTCGACTAGCGTTTCATCTTGCATCAAGTCAACTCGTGTCTCAATCGAAAATTGAACTTTTCGCGGAAGTCCTCGAATCCCTTCGGCCAACTCGATCGCTTTCTTGCGATTCAATCCAAACAGCGGGTCTCGAAATTTGAAGGACTCAAATCCGTATCGTTCCATTCCGTAACGCATCTCGGCAACAACGGCTTGCGGGTCGCGAAACCGCGTTTTGCTTTCGATCATGATGTATGGGCAGTAGTTGCACTTGAAGGTGCAGCCGCGACTCTGTTGAATGAACGCCGTCGGGAAACGCCAGAAGTCATAGTTGATTCGAAACTTTGCGTAGCGGAATTGTGACCAGTCAGGCATCGGCAAGCTATCGAGATCAGCAACGCTTCCGATGTTAATGATCGGCTCTGAAGTTTCTAGAACCTCATCCCACTTGGAGAGAAGCTGTTCTGGTTCGCCTTTGACAATCGTGACTTGCTCTTGAGCCAGTGACGCGGAAAGGGACTCAGCCATCGCAAAGGCGACTTGACCGACAAGCAATATTTTTGCGAGTGGGTTTTGCTTTCTAACTTGTTTGATCGTATCAATTTCGATTTGCAAAGTCACAAGCGACGGATTGAAAATGTATACGTCGGCCGTCGGCGGATTCTCATCAAGCACGTAGTATGGGTTGTGTCCCAATTTTTTGATCACGGCAACGAGATAGGCAAAGTTGAGCGCCGTCGGTCGATAGTCGCGCAGGTACATATGGCGAACTACTTTTCCACGTAAGCCACCGGTTCCTGGATGCATGCCTACACCCATCCCGCCAGCGAAATCCTTTTGCGCGTTGTTGCGTCGAGTGTCCCAAAGTACGACGTTCATTATTTATGATCCAGGATTTGTAGACGTTGTTTTAAGAAGTGGTGTGTGAGCGTCGCGCGAATGGTTGTCGTTCGGCTTGAAGACTTGGAAGCATCGATCGACGATGGTGACGAATTTCAGTTTTTTTGGCTACGCCACCTTTTCATCGGACACTGTGTCCGTGTTACCACCCGAATCGCTATCGTTCGCAACGTCGGCGACGTCGGCTTTCGGCTGTGACGCAAATTTAGGCGCCGGCACAGAGTTTTCAGCAACAGCAGCGTCAGTTTTCTCCGATGAAATCGTTTTCGTTTTTTCGACTATCGCTTTAGCCGGAGCCGCCGCTTCGGTTGTGTTGACAGGCCATTTGGATTGATCAAGCTTGCGGCCTACGATCGTTGTGCTTCCAAGTTGGCCGATGTGATATCGAATGTTTCGCCAGCCAATGGTTCGTCCAAACGCCGAGCACCCAATCAACAGCAGCGTTACCAGTCCAACCAGCGGGCCCGCGAAGAGATCGAATTTTCTCGCGTGTCGAAAATTGCGCCAGGCAGGAAAAATGCCACGGCCAATGTTTTGTCGAATGCTCGCTCGGAGGCATCCCGTGCAGTAAAGCAAAACGGATGAGCCAATCGCCCAATAGCCGAGGCTGTTTCCTGTGGCCAGTAAAAAAGCACCACCGATCAATCCACCCCAGAAACCGACCTGGGAAATGAGCGTCACAATTAATGCAACGAACCAATACCGAGTTGCGTGAATTCGAGTAATCAAAAACTGACGCCGCATGAACTCGATCAGTGACGACCAGGTAAAAGAGACTCTCGAAGTGCAAACGCATTGCGGTTCAAATTCGATGTCCAATTTCGCGTATTTTAAAGCTCGGCTGGCAACCAGGTCGTCACTAATGGCGTTTTTCCAGGCCTGTTCGATTCCAACCGCATCGAAGACACGTCGGTGTACCGCCCAAGAGCCGCCCCAAACCAGAAAATGTCGTCCACGACCCATGAACGAAGCAACCGCGTTGTTGATGCTGACGCCAATCAGTGTTGGCAATGAATTGTTGCAGGGAACCATCCATCGATAGCCAGTGCGAGCGCCAAGGTTTTCTCGCCCGATCCGATTGACGAGCCAGCGAAGCCAAGTTGATTTTGGGCTGGCATCTGAATCGGCAAAGACTAACACATCTGTTTCGTCGTTCAACTGAGAGACAGCGACGCGCAAATTGTGGACTTTCTGGCCACAATCTTCGGCTCTGCCGGCAATGATCAGCTTGGATCGAACGCAGCGATTTTCTTTTTGTAAGTTGCGAATCAAATTCACGGCTGAATCAGTCCCGCGTTCCACCACAAAAGTGACTTCGTAGTTGGGATGATCCTGATGCATAAAAGCTTGAAGGTTCTCTCTAAGCTGATGCTCCATCCCTTTGCACGGAATGATGATGTTTGCTCGCGCGTAAGTGTGAGCGAAAGGCGCGGGCTTCTGTTGGTGGACTTTCCAGAATCGCCGGTTTTCGGCTAGAAGAGTTAAGAACAACCCGGAGTACAGCCATGTTGCGGCGATACAAATCGCGAGCGCTGTAATAATCGCCGTCAGTAGCATGGAGAGGACCTTGGTCTTATTGTCTTTAGCTTGCGGGAAGTATGTGATCGGCGCGTCGTTTCCGCCAGAGTGCACTTTGTGGTTATCGACTTTAGCCGAATGGCAACATTAACGAGAATAGCAGTCGTGCCTTATTTAATCGGCGTATGAAGCAAAACCTTGGTTGAATCGAGCGTAGATGTGAGTCCACCAAGTTAATTGGTTTGCTTTGAGTCAATGTCGGTTTTCTTTGTTTTTTCGATGTTTCCAGAATTGCTAAAATCGTTTCACGGAAAAAGAATTTTCGTTTCACGAAATTTGATTTGTGTCTCCCGTGTTTTACGTGATTAAGTAGCATCATCAATATTGGCACTGCTTGAGTGATTTGATAACCTGTTGCTCATCAGCCGCAGCGAACCGATGTTGATAGGAAAGTTTTCCTAAACTCACTGGATTCGCGGACCGATAAAAGATAACGATTGCGTAGGTTTTACAGCTTGCGTTTGATCACAAGCTGGATGGCAGGTGATTGATAGAGTGTTTAAGGATTCGAAACGATTCGTTGAGAAATTCGAAACGATTCGAATTGGTAAGGAAGCCAATTGGTTGATCGAAAGATCAGTCGCAAATGACAAAGGATGTCATGATGGATGCGGACACGAATTTTGAGATGAACGTACACATTCGCTGGATGATTCGGCGAGACATGGCAGAAGTGCTCGATATCGAGCAAGCCAGTTTTGAATTTCCGTGGTCTGAAGAAGACTTCATTCGTTGCCTGCGGCAGCGAAATTGTATCGGCATGGTGGCTGAATATGATGAACGAGTAGTCGGATTCATGATCTACGAGTTGCATAAAGATCAACTACATGTGTTGAACTTTTCTGTCCGCCCTGACGTTCGTCGGCGGTCGGTCGGATCGCAGATGGTCGGCAAACTAGTTGGCAAACTTTCTCAACAGCGACGCAACAAAATCTTGTTGGAGATTCGCGAAACGAATTTGGCGGCACAATTGTTTTTTCGCAATCTAGGCTTTCGTGCTGTTTCGGTTTTGCGAGACTACTACGACGATACCGTCGAAGACGCTTACGTGATGCAGTATCGCTTCGAAGAGAAGCAGTTGCTGGAGCCAACGAACCGGATTGCTCGCCGTTTGGCCGGTTGATTTTGCTGTGGCGAAAGCCGCAGACGTCAACGATATAACTCAAAACGAAAGCCAGCCTTAATCTGAAGGCTGGCTTTTTTGTTTGATGGGTTCGAGTTAAAATCAGTTTTGCTTGTAGCGGGCCCGTTCAATAGTAGCGGATTTGAGACCGTGGCAGCATCCACCACGGTACAAAGGAAATATCTTTGGGTTCAAGCTCGTTAATAAAACCAAAGCGCAAAATCGAAGGCATCTCGGCAATTCTGCTTCCGTTCTCCGATTCGCAAGGCGCAGTCGACTGGAACGGCTTCGAGAATAGCCTTCATCGGACAGTTGCCGCCGGATTAATTCCTGCGGTGAACATGGACACCGGATACGTCAACTTGATCGACCAATCGACACGATTAGAAGTGTTGAATCGGACGCGAGCAGT
>CAZPBE010000039.1:0-53275 GCA_964584615.1 uncultured Pirellulaceae bacterium | reverse complement strand
CGAATCCCACTACGATGATCGCACGATTTTAGGTTTTGAAATGTCCTCTAGTATTAGCCGTCAAAATCCAGCGAAGAGCCAATGAACAACAGCATCCCCGACGTCGTCAAGGTCATGAACCAAATGGGATTGGCGGCAAAGGACTCAGTTCGTGCACTGGCTATTGCGGATACGTCTGCCAAAGTCCTGGCGCTCACGCATGCGGCGACTTGTATCCGACAAAAGAGCGGCGAAATTCTTGCCGCGAACCAAATCGACGCGCAAAACGCGAAAACGAACGAGCTTTCCAATGCGTTGGTTGATCGATTGAAGCTGGACGAGTCTAGATTAGAGTCCATGGCCAGCGGACTCGAAGCGATCGCGTCGTTTGAAGATCCGGTTGGAAGAATTTTAAAATTCTGGACTCGTCCCAACGGGTTACGGATCGAACGAGTCAGTACTCCGCTTGGTGTTATCGGTGTGATTTACGAGAGCCGGCCCAATGTCACAGCGGACGCAGGAGCGTTGTGTTTGATGGCCGGAAATGCGGTCATCCTTCGAGGTGGAAGCGATTCGGAAAACTCTTCTCGTGCGATCCATGCGTGCCTTGTCGAAGGTCTGAAGCATGCGAATCTACCGCCTGATGCGATCCAGCTTGTTCCCACAACGGATCGCGCAGCAGTCGGCGCAATGCTAACCGGTCTTCATAATTGTATCGATGTCATCGTCCCTCGCGGTGGCAAGAGTTTGGTCGGAAGAGTTCAAGCCGAATGTCGCGTTCCCGTTTTTGCGCACCTCGAAGGTATTTGCCACATCTATGTGGATGCAACGTCAAGTGTTGAGATGGCAACCGATGTCGTAACGAATGCGAAAATGCGCCGGGCAGGAATTTGTGGCGCCACGGAAACGCTGTTGATTGAACAGTCCGCCGTCAGTAGTCACTTGACGCCGATCGTTGATTCTTTGGTTGCTCAGGGATGCGAAATTCGAGGTGATGAAACGGTTTGCGGGTTTGTTGAAGGGTGTACTGAGGCAACGGAAGAAGACTGGTCGACGGAATATCTTGCACCAATCCTTTCTGTCAAAGCGGTTTCAGGTTTGGATGCAGCCATCGACCACGTGCGGAGATACTCGTCCGGCCACACCGAATCTATCTTGTCCAACGATGAGGCTGCCGTTGAGCGGTTTCTAAACGAAGTTGATTCCGCCATCCTGATGCACAACGCATCGACCCAATTTGCCGATGGAGGTGAGTTTGGCATGGGAGCTGAGATTGGCATCGCTACAGGAAAAATGCATGCTCGCGGACCAATCGGGCTCGAGCAATTGACGAGCTTCAAGTATCGCGTCCGCGGCGACGGACAGGTCAGACCGTGACATTCCAAGAGCTCAGATTTGGCAGGGAAGCAAACTGGAAACGCCTCTTGGCCTAAGAAATGGCCACGATGAGGCATAGATTTGCCGAATTCTTTGAAAATTCTGGTCAATTTGATTGTACTTCTGATCGGCCTAAATTAAGGTGTCACGATCGAGGCGGATTTTATCGCTAAATCCCAATGTTTTTAAAAATCACATTTTGACGAATCAACACGAGAATCATCATGCAGAGACTATTCTCTATTCTTACAGTCGCCGTCTTGGCATTGACTTTTTCGGCCCAAGAATCCCAAGCCGACGTCGTTCCAAATGCCACTTACGATATGGTTATTGGAGCTGCCGTTAACGGCGGTGGGTTTGTGTTTGGAGTTACTGGATACACCGGCGGTTTTACCTTCGACGGAGTTGCCGAAGTCATGGGGACTGATCTCTCGGGCGGAACACTTAGTATCAACGAAGTGAACTTCAACAATGGTGACGGGACTTGGACGACTCAAATCACGTTGACGACTGACTCAGCCGATATATTCCCGGCACTAGCTGCAAACGGAGACACCGTCGATCAAGCTGGTTGGTTTATGGGGTCAACACTGGGCGGAACCAACCTGGCGCATGTTTTTCCTGCTATCCTTGCTGATACGGGTAACGGAGCAAGTGGAATCTCAATGGGCATCTTTGGTTTTGACGCCGCTGGTACGAACAATTGGGGGTTTAGCCTATTGGGCCCAGGCACCGATTGGGACGGATCCGGAGGGTTTGGCCTGACTGCGGGCCCCGTGGGACAGGGGACAACTTCAATTCTCTTTGAATACAATTACGCCGTTCCTGAACCTTCTTCAATCGCCATTCTTGGAATGTTTGCGATGACTGCTTTGGTACGTCGTCGAAGAAGTTAACTGAATTTTGTTTGAGTACAAATTTGACGAAACACCTTGTAGCAATACAAGGTGTTTTTTTTTGCGGTGCGGAGACCTTGCGAAGTTCATGCCCCATCACGCGATGGGATTTGCTCGCGTGATATTGGTTTGGTAACTTGGTGGTTTCATGCGTGATCATTCCGCTTCTGACGAATTCACAAATCGATCGCCATCTTATGCCAATTCAATTTTCTTGCTCGTGTTCAAAAGTTTTGAAAGTTCGCGAGGAGCATGCAGGCAAAGTTGCCAAGTGTCCAAACTGTGGACAACAAGTCAAAATTCCGTTGCAATCGTCGGCTCCGGTTTCGAACCCGCAGCCTCCACTCAAGGCTGCCCAACAGGAACATCGTGGAGAGCCGTTCCCAAATCAGTCGACTCCACAGGACGACAATCCATTTAGTTCACCGAACCAGCCCTATAAGCATCCCAAACCGGTCCTTCAACAATCTGGTCCTCAGCCAGTAACGTTTGATCAGGTTTTTTCAGTCGCGTGGAAAGCTTGGCAGGACCACCTTGGCTTGCTCTTTGCCACGTCTGCTGTTGTCTTTGTTTTGACGATGGGAATCGGTTTCGTTGTAGGGTTTTGGCTTGAAATTCTTCGCCATCAAGATGAAACGATGTATGTAATAGGCAATCTTGTGTACCAAGTATTGGGGAATTTGCTTTCGATATTCTTGGGGATAGGACTGGTAAAAATCAATCTCGAGATTCTGCGAACTGGACAAAGCAGTTTCGGCACTTTGTTTTCTGGTGGAGGCAGGCTCCTGCCAGTGATTGGTTTCTCAATCGTATTTGGTCTCGCGGTTGCTTTAGGTTTCGTGCTGCTGATCATCCCTGGGATTATTTTGCTCCTTTTCTATTGGGGCACTTACTACGAAATCGTTGATGGCAAGCCCGGTAGTGTTTTCGGTTCGTTCGGTGAGGCTTACAAATATTGCTCCATCAACGTTGGAACGACGTTAATCATTTACTTTGCCTCAATGGGCATCATGCTTCTGGGGATGCTCGCATTGTGCGTCGGTGTTTTGTTTGCCACACCACTCGTATCAATGATGTACGCGACGGCTTACATGATGATGTCTGGCCAGATGCGCCCTGGTTTGCGGCGCTAAAAAGACGGGTGCTAACGACGGACTCGACCGAGGAGTAAACATCGGACCCAAGAACCATAAAGGTTTGAGCTATAGCGTTCCGATTTAGACTTCGACCCGATGGCTTGAACTGTAGACATTGAACTTTTTTGACGACGTAAATCCAACCAACGTCAAATTGAATCCTCTAGCCAGTTCGACGGCCAAGGTTGAAGGCGCTCCGACAGCGACCATGATCGGAACGCCGAATGCAACCGCCTTTTGGACCAACTCGAAACTTGCTCGACCGCTGACGACCACGATTGAGTCCGACAGTGGTGTTGAGCCGTTAAGGAATTGCTTGCCAAGCAATTTGTCTAACGCGTTGTGGCGACCAACATCTTCCCGAAGATCGATGAAATTGCCCTCTCGATCGAACAGGCCCGCCGCATGAAGTCCGCCGGTTTGGTCGAAGACTTCTTGCTGTTCGCGCAAAAGTTCCGGCAATTGGTAGACCTTCGAAGACTTGATCTTGAATCCGCTGTCTTCAATCGGACGGTTAATTTTGGACCGGACCGCATCCAGCGACGCCTTGCCGCAGATGCCGCAACTGGACGTCGTATAAAAGTGACGTTGCAAATCTGACATGTCGACTTCAACATGTTGGTTCAAGCAAACGGTGACTTGGTTGGAGCTGATTTGATTGTCTGTAACTGGCCCCGACCATTCAAACCCGGAAATATCGCCAACGGATTGAATGATCCCTTCGCTTGCCAGAAAACCTGCCGCCAACGGTTCGTCGTCGCCAGGAGTCCGCATCGTAATCGATAGGCTTCGGTTTTTCTGTTTTTCGCCTTCGTGAAAAAGGATCCGAATTTCGAGCGGCTCCTCGGTCGCCAAAAAATCGTTCATCTCAACCGGCGATTGATCATTTGAAAACCGAGTGATCATCATGGATCTTTGCGAGTCCATATTGTTTTCAGACTTTGACATGATTCAATTGCTTTCGCCCTCGATGAGTAGATATTCCGGCGAGACCTGTTTGCCTTTGGACGCCGGCAATCCTTCCCAGTCAATATCCAGTTTCCAGCTGATGATCGGTACTAGGCTTGCATGATCATCCGTCCAACGAACTGGTTGTAACTCATTTTGCCATGGTTTGCTTGCAGCTTTGACCACTGGCGTCAGCAGAAATTCGTCGCTACGCGTCATTAGAATCCACTCTGTCATATCAACGCGGTCATGGTCATCGACGATATGAACCGCGTGCAAACCCAGTTCGTCGGCAGCTTGTCTGAGTACCGGATTCAAGTCAACGAATCGATTGGAGATGTGAAAAACCATGACGCCATCATCGGCAAGATGAGCAAGATAAAGTTGCAGACATTCGATCGTCAACAAATGGACTGGGATCGAATCACTGGAAAAAGCGTCGGCGGCCAATACATCGAACTTTTTTGAGCCGGTATCACGAAGTGATTTTTCAAGTTGGATTCTCCCGTCGCCGATGACAACTTCGGTTTGGTCGGCGTACTGGCTCAAGAAAGTGAAATAGTTCTCAGCGATTTCTTTCACCGCCGAATTGATTTCATAAAACGTAAATCTGTCATCGCCTTCACACCAGGCCAGCATCGCGCCGATTCCCAAGCCGATGACTCCAACATCCAAGTTCTTGTCGGCTGTTGGTTTGATCATCCGTTGGCCTTGAATCGCGATCGCAATTCCGCTGTTCTTCGTATAGTAACCCGATGGCTCAAACTTTTTGTCGGGCTGATGCTTCTGCGTACCGTGGTCGATCTTTCCGCTAACAAAAGAGCGAAAGTCTTGATGGTCGATGACTGATGTCAGGCCGTACTCATTTCGTCCTTTCATGACCAATCCATCTACGCTGTTGGGATCGAGTTGGTGCATCAAGCTGGCGACTGGGACGGCTGCCGCAAACAAGCCGACCATCACGTAGATCCAGTGCCAGTTGTTTCTTTGTTTGACCAACACCAGTGGTGTCAGGCAAGATAAAAATGCAACGATGATCAGGCCGACCTGAAACTCATAGAAGTCATTAAAGATGGTCGGTGAAACAACAACGACGAAGATGCCGCCCAGCGAGCCACCGATCGCGACACACAAGTAAAACAGCGTGAGATGTTTTGTCGGTGGTTTGACGCGTTCCAGTTCACCATGGCACGACATACTGGTCGAGAAGCAAACCAGGCATAGACCAAGGATTTGCAATGGTGCCGAAACGTAAATGTGCATGTGCACAATCGCGATCCCGATGAAAACACTCAAAACCATTAGTGGGCCGAACAGCCAGCGGCGATAAAGAGCCGGTCGATCAAAACAAATAATGAAAGACAGTAGGTACAAACTGAGCGGGACGATCCACAGGAACGGAACCGAAGCGATCTGCTGACACATCAAGTTCGTGGTGGCCAGCAACATGATCGAGGGTGCCATCGAAAGCAACAACCAGATTCCAATTCGAAAAATCGAAACAGGATTCTCATGTTCGTTCGACTGGTCATCTGAATGCGATGTCCACAACATGCCAGGCTTGATTTGCATTCCGCTGGAAAAGCACAAACAGCAAAACGAAACGAATAGAATCGTCCAGACGAAACCTTGCTGCGCCAAGGTGAAATTGGGTTCAAACAGAAACGGATAAGTTAGCAAGGCCAAAATCGAACCGACATTCGAAACCGCATACAACCGATAGGTTGACGTTTGGCCGTCGCTTGATGGTTCCTCGGTCGAACTCATGCTGGTCACCGATTGCCAGGCTTGAATCAAAGGTCCAGTTGTCGACAGAACGAAAAACGGTACGCCTATCGAAAGTCCGAGGACCGTCAGGATTCCAACCGTCAAATTTTCATCGCCGGTCGGCTTTAGCCAGTCACCGGGAATCAACGGCAGCAAAAACAAATTCAAACCGGCCAACAGTAAAAGCGCAACGTGGATCAGCCATCCAGTTCTCGGCGTAAATAGTCGGCGCAATCCGTGTGAATAAAGATAGCCGGCAACCAGCACGATTTGAAAAAACATCATGCACGTCGTCCAAACAGACGCTGAACCGCCGAACCACGGCAGGATGACGCGAGCGATCAACGGTTGGACTTGGAACAACAGGAAGGCGCTAAGGAAAATCGTAGTCGCGTATCGAATCATGCTTTATCCCGAATTCGCGAAGATCAGTCTCTCAAGCAGTGAACGTTCGCCATCGAAATGCCGCTCATCATCGCACCAATGATTCCAACATAACCCTGATCCGTGCCACACATAAACAAGTTGTCGACATGCGTTGTCCCGTCAAGCTGCTTGTCCGGAGCGCCGTAAACGGCTCCATTGTCGTGCCATGTGAATCGTTTGATCGTCGTCGGCGTAAAGACATCGGTATCGATCACGTAAGGTCGAAAGTCCGGCGTGAACCGGACGCTGGAGGCAACACTCTCATCATACCAACGAAGTTTCGCCAACTGATAGTCTTCCTCGTTGAGCGCATTCCATCGATCAAAATCGGCTATGGTCGTAATCCGAATGATGCCATCGGCCAGTAACTCACTGTCGGCATACTCGTAGTTGTTGGGAGAGCAGACGACGCCGGTTCGAATATCGCAAAGGTTATCAGTGGGACGCTGCCAATTGAATTTTTCACTGTCGTTGTAAAACACGATCGTGTCTTCGTTGCCCAGCGTATCGGGTTGTCGATCCAACACTGATATGGATTCAATAAAGGTAAGCTGTCCTGCCAGCCGCGGATCGGGTTCATTCGTGTCACTACACAATCTCAACGTTTCGACGCGACCGGCGGAGGAGAGAATACGCTTGGCCTCCAGGACTTCACCGTTGTCCAACTCAACGGCAACGGCGTGCCCGTTATCAACATTGATTTTGGCGACACCCGATCTAAGTTTTAGTTCTCCGCCAAGTCCACGAAATCGTTTGACTAGATTTTTTAAAATCAATCGAACGCCTTTGTAGGGACGTGCGAATCCTTCTAGGAAAATGGAGCGAAACATAATGCAAAACTGACCCCAAGCCATATCGTGCTCCGCTGCGTTGCCGTACCACATCAGCGGGCAGAAAATCATCTCAATCAGGAGTGGCTCGGAAATCAGCTCATTCACTCGCTCTCGTCCGGAGATTTCAAACGCCGCCTGATCCAGATCGTCGTAATCGGAAATCGCCGCGACGAGATTCTCAAAAGCGTCAACTTGGGTTGGAAACTCTCGCTTGACTTCAGATCGCAACAGATCCAATGAGTTGTCAAAACGAAGATCAACGCCCGGAAACGCAATTCGTGATCCGCGCTGTGGAGCCAACGCGAAATCTTCCCACTTGAATCGAAGCTGCCTGAGGATTCGTGCCAAAGGTCCTCGCTTGGTTCCTTTGGCGGTAAAGTTTGTCACCGCGTGTAGTCCGACATCGTAATCGCGGCCGTTCATTCGATAGAACGAATTCAAGCCACCGATGGTGTAGTGCTTTTCGAGAATGCAGACTTTCTGATCATAGTGTGCCAATCGAATTCCGGCGGCCAAGCCAGACATTCCAGCACCGATGATGATCGTGTCGTACATAAATCTTTATCGATGAAGGTTGGTAGAAATTCAGTATTCGAGAACGGCTACGCTTTGCCGCTCATAGGAATGGTCGATCAGCTTGGCAGATGGGCTCTACAAAAAAAGACCGACTTGTGCCGGTCTTGGTGACTCAAAAACTAGAGGGTATTTCAAAACCTGTAGTGGACTTCGCCAGAAGTCCCAACTCGCTTTCAAAACAAAGGGAATTCTGGCGAATCCCACTACGATGATCGCACGATTTTAGGTTTTGAAATGTCCTCTACATTCAGTATTAACCAACGGCAGCCATCTTCGGAGTCAGGTAGTTGACTGTGCTCTGCATCGAATTGAGCTCGGTGTAATCTTCCTCTGGAACCTGAACGCGATACCGCTTTCGCAATTCCATCACGATGTCAAGAAAGTCCATTGAATCAAGTTCCATCTGATCGCGGAACGAAATTTCATCTTTCAAATCAGTTAGGTCTTCATCGGGTGCGATGTCGGCAAGGATGTTGATAATTGCGTCGCGGATTTCTGCAGGTGCCATCGGATAACTCCGTAATCTCTCTAATCAATAATCGGGGAACAGGCGCGAAGTCATCATGACGTTCGGCCTTGGTAGTCTAACTGTCGTTTACTTTGCCAACGGTCGTTACGACGACAGTTGTTAGAAACGTTTGACGATGAGGGCTGAATTGATGCCCAGCATGCCAAAAGAGTTGTTCAAAATATAATCGACTTTGCCAATTTCGCGAGGCTCGTTTTTGACAAGTCCCGCCAAATCACACTCTGGGTCAACTTCGTCGACGTTGATGGTTGGATGAACCACGCCGTCTTCGAAGGCCACAAGATTTCCGGCCAATTCTAACGCACCGGCTGCTCCCATCGTATGCCCGATAAAGCTTTTCCCGTTATTTATGCAGGTTTTCTCAGACTTGCCAAAAACCGTTCTGACGGCCTTTGATTCGAGAACATCGCCCATTCCCGTGCCCGTTGCGTGCGTACTGACAATGTTAATGTCGTCTGCGTTAACGTGAGCCCGATTGAGAGCCATATGCATGCACTGAGCCTGCCGTTCGGGGTTGGGTAGCACAAAGTCTGTGGCGTCTGTGTTCATGCCGTAACCGACAATTTCGCAAATGATGTTCGCTCCGCGAGCCTTGGCGTCGTCAAGCCGTTCCAGCGTATACAAACAGCCGCCTTCGGAGACGACGATGCCGCTGCGATCTTTGTCGAATGGTCGCGAAGCCTTGGTCGGATCTTCGTGCGTTGCAAGCGCGCCTTGGCTGGCGAATCCAGCAAAAATTCCAAACGTGTGAATGGACTCGGAAACGCCGCCGGCTATCGCCAAATCACACTCGCCCAAACGCAACATCTGAACGCCTTGAATCATTCCGGCGTTGCCAGCCGCACACGCCGCTCCGATCGTGTAGTGCGGGCCTGTGATTCCCATGTTCAGAGCGACTTCACCGGCTGGGTTGTTGGCAACGGTCCGCGGATTATGGTGATGCGACCAGATTTTTACATCGTAATCGAATTGCTTGATCTCGTGGATTTCGGTTTCTGTTTCCACGTTGCCATGTTCGGTGACGCCAACGTAAATACCAACTCGGCTTTTGTCGATGGTTTCAATATCGATGCCCGCACTCAAGATGGATTCGCGAGCGCAGTAGATTCCGACGCTTCCTGCTCGCGTGCCCCGACGAGCTTCTTTACGTTTTTGATGACGTGTGACTTCGAAATCGCACACACCAGCCAACGTCTTGCCAAAGTACCGAATTTCGTAATCCTGAATCCCACTGCGACCAGTTAGCAAGCCCTCTCGAAATTCAGCCAAGCTGTTTCCATTGGGTGAAGTCAAGCCAATTCCAGTGATCACAATTCGCTGTGATTCAGGAAGTTCATCAGGTTTCGGATAAGAGATCATCTTCAGTCCAGGTACAAGTAAATCGTTCCTATGAAGTTAACGTTCGCGGGCCAATTGCACAATCGGCGAGATGTTTTGTCGCACGTTTGCCGGCACAAATTGCCTTGTGTCATTTCAACTCGCAC
The DNA here is from genome assembly GCA_964584615.1 of uncultured Pirellulaceae bacterium. GTDB lineage: Bacteria > Planctomycetota > Planctomycetia > Pirellulales > Pirellulaceae > Mariniblastus. Next base: position 43,324 of record CAZPBE010000039.1, on the reverse strand, counting down.
AACTCTTTCAGTAGCGTTGTCGCGTAAGTTCCTTTTGGCAATTGAAATCGCAGAACGACCGAGTCGGCTGTGTCCGATTCGGAATTGTCGGACCATTCAAGTGTCGGTTCAGTAGGTCGCAACCGGATGACTCGTCTCTCTTGTCGCAAATTGAACTGAGCCAAGCCGGAGACAAGTTCATTTTGTTCACTCACCACGTCGTCTTCTATCCGTCTGACTTCACTCCGACTCAAGGGTTCGCCGTTGCCCCATAGTGGCGCTGTCAATTCAAGCTCACCTGCTTTGACTCGATCGGCTTCGTCACCACGCAGATTTTCAGGCAACACAAGACTTCGATTGTCTGCGAATCCAAACACTTCTCCATCAAGTAGAGTATCCCAGTTTCGATCCGTAACACGTTTGGCGACAACCGAGTTAAACACAAAACTTCTGGCCGCTGAAATCAAGATCCCACGAAGCAAACGATCCTTGACTTCGATTTTGCCGGACATGAACTGCATCGATTGTACGATATTATTCCCGTCGAATCCGAATCGCTGCGGGCCAAAATAGTTTGGTACGCCTCGCCGACAAATCTGCTCCCACCGTTGCTGACAACCGCTATGGCTGAAGTTGCAATCTCTTAGCCGAATCAAAAATCGGTTGGCATCATGAGAACCGCGATGAAGCTTCCGCAAATGTCGTGTGATCTTCAAGACGCGTACGCTTTCGGATTCCAACTCTTTTGGGTCGGGAGACTCGCGACCAGGAAGGTGAAGACTGAACCACTGACGAGTAATTGCTTGTTTGTCTTTCAAACCGCAATGACTGACCAGACGTTTTCTAAGCCCCAATCGTTTTGCAATTTCTGTCGCAACATCGTTTGTGTTTCGATCTTTTTTCTCAATCCAAAGCAAGCAATGTTCGCCTTCGCCGGCAGGTTCGAATCCGAGAACTTCTTCGACTTGAAAGTCCTCCAGCTGCGTTTTAAACGCGGCTGTCCCGATTGGAGTTTCAAATAATCCAGGAGGTTTTAACGGATTCAACGCTGACTCGAAGAAAGGTGTGCTGTCGGTGGTAGGTACTTAAAGGGCATTTCAAAACCCATCATTATAGGGCCGGTTCCTATCGGACAAATCCACGGCCGGTGAGAACTGGCCCTACGGCAAAGCCAAAGCCCAAAGCGTTAGCCGCCGCTCACGTAGGTAAATGCTACCCGATGACAAACGAATCATCGACAAAGTCAACCGACACTTCACGTTCACCACTGCCAGAGTTCTTCAACAGTTCAGTCGCCAGCGGATTTGCGATACGCTGTTGAATCACGCGCTTTAGCGGGCGGGCGCCGTATACCGGATCGTAACCTTCTTCGGCAATCGCCGCTCTAGCCGCTTCGGTTACAACCAAGGTCAGAAAGTTGGACTCGAGACGTTTTTCCAGAATCGTAAGCTGCAGGTCGACAATTTGACGGATTTCATCACGATTGAGCGGTTCGAAAACAATCTTCTCATCAACTCGATTCAGCAATTCGGGAGCAAACCGCGATTGCAAAGCCGCATTAACCGCGGATTCCATTTCGTCTCGATCGCCACCCGACTCTGTGATCTTTTGGATGATCTGACTTCCGACATTGCTGGTCATCACAATCATCGTATTGGTAAAGTCTACCGTGTTGCCGTGGTTATCGGTCAAACGACCATCGTCCAGGACTTGTAACAAAATGTTGTAAACGTCGTCGTGAGCTTTCTCAATTTCGTCCAACAAGATCACACTATACGGACGACGACGAACGGCTTCGGTTAACTTACCCCCTTCGTCATAGCCGACGTATCCGGGAGGCGCTCCGATCAAACGAGAAACACTGTGCCTTTCCATAAACTCGCTCATGTCAATTCGAACCATTGCGTTTTCGTCATTAAACATGACTTGCGCAAGCGCCTTGCACAGTTCCGTCTTGCCGACACCGGTTGGGCCGAGGAACATGAACGATCCAATCGGTCGATTCGGATCTTGAAGTCCGCTTCGGCTACGACGGACCGCGTTGCTGACAGCTTCGACGGCAGCAGATTGTCCTACAACGCGAAGCTGCAACCGTTCTTCCATCACAAGCAATTTGGCTTTCTCTGTTTCCATCATGCGAGTGACAGGAACTCCGGTCCAAGCACTAACGATTTCAGCGATCTCTTCTTCGGTAACTTCTTCCGATAACAATCGTTTCTTCGATTCTTTTTGTTCCGAACCTGCTTCTTCAGCACGAGCCTCGGCTGTGTCGATCTGCGCTTCAAGTTTTTTTCGGTTTGAATCCAACTCATACAATTGATGAAAGTCAGATTCGCTCGGGGGGATGCCCGACGACTGATTGGTCTTGATTTGCGTATCCAATTTCTCGAACGCCAGAGTTGCTTCGGCAAGCTGCTGACGTATCTTTTGCACGTCGGTTACGCCAAGTTTTTCAGATTCCCATTGCTCGCGAAGGTCCGCAAGCTCAAGACGTTTCTGTTCCATTTCTGTTTTGACGTCCGCGAGTCTCGATTGAACGTTGTCGTCCTGTTCGTCCGCCAGTTGTCTGGCGGCGAGTTCAAGCTGGGTCAGCCGTCGTTGGACAACATCAATTTCGTGCGGCACGCTGTCCAGTTCCATCGCCAACTTAGAAGCCGCTTCGTCGACCAGGTCGATGGCCTTATCTGGAAGAAAGCGATCAGTGATGTATCGACTAGAAAGTTCAGCCGCCGCAACCAAAGCACCGTCCTTGATGCGAACGCCATGATGCGTCTCATATCGCTGTTTCAGTCCACGCAGAATCGAAACCGTGTCTTCAACACTCGGTTCGCCAACGTAAACTGGTTGGAATCGTCGCTCCAGCGCAGCGTCTTTCTTAATATACTTTCGATATTCGTCCAGCGTTGTCGCACCGATGCAGTGCAACTCGCCCCGCGCCAAAGCCGGTTTCAGCAAGTTGGCCGCGTCACTACCTCCTTCGGCAGCTCCGGCTCCGACGACCGTATGAAGCTCGTCGATGAACAAAACGATTTGGCCAGCCGCAGCAGTTACTTCTTTTAGGACCGATTTCAAACGATCTTCGAACTCACCTCGGAATTTAGCACCCGCGATCAAAGCTCCCATGTCCAGCGCCATCACGCGTTTGTTGCGAAGGCTTTGCGGGACATCATTTTGAACGATCCGCAACGCGAGTCCTTCGGCGATCGCCGTTTTGCCGACTCCCGGCTGGCCGATCAAGACAGGATTGTTCTTGCTGCGACGCGACAAGACCTGGATCACCCGACGAATTTCTTCGTCGCGTCCAATGACCGGATCAAGCTTTCCTGCTTGCGCACGTTCTACGAGGTCGATCGTGTACTTTTGTAGAACTTGATATTTGTCTTCCGGGTTCTCGTCGACCACTTTCGCATTGCCACGAAGATCGGCAATGGCTGTACGGATTGATTTTTCATCGACAGCGTTAAGCTCTAAAATTCTTCGGGCTTGAGAGTCGGTGGTGAGAATCGCCAACAGAAGATGTTCCGTCGAAATGAATTGGTCACCCATTTCTGTCATTACCGTAGAAGCCGTCTCCAGAACGGTTTGCAGCTCTCGACTTGCTCCCGCAGGACTGGAACTGTTCGACGACGGCATCCGATCAAGCTCAGCTTGGACCATGGATTGTAATTGCGAAAGAGGCGCACCGGTTTTCTGGATCAGTGGCTTGACCGCACCCCCCTGCTCCTCCAGCAACGCCGCTAACAAATGCAAAGTCGATAGCTCGGCGTGTCCCTTGGCCGAGGCAGACATTTGTGCGGATGAAACGGCAGCGCGCCCTTTTGTGGTTAGTTTTTCAAATTGGAACGACATCATTGAATCTCCTTTTCCGTGCGCTACTTGCACAGCCCAAACGCGGGAATGCAGATTTGGGCGGAATGCAGATTTGGCACGTCGATTGAACGAGAATTCAATAGATTGCAAAACGCGTGCCGAAGTCGTAAAACTCGGGTTTTTACGGACTTTACTCGGTTGCTCCGTCCAACTCACGCAACCGTTTGGCTATTTTCGGTCGGTTGAGTTTTACTTGATCAAGGTCTAATTCAAGCTCCAACGCGCGGTTGAGCCCAATGTAAAATCCCTCCAACCCTTCATCCCAGTCTCCTGAAACGGAATCCAAAGCCGTTTCACCACGATGATTTTTCTTTTTGGTGTCAACTTTGTTCGCCAACAACAGCTCAACCATTTGATCGTGACAAAAGAAAGCGGCAATATGCAGCGGCGTGTTGCCGTCTCGATTAGAACCTGAAGCGCGAGCTCCATTTTCAATTAGCCATTTTGCGATTTCCGTACGATCGTAAATTGCAGCGGTGCTCAACGGCAGCGTCCCCGATTCCGGATGTCGCCGATTCACTTTCGGCCAAGCAGCAACCAACTTTTTGACTTCGTCCAAGCTCCCGTTTTTGATTGCCGACGCCAAAGCTGAGTTTGGGTCGTGCGTGTCTGCCAATTCTTGATCGAGTGATTTCGCGGCGTTTTCATCTTGTGCAACGTGAAAGATGAAATCGTTACTGAAAAGACCATGGCGGTTCTGAATTTGAAGGAAGTGTATGCCTTCCGGCGGAAGCGCGCTTAGTTGAATTCCAATCGTATCGTCAGCAGAAAATGAGAGCGTCCCATCCACTCGACGCCCGTCTACGATCAAGTTGGCTTCTTTGTCGATATGCCGACCACTGATCACCATAGTCGGTTTCTCGGGAAAGACGATCGGGAATTCTTGCCGACCACGTTGAGCTTCGATGGGTCCTCGCGTCCAGATAGCTGGTTGGGGATGGTCGAAGTTGACTTTCTCACCATGACGGGCCGTAAACGTGCCGACAAATTCTTTGGCGATTGCCATCTCAATCAGCTCATCACGTGTGTAGATTTCTTGAGTTGTTGGCTTTGAGCTGTTGAGTCCAACGTGTGATTCTGCCGGGTCAGCCTGCACATATTGATCGTCGTGAAATTGCAATGAGACTGATTCGGAATCCTCATTTGAAAGTAAAACACCGGTGACTTGCAACACAACGGCCCCTTCGGCTGCGCTTGTCTCCAATGCAGAAAGCAATTCGATTGATCGCAAATCTTTGGCCGTTTCTGAGTCGATGGTTAGTTGCCTGCCCAGTGCACCTGAGAATCCGGTGCTGCCTTCGAGGACCATGTTCCAAACCGGATCGAACCGATCACGACCCGCCCAGGAAAACTGCCAGATACGCCGTTCATCCAAACCAGCTTCGGCAACGCGGCGATAAAAATCGAAATCGATAATGTTCAACCTGCCTTGTGGCAAAATCAGCCAGCGATCATTGGCTCCGCGCCAAGTCGGCGCGTCCATCCCTGTCCCAGGCGTGTTGGTGCTGACCCAAAACGGCATTCGATGACAATCACCGCAGACATTCGGCTTTGGTTTCTCATCGTGATCGCCCAGAAGATGAAACAGCTCAAACCCACGCTGCGCTGATTTGGAGATGACATTGGTATAGGGACGTTTCTGTGCCGGCGGAAATGGAACGCTTAACAAAAACGAAGCCAAGTCATCTCGCTGTTTCGCGGAAAGCAACCCGTCTTTCTCTTCATCGTTTTTGCCCGGTTCGTCAACCAAACTCATTGTTGAAGCCAATGCCCCATCAATCAAATGCCGGACGGCACTTGCCGGGTCGTCGGAGTCGCTGTTTGGATCGACGGCACCATGTATACTCTCACTATTGATTCCACCGTAAGGGTCGCCAGGAATTCCGTCCCAGTGAAATGGAGCCGTATCACGCAACCCTCGCAGCGGCATCGTGGAACGCGGCATGATCTGTTCGCCGCCGCTAACGACGGGCGTCTTCAAAACCCAAAGCAGTTGATCGGTGTGCCCGTCCGGATGGCAGCTCGCACACGAAAAAGTTCCCGTCGTCGAAGCCGACGCCGTGTTGAACGCAATTCTTCCACGCTTGAAATTGGGATTCGTTGGATCCACAAGCTCAATTTGTTCAACGACTTTCGGGTCCGTGACATCGGACACATCAACCAACGAAATCGTGTTGGCGACCGAGTTGTGTACCCACGCTTGTTTTGGTTTACCATCGTCTTCAGATTCAATGGCGATGCCGCGTGGAACCGAATCGACTGCAACTCGCCCAAGGACGCGACCTGTCACTGAATTGATCGTTATCAATTGGTCCGAACCGGCCGACGAAACAAGCAACGTTGAATCATCTGCCGAAATTTCGATCCCAAATGGCGTTGCGAAGGCTTGGTCTGGAGTCGGTTGCTCCGGCAGTTCTGGTTCGAGTTGAATACGTTTAGATCGGGGTTCGATTTCGTCTTTCTCGGAATTAACAACGGTGACTTGATTCAAGAAAGCCCGATTGTCGAGTTCCTTTAAGCTGTGGTCTCTGGTGCCGGAGCGTCCGTTGATATCGTTTCTCGCGTCCGCCTGAGAAATGAAAACATTTCCGGTCGAATCGACGGTCAATCCGTACAGCAAAGTTCCCAATGTATCGACGGTCTCGATTAGTTCATCAGTTTCAGTGTCAAAAACGAAAAGGTCTTTGTCAGGAACGTCCGGATGTTTGACGATGTCTAACACGTGTCCCAAAGACAAGACGTTGTTGTGTTCGATTGAGTGATTCCATGCATCAAACGTTACCCGTTCGCCATCAACGTCGTCTTTGCTGCCGCCAGAAAGTTGAGTTTGGTTGTTCGACTCGAAAGGAATGACGTACAACCGATTGTTACGAACTTTAATGGCGCGTGGTTCTTGCGACGTGATTTGAAGCGTCTTAGTCGTCTTGCGTGACTTGACATCAATCACCGCGATCTTGTTGAGCGAAGAGAGCGCAACGTAAGCTTTTTCGTTGCTGGCGAAAGCGATTCCAACTGGTTCGTCAAACTCTGTGGTCTTCGTTTCCCAATCGAGATCTTGCACGGTCGCAATAACGTGTAGGAAAGTGGGGCTTTCGCTGTCGGTATCAATGACGCTGACAGAATCAGAGACATGATTGGAAACCCAAACTTCTTTGTTGTCGGGTCGAACGGCGACGCAAACGGGATCGATACCAACATCAATTCGCGAAACGACCTTTCCCGTTTTCGTGTCGATGACATCGACAGTGTCGGCTTGCGTGTTTGCGACGAACACTCGCTGGTCGCAAACGACAATCGTATTGGATTGAGGGCTGAGGAAGTCCGGGTGACCGACTTTGGCTAGTCGAGTCGCGGGCGGATCGATGGTTGTTTTATCTTCCGCAGCATTGGAACAAACGAACGCGCCTGAAATTCCAAAAATGACAGGCGTTAGAAAGGTCAGGATGTTTGCGAGTTTCGAACGCACGACAACTCCTCCGATGATCTACGGTCTACGCAGTTCCAACGGTTTGCGATTCCCTTATTGGACAAGAAAACTCAAGATCGCCCGCATCTAAACGAAATTTGGCTTTGACCTATTCTATTGACCTATTCTAACTTTGCCTTGGCCGCTTTATAGAATTCAACTTCTTCTTCGAGTCCATGTTTTTCGCAAAATTCGATTAGTTTTCGATACCTCTCAACGGGATCGGCTCTTGTCGCGAATAGTATTTTTGCATGACACTCGGGGCAAAGGTGTTGAGGCTGAGAGTCGGATTCCGGCAAGCTGTTGCTTCCTTGCATGTTGCACTGATATTTTATGCAATGCTTGATCGAAAACATGTGCCCCGTTTCGTGCGAAGCGACTTTGATCGCTCGGCTAAGAGCCAGTTGAAAGGACTCGTCACTTTCATCTGGATCGCCATATCGATAAAGCGACCAGACTCCGACCCGATCTCGAAATGAAGCATAGCCAAACACAAAGTTCCAACCATCGCCAGGCCACAGATCGGAAGTCGTGAACGCAATCTCGGCAAACGCATCGTCGAGAAGTTCTGGGGCAAGGATCTCATCGAGAATATGGCCCGTCAATAATTGTTTGTCACCCCACGACGGGTGAATGCGCTTGGCCGAATCCGGAATCTCTGACTCGTCCTTCACGTCAAGCGTTTCGACTTGACAGTTGAAATAAATCGAAAGAAACTCCGCGCTCAATGTCACCAGCTCTTTTTGCTTTTCCGAAAACTCGCCAATCGGCTGAACGTAGAGTTTGTATCGCTCTTCCGTCAACACGTTGGGGCGAAACCGCAAGTATTGCGAAAACGTCTGACCCTCTTCGTCGTGCGAATCGAGCCATTGTCCCGGTTTCGGGTCCTCAAGTTTTGTGGCCAGTGGTTTAAGTTTCTTGATCGTCTTTTTGATCTTGGAAACGCTGGGTTTTCGAGGTCGGCGATTCTGTTGTCCGTCAACATTTGCAGGCAAGCAGAATAACATCGAAACAAGGATCGAAAATGCAAGGGTCTTGTTAAGTCCAGGCAGCATCAAACCTTGCTCCAATCCGATTTCTTTAAAGTAAAACGTCGGTGTCCGTACGATACGATCAAACGGCAACTGGTTTGCCTGAACTCGCCGATTCGTAAAGCGCGTCGATCGTCTTCATCAACATGAGTGCTTGCTCAGGCGTATTCAACGGTTCTTCGCTACCATCAATCGTGCAGATGAAGTTTGCAGCCGAGCGTGCCCGTCCCATATCTTCACAGGCGGCGACTTCGATCGTTTTGTCGACGGACTTGCCATCTTCTTGGACGTAGATCTCGCATGTGTCGATGGCGGTCTCGTCCAAGCCATCTGAGCCAAATAGTCGTTCGACTTTTCCGCCAGCTTTGGTTCCTTGGAACACGACCGAGACCTCTTCGCGCTTGATCATTTCCGCCCATGAGACTTGCATCGTCAACACTTGACCTGACTTAAACGTTACAAAACCATGAGCAGCCGCTTCAACATCAGTCGTCCCGTCGGCCACATCGGGAATTCCCCAAGGCCCTTTGAATCCCTTGTCATCGATGAAATCGTTGAAGGTCTGGCCGAGAACGTGTGACGGTTCTGGATAGCCCATGAAGTGCATCGCCAAGTCAACCATGTGCAGCAAATCAATTAACGGACCACCACCTGAAAGCGCCTTGGTCGTGAACCATCCGCCAAATCCTGGGATTCCGGTCCGGCGTATCCATTTGGCTTGAGCCGAATTGATTTTGCCAACTGTTCCATCGTTAATCATCTCCATCATCTTGTACGATTCAGGCCGCGCACGATTGTTGAAGTTGAACATCAAGTGTTTGTTTGCCGATTTTGCCGCGACGATCATCTCTTCGACTTGAGCCGCATTAAGTGCCGGTGGTTTTTCACAAAAGACATGTTTGCCAGCGTTCAAGCACTGGATTGCCAAAGGAGCATGAAACTTGTTGGGTACGATAATGCTCACCGCATCAGCATCCGATTCGGTCAACATCTTCTCAACGTCGCTGTAAACGTTTTCAACCTTCCACTCCTTAGCCGCTGCTGCTGCTGCGTCCGAGTTCATGTCGCAAATCGCGACGATTTCCGCTCCTGCTTCCTTGAATCCTGCGGCGTGATACTGGAGCATTCCTCCTGCTCCGATGATTGCGACTTTAGTGGCCATGAAGTTTTCTGCTTTCAAAATCTGTTGTTCGGTGCGGCTGGTGGAATTTTCAGCCACACCATTTTTAACAGAATTCGTTGCGGAATTCATGGCTCGATGGCAGGTTTTTCCCTGTAAAGCCAGTGTAACCTTGCTTCCTGGAATAATTGTCCACATGATAAGACTAGAGGACATTTCAAAACCTAAAATCGTGCGATCATCGTAGTGGGATTCGCCAGAATTCCCTTTGTTTTGAAAGCGAGCTGGGACTTCTGGCGAAGTCCACTACAGGTTTTGAAATACCCTCTAGATCGATTCACGACTTTCTGTTGTTGGGAGAGACATTATGGGCCAAGCACGGGCGAGACGAACCTTCAGGCGAGTTGGATTATTTAACTATGAGGCGAGCAAAATACGTCGGTTGCGTTTTTTCAGTAAACGTCTGCACTTAATCGGTGTCTTTCTTTTTGTTGTTTCGATTTCTGGTTCACTTCAAGTGATGGCTCAGGAAGAACCTCCATTTCAAGACATGTTGATCAATGCCGTGATTGACAAGAAAGTGCAGTCCGAGCTTGATCTGATTCCGGAGCAGCGTGAAGAGCTCAAACAAATTTCCAAAAACCTGCGCCAGCATCGTTCGGATATGTCAAAGGACTTAAAAACGTTTTCAAACTCTGGAGTTTCTGAACGTGAAATTGAATTGCGTCGTCGGGACCTGGCCGATCAATTCGAAGAGAAGAAACAAGAGGCTCATTCTCGCGTGACAGGCTTACTGTTGCCCCATCAAGTTGACCGATTGAAGCAAGTGACGGTTCAGTTGGTGCTAAAGCAAGTTGCGCGAAAAACCAAAATCTCGTCTGGCATTCTCGCGCCTCAAATCCTTAGTTACCTTGAAGTCGATGACAATCAAGCCAAGCGACTTGAATCGAAAGCGAATGAGTTGCAACAGCGAATTGCAAAAGAGATCCAGCGGCTTACCAGTGAAGCGAGGGAAGAATTGATGGACGAGTTGACGCCTGAACAAAGGGACAAGTACAAGAAACTCGTAGGCGAGCCAGTTAAAGAAAAAAACTAGTCGTTGTGTTTGTAGGGTAAACGCCAAGCTGGGACACTTTACCGAAGGAAACTCATCTTCATGGTCTCTGCTGTTTCCCACTGAAGCCAATTCGAATTAGAATAAGAATTGAAGAGAGTAGCTCTTCCGCAAGAGAGTCCCCCGCAATTCAATCGCCCCTCATCCTACTCGAAATTCATCATGTTCGTTCTAAGAGCCACATCACTTTTCGGGGTCGTGTTCTTGTTTGCGACGACTTTACTTTTTGGTTCTGTCGTTCAAGCACAACCGACTGCTCGATCGGGATACCAAACCGCTTGGTATGACGAGTTTAATTCGGGGAGCGTCGATACTTCGATATGGACAATTGGAAACACGAATTCCCCAACCAATTTCTCACTGCAAGATTACTTGCCCAGCCAAGTAACCTCCAATGGAGGGGATCTTGTCATCACTTCGGAAAACATCAGCTCACGTGGATTGCCTTACCGAAGTGGTTTGATCGAAAGTAAGACTTTTCAAAAGTATGGTCGATGGGATATACGAGCGAAACTTCCTACGTCGAAGGGAATGTGGCCAGCGATCTGGTTGCTGGCTGATGCACCTTGGCCGAGCGAGGGTGAGATCGACATTATGGAGAACCGCGGCACCCAACCCAATTTGACCAGTAGCGCGTTCCACTACGGAACCAACCCGCCGTTCGTGCATAACTTTGTTTTTGCCGAACAAGGCGCTGTTCACGACAGCGCGATACAGAACTATCACGATAGCTACCATCTTTATTCCGTTGAGTGGGATCCGACTCAGATCCGATTCTTTGTCGACAACGTTCATTATTGGACGGTTCGAGACGATAGTGTGGGTGGTTTCTTGTCCAACAATGTTGGTGAGATGCGTTTGATCATTAACACAGCGATCGGCGGGACGTTCCTGGACGACCCTGACAATACAACCGTCTGGCCTCAGGAGTTTCGAGTTGACTACGTTCATGCGTTCGATCGAATCGGCGAACCGACTTTGACTTTTGAGAACGGAGGATTCGAAGACGGCGGCGGTTCGCTTGCAGAATGGTCAATTTTCGGTAACCAGATTTTCAACGTTAGCTCCGGTAATGAGGAAGTCGAAAGTGGAGCCGAGGCGCTTAAGCTTTACGGACAGTTCAATGGAACTGAGAACTTTTCGGGAGTGGCGCAAGGAATTTCGGTGACACCGGGAGACGAACTATTTTTGTCGGCCGACGCGTTTATCAATGCGCAGGATTCGATTGCAGGTACAGCCAATGAAGTCTTTTTGAAAATCGATTACTTCAACACCCAATGGGGCTTGTTTGGTACGAGCGAGTACATCAGTTCCGATTCGGTCGTTTTGGCCAATGGTTCTTCAGCAAACAATGTTTGGAACAATGAGCAATTTTTGTCAATTGTACCCAATGGTGCCGTCGAAGCTCGTGTCGCAATTGTTTTCGCCCAACGCAACAATTCTGGCGGCGCTGTGTTCGTCGACAACGTGGAATTTAATAAGACGAGCACAATCCTGGAGCGAGGTGTTACTTACGGTGGATCGAGTTTTACAGAAACCGTATTTGCCCCAGACAAGTTTCCGCTTTTGCCGGGACAAACCGCGACCTTCGCGAACTATACGAGTTACACGAAAGGCCTCAACCGAGTTGCGTTTGACATTGAAGGAGTTGGCTCAACACTTAGCCCCAGCGATTTTGAATTTCGGGTTGGTAACAACGATGACCCATCCACTTGGACGGTGCTTAATGGCTCGAGCGCAATTCCTTTGCCTTCGATTACAGTTGGCACGCCGGTAGTTGGCGTCTCGCAGGTTTTACTTTCATGGCCAGACAATGCAATTGAGAATGCATGGTTACAAGTCGTTGTACTCGATACGCCCAATACAAGGCTTACTTCACCACAGACGTTTTACTTTGGAAACGCGATCGCAGAGACGGGCAACGCTACCGGCGACACGCGGGTCAACTTGATCGATGTTGGATTGACAAGAGCCAACCAAACCGGATTCTCGTCTGCTCCGATCGACAATCATTTCGACTTTGATCGAGACGGAAGAGTGAATTTGGTGGACGTGGGACTTTGTCGATCGAATCAATCTGGATTTACATCGCTTCAACTAATTTCACCGCCTGCCAACAGAAGTCGAAGTGGCGATTCAACCGACGATCCCGTAAAACCGGCTAGCGATCAACGCACAAAAAAAGCAGTGAGCAAACGTTCTTCGAAAACAAAACGTTGAACCAGCTTTTAATTAAAACTGGATCCGATGTTTCGGATGCGGATAGCCAAGCTGCTTATCAACCCAATTGATCAGCGTCTCGCCCGCTACGTATCGCGAGAAATTTTCGCAGAACAGGTCGACCGTTTTCGGTACGCGGAATTCTGATTGCGCTCCTACGTGTGGCGTGATAATGACGTTGTCCATTTCCCAAAGAGGGTTGTCGGCTTTGATCGGTTCGGGATTTGCGACGTCAATGCCAGCTCCGGCAAGATGGCCGTTCTCCAAGTACTTGATCAGTGAAGTTTCATCGACCACGCTTCCTCGACCGACGTTAATAAAAAAAGCGCCAGATTTAAACGCGGCGAATTGTTGATCGGCGATACGGTTTTCATTTCCTTCGCTCAATGGAAGTGTCACGATGACAACGTCAGCTTGCGGAAGCATTTCTTCCAAGCCATCTGCAGGATAAACCCGGTCAACGATTCCGTTATTCACGGCATTCCGGCAATAATCTGGAAACCGGTCAGTGGCAATGATTTTTTCGACCATTGGGCGAAGCGTCTTGGCGATTTGTTGGCCATTACCGCCAAGCCCAACGATGCCAACGGTTTTGCCCTGAAGATCATTCGTGGGTCGGCGAACGTACTCACGGTTTCGTTTCGCCTCCATGAAAACGGGTAAGCTGCGAATCAATCCCATCAACAATGCCATCGATGTTTCAGCGACTTGTTTCGCAAACAGCGCACTGCATCCACTAACCAGGATGTCCGAATCGATGACTTCTGGTGTCAAGCAATGGTCCAACCCAGCCGCAGAGGACTGGATCCACTTAAGCTTCTTTTGCTTAATAACATCGGCCCATTCGACTGGCGTCTTGGCGTGCCCAAAAAAGATCTCTGCCCCGAACAATTCTTTCCCAATCTGCTCCTGATTTGATGCAACGACGTCAAATTGGTTTCCAACAGCGTCCTGGATTTGCTCGACTTGCGAAGGCTCAATTGGAAAACACGTAACAATTTTTGGAAGCGTAGTCATTAAGTTGAGATTTGTTCGAGTGGGTAAAAGAAACGGTGCCGGTGTGCTAACCTGTCGTGTCAAACTTACTATCTTGGCTTGACCGTTTAACCGTTTGTTGGGTTCAATATAGTCTAACTATTCACTGTCGGAGGCCGCCGTGTCAAACTTACTATCTTGGCTTGACCGTTTAACCGTTTGTTGGGTTCAATATAGTCTAACTATTCACTGTCGGAGGCCGCCGTGTCAAAAAGTTCGCTGTCCATTCGCGAAGCCCAAGATCAGGTTGACACCTGGATCAATGACATTGGTGTCAGGTATTTTTCCGAGCTCACGAACTTGGCTCAGCTTGTTGAAGAAGTCGGAGAATTGTCCCGGATTGTTTCGCGGACTTATGGTGACCAAAGTTTCAAAAAATCGGATGAGGGAGGCTCGCTGTCCGATGAGATGGCTGACATTTTGTTTGTGTTGATTTGTCTGGCCAATCAGACGGGAGTCGATCTAACCGAGGCATTTCGAGAGAATCTTGAGAAGAAGACCGTCCGAGACGGCGAACGGCACAAAAACAACGAGAAATTGAAAGACGAACCGAATTGAGTCATTGAACAATAGTGGCTCGGATTGATAATTGTTCCTTCGAGTTGATTCAACCGATTCGGATTTCGAAATCACTCCATCTTCACCATTTTTTGCGGCGGACTATGAGTATTACGGTAATGAGACAAGTGAAGTTTTGTGCAGGCCATCGTTTGCTCGGTCACGAGGGCAAGTGTGCGAACCTGCATGGACATAACTATCTTGTCGAATTTCATGTCACCGGCAACGATGTAGACGAGCTTGGTCGCGTCGTCGATTTCGCCGTAATCAACAAGCTTTTTAAAGGTTGGATCGACGACAATTGGGATCATGGTTTTATCTTGTGGGAGAAAGACGAAAACGCGATTCAAGCGATTGAATCGGTTAAGCCTCATCGAATTTACAAGTTGCCTTACAATCCCACGGCCGAGAACATGGCCCGATATCTTCTTCAGGAAGTCTCTCCAGCATTGATTTCTTCGATCAAAGGGTACGACTTGCGCATGTCGAAGGTCGTCGTCTGGGAAACGGAACAGTCGTACGCAGAAGTCACCGTCGACGTCAGTCGAGACCAAGCCGACGCGCGGTTGCAGTTTACGACCAGTTATCAAAATTAGTTCGGAAGTTCAGTTCTGTCTGAACAAGTGAGTGCGGCTTTCTCATGGCTTCTAATAGCCGGCAATCAAAACGAACACGACGAAGACAAGAAATGTTTTGGTTCACTGAAACTGTAACCACGCTTACGGAAATCAAGATTTTTCACTCTCGCGATGGTTTGGCCGTTATCGCCTTCGAAATCTTTCGGTCATTTGAACCGGTATCAGTTTCTCTATCAAAACGATTCCGTTTACTGAACTTTCCATCGGAGAATAAAATGAAGCTTTCCCTACTCCTGGCTGCGGTGCTGATCGTTGGATCGGGTTCGACCGCTGTTGGGCAACAAGCATTTGTAACGGGAGGACAAACGAATGTTCTCTTGGATACAGCGACGTTATCAAGCGTCGGACTGGATTTGAGTAGTGTTTCCAGTGACGTGATTGTTCCTGGAGACCTCGGTGCTGACTCAGTCGCTTTCGACATCAATGCTCGCACCGAAACGCCGGCGACATCGTTCGCTTACGAAGTGTTCGCCCTTGCTCCGTTCAGTGGTTCGATTGAGCATCAGGGGTCCGTTTTCTTTAACTCAGACACAATTGAAGTCGGTGACTTTTCAATTGGATATGATGCGACACGTGCGACAGGAAGTAACAGCGGGTTTTTCGTCGAAAGCACAGTCGGTTTGGCTGCAATTTTGTTTGACGTAGAAACGCCGACTGCGTTGACTGCGACTGCCGACACTCTGTCGATCGAAGCCAACCTTCTTGTCTCGGCTGAGTTTGCAGGAGTTCTTGGCGATGCAGGTCTAACTGGAGCTGATGTTGGCGACACATTGGTCGCTGCAACTGCTGTCCCAGAGCCTGGAAGTCTGTCTGTTCTTAGCTTGGCCGCCCTTGGCCTTGTCGTTCGACGACGACGTTAGTATTGCGTCGATCAGTGTCAGGAATTGAGTTGGCTGAGTCGTTGAAGCGACTCAGCCTTTATTTTTGACTGACGACATCATTTCGAGGATCGGTTAGAATCGAGGATCAAATCCGATTCTTTCGTTCGCCATCAGACAATGATTCGCCATCCTTCAGACGCTCAACTTCAAACACTAGCGCTTTCGTTGCGGGAATTGTCCCAATCGAAAACGGATTGGCCGACCCAGCAACTCAAGCAATGTGGTGAGGCTGGATTTTATCGTTGGTTCGTCTCGGATGGTGTCGGCGGATTCGGTTGGAGCTCGGCCGATATCGCACGTGGTTATCTTGAGCTGGGAGCGGCTTGTTTGACAACGACGTTCATTTTGACGCAGCGGATTGCAGCCCTCAAAAGAATTGCCGGCTGTTCTAACGAAGCCCTGCGACGGTCAATGTTGCCAAAGTTGCTCGATGGTAGCGTAACGGCAACCGTTGGCATCTCACACCTGACTACCAGTCGGCAACATCTAAAGAAGCCAGCCTTGTTTGCGAGACAAGAAAGCGATGGCTTTCGGATTAACGGATTCAGTCCATGGGTGACGGGTGGTTGCGGCGCGGATTTTATCCTCATGGGCGCTCAGCTTGAAAGCGAATCGGGCGAGATGTCGGACGAACAGATTTTGTTCGTCGTTCGAACCGACGCGGCGGGCGTGCAAGTCGCGCCGGGGCAGGCGCTTCTCGCGCTTTCGAGTTCGCAAACGGGACCCGTCCACTGCGACAATGTTTTTGTCCCACACGAATCGTTGATTGCCGGGCCAATCGAAAACGTATTGGTTGGTAACGGAGGTGGTGCAGGAGGATTACAGACTTCCGTCTTGGCGCTCTCGTTGGTAAAAGCGGCGTTGGGCTTTATCAGCGACGAAGCGACCCGTCGGCCTGAGATCGTTGATTCGCAAGAAGGTTTACGTGCGCAATACGAACGGCTCATTGAACAACTCTTTAGTGCGGCCGAAGGTAATGACGCTGCGGCTGCCGCCGAGATTCGGTCACAAGCCAACAGTCTTGCCTTGCGAGCAACTCAAGCCGCTCTGGTTGTCGCCAAGGGAGCCGGTTTTGTCGACGGTCACCCGGTTGGACGCTGGTGCAAAGAAGCAATGTTCTTTCTGGTTTGGAGTTGTCCGCAAAGCGTTGCACAAGCCAACTTGAACGAATTTGCTTTGTGTTCAATCGAGTAGTGTGATGCAGAAGATGAAGCTGTTTTATTCCGACGTCTTTGAGTTACCCTTGCCCGAGGGGCACCGGTTTCCAATGTCGAAATACCGGTTGCTTCGCGAGCGTATCGCGACACACTTGGTGCAGAAAGGTTGCGAGCTTCATCTTCCGCCGGCAGCGACCGACGAAGAGTTAACGTTGGTCCACACCGCAACTTATGTCGAACAGATCAAGAACGGGGATTTGAGCGATTTGGAACAACGCCGAATCGGGTTTCCCTGGTCGGAGAAGATGGTTGAACGATCAAGACGGTCCACCGGTGCAACGATTGCGGCGGGAATGAGTGCTCTCGGAGAAGGCATTGCGATCAATCTCGCTGGCGGAACGCACCATTCGTTTGCCGAACGCGGACAAGGTTATTGCGTGTTCAACGATTCATGTGTGGCAGCGAAAGTGCTTCAATCTCGCCTGAACGTGGGCAGGGTCATGATTGTGGATTGTGATGTCCATCAAGGAAACGGAACAGCGGCGATTTCCAGAGAAGACGAAACATTGTTCTCTTTCTCGATGCAATGCGCGGACAACTTTCCGTTTGAAAAAACGGCGGGCGATGTTGACGTGAACTTGCCGCCGCGTGCCAATGATCAAGTTTATTTGACGGCACTGAAGACAGAGTTAACGAAAGCGTTTTCGTCATTCGAACCTGATCTGGTGTTTTATCTTGCCGGTGCCGATCCGTACAAGGGAGACCGGCTGGGCAAACTCGATGTGACAAAGCAAGGGTTACGTCAGCGCGACCAGTGGGTCATCGATTTTTGTCGCAATCAGGAAATTCCAATCTCAATCTCGATGGCCGGTGGTTACGCCAGTGATGTCGAGGAAATCGTTGACATACATTTTGCCACGGTTGAAATCGCATTGGCTCGTTTTCATCGTGACCGGATCCACGTTGCGTAAATCGGTCCCGATCAAAACGAAACTGGTGTTTGCGGCAAACTGTCAAATTCACCGTAGCGTTCGGGCGCTCGATTGGAGAATCGTGTGAAGTCCCGTTCCCAAGTCAATTCGACATCGCCGGTTGGGCCGTTACGTTGCTTTTCAATAATAATGACAGCTTCGCGTTCCAGCTCTTTCTCTTCCGGCGTCCCTTTTTTGTAATAGCTTTCTCGGTGAACGAACATGACGACGTCAGCATCTTGCTCGATCGCACCCGATTCACGTAGATGGCTTAGCTTTGGTCGGTGACCGTCACGTCCTGCTTCGGTTTGTCGATTGAGTTGTGACAAACACAGGATTGGCGTCTTTAGTTCGCGAGCTAATCCTTTTAGTCGTCGAGCCATTTTCGCGACTTGTTCCTGACGCGGGTCGTTAGCCGAATCAGGTTGAATAAGTTGAAGGTAGTCGATGACGATCAATCCAAGTCCGCCTTCGCGTCGCATGATTCGCCGGGCAGCACCAGCAATCTCAGATACGTTTCTGGTTGGAGAGTCGTCGATGAAAAGCGGCACAGAGGAAAGTTCACCGGCAACGTTGACGAGTCGCTTGCGATCTTCGGCAGCCAATGTCCCGTTCCGCAATCGATGACCGTTGACGCGGGAGCATGAACAGAGCATCCGTTCGATCAATTCGATCGCCGCCATTTCCAGGCTGACAAACAAGGCGGGTTTGCCGGATTTCATCACAACGTTCTCGGTGATGTTCATCGCGAAAGCTGTTTTGCCCATACTTGGGCGAGCCGCGAGGATCACAAGTTCGGATCCGTGTAAGCCCCCCATCATCTTGTCGAGATCCGTGAAGCCCGTCTCCACGGTTCCCTCCTGTGCCTCACCCCGGACGCGCGCGTCGAGTCGATCCATCGCTTGCTCGAGGACTTCATCAATCGGCGTCAAATTGTTCGACTGGCGGCTTTCTCGAAGCATGAAAACTTTCTGCTCCGCTTCATTGAGCAGTTCTTCCGGATCGTTCTCCGGGAGATAAGCTTCGGTAAGCAAATCGCTACACGTCGTGATCAGATTTCTCGCGGTTGCTTTGTTGCGAACGATATTGGCGTAATAATTAACGTGAGCGGCGTTGGGAACCGAAGTGAAGATCTCCGCCAGAGCAGCGGCTCCGCCGACCATTTCATAATCGTCGTTGCCCATCAACCGTTCGCGCAACAGTAGCATGTCAATCTTTTTGCCGGCGTTGTGCATCGCCATCATGTGCTGAAAGATTTTCGCATGAGCTTCGTCGTAGAAATCTTCGGCGCGAAGCAAATTGACGACGTCGTCGCAAGCATCGGGCATGAGCATCAGGCTACCGAGGACACCGATTTCAGCTTCAAGATTGAAGGGAGGTTCGCGATCGATTGCATCGCTCGCCTTTTTCTTCTTCTTTTTGGATGGACGATCAAAACGTTTTTTTTCGTACTGTTGGTCAGACATCCATTTCTCCAGGCAGCCGCTTTGCGCGATGTGTTCTTGACTGATTTGTATGATCGATCCCAAGTCGTATCATAACCGATTGGCGACTTGTGTTTTCATGTTTTTGCATTGCAGAAAACAATCTTGGCAGACCATAAAAAAAGCCGGCGAGAAAAATCTCAGCCAGCTTTTTGTGAACGCGATGCTTGTGGAAAACGCGTGTTCAAATTGCGGAAGTTTCCAATCCGCGTGTCTCAGCGACTAGGTTGCTTCGACTGTCGGAACGACCCAGACTTTGAGTTCTGCTTCGATTTCCTGGTGCAAGTGAACTTTGACCGTGTACAGTCCAAGCTCTTTCAAAACACCTTCGAGGCGGATCTGATCACTGGTCAAAGTGATGTCGCTCGACTTAAGTGAAGCAATAATTTCTGCAGCACCGACGCTACCGTACAAATGTCCTTCTTCGTTGGCGTTGGCTTCGATCGTAACACTTTGCTTGCCGATTAGTTTTGCCAAATCGCGAAGGTCCTTCAATCGGCCTTGCTCGATTTCCTGCAACTTCGCTTTGTGTTTTTCAACCATTCGCTTGTGGTGATCACTGGCGATCGTTGCCAATCCCTGCGGCAACAGGTAATTGTTGGCGTAGCCAGTACGGACTTGTACGACGTCGCCCTGTTTTCCCAAGTGGTCCACTGATTGAATCAGCAATAGCTCGATTCCTCCTTTATCACCACGAGGCAAGCGCGGCAATTTGGATTTTTTTCGCTTTAGCTTTTTCATCTTTGTGCTAGGCATCGAATCACTCTCGTATATCGTTTGGTTGAATTTGAATTTATCTGTCGGCTAATGCTGCAATGCGAAGTTAAAACGGAACTTCGTCGTTGGGCGGTGGGCCCTGAGCAGCCGAAGCTGTTTCTTGTGCCGCCGACCCTTGAGTTGCCGGCTGACCTTGTTGTGAAGGGCTTGACTTCATGTTGCTGCCACTCGGTTTGGAGCCCAGCATTTGCATTCGTTCGCCAATCACTTTTACTTTGGATCGTTTTTGTCCGTCTGGTTGTTCCCACGTTTCATGCTTGAGGCGACCTTCAATCATCACAGACGATCCTTTACCCAGGTATTCGTCGGCGATCTCGGCGGTTCGTCCCCATAGAGTGACGTCGAAAAAGTTTACTTCATCGACCCACTCATCGTTACGCTTGACTCGTTCGTTAACCGCCAAACCAATGTCGGTTACCGCTGTGCCTTGACCGGTACGGCGGAGTTCGATGTCTCGCGTAATGTTTCCAAGCAGGATCACACGGTTGAAACTAGCCATCAAATTCTCCTAAATAAATTTTTGTCTGGCAGGCAATCCGTTGATCTGCAGCAATAACAATGTTGGTTGGCAATGGACTATCCGGTTGGGAAGTTTCCGCGTTTGGGAAGTTTCCGTAAAGGGTAAACCACATCGTGGCCAACAAGTTTAAATGTCTTTAACTTTGATGCGACAAGTCTTTCATCGCGTGGTGCGATTGTGTGTGGGACTTGTGACACATCTGGTTCAGCGTTATTCAGCGGCTGTTGTGGCAGCTGCGGCTCCGGCTTTTTCTTCTGGTTTTTTCGGCTCGGCGGCTTCTTCTGGTTCCGCTTCAACTTTTTCGCCTTTGGCGACAGCGACTAAAGCGTCGACAAGTCGCGGATCAATTTTGACGAACATATGTCGAAGAATCGATTCGTTCAGCTGACACGAGCGATTGAACTTGTTCAGTCTTTCGCCTTCGCATTTTACATACGTCAACCAGTAAGCCCCTTTTCGGTGGCCGTTGATTGGATATGCAAGCTTTTGCTCGTTCCACAAGCGGCTTGCCAGAATCTCACCGTCAATTGATTTGACCATTTCTTCGATCGCCCCTGGAGCCGTTTGCGGGTTACGCGCGTGGGCATTGGCGTTGAAGATGAACATGCATTCGTAGACGTTTTCGGCCACGTTAGATCCTTTGTTGATTTCTGACTTTTTGGTTCTGTATTGATTTATGTTGTGTCGGATGAAGAATCCGATGGCGACTGCTCGCTGCCGGAATCAACTTTAGATTCGTCCTTGGAATCCAAGTCTTCATCAGGTTTTTTCTTTTTTGGTTTCGGTTTAGGTTTTGCATTTGGATCGGCGTTGAATTTGGTCATTGTCTTCAGGGCGTCTTCTTTGACCCAGAATTCGACCGCGTCCGCTGCTCGTCGCACGCCCTTGTTGACGATCTCTCGATCGACTTCATCGAACTTGCCCAACACAAAGTCGGCTGCATCCCACTGGGGAGGCAGTCGCCCGACACCAACTCGAAGTCTAGGAAATTCCTGAGTCCCCAAGCGATTGATGATGTCTTTCAAACCGTTTTGACCGCCAGCTGAACCTTTGGCTCTGACTCGCAATCGCCCAACGTCCAAGTTTAAGTCGTCACAGATCACCAACAAATCTTCACAATCAAGTTTGTAAAAATCGACAAATGATCTAACGCTTTGACCACTCAAGTTCATGAACGTTAGTGGAGACACGAGAATCACTTTCTCCATCCCCATCATTACTTCGGCCAGTTCGGCGTTGAATTTGGATTTCGGTTTCCCGACTCCAAAACGCCTTGCCAGTTCAGCAATGACTTCGAACCCAACATTGTGTCGAGTTCCCGTATATTGTTTCCCGGGATTTCCAAGACCTACGACTAGCTTCATTGATTCACGTCTGCTGATGCTGATCGTAGTTCGAGTTCCCGTTTATTAACTGTCTTCGTTTTCTTCTTCGTTCTTGGCACCGATAACTTCAGGTTCGCTGCTTTGCTCTTCTCCGGCAGCGTCGTCTTCCTCGCCAGCCGCAGATTCGGAAGGCTCAACGCAATTGACTAAAGTTTGTTGTGCGTCGGAAACCAAAACAGAGCCACTTGGAAGTTCCAAGTCGCCTGCGGAAATACTGTCGCCGAGGTTCAAGCCATCAATGTTGACAATGATGTTGTCCGGGACATTGTTGGCCGGCGCTGCGACGGTAACCTCGTTTTCGACGTGATGGACAACTCCACCCATGTTGACGCCGGGTGCTTCGCCTTTGAATTCAATCGACACGGTGACTTCAACTTTTTCGTCGGCATCAACGGCCAAAAAATCGATGTGCATCACGTTGGAGCCGAATGCGTCCCACTGAACATCCTTGATCAGAGCCGTTTCCTTGACAGCTCCTTCAAGGCTGACCACGTATTGGCCAGCGAGAACCATTTTTTCGACGACGCGATTGCTGATTTTTAAGTGGACAGGGTCTTTGCCGTGTCCGTAAAGCACAGCTGGAATGTTGCCGGCTTTACGCATTCGACGCATCCGAAGCGTTCCTGTTTCGTCACGTTTCTCGACGAGAAGTCCATCTGCCACTGGAATAACCCTAAATATATGTCTGAGTAATTTTTGCTATTTAATGTCGCGACGATCATCGACCGCCGCAGAAAGTTCGCATGTTCATCAATTTGCGATCCAACCATCCGCCTAAAATCACTTTGGCGGAAAATCATCTTGCCAATGAGCGAGGTTGATACTGCCGGGAAGCCTGTAAATCGACCGGCGACCAAAGGGAAACGTTCTCAATATTTGAGAATCGTCGATCCCACGTTAGATGATGGCTTGGATGTAAACGGCCAATTTTGGCAGATTCGTCTTGATTTACAAGCCCAAGTTTTAAATCATCTCCCGAAATTATCGGGTCTCCTGAGGCCTCGTGTTAGCTTTTCACTCAAATTTTCTTCAGTTGGAATTCCCAATGAGGTTGGCACTGGTAAGCTGGTTTTACACGGTTACATAAGTTTAAGTATGAGAGAACTCAGGAACGGTATCGATGGCAAAAAAGCCGGAAAGCAAGAAACGAGCGGCAAAATTCGAATATGTTGAGCCAATCGGTTTGAGAGTCTTGGTCCGAAAAGACGAGCCTAAGAAGGAGACCAAGGGAGGCATCGCGCTGCCTGACTCTGCGGAAATCCCAACGATTACAGGACGAATCGTTACCATCTCAGCCGCTATCGAGCACGATGAAGATCTGCCGTTGAAGCAATACGACAAGGTCCTGTTTCATCCTGGCAACGCGATTCCAGTCGATTTCGATTCCGACAACCACCTGTTTGTCGTTCCCGCCGAGGATATCGTCGCTGTATTTCGGCGAGAAAATCCCGTTTCCGAGTAGTGAAGCAGGTTTCGGATCTATGGGCTGGATTCGGTGCCCGAACTGGGCTTACTTTTTCAACCGTTTTTGGGTCGGCGGCAAACGCCAAAACTATTGGATTATCGGCAACAAGGCCCCCCAATAAAGCTCGGACGCAATTGGCCAGCTTGCCCGTGTGTTCACCGATATGGTGGCTCGTGCCCCGTCGCACACGCTTGGAAATATCCATTCAGCACTTAGTCATTCAGCACTTTGCAATATTCTTCTGGCTTCCCTTGACATTCTATGGGAGTCCTGTAATCTGTCTTCCATAGATGTTCTTGGGGAGCGTAAAGGCGGCGACTCAAGACTGGGTTTGTGCCTTTTTAAGCGTTGAATCTTGATTGGAGATGAAATGGCAAAGAAGAAAACATCGATTTTGCAAGGCAGCCTCGATTTGCTGGTCCTGCAAACACTACGCGACGGTCCGCGTCACGGATATTCGATTACGCGGTACCTGAAAGAAGTCAGCGATGACTATCTGAAAGTCGAAGAAGGTTCGTTGTACCCGGCGCTTCACCGAATGGAGCGAAAGGGTTGGATCAAGGCGAGTTGGGGAGTTAGTGAGTCCAATCGTCGTGCCAAGTTTTATGAGCTGACCAGCAATGGCAAAAAACAGCTCAAGGTCGAGGCCAAGTCATGGCAGGACATGTCACAGGCGATCGATCGAGTTTTGGGTTTTGAAATGCGCACAACACCACAATTGGGAGGCGGACAATGAACCAGCATATATCACTTCTTGACTATGGTCGTTCAAAGTTTCGTGCGATCGAATCGATCAACACAGAAATTGATGACGAACTGGATTTCCATATTGCTTGTCGAGTCGACGAACTTGTCGACAGTGGAATGTCTAAAGAAGAGGCTCAATCGAAAGCCGATTCGGAATTCGGCGCACGGGATGCGATCGCTCAGCAGTGTCGGAAGATCAACTACGGAAATCGAATCACGGTTGGCCGCTTCGCGATCTTTGGCTTTCTCGCAGCCTTGCTCGCGATCGGTTGGTTGGGCTGGGAGTTGGTCGCGCAGAAAAACGCGAACTCGTTGCTTAATCAAAAACTGGCCGAAATGAATTTGGCTTCGGTTTCTCCCTGGCTGGGTGCTGGTATGGCGGCCGCAAAACAAGAGGGACCCACCGATGTGCACGGGGCTGTCACGGATGCGGAAGGCACTCCCATCGCAGGCGCAAAGGTCTTGTTGATCGTGAAAAGTTGGCCAGGTGGTCGATTCGCGATGCAACCACTTCAAACCCACACAGAAGACGATGGAAGTTTCAGTTTCGCTTCGGCTTTCGCGAAGGGCGCAAGATCCGAATTCCTGGTCACTGTTTTGGCAGACGGTTGGTTGATGACGAGCGACTATGTTGCTGGTCACGACGGCAGCAAACTTGATGCGTTTAGTTTTAAGCTTGAACCGGCAACCGAGGTTTCGATCTACGTTGGCGAGCGATACGCAGGCTGGAATGTTTTTCCAAATACACGAGCAGCGAATTCTGACGGGAAAGAGCACTACGTCTATCCTGTTAGCGGCTCAGCCTTCGACGACAAAGTTGAAGATGATGGTTCGGTAGCCATGAATCATTTCGCTCCAGGTGACGAATTGCGTTTCATCGTGACCGATGGGGAGGAGTTCGAAGAAGTCGATGTTGAGCTTCCTGGCGGAGAAAAGAAAAAAGCGAAACGCGCAAAGGCCGGCGACGTCGGTGGCCAGGTTGCGGATCAGGACGGCAATCCGGTCGTCGGAGCAAGCGTGATATTGCTTAGCAAGAGCTGGCCAAAAGGCAGGTTTCAAATGAAGACGTCACGTGTCAGGACTGATGCTGAAGGTCGGTTCTTGTTTCCAAAGCGTTTTTCTAAAGGCGAAAAGGGAGAGTTTTTGGTCACGATTGCTCACGAGGGTTGGGCGCTCGACAGTCAGTACGTCGAAAACCCCGGCGGAGCAGCCTTGGAACCGATCGAGTTCGCGCTAACCAAAGCAGTTGAAAAGACGTTTGTCCTAAAATTGGCCGACGGCTCGCCGGCCAAAAACTTGAAAGTTTATCCAAGAGGTTGCACTAAGGCCGACGGTAAAGAAGTTTATCTTTACCCCGTTTCAGCGAAGTACGCGACGTTCAAGACGGATAAGGAAGGGAAGTTAAAAATGAGTTTGTTTGCCGAGGGTGACACATTCAATCTTAATTTCACACAGGCAAAAAAACTTGACGGCGAGGTCGAAGTTGAAGTCAACGCCGATGAGGAACAAGCCGTAACGGTGCAGTAATTCTGTTGCTGCGGCCGGAGAAAATCAAACTCGAGTTGGATATTCCAGCTCGAGTTTTTTTGTAGACTCATTGGGTTGGGGGATTCGGGAGCCTCGCCCGCCTCGCCCTCCCAGCAGTGAAGCCGACTTTGGATAATCTAAAGCTAAAAGTTATATCTCAACCTGCCAATGGATCAGCAACAAGACTTTCCATCAATTCGCCAACCAAAATCTCAGTTTTGACTTTCTCGATTTCACCATGAAACGGTCTGTCCTCGTCGAATATTGGAACCAGCATCCGGACAGCCGAGTGCACTTTGTCCAAGCTGCTACTTGTCTTAAGCGGTTTTCGGTAATCAATCCCCTGGCAGGCGGCCAACAATTCAATCGCCAAAATTGTATTGGTGTTCTCAATCATCTCAGCAAGCCGTCGGGCCGCATAAGTCGCCATGCTCACGTGGTCTTCCTGATTGGCGCTCGTTGGCAAGCTGTCGGTGCTGATTGGATTGGCCAGATGTTTGTTCTCGCTGGCCAACGCCGCACAAGTGACTTGTGGAATCATAAAGCCAGAATTGATGCCTCCGTTTTCGACCAGGAACGACGGTAGTTCACTCAAGTGGCGGTCGATCAAGAGAGCCATTCTGCGTTCTGACAAAGACCCGACTTCGGCGATCGCCACCGCCAGTTGATCTGCCACCATCGCTACGGGTTCCGCGTGGAAGTTTCCTCCCGAGAGCATGGAGTTGTCATCAAAAAAGACAAGCGGGTTGTCAGAAACTGCATTGGCTTCGTCGATCAACACGCTGGCCACATGTCGAATAGACTGCAGGCAAGCTCCCATCACTTGAGGCTGGCAGCGAATCGAATAGGGATCTTGAACTCTTGAACAGTCTCGATGCGACTCGCGAATCTCACTTCCAGCCAGCAACGTTCGGTACATCGAAGCGCAATCGATCTGCGGCTGATGGTTACGAACCGCGTGAATCCTTGGGTCAAACGGAGTGTCGCTCCCCATGGTCGCATCAACCGTCATCGCGCCGGTAACAATGGCGGCTCGAAACATTTGGCTTGCACGATAAAGCGCGTCCAGCGCAAGCGCCGTCGAGACCTGGGTTCCGTTAAGTAATGCCAGCCCTTCTTTTGCACTCAGCTCAAGCGGTTGGATTCCGGCTTCGGTGAGGGCTTGTTGGGCGGGAACGATTTGGCCTTTGACGCGGAACTCACCTTCGCCGATTAACGCCAACGACATGTGCGCCAGCGGAGCCAGATCGCCGCTGGCTCCGACAGAGCCTTTCGATGGGATCGCGGGAGTCAGGTTCGCGTTCAAGCAATCCAATAGAATTTGCACGACCTCTCGTCGAACGCCAGAATATCCGCACGCGAGGCTGGCGGCTTTTAACAACATGGTTAAGCGAACGACGTTGTCTTCCAACAATGGGCCACAGCCTGCCGCATGAGAGCGAACAAGATTGACTTGAAGCTGAGCCAAATCGGCAGTTGAGATTTTTTGATTGGCGAGTAGTCCAAAACCCGTGTTCAGCCCATAGACAGTGGCTCCTTGTTCAATCAAAGACTCAACGACGTTTCGCGAACGATCAATGTCTGCCCAACAGCTTTCGGCTAAAGCGATTTGTGTTGGGTTTGAGCAGAATGACGAAAGCTGTTCGTGGGTTAGTTGGCCCGGATGGATTTGCATATTAAGTTTCGACGTGAGGGAATGCTTGCGCGACTTTCGTTTGAGGTCTGGCGAATCATTCGACCATGGGCAGGTTCAAACCTTTTTCGTTTGCGCAATCGACTGCGATTTTATAGCCTGCATCGGCATGTCGCATGACGCCCGTCGCTGGATCGTTAAACAAAACGCGACCGATCCGCTGGTCAGCTTCGGGTGACCCGTCAGCGACAATCACAACGCCCGAGTGCTGGGAGAATCCCATGCCAACTCCGCCTCCATGATGAAGGCTGACCCACGTCGCTCCGCTGGCCGTATTGAGCAACGCGTTCAACAAAGGCCAGTCGGAAACGGCGTCCGAGCCATCTTGCATCGATTCGGTTTCCCGGTTGGGGCTGGCCACAGATCCGGAATCGAGATGGTCGCGACCGATTACAACAGGCGCGGACAATTCTCCGTTTCGAACCATTTCGTTGAACGCCAAACCGAGTCGATGTCGATCTCCAAGTCCCACCCAGCAGATTCGCGCTGGCAATCCTTGAAACTGAATTCGTTCGCGAGCCATGTCCAGCCAGTTGTGCAAATGCGGATCGTCTGGGATTAACTCTTTGACTTTGGCGTCGGTCGCATAGATGTCGGCCGGATCACCAGACAGCGCCGCCCACCGAAACGGTCCGATACCCTGACAGAATAAAGGGCGAATATAAGCTGGAACAAAGCCAGGGAAATCAAACGCGTTTTCAACTCCTTCGTCCTTGGCGACTTGGCGAATGTTGTTACCGTAGTCAAACGTAGGGATGCCTTGTTGGTGAAAGTCCAGCATTGCTTGAACATGGATGGCCATCGACTTTTTCGCCTCGGCCGCAATTTGATCGGGATCGGATTTACGAACCTCGATCGCTTTTTCAAGACTCCAGCCGATTGGCAGATATCCATTAACCGGGTCATGCGCCGACGTTTGGTCGGTCACTGCGTCCGGCCGAATGCCTTGTTCGATCATGGCGGGCAATATTTCTGCGGCGTTGCCCAGCAAGCCGACCGAAATCGCTTTCCCTTGTGAGGTGGCCTCGTTAATCAACTTGATCGCGTCGTCCAAAGTGTGCGACTTATGATCAACGTATCCTGTTTCCAAACGTTTATCGATTCGAGATTCATCGCACTCGATCGCCAGCATCGAAGCTCCCGCCATCGTCGCAGCCAGCGTTTGAGCGCCACCCATTCCGCCAAGTCCAGCGGTGAGAATCCATTTACCCTTAAGATCCCCGCCAAAATGTTTCTTGCCCATCGAAACAAAAGTCTCGTAAGTTCCTTGCACAATGCCTTGGCTGCCGATGTAGATCCATGAACCTGCTGTCATCTGGCCGTACATCATCAAGCCGACTTGGTCGAGTTCTTGAAAGTGTTTCCAGTTAGCCCAATGTGGAACGAGATTGCTATTGGCAATCAGAACTCGCGGAGCATCAGCATGCGTGCGGAAAACTCCGACCGGTTTCCCGGACTGTACCAGCAGCGTCTCATCGGACTCAAGTTTTTTGAGCGATTCAACAATCTTGTGGTAACAGTCCCAGTTGCGAGCCGCTTTGCCAATCCCGCCATACACGACAAGATCCTTGGGACGTTCGGCAACATCCGGGTCCAGGTTGTTCATCAACATTCGCAGCGGAGCTTCGGTCAACCAGCTTTTGCAACTAAGCGATGTTCCCGTCGGCGATTTAACGACGGGAGCATTGGTGAACGCGGATGATGTTGCGTTAGGCGCTGGCATATTGCCTCCTTGTTAATAACACGCTAAACAAGATGACATGGAATGTTATACAATGAGAATTCAAGGTCAACAGGCACGGTCAATTTTCACTGTGATCAATTCTGGGCACCGCCCCAGCGACTCCCCTGACTTTCATCAAGCCTGTCTATCCAGCGAGCCGTTCGATGAGTTTCATTTTCAAATCCGGAACCATTCCTTTGTTGGTCAGTCTTCCGCACAACGGGTCGGCGATTCCGGATTCGATTGCCGAAACGATGACTCCGGCTGGAAAATCGTCGCGAGACACGGACTGGTTTCTCGATCGACTTTACGATTTTGAAGAGTTGTCAAACGCAAGTATGTTGACGGCGACTCAGTCGCGGTATGTCGTCGATTTGAATCGAGCGAAGTCTGACGAGTCGCTGTATCCGGGCCAAACCACCACTGGGTTGATCCCTGAAGAACGTTTTGATGGTAAGCCAATTTATACCAGTGGCCCGCCGGAAACAGGCGACGTCGCCTGTCGAATTGAAACCGTTTGGCAGCCCTATCACGATAAAATCAAATCGGAGATGGCGTCGATGGTTGAGCAGTTTGGCGTCGCCGTCATGGTGGAAGCTCATTCGATCGCTTCGGTCTTGCCAAGGCTGTTTCCTGGAACGATTCCCGACTTTAACCTTGGCACCAATCGTGGCGCGTCGTGCGATCCTGCCCTGCAAGCGGCCATCGAAAACGTTTTGGAATCCCAGTCTGATTATTCGCATGTCGTCAACGCGCGGTTTGTAGGTGGTTACAATACCCGGCACTACGGCCGCCCGAACGATCACTGGCATACCGTGCAAATTGAACTTTCTCAAGCGACTTACTTGAACGAGGCAACGCTTCAGTGGGACGATGGAAAAGCAAAGTCGGTTCAACCCGTTTTACGAAACATTATTGGCGCAATCACTCAATGGCTCCCGTCGACGTAACCAAACCAGAAAAAATCTTCACCGGTTTTCGCGTGGCGACCATGTGCGCCGAAGGCCAAACTTGCTCGACAGACCAATCAGGTTGGGAAGGGGTTCAACTGCCGGCGGCTCCCTATGGCGAGTGCGATGTTTCCATTGGTGTGCTCAATGGACGGGTTCACTGGTTACTTTATCCTGACCTGGTCCCCGAATATGGACCTGACGTTGAAGTCATTCAAGGCAACGGTCGTTGGATCACGCCGGGCTTGATCGATTGCCACACGCATCTTGTCTACGGCGGCAACCGCGCCAACGAATGGGAATCGCGGCTGGGCGGAAAGTCATACGAAGAAATTTCTCGCGCCGGTGGTGGAATTCTTTCCAGCGTCAATGCGACGCGAGCTGCGAGTTTGGAAGAATTGGTTGAGAGTGCCTCGAAAAGGTTAAAGTCTCTGACGGCTGAAGGTGTGACGACGGTCGAAATCAAGTCGGGGTACGGACTCGATTTGGGAACCGAATTGAAAATGCTCAAAGCCGCAAACCGGCTCGGTGAATTGTTTCCGGTCGATGTCAAAGCAACATTTCTTGGAGCCCATGCAGTGCCTCCAGAGTTTAAAGGTCGTGCTGATGACTACATTGATCATGTCTGCGACGAAATGATTCCGGCAGTCAAAGATCATTG
Organism: uncultured Pirellulaceae bacterium; assembly: GCA_964584615.1. Lineage (GTDB taxonomy): Bacteria > Planctomycetota > Planctomycetia > Pirellulales > Pirellulaceae > Mariniblastus. The sequence continues at coordinate 12,352 of CAZPBE010000039.1, read as the reverse complement.
TTCTGCCGTCGATGTGTTCTGCGAGTCGATAGCTTTTAGCGTTGATCAAATGCGTCGCGTGTTTGAGCGAGCGATCGACGAGCGATTGGATGTCAAAGTTCACGCCGAACAATTATCGAATTTGGGCGGGGCCGCCGAAGCGGCGCGGATGGGAGCGATCTCGGCAGATCATCTCGAATACCTTACAGCGAAAGATTGTGGAGTGATGGCAAGCAACAAAACCGCCGCCGTGCTTTTGCCGGGCGCGTTTTATTGCTTGAAGGAAACACAACGACCTCCGGTTAAGGCATTGTTGGATGCGAAAGTTCCGATTGCGATCGCGACCGATTCGAATCCAGGAAGCTCGCCGTTGCAATCGATCTTGTTGGCTGCAAACATGAGCTGCAACCTGTTTGGTCTGACGCCCGAACAAGCACTCACCGGGATCACACGCCACGCTGCTTTTGCGATTGGCTATCGAGATCATTTGGATGTCGGAAACGAAGGCATGATTCGAATTGGAGCCAAAGCCGACTTCGCTGTTTGGGACGTCGATTCGTTGGCTGAAATTATTTACCAAATTGGTGGCCATCCATGCGCTGAAGTTTACAAAAGTGGAACGCAGGTTTTCTCGCGAACATGATAGAAAACAAGACAACTCAACAGACGTTGAAATTTGCTTCGGCGTTGGTCGAAGGCGAGTGGAAGCCGAACGTTTCAATTGACGTTTCCAGTTCCGGGATGATCGAATCGATCTCCGAAGACAAATCTACAACCGAAAAAACTTCAACCAGCCAGTCAACGGAGCGATTGGTCGCGCTTCCTGGAATGACCAACGTTCACAGCCACGCTTTTCAAAGAGGGTTTGCCGGACTGAGCGAGTACAGGACGGCGGACCGAGATTGTTTCTGGACCTGGCGAAAGCAGATGTATGAATATGTCGAAGGGCTGGATCCAGATAGCGTTTATTCGATCGCGCGGCAGCTCTACCAGGAAATGTTGGCAGCAGGATACACGTGGGTGACGGAGTTTCACTACGTGCACAATGATCGCGGCGGTCGTCCGTACGCGGCGCTTGATGAGTTGTCACAAGCCATTTGTCGAGCGGCCGCTGATGTCGGAATCGGTTTGTGTTTGTTGCCGGTTCTTTATCAGCGAGGCGGCTTTCGTGACGAGCCGCTGGTCGATGGCCAAAACAGGTTTGCGCTTTCCAATGAACAATATGTCGAGGTCGTCGAAAGCTGTCAGGCGAATGTCAAACAGGCTCCCAATCAAACCGTTGGACTCGCCCTACATTCTTTGCGAGCCGTCGATGCCAAAGCGGGCAATGAAGTGATTTCGCATTTCAGGTCTGTCAACAATGCGATTCCAATTCACATTCATGTTGCCGAGCAAATGAAAGAAGTCGATGACTGCGGGGAAGTTCACGGCAAACGTTCGGTTGAGTTTCTGTTTGAAAAATTTTCGGTCGATCAACATTGGTGTTTGATTCACGCAACTCATTTGACTGATGCCGAGATTGAGTTGATTGCGAAATCGAAAGCTGTCGTTGGATTGTGTCCGACGACCGAAGCGAACCTCGGCGATGGGGTTTTTTCAGCAAAGAAGTTTCTTGATCTGGGCGGTCGAATTTCGATTGGAGGCGACAGCCATTGTTCCGTTGACTTGCGCGAAGAGTTGCGAATCCTCGAATACGGCCAACGCTTGGTGGCGCGGAGCCGAGCGATTCTGGGAACGGAAACTCAATCCGTTGGACGACGGCTTTATGAATTGGCTGCGCTCGGTGGAGGACAAGCAATGGGCGTTGCGACTGGCGAGATCAAAGTCGGCAATCGAGCAGACTTTACACTTGTCGATCCCCAACACGCAGCAATCGGAGGCCAGAGCAACGATCGTCTCTTGGATCGACTGGTCTTCACCAACGTCGACAACCCGATAGTAGGAACGGTGATTGGTGGCGATGTGAAGATTTCCGATCACCAACGGCCGAGCTAGATCGCGTTTTTGAGAGGTGGGCGCCAATCGCCCGTTTCCAAGCGCCCCTACCGAATATCGCCAGCGTGAAATTTCAATGAAGATGAATTGTCAAACACGGTTGCGGCTGGTGGGCGTTGCGATGGGTTGTTAATTTAGGCAATTGATCGAGCTGGGCTTATGCAGGAAACACGGAAGTGTCCTTCCCAAAATATTCGCGGAACGAGTACCATAATGCGGGGCTAGCGGCCGATTCATGAAAAATCTGATTGCGATTCTCCAGAGTTCCCTAAAATTGGTTCCCACCCAACTCGGAATCCCGATTTTGGAACCTCTAATTTCAGGGCCCTGACTTCGGTCCACTCACACCTTCCTTACCTTCAGAAATATAAGATGTTCAATCTAAAACAGATCAACACTCTCGTCGCATGCTTCTCGGTTGGAGCATTACTGGGCACAACGCTGTTGGGTCAGCAAACACAGCCGAGTCAGCAAACCCAGCCGACTTACCAATATTATCAACAACCTGGTACACAAGCTCCGGTTTACCAAACGCAGCAGGTGCCGAGTTTTCAGCAGCAATATCCCAACCAGGTTCCTGGGCAAGCCATCAATGGTCAGATCATCAACGGTCAAGTCATCATTGGTCGAACGGTAGACGGGCAACCGATCTACGGCCAACCCGCTTACGGCCAGCAAGTTCCCGGTGGAGTTGTGATTGACAATGGACAGCCAGTGAACCCGGGACAAGTCCAGCCAACGGCGCCACAGCAGCAGCCGCAAAACCAGCCTTACGCGATGTCGAAGGCTGATCAAGAAAAGATGAAGGCGTTAACGGATAAGGTTGCCGCTCAAGCCGAAAAAGTCGAATTCCTCGTCAACGAAAATGTTCGGCTAACTGAGTTTGCCGAACAAGGAAAAGGCTTGATGCAAAAAGTCCAGGGGCTGACCAAAGAGCTTGACGCGGCGAACGCGGCTCTGAACGAGATGCGAAACAAGCCAGCGGACGTCAACGAAGACATGTCGAGCCAACAGCAGGAAGAGCTCAACCGACTCAACGGCCAGATGCAAGTGGTGGTTCAAGAAAACAATCAGCTCAAAGCGCAAATGCGAAACCTTGTCCAGCAAAATGAAGCGGCTCAAACAGAACTGACAACGGCTCAAACAGAGCTGGCCAACCTGAAAGCTGCTGATGGCAACATGTCAGACATGCAAGCCACTCTTGACGCTGCGTCCACCAAAGTGAATGAACTGGGACAGCAGTATCAATCCTTGGTTGCCGAAAATGCTCGACTGACGGAAATGTACCAAACCGCCGTTTCCGAAAACGAAAACTACAACCAGCAAATTTCTACGCTTTCTTCAAAGAATGCGGAGTATGAAACGACGGTGAACTCGTTGAAGTCCAGCGTTGCTAACGCCGCGAACAAGCCAGTTGTCAGAACCAAAGCGAGTGCCAACACGAACTTCGCTGCTTCTCAAAAATCTGAAGTCGCCGATTTGATGAGTGAGAATGAGAAATTGATTAAGTCGCGTGAGCGGGTGATCGCTGACAACGAAGAGCTGACTCGGAAATTATCCGAGTTGGAAGGAACCGTTGGCGAGTTGACGACCAGCAATGAAGTGGCGAACGCTTCTACGCCGCTCGCCCTCAACGTTCCGGGCTTGGGTGAGGCGACGGGTAGTGCTGGAAAATTCAGTATCACAAACTGGATAATTCCGTTCCTGCTGTTGGGTCTGGGAATCGCACTGTACGTTTTTCTGTCCGAAGAAGGTTTCGGCGGTTCGGGTGTCCGAACGGTCGCCAACGATGGACGTGAATTTAAAAAAGAAACCCGTGACTTCAAGCAGGATAAGCGTGACTTCAAAAAGGGCGACGGCAACCGCGGCGGGAATCACGACAAGAATCGCTAAGCCGCGTATTCGCTCAATGCTGCGAACGATTTCATTGAGTTGGCTGCGCGAGCAATTCAGCAGTGGCTTCGTCGATGTAAACCCTAATTCTAAAGTCCCGCTTGCAAGCTTAGTGCGCCACCACCTGTGGAGGGACGTCGCTTGTTTGAGTCTCATCCAGTCGGACACCGTGGCCACCGGCGACACCTCAGGAGCTATCGAAGCAATGGATTCCCCAAAACTGTAAACATTACCAGTACTCGGGTAAGACTATGCGTCATCGCCTCTTACAACAGAGCCCTTTTTCATAGGGCTCTAACGTTCATAGGGGCCTAACGGCGGCCGGCTTCAATTCGGTGCCGACAGTTTGAGAATACTCCGGAGGAGTTACAGCTTGTAGCCGGTGGTTTGAGCGTAGCGAACACCACCGGAGTTCGTTCGCTCTTTTCGTTCGACCCAGAATGGGTCGCAGCATTACCAAGATTGTTGCTTCGACCTGAGCATCGTTGCTTCGACCTGAGCATCGTTGCTTCGACCCTTTCCGGGTCGCGATGTTTCGGAGATCTTTTCCGGCGGTATCGCTTCGCTCGACCGCCGGCTAATCGCTGTGACCCCGTTGGGGTCCTCGGTAAGGCGGGGCGACTGTTGAAGTCACGCTAATCGCTGTACTTATTTTTACTGTACTCAGCTATGTTGTTTACGGTGCGCCGGGTAAAGGCGTTGAGTTTTTCCCTGATATATCGAACCCGAAACACTCATTGCCAAAGTCCACAAATCCAACCCGATAGCAAGGTTGAGCTTAACACCATCAAGTGCGTCAATGTCGAGGCCGGCACCCGCTCTAAAGTCGCGATTTGTCTTTGCGATTTGACTCGGCAAAGATCTCGCTGATCGATTGATGCTGATGAATTCGCATGATCGCGTCACCCATCATTTTGGCGACGCTGATGACTTTCATGTTTGGAAGTATTTTTTCCTCAGGCAACGGGATGCTGTCTGTAAACACAATCGAATCAACAGGGGCGTTCCTCAATCTTTCGATCGCTTTTCCAGCGAAAACGCCATGTGATGCGGCAACATGAATTTCTCGTGCGCCCTTTTTCTTGACCAGCTCAGCTGCACCAACAATCGAGCCTGCAGTGCTTATCATGTCATCGAAAAGCAGCGCGACTTTATTTTCCAGAGATCCACCGATGATGTTTTCCTGGACGACTTTTTCAGCCGAGAATCGGCGCTTGTCAATGATTGCAATTTCGCCCCCGAGTCGTTTGGCGTGGCCGACCGCTCGCTTAATCGAACCTTCATCGGGAGACACGATAACCAGCTCCTCAGGTGCGATGTTCAAATTAAGAAAGTGTTGGTTGAGAACGCTTCCTGCATACATGTGATCCACGGGGATATCGAAGAACCCTTGAATCTGTGCCGCGTGAAGGTCCATCGTCAATACGCGATCGGCACCCGCTCGCGTAATCATGTTCGCAACCAGTTTGGCAGTAATCGGAACTCGCCCTTCGTCTTTTCGATCCTGGCGAGCGTATCCATAATAGGGCATCACGGCGGTAATTCGTTCGGCGCTGGCCCGTCGACAAGTGTCGATCATGATCAACAGTTCCATCAAGTTGTCGTTGACTGACGTGTCAACTCGCTTGTCGCCATTGGAGGTGGGAATATCTCGAAAAGCTGGGCAAGTTGGCTGGATGAGGAACACATCGCGACCGCGCACGTCTTCAATTTTGCAATGGATTTCACCGTCAGGGAAAGTCGAAAATTTGACTTCGCCTTGATCGATTCGCATCGACCGACAGATTTTCTGAGAGAGTTCAGGATTTGCGCGGCCACTGAAAACTTTTAATTGAAGCATGTCAGTTCTTTTCTTGAACGTTCAACGGGATGGTTGAGGGCAGTGAGAGGTGTTCGTAGAAACTATTTCTGCGCTCGAAGTGCTTCTTCAACAGCCGCCAAATGCTCGACTGTATTTACACTGAGCGATTCGATCGGTTTAAGCACAGGTAATGCTCTGACGTCTTCGTCGTCGGACAGTAAAATACTGGGTACATCGGTAATGTAATATTCTTTTTGCCGATTGTTGTCTGTCAGTCGGTCGAGGGCTCCGAGCATCTTTTGACAGTCAAAGACGTAAGTGCTCATGTTGACTTCGTCGATTTTTCGTTGCTCTTCGGTCGCGTCTTTCTCTTCGACGATTCCCGTAAACTTGCCTGTTGAGTCACGGACGATACGGCCAAGTCCTGTCGGGTCTTCATGAATCAACGTGCCCAAAATGCAGCCAGGTTGCGATTCTTTGTACTCGTCAAGCAACGCCTGGATGGAACTTGATTGAAGCATCGGTGAGTCGCCGGCAACAACGACGACGGCTCCATTGTGATTCGAAACTTGCTCGCGGCACATCATGACGGCGTGGCCCGTGCCAAGCTGTTCCGACTGAGTCGCAAACTCGATATCGCCGACGTCGCCAAGTTCCTTCTCAACCAACTCCGCTTTGTAGCCGACAACGCAAACGATTCGCTTGACGCCAGCAGCACGCAAGGAATCAATGACATAGCTGACCAAGGGTCGGCCATCGGCTGGGCAGAGAACTTTCGGCAAATCCGACTTCATCCGTGTGCCTTTTCCGGCAGCCAAAACAATCGCGAGGGGGGAATCCATATTTTTACGAGTCCAAATTGACTGTTAGCTAAAGTGCGGGACCAAACTGGCCCTTAGCGTTCGTTAAGGTTATCGGTTTGCTTTGAAAATAAAAGGTGGTGCCGACGATTAGCCGCATTCTTCAAGTAGATTTGCGATCAAAGGATCGTCCAGCCCTTTTGCTACCGCGTTAACATGGCTGAAATCAAGGGCTTGGCTATGTTTGGTGGGAACCGCGACGACGAATGCGCCCGCCGCTACCGCAGCGCGACTGCCGACGTGACTGTCCTCAAGGACGAGCGTCTGCGCGGGTGACGTTTGTAATCGTCTCGTTGCCATCAAATAGACATCGGGATGCGGTTTTCCATTTTCAACGTCGTCTCCGGTCAGTACGAATTCGAATCTAGGTTCCAAATCAAACGCACCTAGAGCTCGGGTCGCGAATTGGCGATGACTGCTGGTCGCAACGGCTTTGGGAACATTGGTTTGTTCCAGCCGATGAAGTAACGATTCAAGTCCCGGCATCATTTCAATCCGACTTGGAATCATGTCTTGGAATATTTCGGTCGTCTCTTTTCTAAGTTGAGCAACAGATTCGGTAAGCCCCGTTCGCGATTTTAAAACTTCGAACGCTTTGTCTCCCGGCAGACCCATCATCTCCAGTTTGAGTTCCAGCGTAAAAGAAAGCCCACGACGCTGCAGCATGATCTCGCCGACTTCGTCGTAAAGGTCTTCCGTATTGAACATCAGTCCGTCCATATCAAAGACGACGGCTTGGATGATTGGTTTTGAAATAGCCACTAATTTAAGCTCCGATGTTTTCGTAACGCGTCCAGCACTTGGTTAAAGTCTTCCGGCAATTCCGCTTTGAGTTCCATGGTTTCGCCCGAATCGGGATGGGAAAATCGAATCTTGTGCGCGTGGAGCGCTTGGCGGTCGATCAATAGTTTTGTTTCGTCGCCTCGATGCCGGTCAAGGTCTTTCATCGTCAGCCGCGCGTGTCCGCTGTATAGCCGATCGCAAATCACGTTGGCTCCAACGTGAGCCATGTGGACGCGGATCTGATGGGTGCGCCCGGTCTTTGGTTGAACTTTTACCAGGGCAAACCCCTCGAAGCGTTCGATGACTTCGTATCTTGAAATGGCGTTGCGACTGCTTTTGTGATTCTCCCGAATCGCTTTCTTCTCTCGTTGGTACGGGTGTTCGCCAATCGGTTTATCGATAATGTCGCGATCCAGATTGGGAGTTGGCGAAACAATGGTCAGGTATTCCTTTTCGATCGTTCGCTTTTCGAACTGGCTGGCCAGCGCGTGATGCGCCGAGTCAGACTTCGCCACCAGGATGACTCCGCTGGTGTCGCGGTCAAGCCGATGAACAATCCCGGGTCGAGTCGGACCGCCGACGCTGCTGAGATTCTTGAAGTGAAAAGCTAGCGCGGAAGTCAACGTTCCCGCCCAATGGCCTTTCGCGGGATGTACAACCATGGCCGGAGTTTTGTTGATGGCGACCAAGTGGTCGTCTTCGAAAATGATTCTGAGAGGAATGTCTTCGGGAATCGGGCCTACGACATTTTCGATGACGATTTTGCACGTGACCGACTGTTGCGGTTTAAGTCGTGTCGATGATTTGCAACTCTTGCCATCAACAAGGACGGAGCCGTCGGCGATAGCTCGTTGAAGTTTGACACGGCTGTGCTGTGGGTACTGCTTCACCAAAAACGAGTCCAGTCGCTGATGATCGTCGAGATCGGAAACGATGAACGAATCAGGATCCTTGTTGTCGGTCGATGCTGCCACGGAGAATTGCTGAATCTGATTGTGCCAGCGTTAAGATGCGGTAGTTGTATGTGAAAAGCTTCGCATATCCGGTCTAAACATGTTAGATCTCGATTTGCAAAAAGAAGATCATTATTAAATTGTAGATAATTTTTCGATGTGACGTTACTATATAGGATTGCTGAGTCGATTGTGAGACGTCTTCTCTTATTCTTCCCGGGTGGATGGTGATTCGAAAATCAGGTTACTGCAATCTGTGTCTAAAAAACGTGCCACACACGCTACGGCTGTCGATGCTTAGGGCATTAGATCGGTTTGCGTTCGGCCTGTTTTCTTTGCTTCGTCTGGGAAGCTGGTATTGCGAGGGCTGCGAAAAGCGATCGACATTTTTGCCGGCTTATCGCAAAGGTGTTTCTGAATTTTACGGGATTGAAAACCCGGACGAGAAAGCCAAGCGGCAGAAAATACGAAAGCAAAAAGAAGCGCGCCATAAGCATCTTCAAAAGCAAAAAGAAAAGCAGCACAGCGCCGAACCGGCGTTGAATTCAGACTCAGAAATTACTCGCGTCGACAAAGCCGAACTACTCAGTGGCCCTCACCGGAAGCGACGAGGTTCGAACCCGAGTGAGAAACCGAAAACCGATGACCAAAGCCTGAACGACACCGTTCGCGAAACGGCGCCTCAAGAGCCCATCGGTAACGTGCTTCGAACCGACGAGTCATTACTGGTTCGGAAAGCTCGGGCGAGCCGATTCACAGAAAAGTTTCGCGATAGTGTTGTCAAACGTATTCTGTCAGGCCAAGCCACCATCGGTCAAATGCGGCACGAGTTAAAACTTTCTGAGCGTGACTTGTTGGATTGGATCGCTGAATCCAATCGAGAAAAAGACGATCGAATTATTGAGCTGAATCAAACGATTAACTCGCTCAAGAATATTGGCTGGGATGGTCAGTTTGCTGATAGCACGCTTCATGCGCCGCATGGAAAACCAACGGGAAGCACTCACGATCCAACGTCGGTCGAAGATTCGAGCGTAGTCGAAGGTCGCGTCAATCCTAAGTGACGAAGAGGTTGTCTTTTTGATCACTGAATCAATGGTTCGCGCCAAAAACAGATTCTGTGAATTTTCTCGTAACAATAAATGTAGCGCGTTTGCTGACTACAATTCTTCAACGAACTTTGTGAATCGGTTTTTCTTGGCTGGTCGTTCGTGTAAGCTATTAGTATGCGGAACATGGGTTGATAAACGCGGCTTGCTCATTTCAGCAGCGCGTAAACAGTAACTCAAAGGCAAATAGATGTCGGAAAAGAAAATGAAGTTTATTGAAATGTCCGGTGCGAAACTGGAGTCGATTCTCGAAGAACATGAGCTTAAGGCGCTTCAAGGTGCAGGCGTTGAGGACGATTCAATCGTACGTGTCAACGAACATGGTGACATCGAAGTCAGGCGTCCTCATAAGTGGGACGTGATCGGTGGTTTGCTCGGGCAATTCGAAGAACGGATAAAAAAGACAACTGGTTTTGATTGGGCTTAGAGGTTTAAGGATGAGCAACGAATTTTGTGCAGCGAGCCAACGCAATCGCGCGTTCACTTTGGTTGAATTGCTGGTGGTAATCGCGATCATTGGTATTTTGGTTTCCATGCTTTTGCCAGCCGTTCAGCAGGTTCGAGAAGCCGCTCGTCGTACACAGTGCCTTAATAACATGAGACAACTGGCATTGGCCACGCTCAGTTTTGAAAGCGCTCACCGTCGTTTTCCGCCTAGTGCCGAACTCGATCTGAACGCGACTTCGACCGCCAACAATACATCTTGGGGCGTGCACGGACGAATTCTAAGTTTTATTGAACAGAATAACCTTCAAACCCAAGTCAACTTGAACCTCGGCTGGGATTTTCAGGATGCTATCGACGGTGTGAAGATTCCTGTCTTCGGGTGTGCCAGCGACCCAGGTAGTGATCAACCACGTGATCCCGGTAACGGCAAGGTGCAGCTTTACGCGACGACTTACGGATTCAACTTTGGTACGTGGTTTGTTTTTGATCCGGTATCGCGGAATCATGGCGATGGCGTTTTTTATCCTGACAGCAAGACTGGTTTTAGTGCGATCACTGATGGGTCTAGCAACACTTTGTTGGCGGCAGAAGTCAAAGCTTGGACGAAATACCTTCGCAATGGTGGCCCGGGCACGACGACCATTCCGGATGACGTGAGTCAGGCTGCCTCGATTGTTGCCATGGGAACGCAGACCAAATCTACAGGACACACCGAGTGGCCTGACGGACGTGTTCATCACACCGGTTTTACGGCAACGTTTCCGCCGAACACACGCGTTGCGTTCAATATCAATGGAGTCGAAGAAGATGTTGACTACAATTCTTGGCAAGAAGGAAAAGCTGGAATCAACGGCCAGCCGACTTACGCGATGATTACTTCACGTAGCTTTCACCCAGGTGCCGTCAATGTTGCCCACTGTGATGGCTCGGTGCATTCGGTGGCTGACACCATTTCGAAAGAAGTCTGGCGTGCACGAGCGACCATTGCCGGTCATGAAGTCCTGGATCAGTAGCGATTGGTGTTTGTTCGCGTTCCCAAGAGACATTGAATCGAAAGTGATCATGAACCGGTTTACAGCTTTTGCGATCGCCGCTGTTCTTTCTCTATCGCCGTTGGCCGATTCGTTCGGGCAGAGGCAGAAGCCAAAAGTGTTGCCATATAAGACGGTTGACGATCGAGAATTGAAGCTGGAAGTCATCAACCCTAAAGACTGGGACGCAACAGACAAACGCCCAGCGGTTTTGTTCTTTCATGGCGGTTCGTGGGTCAGTGGCAAGCCTCAGCAGTTCACTTCTCACGGTACGCACTTGGCCGAACGTGGGATGGTTTCCTTGCTGGTTGAGTATCGCTTGCTTGACAAAAGAAAGGCTGACCAAAAACGAAAGACGTTGCAGTCCCCGGAGATTTGTATTCACGACGCGAAGTCAGCGATGCGGTTTGTGCGCAGTCATGCCGCGGAACTTGGTGTTGATCCTGACCGGATTGCGGCGGGAGGAGGATCAGCCGGTGGCCATCTTGCCGCGTTTCTTGGAACGACTGACGGTATCGATGATCCGAATGATGATCAAGAAATTTCAGCGCGGCCGAACGTGATGATTTTGTTCAACCCAGTTTATGACAATAGTCCCGAAGGCTGGGGACACAACAGAACTCGCGAACGATACAAGGAATTTTCACCGGCGCACAATATAAGTTCCGATGATGCTCCCTCGATTGTATTTCTAGGTACCGAAGATCAGTTGATCCCGGTCGCCACGGCAGAGAAATTTCAATCCGACATGAAAGCCGCGGGTGTTGATAGCGAGCTTCATCTTTACGAAGGTGCAGCGCATGGATTTTTCAACAAGCAAAAATACGGCGGCAAGTTTCATCGTCAAACGATTGAAGACCTCGACAAGTATTTGATCGAGCTGGGTTGGATTGAATAGAAGCAAACCCGATCTAACAGTACGTCGAAACTCTGTCACGAATGACGCGACTTAGCCATCGACGAGGAAGAGAATAGTCTTCCCGCAAGATTTCGCTTTGTGGGCGACGGCTGAAGGAAGCACGACGACATCGCCCGAGTTGAATGTCTGCGTTTCCGATTCAAATTCGACTTGAATCGATCCTTTAACGACATACCCTACATGGCCTTTGTAGCACCATTGGGGTTCTGTGAATCCATCTTGAAGTTCAAGCAGTCGAACGGTTTTTTCGTCGACCTCTGATTTCTTTTGTCGCACCAAGTCGTTGACTTGTTCCCAAGGTAGTTCATTGAATAAAGTCTCGGTCTTCATGGCGGCCTCTCGAGTGGAAGTTGGCGTTCGAGTAAACTGGCACTCACTATTGTGGCTGAAGGAAACGCTGAATACAAATCTCAACCTATCTTGTGTCGTCCGTTCGTCTCTGAGTAATACTGCGTAATTCCCTCCAAAGTTTTGCCAAGAAAATAGTTTTCGAGCATTTTGCTCTCGAGAATGGTCAACCCTGAACAATTCGGCTTCTTTCAATCCACCATTTGATTTAACGGATTGTGGGAGGATCGAGAA
>CAZPBE010000038.1:0-54340 GCA_964584615.1 uncultured Pirellulaceae bacterium | reverse complement strand
ACTAGTTGTTCAATCGAACCAATGCTTCCTTCGCTTCTTCTGAAACGTTGAAGTCGGCATGTCCTGTCGAGAATTTCTCAAGCGCCGCGATCGCTTTCTCGGTTCCAATCAATTCCAACGCCAACACCGCGCGATGGGCCCGACGCATTTCCGCCGTGTTTGTTCTGGGAGTCCTCCGTCGACCGGCAAGTATCTCCTTAATTCTCCAACGAACTTCTGGAGAGTTTGAGTCAAGAGCCTCTTCCAACAAGGGAACAATTTGACTGGTCATCTGCTTGAGTTGAGCCGTTGCCCATTGGCGCACTTTGAATTTCGGATCTTGCAACATCTCGATCAACTGTTCCACTTCCTGATTGGCCGAATTCGATTCTACTTTGCAACGTTTGATCAACTCGGGAATCCATAAGTCTTCCTGATTCACAATGGCCGCAGTTGCTGAAATCGACTTGTTCGCGAAAGCGCTTCCAAGTTCTTTCCATACACGTTCGATTTTCTTCGATTCATCCAAAGTCTCAAACGGAAACAACAACGGCTTGAGATCCCAAAACAAAATCGACGCATCGGTTCGGCCGGACGCGCCGCTGGCAAACTCCAGTAACTCGGGTGAACTCGCGAGCCCGTTGACGTTCTCGCCGTGACCTTTAAGCACTAACAACTTCTCTCGGGTCAACAAATCCCAAACGATAATGTTCTTCTTCCAGTCTGATGTGTAAACGAATCTTCCGTCGTTCGAAAAATCGACAGACAGGAATGTATCCTCAGGCGCCATCAAAACAAAATGCCGGTTGGTTGTCTGACGCAGGTCCCACAAATGCAATTCGCGTTTGCGTTGAAACATCGAGCCAAGCCAGCGGCCGTTCTTAGAGACGACGACTTTTTTGGGCATCAATCCAAAGTCGTTTTTGTTCTCGCGTTCCCCCGTTTCGGTGCTCAAGAGCGTCAGTCTGGCACTACTGCCGGTGGACCATTGGCAAGACAAAATGGACGCACCATCGTCAGTCATCGCAACTGGATGTTCTCGGAGTCGGCCGTTGGCGGCTGTTTTCCAAGTCGTGACTTTATTCTCAACAAACTCTGGCACCGTGATTTCGGTGAGATTGGAATGGTCAAGCAACAACGCTTTCGATCCGTCCGGTAAAAACGAACAGTGCGTCGCCATCACTTTTGACTTAAAGGCGACTTCTCCTGTTGAGACTTGCCAGATTTTGCTTCGTTCGTGACGATCGCTTGCCGTCACGAGATATTGATTGTCTGCCGAGAAAGCCAGATCGTTGACGAACTCAAGTTGAAACTGGCTGACAATCGACTCATGCTCCACATTCAATATCGTGATGCGATGCTTTCGATCCCGAGCGGCAACCAACGTTCCGTCTGGAGAATACTCCAATGCGTAGAAGCCATTAAAGTCAGTTCGCTTGTTGAACTGGCCAAATCTCTTCGTTGCTTGCTCTGGCAAGTCCGTTGTTGCCCATTGCTGGACCGGCTCATCCTTGGATTGCTTCGACGGTGAGCTTTGGCCATTGGCAAGTGGTGCGCTCACGACACTGGCAACACAACACGCGGCGAGGGTTGCAAAATACGAAACCCATTCCGTCAGACTTAATTTGAGCCAGCAAATTTTTTTTCGATTCAAATTCATGCCGGTCTTGGTGAGAAATTTTCCTCGTCGAAAAATTGGAGTCAGAATTTCGTACTGGATCGAGTTTCGTACCGAATCGTAAGTCGATGTCATCGCGCCTTTTACCAGCTTATCAGATTTCTTCACATTTGCGAAAAAAACCAGTGCCTAAAACTTTCAACGTCGAACGAAAGCAGGCGCCATATTCCCCTTTAAATTTTGCGAATTCTGTTAGATTATTGATTGACGTGGAACTATCTGGACGGTGAATCGTCAGTAATTCGTTTCGTAAAAAGATGAACTGGAATCATGAAATCAAGAGCAAGACTTTGGCAATCGCGAATCGCAATCGTCGCACTGGGAATCCTGCTGGGGCTGGTCGCTCGTTTTGTTATTGGACCTCCCGCAGTTGAGAACGATCGACCTGCGCGAGAATTCAAAGAGCCATTGCCAGAACATGTCCCGATCGACTTTCCGATTAGCGGTATTTCGAGCGGTGGCCACGAATCGCTCGTTGAGCTTTCTACTGCGACAAACCAAAGCGGTTTCGTTGAACCGATAGATTTTCCAATGCACGATGCGACGACAATGTTGTCCGACGCGTCACTCGACTTTGACAAGTCTCTTTCGTCGGCTGTCTTTGAACCCCATGGCGAGAAAATCTGTGCGTCGGGTTGTGCCTTAAGCCGACATCCGACGGAGACGCTTGCTCGTAAAGAATTCGTTCGCCTGATATCGGAGTTTCGCAAAGGTCCGCTTTCCAGCGACAATCAAGCGCTAGAGTCATTGCTTTACTTTGGACCTCAAACCGTTGCTTTTCTTAAAGCTGGATTTCATCGGTCGTCAACGTCGGCCGCTGATGAAACGGCAGTCGCAACACCTGATTTACCCATCGAATTTTTACAACGGCAACTCCGTCTGACACACGCGAAAATTTCAATTCGCGTCGTCGATACGAAAAACAAAACAAGGACGTGGCTTGAGCCAACACTTGTTCCGCTTGATCGAAGGCATGTGTTTGAAATGAAAACAAATGAGCTTCAACCATTAGTCACCAGCGGGACGGTCAAGCGCGTTGGCATAAACCACTTGTGGACTCGGTTGTGACTGGAAGGGGTCCACTTTGTGGCAGGACCGTGGTTCACGGTCGTCGAAGACAATTCAAATTGGCGAACGGCCGATTCGATTCTGATCAGTAACGGACAACAACATGTGCGTGGCGAAATTCAAATCAAAGTCGAGTTGGTCAAAGCAAACGGAACCAACTCTCAGCTGACCGGAACTGAAGTCCAGTTAACTGAATCCGAAAATTAGCACACAACGACTCAAAGAATATTTAAGACCTTGCAAGAAAGTCAGATCATGAATGTGAAACAAAAGAACTGGTCGACCGGCTACTTGTGGACAAGTTGCTTCCTCTCGGCAGTGTTGTTGGTAGCTTCATTGCACAGTAGTGCAAGTGCTGATCCTTGCGGGCTGGTTCCGCCGATTTATGTCGGCAACCAAGTTCCGATCGCGAGGACTGGACTTCAAAAGACTTATGTCTTTCACAAAGACGGAGTTGAAACCTTCGTAATTCGTCCTGGCTTTACAGGCGACATCGATAACTTTGGGATGTTGATTCCATTCCCGAACCCTCCGGAACTTCGAAAGGTTAGTGACAATGTTTTCGATCAGATCGTCAACGCAATTGATCCACCCGAAGTGTTGGTTGACCTGACGCCGCGTCCCATGATGGCAATGGCACGTGGTGCAGGCGGCGGGGCAGTTGGAGCGGAGGCACCAATGGCGTTTGCTACAAAAGAACGAGTCGTCGTTCACAAACAAGAAGCCGTTGGAATGTACGAAGTCGCCGTACTTTCGGCAGGTAGTGCAGACGCTCTCAAGAAGTGGATTGACGAAAACGGATACCAGTATCCCGACGGAATGGACAAAGTCACCAACGACTACGTCGATCAAGGCTGGTGTTTCGTAGCCGTGAAAACGAAAGTCGGCAACAAATCTGCAACCGACCCAAAACCAGGGCAACGAAATGTGGACGCGAAACTTCCTCAGGGAAGCTCGTTCGATGGAAATGTTCAAGCCATGGGATTTCGATTTCCGAGTGAGCAATTGGTTGTACCGATGCGACTGTCAGCTTTCAATGAAGGCGATCTTCGCAACGTGGTCTATATCTTGACCGACGGTCCAAAGAAAATTCGCGCCATTCCAGAGGAGTATGTTGTCCGTCAGATTTCGGGACAGGATCTTTACAACAACGTGACTCGACCACTTCCTTTGCGAATCATTGGTGGCGGCGAGGCAGATATTCCGGAGTATCGAAGAGCACAAATCACGAAAGATCGCGATCCGGTCAAAAAGAATGGAGTGGCTCGTGACTTATTCGCGGCAGACCTGCTGGCTGTTTCAACAGGAAACTTGTCACACGAACACGAAGAAAAAGAAAAAGAGTTGTTGCGAATTGGTGAGTACTTTGGACTCCGTGGCGGTGAAATTGACAAACTAAATGCCGATGCTTTAACGGAGCTTCGTGAGCAGACGACCAAAAACGGATTGGAGATGCTCAAAGGAATGACCCTAAGCGTCGTTGATGGTGATTTCCCGCGCGACGTCATCGCCAATGACAACTTAACGTTTGCTCAATTCGAAATGCCTCGCGGAAAAAACAATGAGCTTAACTACGACGCGAAAGAGTTTGGTCCTGGAAAGAAAAAGCGAGACGGTACGCTGATCATTGGCTCGATCGATTGGCAAAAAATCGACCGCATTCAAAAAGTTTCCAGTTTGCAGTCAAGAAATGCATCCCAATCGAATTTGGTACTTGCGGAGAACGTCGATTCTATTGACGCACAAGAGACATCCAAATCGTCATGGCTAATTCCCGCATTGTTATCTGGGGTCGCGGTCATCCTGGTTACGTTTACATTTCCAAAACGCGCGTTAATCATTTTGGTCGTCGTTGGATTTGGAATCCTTGTTTCCACACAAGCCTTCGCTGCATCCGATTCGCCCTCTCAACAAACTGAGCTTGAAGAGCAAGTTGCCGCATTAAAAGACTGGAAGACTGCCGAAGCGGCGATCGAATGGTTGGTCGACAACGCCAAGTCGAGCGATCAAGGCCGAGAATCAACAATTGCAAATTTGGTCATATTGGTGGCCACGGATGGTGAAATTCCACAAAAGGGTTGGGCGATCGCAGCGCTTGGCAAAATTGGAGGACAAGACGTCGACGAACAGTTATTGGGCATACACGCGACGCCCAACGTTGACCCTTTGGTAAAAACCTGGGCAGCTGCCGCGCGGGTTGCCAATACCAAAACAATGCCCGGATTAATCGAGAAAGCTAACTTGCTGAGAGAATTTCCGGCGCTCGGTCGACCGATTTCACAACGCGTACTGGAAAACCTTGGCGACTCCAGCGCTGAGCAGGTTATACAAGTCGGTACAAAGATCCCTTCATTAAGAACAGCGCTGGCAACAAGAATCTTTGCTTTCGGCAGCGACGAACTCGTCCAAGTCATGTCCACGTCAACCGATCAAAATACGCGACGGCAAGCCGCTGGATATCTGGGCGCGATGGCCAATCAAGGAGACAAAGTGGACGTCGCGGTGTCTGTCATTAAGCAACTGGAGTTTGATGCCAATGCAGCTGATGTACCTTGGTTTGGTGGCGCGCTTTTTGTTCCCGGTATGCAATGGCCGAAAGCCGAGGCTCGGACGCTTGCCCGAACACTTGTCTGCTGGCACGCGTGGTGTCACAAAAATGGAAAACCTGATGAAGCACGACAGGTCCACAACAATTTGTCCAGTTTGAATTTGGCGAGAGCAGCTGGTTACGAATTGACACGCGGCCGAAGAGCTGAAACAAACGCTGAGACCTGGATCGAAGTTTGGTCCAAAGCGTTCGGAAACGACGAAGCTCAAACAATCCGAAACGCTGTCGGTTTCTAAAATTTGTTTGAAAGCCGTAGTGGATTGCCCGGTGATCCGGACAAATTTTGACGGCGAAGGCGGGTTTTTGGTATACTGGAGTGCTAGGAAAGGTAACCGCAAGGTGAATCGGGGCAACTATGTCGGACAGAGAAGCGAGTAACGAACCGTCAGGCGATGATCGTCGTCTTGTGGACCGTTCGCATCAACCTTGTCCCGACTCCCGTCCGACTTTGCCGCAAGAGACAGCGGCAGTTTCTCCGGCCAATCTGGCCAACGAGCCTTCAACCACTGAGCATCCTCACCTCGAAAAACCTCGCCAACCTCAGCCGCAACCGCAACCGACTTCATCTGGGGCCTACTTTTTGTTAGCGACGTCGATGCTCCTGTTTGTCGGTTGGTTTATTGGTCCGCAAATCGTTGAGCAATATCAGTACGCATCGACCAAGGGACGCTTGCGAGCTGAATATGAAAACGCGGACGAGTTGCTTGAAGGCCAACCGCTTCGCCAAGTCTCTTTGGCTTATCAATTGGTTGCTCATAAAGTCCGACCGAGCGTGGTCAGCATTCAAGCCAGAAAAACGACCGAACCCGGTTCATTCCTCGAAGGATTCGGGTCGGGCGTAATCATGTCCGAAGAAGGCTACATTATCACCAACGCTCATGTCCTCGACGGAGCCACCGAATGTTGGGTCGAACTTCATGACCGCCGACGTTACGCCGCGTCTGTCATCGGTGCCGACGAATTTAGCGACTTGGCCGTTTTGAAAATTGATGCGACGGATTTGATTCCTGCCGACTGGGGTCCCAGCGAAGATGTCAGTGTGGGGTCGATCGTCTGGGCAGTTGGCAGCCCCTACCGTTATCAACAGACGGTGACTTCCGGAATTTTAAGCGGTAAGGATCGCCCGGGAGACGAAGCGAGAAAACAGAACTTGCTGCAAACCGATGCGGCGGTCAATCCGGGTAACAGCGGCGGACCGCTCGTCGATGCCAATGGACGGGTGATCGGAATCAACACCTCGATTTTCGGTGACAAATTTCAAGGCATCTCTTTTGCTGTTCCCAGTGAAACGGCGCTGTTTGTTTATCAACAGCTTTGTAAAAGCGGAACGGTCACCCGAGGCTATCTGGGCGTGACCCCGATCGAAGTTCGACACGATCACGCGATTCGATTGAGTTTGCAGGATTTAAACGGTGCGCTCCTTCGCCGGGTCGAAAACGACACGCCCGCATCAAGAGCCGGACTTCGCGTCAACGATGTGATTCGCACTTGGGACGGACAACCGATCACAAATTACAACAATCTTTATCAGTTGGCCGAAATGTCACCGCCTAACTCTCTGGTTGATGTGACGTTGATCCGAGACGGCGAGCTTTTGCCAGCGCAGGTCACCATTGGCGAATTGCCAAAACGGCAGTCGATGTCGCACCCGTTTGAGCGGCGACGAACCAGATAACTTGAGTCGTCTCTGATCATCGCCTCGGTTGACCCACGCTTCACGCAATTCTACGATAACCGATTCCCAATTGCTGGCTTTGAGTCTTTCGTTTGAACTCCTCACTGCGGCAAAATTCAACATCACGGAATCTAGTCTTGAAAACTGCGATCGAAAAAGCGGACACACTCATCGAAGCCCTCGGCTGGATCCGCAGGTTTCGCGACAAAACGACGGTCATCAAGATTGGCGGCAGCGTCCTTTCCGATGAAGACGCGCTACACCACTTGCTGCTCGACATTCACTTCATGGAAACAGTCGGCATGCGACCGGTGATCATCCATGGCGGCGGAGCTCGAATCAGCAAAGCGATGGAATCATCCGGCATCGAGCCGAACTTTATTCAAGGCCGGCGTTTTACCGATGACGCAACCTTGGAAATTGTTGAACGGGTGCTCAGTCAGGAAACCAACCAACAACTGGCGGATGATTTTGAAAAAATCGGAGGCCGTGCGATGACATTGAATTTTGAGTCAACGCCCGTGCTTTATGGCGAACGACTTCAACTTAAAGATGAAGGCGGAAGCAAAATCGATCTGGGCCATGTCGGCAGCGTAACGAAAATCGAACGCATGGTCATCGACAATTTGTGTTACGCAGGTCAAACACCTTTCATTCCTTCCATGTGCCTGACAGAGCAGGGTGAAAAACTAAACGTCAACGCAGACACCGCAGCCGTGACTTTGGCGACGCAACTCAATGCGGATAAACTCATTTTCCTGAGCGATGTCCCAGGCGTCTTGCGCGAACCTCAAGTCCCGGAGTCGCTCATCTCCTCGTTGACCAAGGAAGAAGCCCTAGCGTTGATTGATGATGGAACGATTTCAGGTGGAATGATTCCAAAAGTTCAGGCCTGCGTCGATGCGATCAATGGCGGCGTGAAGAAAGTTCACATTCTTGATGGTCGCTTGCGCCACGGACTGTTGCTGGAGATTTACACAAGCAATGGAACTGGAACTGTCATTCTCGACAAACGTTAAATCGCAAACACAATCAACAAAAACGAAAGGTCGTCATATGCGACACGTTTTGACTTTGGATGACCTGACAACAGAAGAGACGCGTCGCGTTCTGGAAATCGCTTTCGATCTAAAGACGCGACTCGCCGCAGGAGAGCGACCTCCGCTTTTTGAACGCAACGTCCTTGGATTGCTTTTTGAAAAACCGTCCCTGCGCACGCGCGTCAGTTTCGAAACGCTGGCCAATCAACTTGGCGGAGCCTCTCTATTTCTGGGTGAAGACGTTGGGTTCGGTTCCCGTGAACCACTTTGCGACTTTATGCCAATCTTGACCAGCTACATTGACGTGCTGGTGATCAGAGCGAAAAGCCACACCGTCGTTCAAGACGCTGTATCGTATAGTCGCTGCCCAGTCATCAACGGACTCACCGATGTATCGCATCCCTGTCAAGCATTCGCGGACATCATGACGGTGCAAGAATTATGTGATGGGAAACTGGATGATGTTAAGATCGCCTACCTCGGTGACGGAAACAACGTCGCGTATAGCCTTGCATTAATGTGTAGCAAGTTGGGCGTTAAATTGACGATCGGTGCTCCAGCAAAATATCAATTTGAACAATCGTTAGTCGATGGACTCAATCAAGCGGCGGGAAAAACCGTGATTGAACAAACGGAAGATCCGGTTGCTGCCGCTTCGTGTGCGAATTTCTTGTACACCGACGTGTGGACCAGCATGGGACAGGAATCTGAAAACGAACAGAGAATTAGCGATCTGAAAGGTTATCAGATCAACGCGAAGCTAATGCAACAAGCTGCTGAAGGGGCTTTGTTGTTACATTGCTTGCCGGCCCGGCGCGGCGAAGAAGTTACCTCGCAAGTCATCGACAGCCCACAAAGCGCGGTCATTCAACAAGCCGAAAATCGGTTGCACGCGCAAAAGGGATTGATGGTTTGGTTGCTCAATGAATCCAATCGTGCTTAGCGTGTTCGAGCAGAACAAACTAATGCAAGGCAATACAAAATAAGTTCCTTCTGCCGATAGGTACTCGCGCGGTGGATAGATGTCTTATTTCTAAGTGTCTCATTTCGTTGAGACTTGATTGGCCAAAATCGCCGTTTCACCAGGCAGTCCTGCTCGGCAAGCGGGAAGTACTTCCTCGCCATCTCCATTCCGACCGATTCTCCAGACTCGGTCTGTAACGATTGTAGCCATCTCGCGGACGTCCACTCTCTGAATTGACAGCCCTTCTTGAACAGAACGTGACACAGCGCTCCGTAGAATCCTAGGCTTTGGTATCGAATTTCCAATTTCGAGAACAATCCAGTTTTCAAAACCCCGTTGATCGGAACGAGTCATGAATCTCGACGATGCCTTAAAAATATTTCGATACGTCGCCATCGGTGGCGCTGCGTTTGTCTTTGTGGTGTTCTGTGCCATTGCGATCGCTCTGCCACATTGCTACGAAGAGGACCTAGCCAGTGGAAAACTAGTCTACTTCGAAGCCAATTGCTGAGGCGCTGGCCCCATCAACGCTGCGGTCGCAGCGGTAAAAGCCGAAGGCTATCCAATCAAGGTTGTTGCTGCCAACGACAAAGACACGCAACAAGAGTACGGCGTCCGAAAAGGTCCCATCTACATTTTTGAAAAAGACGGAGTCGCTGTGAAGCGAAGGTCACGACGCATCACGAATCCAACGGACATCAAAAAGTACTGGCAAAAGTGGAAGTTTTAGAAGTTCCACTGTTGCTTACGTACAAAATTGCTTGAGTCTCAAATTCGCTTAAGTCTCAAATTTGCTTGAGTCTCAAATTTGCTTAAGTCCAAATCTGCTTTATTCAGCTTCGTCCGGGTTGTCTTCTTTGAACTGCTGAATCTTATTGAGCAAGTCCGCGTAGTTCAGCTCCGTTAATTCAGCAGCTTTGCGAAGCCCATCTGCTTCCGGCATCGCTGCCGACAAGGCGAGGATCGGTTCCATCCATGTTTGCAGGACGCGGAACTGATTGCGAATGATATCCAAAAAGATATTCGGAACTTTATTGACGACTTCGACTTCGATTGGACTGGCCGGTCCAGTTGGAGCCACGGCACTTGGCGCGGCAACAGCACCAGTTGCAGGACTGACTGATTTCGTCGCAATCCCATCGCCAAGCAACCCTTTGATGCCGTCGAGGGTACCATTGAACTTCGCCAATTCAGCAACGGCGTGGCTCATCTCCTTCATCGTCGCCATCTCAATCGTGTTGGCGCCTTCCGCGTTTGCGGCAGCCAATTGTTCGACGCCGGTGTTAAGCGTTTTTCGAATATCGGAAAGCCCTTCGCTAAATGTTGTCATCTGAGCGATAACGCGACCAATACCGTCATCTTCGCCTGTACTGCCAAGCAATAGATTTCGCTGGAACGTGCGAAGAATATCTTCCCAACGCTGCAGATCTTCACCTTCAAGGGTGCCCGTAAGTTGTTGTAACTTCAACAAGTTCGCTTGTGCACCCGAAGTCAACGTTTGAGCCTGGTTGTTGTAGTGCGAATCGATCAAAGTGGAAAGTTCTTCGTCGTTCATGATCGGAGCGACTTGCTCTGCGATCTTGTTCATATCGCGATACGATCCTTGCAATTTGAATGCAGGTTCGGTGCGGAACTCATCCGCTTGGGCAGCCGAATCAATGTATTGTCGGTTGACTTGTAGAATCACGTCGCGAGCAACCACCAACTTCTTCATGACGGCGACAAACTCGTTAATCTCTTCGATCGAGTAGTTACCTTCGAGTGTTGCAGGTTGCGCACCTTCTTGCTCAGCCATCTTGATGATCGAGAATACATCCGCCCGAGAACGCGAATTCAATCTTGCCAAGGTTTGGTTGGAGGTCAAGCAGTTCTCAAGGTAACTTAGCTCGAACGAAGACGCGTTGTCGCCAATCACGTCGCCAAGGTTGTACGTGTCGGCACGCGAAGCCAACATGTCCGGAATTTGGAATTTCTCGCCCGACTCAGTGTAAGGGTTACCGGCCATGACAACGGCGACTTTGCGTCCGCGCAAATCGTACGTCCGCGTTTTGCCGTTGAAGACACCTTCGATACGACGCGTTGCATCACAAAGCGAAATGAACTTTTGCAGAAACTCCGGATTGCAGTGCTGGATATCGTCAACGTAAATCATCACGTTGTCACCCATCTCAAGTGCGAGGTTGAGTTTTTCAACTTCGTCACGAGCCGACGCGTTGGGAGCTTCGTTTGGATCAAGCGAAGTCACTTGATGACCGATTGCAGGTCCATTAATCTTCATGAACGTGATGCCGAGTCGATTGGCAATGTACTCCATCAACGTTGTTTTACCGTAGCCCGGAGGCGAGACCAACAACAAAAGCCCCATCAGGTCAGTTCGCTTATCTTCGCCGACGACGCCGATTTGTTTCGCGAGGTTCGCACCAACCATCGGCAGGTAAGTATCGTTGATCAACTTGTTTCGCACGAACGATGTCAAAACACGCGGCTTGAATTCTTCCAGGCGAAGCTCTTCACGTCGTTGGTCGATCAGATCTTTTTTCAAATGAACATAAGCTTCGAACGCGGAAACGGTTTCCGATTCAAACCGGCTAAGACGCGTCATAAAATCGTTGTAGTCCAGCACATACGTCTTGGCTTCGACGCGACTGTGATCGCCCAACAAACCCTTAACCTCACGCACCGATTCCACGTTAACGACCTGGCGAGACGTAAACGTTCCGTCGGTCAACATGGACGCGACTTCGTCAATGTATTTGCAGTCGTCATCGATCTCAGCGGATTCTGATTCGTGATCTTCAGATTGGGCATTGAAAGACGCAACCCAATCGCGAGCAATTTGAAACCGATCCAACGTCGATAACTCGGCGTCATTGACAGAGGCTTCAAAGTCTTTGCTTGCTGATTTCTTGTTGAGGAAATTCAAGAACGAGTCGCCAAGCTGTTTTGCGTGACCGCTGCAGATGAAGTTTGATTTACTGGCAAGCTGATCAAACAAATAGTTTGCAGCTTCGGTCGCGAACGCACTGTCACCAACGCCGTAATCCAAAACCAATTCTTGCATCAATGAAACAAGCTGGTCGATGTACTTTTGGCGGTCTGCGATTTCACCAAACAGTTTTTTCGCAGCGCCGAGGCTGGCCAATTTCCCTTCCCATTGTTTTTGTTGATCTGCATGACCGACCCCCAGCGTGAACCAAAACACGTTGGCCAACGCTCGCGATTGAGTCGAGTACTTCAACAGATCCAGCCCTGAATCGAGCGTCAACAGCTCACGAAGGATCAAAACAGCATCGTGATCGTGAACGCCTTTGACGTAGCCCTCAGAGTATCGAGGAGCCATAAACGCTTGAACGGTCTCAAGCAACTCGGCTCCGCTCTGTTTACCCAATTCGTCCGTCGGTTTGAGCTGGCCGGTTTTGGAGGCACGTAGCATCAAATAAGCCAGATACTCGGCACGGTAAACATCCCTGTTTTCTGAGACAACAGGCTGATCCCAAACGTCGGTCGTCGCCATCAGCTCAGGATTGTCGACAAGCTCGAAATAATTTGTTCCGCTCAAGTGGAAGAACATTTGTCCTTCTTTGATCACGGTCGTCAGTTCAAGCGGTTGGGTGTTGACCGAAAACTTGTGTTTGCCAAACTGAATAATGTTTTGGCCGTCGACAAAAAGTTCATTTTTGTCACGGAGCTGGCGAACGGTATCTTCGCGAACCGTTTTCAATTGGCTTTGAACGTCATCGACCTTCACCGACTCGCCTAGCTCAGTCAGCTTGTCCACGATGTCGCGAACTTTGTCGATCATCAAGTCTGATGCGAAATAGCTGTTAATCTCGTCAACAGATTCGAAATTCGCTACTCTTGAACGAATGCCTTTCAGGATTCGGTCTGCTGCGCTCATTAGCGCCGTTGCGCGCTTGTTGCGAGCCTCAACCAGCTGTAACTTCTTGGTGTCAAAGGCTGCGTAAATCTCTTCGCGCTTTTCCGCCAACTGAACAATAAACTCGTCAAACTCGGCGAACTTGCCCTCGAGTTCTTCGATCTGCACCATCATCTTGGTCAGATATTCATCGCATCGCTCAGGCGAATCGCAGACATCGAGATAATTGACGACAGCTTGGCTGATCAGCTTCAACTGTGAATTGAATTCGGCCGCCCCTTCGACGGACATCAGCTCTTGTGACTTTTTCTTGAGCCCGGCGCGCGTCTGGTTCAAGTTCGAATAGATCGACGAGATATTGTCGATGATCCTCGTCCGCTGCGTCGCATCATCAATCTTGAGGTTGCTGACAATGTCGATCAACATCTCCAGCTCGTCGGCGCCTTTTGCGATCTCTTCATCGAGAGCCTTCGCTTCCATGCCAGTCTTGAGGCCTTCGATATTTCCGCGCTGCTCTTCAACCCGTTCCGCGTACGGACCGAGCGAATCCTCTTTCAACAGAAACTCGACACAGCGATGTGAAAGCCGATCCGAGTTCTCCGAGACTTTGCCTTCAAGCTCTTCGACCTGCGCCATGTCGACATACTTAAGCTCTTTGAGCGAGATGACTTGGCCGCGAACGGTCCGCAGGTCAGCCAACGCTCGAACGAAGTCATCGATGTGTTGGAAGTGCTTGCTGGTCGCTTGAATCAACGCGTCGCGAGCAGCTTTCGAAGTCTCATCAAATTGTTTACCGGTGTTTTTGCGAACACGAACCACTTTGTCGAACTCGTCAACCGCCGCTGTCGCCGCGTCGCGAATGTCGCCCATTGGTTTGGCGAGATTGTGCGCCTGGTCTTCACTCAGCCAGAAGTAAGAGTCGACAATGTCGGTCGATTTTTTGACCAGATCAACATACAAATTCGCGTACGAATCGTCCTGACCGATCAAGTTCATCACTTCGTGCGACTCTGACATCGCACGGACGATTTCCTTGTTGCCAATCTTGTAGATGTAAGAATCTTGCTGCTCGCCGATTTCGAAATCGTCACCAACGTAGGGCGTTTGCCAGACTTGCATCGCATGATGCTTCTGCGGTGACTCATCTGATTTGAAGTAAATCAACTCTCCGTTATCGAACACCGAAAAGCCATTACAAATGATCGGCGTCGCAACCTCCTGCTCGATCATGTTGTAAGAAAGCAATACGTAATGGCCCGACGTCTGATTGTAAAAGACGTACAAGTAGTCTTCACCATTGCTCGATGCGACACGTCGCTCGAACATCAGATCAGAAATATTGCTTTCAAATGTTTTGTAGATGCCGGTCTGGAGATAGTATCCGTTTGAGAAAATCAGACCGTGATCTTCTGGCAACAAAACGCAAGCGTCAGCAATGGAATCCAGCCGACGTGCCGTCTGCGTTTTCCCATTAAAAACGATGTAGCGAAACTCGTCTTCTTTGAATGGCTTGATCTTCAACAGGACGATGTTGCCAACGATCGAGTAGAAAATATCTGCATCATCAAGCGACTGGTCAGGATCTTCAACAGGCTCTGCGTAAATTCCAGAACCGTCATCCGTGTTGTCTTCGATTTTGATCGTCAGGTCGCCGCCAACCGTTTCGACAAACACGCGGTCGTCGATGGAGATATGCGGGTGTTCGCCATCCCGATGCAAATCGCGATGAGTCCGGACCCACTTGAAATCATGTTGGGGTGGAAGTTTGACTTCGTGATCACTTCGGTTGTCAACGTAAGTCAGCTTGTCGTCGCTGTTCAAGAACTTGAACGCTTTTGTGTCGAAGGCTGTTTTGCCGACCTGAAAAACCATGTAGAGGTAAGGACCGTCTTCATGAAATTTAAGAAAGCGAGCGTCTTTGTAGTATTTGTAAAGCGAAAAGAATTCAGCTTCGAACTGCCCGTCGATAATCAGATCCAACGGTTGCTCATGCATCGATCCATCAGAAAACGTGTAAACCGAAAACACGTCCGCCAACTCGGTGACGGTCTTCAAGCCCATGTGCACGTTATAGCCGAAGATAAATTTTTCTCCGACAGGAACGATATCCTGAGCCGTACAGTTGTGCGTCGTCGTAATCCGCTGGGTCGAGATCAGCGCAGTTGGGATCGAGCCGAAAACCTGCCTGCGATCTTCGTTGAGCTTATTAAGTCGCTCTCGTAGCTCATCGCTGTGAGCCCGCAGTCGATTCTGGATGATCTCGTACGTACCGCGTTCCAGCTGCGGCACGTTTGGATCAGCCGCATCT
Source organism: uncultured Pirellulaceae bacterium (assembly GCA_964584615.1). Lineage (GTDB taxonomy): Bacteria > Planctomycetota > Planctomycetia > Pirellulales > Pirellulaceae > Mariniblastus. Next base: position 39,143 of record CAZPBE010000038.1, on the reverse strand, counting down.
GGCGTGGTCGCCGGATCGTTGGGATCGAGTTGTTCGGAATCAGACATGTTTTAATGCGGATTGCTGAATGTGGAATAAACAGTGTGAACTCGTGGTGCGATTCGCCTGACTAATCAAGCAAGCTCGCATTGCAAGTGATGCGAAGACAGATCGCGACATACGGAACCAATCAGATTCCGCACTCGCTTTCCTCACTCCGCAACTACTTATCCCTTCGCTGTCACCGCGTCTATGACGGCGCCCGCGTTCTGAGTGGCAACTCCGGCACTATTGGCCATGCCCATCATTGACTGCAGACCTTTCAAAACGCCTGCGTCATTTGTCATGCCCATCATCTGACCGATCAAAGCTGCCACTGACAGGTTCTTCATGTCTTCAGACGTGATTCCGAACATGTCAACGTATCGAGCAACTTCTTCTTTGAACTGTCCTGGATCGCCGTTGAAGAAAGTATCCTTCACGTCTGACAGGACAGCGCTGTTGCCGACCAGTCGGTCAACTTGCTTTCCGGCAGTGATCGAATTCACAATACTGTCGAAGAACTTGTTGTCGCCACCGACGATGTCGATGTTCGCATTTTGCAGCGACTCGGCAATCATGTGTGCCTGAGCTTCTGCGATTTGACGTTGAGCATCGATACCAGCGATTTCGACGTCTTTTTCTTTGTTAAGCGTTAACTTGAATTCTTCGTGCTCGCGGCCAACACCGTCGAACAGTTTCATCGCTTCGGCTTTCTGGGTGATACCCTTGGCGTCTGCTTCGAACTTCAGCTCGATCACTTTCGCTTCGGCAGTACCTTCCCTCTCGATCGCAGCCGCTCGTTCGATTTGAACTTGAGCTTCGGCTAATCCTGGAGCAGCCGATTCTGCCTGAACCGCTTCGGCCAACAATTTTTTGGCTTCGGTGTCTTTTTCGGCAGCCGTACGATTGGCTTCCGCCATGACAACGATTTTTTCGGCCTGAAGCTCCGATGCCAATTTCTCGGCTTCGGCTTCTTTGACTTCCATCACCATCTTTTGTTCGGCTTGCTCTTCTGCGTGAGTTACGGCAACTTGCTTTTTACGCTCTGCAGCTGCGAACTCTTTGGTGTCTTTGATTTTCTCTTCTTCTTCGACAACCGTCCGCTCAACCATAACGCGTTCTTTGATCACGTCCTGGATGTTCTTCTTTTCGACTTCGATCGCTTTCTCTTTTTCAATCTCAGCCAAAGTCACGACTCGCTCACGTTCGGCGATTTCAAGACCGCGGTCTTTTTCGACACGCTCTGTTTCGACCGCGTCAGTACGCTCTTTGCTCTTGGCAGCAACAATCGTTGCACGCAACTTGTTTTCTTCTGCGATCGCGATCTCTTCGTCGGCACCGATCCGCGCAAGCTCCGCACGCTGTCGCTCTTGTTGCTGGACAACAGCAGCTTCTGCTTCCTGGCGAGCGGTAATCTCAGCGATCTCTCGCTCCTGTTTCTCTTCAGCGTCGACTTGCTGACGTTCGAGAGCAAGGATGGCTTCTTTGGCCTCAACGTCTTGCTTCTTAAGCGTCATTTCTTTTTCGCGTGTAATCTGGTTGGCAAGCGTAACCTCTTTTGCGGTCAAGTCAGTAATCTTCTTGATACCTTCTGCGTCAAGAACATTGTTTGGATTGAGTTTCTCAAGGTCAGTTTGCTCAAGGTAGTCAATCGCAGCATCATCAAGAACATAACCGTTCAAGTCAGTACCAATGATGCGCAGGATCTGCTCGCGGAACTCTTCGCGAGAATTGTACAGTTCGACAAAATCAAATTGCTTACCAACCGTCTTCAAAGCCTCGGAGAACTTTGGCTCAAAAACAGTCCGCAACGCGACTTCGTCCGACGCGCGGGCACAACCAAGAAATTGAGCAACGCGTTTGACATCTTCGACTTCTTTATTAACACGGACAAAGAAAGCCACTTTAATGTCAGCGCGGATATTATCCTTACAGATCAAACCATCTTCGCCAGAGCGATCGATTTCGATACGCTTCACCGAGATGTCCATTTGCTCTAACAAGTGCAGAATCGGAATCACAATCACGCTGTCAAAACTTACTTTAGTGCCGTTCATTCCATTTCGAATAATGGCTGATCCCTGCTCGACTTTGCGCAGGCACTTGAAAATCAGGGCGATGATACCGCCGCCGATGATGACCAAGGCTAACAGTGTGCCGCCAAGCCCCCAATACCATGTGTTCGCCATCAATAAAATCATGTTACCCATCTGTGTTGTTCTCCCACTTAGTGAGTTCCACTAAAAATGTACCGTCGTTGTTGTTGAAGGAAATGATTTTCGCAGCGTCTCCCTTTCCAAGCTTCACGCCGGGAGTGGTGCGCACATTGATTATCATCTCTGGTTCGTCCTCTTGTTTGATCTCCATCTGACCGAACTTTTCGGTCACTTCACTGGTCGTTATACGCCCAATGATTCCGTACATCTCTTCTCGTCGTATATTTTCTGGCGGCGCTTTTTTGAACAGAATCGCGAATGGAATCATTGCAAATCTGGTCAAGATGAGAGACACCAAGATATTTGGTATCAGCCATAAAAACGCATACAGGAAACTTTGGTCTTGGTTAAAAAAATGGTTCGTCGAAAAAGTCAAGTTCCACCAAATCAAAGTGAAAAATGAAATCACGATGACGATCGGGATTTCACCGAGATAGAAAAACTCGAATACCGATCGCAGAAATCCGTCGTTGCCTGTGGTGGCACTTCCGCCTCCGCCTAACACGTTGGCTGGAACTTCTGAAACTCCTCCATCTACACCCAGGTCAGCGTCCAGTCCGATGTCGGCATCAAGACCAATGTCTGCATCAAGCCCGATGTCTCCATCGATATCAAAATCAAACGCATCCATTCCGATGACGCCAGCAATCATCATCAGCCAGTACAGCAATACTCCAATCATGAGTACCGTGACGGGCAAGTTGACGTAGTTGACGGCTTCGTAGAAGAATTCAATCATTGACGTTTTCTATCCGAACTAACTTTTTTTGCGCATCCAAAGCGCGTTCCAATCCGTGAGTGAAGTAAAACGTACACTACGCTTTAGGTAATCTGCTTACGTTTTACCGGAAAGAACTGTTGGCTAATTTGGTGTCCCCGCAAAATTGCTACGTCGCGTTCTTGTGTTAAAGTTTGACACCGTTTCACACCATCAGATTCGCCCACTATTCGCCAAAGGGGTCTGGTTATTGCCAAAAATCCGACTGGCTGGGGAAGAATAACAGGCGCGCAGCCGCAGCCGGGGAATCAAGCCACGTGCCTGGTCCAGCAAAAACGTCGTTGCTTTCCCGTTTCTGGAGTAACCCGGTCGGGCTGAGAGAGATCGATTTTGATCCAAGAGCGAGCCGCATTCGACGGCTCAAGTGGTTCTGTTTAAGAGTTTGGTTGCGTAACTCGGCACGATCACACCCAGGGCAACGAGGTCGCCGATTTCGTGCGCTGTCCACCTAGGCCGCGTTTTACAAATCGTGTCGATTCAAAATTGTCACTTTATCGTGACCGGCAAGACGATAGCCGCCGGTTCGTTGCGTCGCGTACCGGCTAGCGCCTTGCCACTCACATTGGTAAAACATGCCCTACGCAGCCGACTACTCGGTACCCGGGCCCATGAACTTTTTGACCATGTCATCCAATCCCGCAGGCAATTCGATATCGCCGGTGAGTGAACCCATTTGCTCGACTTTGATCTCGTTGGCTTTCGCGATTGCTTGATTGATGGCCGCTGGAAGCAAATCTTTAACCATTTCAAAATCGCCCTTCTGCACCAACACGTCGTCAATGTCGACCGAAAGAATCGAACCCAAACCGTCAACATGGACGGTGACCATCCCGCCACCAGCGGTTCCGGAAACCCGTTCTGTCTTGAGTTTCTCGTTGATCTCTTGCATGCGCGGGCCCATCGTCTGAGCTTGCTTCATCAATGCTGCAATGTTGCCAAGTCCTTTTAACATCCTGGTATCCCCGATTTGAATTTCTCGATTGTTTTGTAGCTGAATTTCTAGGCTCGTTTGTTCGGATTGAAAAATCCGGCGATCTCGCCATCGAACAAAGCGACCGCTTCTTTGACAAAGTCAACTTCTTGCAACTCGCGAATTTGTTGAACGCGCGAAAGCTGTGGTTTGCGATCCTGTACGGACTTGGCAACCGCTTGTTGCGACACAGTAAAGTCGATACGTATTTTTCGACCAGAAACGGTTTCGAACGCTGACTCAATTTTAGATTTTCGGTCAGTTTTTGAACAGAAATTCTTGTGGTACACATCGCACAACGCAACTTCGATACAGTCGTCGGACGACCAAGCTAGCTCTGCATAATTGGCAGCCATATCTGCCGTCATGTCGCCCATTCCTTCCAGAGCTTTGTCATACAGTGTTTTGAGCTCCGAACTCGAGACAGTTGTAAGCGGCGAATTGGCAGCCGTTGAATTTGATTCAGAATGCGTTGTTGAAACTGACTCTGCAACAATGTTTGGTGACGTTGCTCTTTTCTCAGTAGACACGTCGGACGAATAAGTTTTTGCCGTCGGTTCTTCGGCAACCTTGGTCGAACCATTCGGCGTCGAATCGCCCATCGGTTTTGCATCGACTGGCTGTGGAGCACTGACTGCCGGCGTGCTGACCATTGCTCCCGTTCCAACAGCGGCCGCGACGGCTACCGCTGCGCCACCGCTTGCAACCGCGACATCGATTCCAGATTTGGATGCGGTCCTACTGGGAAAATCAGCTGAATCGGTGAAGACCTTCGTTTTCTCAACGGACGGTTTACTTACTTCGTTTTTTTTTACAGCAGTTTTAGGCTTACTGGCCGGTTTCGTCGCTGCGGATTTTGATACGCCCGGACTCGATCGTTTAACCGATGTCTGAGCTCCACCGGCGCCGGAAAGACTGTTCACCAAATCTGAAATAGCATCAATGCTTTCCAAGTTACATGCGCGAATCGCCGCAACTTCAAGCAGCGTTCGCTTGTGCAGACTGGACTGCATCCGCACAACCGCTGAGTCAATCATTTGGACGATCGTGAGAATCGTCTGCAATCCAAGTTCATCGGCAAGTTCCTGAAGCCGTGGCATATCAGAAGCAGAACAGTTCAACAAAATGTCTTCGCCACAACCTGCTCGCACCGCCATCATGTCACGAAAGTAACCGAGCAGCTGCCCCGTAAGCTGACCTGCATCGACGCCGCCGGTCACACTTTCGTGAATCAAGCTCAGTGTTTGCGTCGTGTCTTTGATCGCAATCGCACCAGCAATCTCGGCGATACGGCCCATGTCGGTCGTGCCGAGAAGTTCATGAACCTCGTCGACCGAAATATCAGAACCGCAAAAGGAAAACAGCTGTTCGAGCAATGACTGACTGTCACGCATCGAACCGTTGGCTCGTCGAGCCAACAATGCGAGCGCCTCATCGCTGGCCGCGACACCTTCTTTTTCTGCAATCGCTTTGAGGCTCTTCGAAATCTCGTCCGCCTGGACAGGCGAGAAATCAAATCGTTGGCACCGCGACAGGACGGTGATAGGAATCTTCTGAGGGTCGGTCGTACAGAAAATAAATTTCACATGTTGCGGAGGCTCTTCCAGAGTCTTCAACAACGCGTTGAAGGCTTGCGTCGTCAGCATGTGAACTTCGTCGATGATGTAAATTTTGTAACGACCACGACTGGGGCGAATCGATGCGTTCTGCCGGAGCAAACGAATTTCGTCGATGCCGCGATTACTTGCTCCATCAATCTCAAGAACGTCGACGTCTTCACCGATGGAAACCGACTGACAAATGTCACACTCGTTGCATGGCGATGGTGTTGGGCCGTTACTGCAATTCAAACACTTGGCAAAGATCCGCGCCGAAGAAGTCTTGCCAACTCCACGAGCTCCTGTAAACAAGTATGCGTGGCCAACTCGATTGGTATCGATCGCATTGGATAGGGCTTGCGCAATGTGCCCTTGGCCGATCAACGAATCAAAACCCTGCGGGCGATATTTTAGCGCTACGACTTGGTATTGTTCTTCGTTCGAATTTTCCGGAGAAGTATTTTCGCTCATGCTTTCCAGGCCGCTACTGAGTTACTGAATGTTCGTTCCAACTATTTTTCGCCTGACGAAAAATGGTTCGGCGAGATCCGTTATTTTAGCGGACGATCGAGGTCTGCGTTAGCCGTGAGAAAGTGCGGAATTCTGAGTGAATCAATCGAGAAATCGCAGAAAGCCGAATCCAACGACCAGTGGCAGCAGCATGATGAACCAGACGCAGAGGATCAACGTACCGGCGACCTGAAACTCAAACGATCTCGCTTCATCCTGCACCCGACTGGCAACGCTAAGAAAGAAGTATCCGACCGATGGCATCGCAACAACCAAAGCAGCGACGATCAAGCCGTAGTTCGTAAACACCGCGAAGAACGCAGCGACGCAGATCATGACCTTCGCGATTTCGGCCAAACCAAATTGGGATGCACGAAGCCGTTTCTCAAAAAGTGGATTCGGTTGATTCTCAAGCATCTCGGATTCCAGAACTTGCCGAACTTGCGAAACCGGATTGTAACCGAGATGAAACTGTTCAACACAATGAAGCAAACATCGAAAACAAAAAAGCCTGCCCAAAAGAGGACTCCGCACAAGAGTACCCCGCTTATGGCTGCTCCATATTTCAGGCCTGACCAGGTTCACGGCTCCCCCTCGCGGAGCCCACTTTCGAGCAGGCTGCGAAGCATCGCTTCAATTTGAATTAGCAGCTGTTTTATTCGGCAAGCGAAGAATCGTCAAACCATCTTTTCGATTTCTAAACAAGAAACACGAAACAACTAAACGTTGGCTTCTTCGTCTTCGGCCGGGGGTTGAAATTTCGGAGCCGCAGGTTCGTCGTAAACTTCCTCTTGGGCGTTATCCAGATACTCGGGCAGTTTCTTGACTTCACGGACTTCGGCATCAAGTTCTTTTTTGATCGATGATTGAATGTCGTTGAGCCCACGTCGAAACTCGTTGTATGAACCACCGAGTGTCCGCGCGACTTCAGGAAGCTTGCTTCCGAACAACAGCACCGCAACCACACCGATTACGATCAGTTCCAGCGTACCGATTCCGCCAAAGATAAAGGCAATGAATATCGAATCGTGCATAAACATCTCAAGGAATTCAACAACGTACAACAGCATCCCGCACACAATTATGGAGCAGGATCGCTTTCACCTTCCTCGATGTTTGTAGGTTTGTCAGACATGCCGGCTTTGAATTCGTTGACGCTGCGACCCATGTTGCGCATCAGCGTTGGAAGTTTTTGGCTGCCGAACAGGAGGATGAAAATTCCGGCGCAAATTGAAATTTCTAGCCAACCGGGCGTCCAACCAACCAGGAGTAATTGTGAATAATCAAACATCGTTTTTTCTCGCCTTTAATTTTGCATCTAAGCCACTGCCACCACGATGAACGAAGCAAGTTCTTGTGGAGAACTATCCGGTTGCCAAGTTCAAAACATCGTTGCTTTTTCGGCCACGTCACGATGCTAGAGACTGCTTCCATTTTAGAATCGGCGTTTAGGGTGTCAAACCCTTCTCTGAAGACTGTGACTCCGAATCGTCGAATAAATGAGGCCGATTATGACGGTCAGCCGACAAACGTTGACTTCGAGGAAAGCGGCTTTCAAGCAAGCTGTGTCAGGATGACGCGTACCCAAGACCAACTAAGAACAATAATTGGCTTAAACGGTTGGCACAAAATCATCGGCTGAGACAACCGAGCAAGCGAACTTCGCCAACAAGGAAGCTGCGTTATCAATGTCGTCCAACGAAATGACTTCGACCGCACTATGCATATATCGGTTCGGGATCCCAATGAGCCCTGTTGCCACTCCGCCACGTGTGACCTGCAGTGCGTTGGAATCGTTGGGAGCAGCTCGACCGAGCGCGCTCGATTGGACACTAATCGTTTCGGCTTTCGCGACCTCATGCAACCGCGAGTTAACTTTTTGGTTGATATTGGGACCGCGCGGAATAACGGGGCCGCCACCAAGCTCAATGGAACCTAGTTGTTTCTTTTCAATTTTGGGACAGTCAGTCGAGTGAGTCACATCGATCGCAATTCCAACGTGCGGATCGATTGAGTAGGCAGCAGTTTTGGCGCCACGCAATCCAATCTCTTCGGCAACGGTGCAGACCGCGTACAACCCACATTCGACGTTGGCTTCAGCGGCTCGGCGTAATGCTTCCACGGCGACGAATACGCCGCAACGGTTGTCCATTGCAGGAGCGGTTGCCAAATTGTTTTGTAATTTGGTGATGCCCAGCGGAAACGTAGCACTGTCTCCGATTCGAACGATCGATTCGGCTTCGTCACGATTCGACGCTCCGATGTCGATCCACAACTCTTTCACGTCAACGACTTTCTTTCGTTCTCCATCACTGAGCAAGTGAATTGCTTTTCGCGCAATCACTCCTTGAACAGGACCGTTGTCGGACCAGATCGTCATCCGTTGGCCAATCAATTGCTGAGGATCCCAACCACCAACCGTTTGTGTATAAATAAACCCGTTGTCATCGATGTGCGAAACAATCAAGCCAATTTGATCGCTATGTCCAGCCAACATTAGCCGCACGTCGGCTGTCGGGTTTTTGCAAAGCACGAGATTCCCATGAAGATCGGTCGTCATTGAATCGCTGAATCCACTCGCGTAATCCCGGACGACTTGCTGCACTCGCTCTTCATAACCAGAAACCCCCGGCGTGCTGAGCAGCGCTTCAAAAAAATCGTATGCGGATGGTTGCATGGGGAGGCCTTGGTGGATCGATGTTTGATTGTTGTTTTAGTAGAACGGAAAATCGGATTGAGTTGAAGCAGATGGAGGCAAATTCAACCATTCCTATTGAAGAATCACTTTCGACGGCGGCAAGAACTCGACATGGCAATTCCAGCGCGTCATAATGCGCCGAAACACCGCCATCCTTTTTTAGCAATCGAAAATCCATGCTCAAAAATTCTCTCGAGTCGATTCGATCCACTGTCAACACTCACCTTCCAACCAATCACCGATTCAAGACAGCCTTGATCGCGATTGGATTCGGCTTACTCGCCGGCTGTTGGTCATCCGCGTTGGCTAACGAAGAAGCCACCGCCGACGACGAACCGCTTCCCAATTTCGTCATCGTCTTTATTGACGACATGGGATACGCCGACATTGGTCCATTCGGCGCGAAAGATATCGAAACCCCAAACCTCGACCAAATGGCGAAAGATGGAATGCGATTCACCGACTTTCAGGTATCGTCCGCCGTTTGTTCGGCTTCACGTGCGGCGTTGCTGACCGGCTGTTACCACGTTCGCGTTGATATCACAGGTGCACTTTTTCCGTATTCGAAAAAAGGAATCAACAGCGACGAAGTTACGATTGCGGAAATCTGTCGTCAGAAAAACTATGCGACGGCTTGCTATGGAAAATGGCATCTTGGCGACAGCCCCAAATTCTTACCTACCAATCATGGTTTTGACGAGTACGTTGGAGTCCCCTATTCAAACGATATGTGGCCGTTTGGAAACGGTATCCACAACATGGAACAAGCCAAAGGAAAGTTTCGAAAATACCAAGGCAAATCTCACCCGTTCTTGCCGCTCATCGAAAACACAAAAATCCTTGACGACGATGTGACCGCTGACGACCAAGCCCAATTGACAACTATTTATACCGAGCGAGCAGTTAACTTTATCGACGAGAACAAAGATCGACCATTCTTTTTGTACGTTCCTCACACGATGGTCCACGTTCCCATTTATGTTTCGGAAAAGTTCAAAGGGAAGAGCAAGGCAGGGCTGTATGGCGACGTCGTCATGGAGTTGGATTGGTCCGTTGGCCAGATCAATGAAGCACTTGAACGAAACGGACTGACGGAGAGAACGTTGGTCGTGTTTACAACAGACAATGGTCCTTGGCTAAACTTTGGCGACCATGGTGGATCGGCGTTGCCGCTTCGTGAAGGCAAAGGAACGATGTGGGAAGGAGGTTGCCGCGTACCAACAGTGATGAAATGGCCCAACGTGATTAAGCCGGAAACAACTTGCGACCAGCTGACCAGTACGATTGACTTGCTGCCGACGATTGCAAATCAAATCGATGCGAAACTGCCGAATCACAAAATCGACGGAAAAGACATCATCGGCTTGATGAAAGACCCAACGTCTGCGACACCTCACGAGTACTTTTACCAATACTATGGTGGTGGCCAATTACATTGCGTTCGCGACGCGCAATGGAAACTTCATTTCGCGCATCCCTATCGAACTTTGGACGGAAAGCCTGGCGGCAAGGATGGAGTTCCGGTGAAGTATCGTTACACGAAGCTCGAAGAAATGGAACTTTACGATCTTAAGAACGACATTTCAGAAACGAAGAACGTGATCGCTGAGCATCCTGAGATTGTTGAACGGCTGATGAAAGCTGCCGAAGAAGCCAGGACTGAATTGGGAGACAAACTTCAAGAGCGAACTGGCAACGAAATCCGCAAGGCGGGTCAGTTGCTCGATGATGATGAACGCATGCCGTTTCGCCATCCCGAAGAAGCGACTATTGAGGCGAAATAAGACGACGCAAGACAACACGCAAACGGACGGGCAACTACTTCTCTGTCTTCCACAGCGTTGCATGATTATGCGCGACCGAGACGAGAAGCGTTTTTCCGTAAGCTAAACTTTGGACGGGCGCAGTATCAACAAGTTTCAATTTTTGGTCGCCTGATTTCGCGTCTAGCACCCAAATCTCCTTGCTTCCGCTGGCTGAAAAAGCCAGCGACTTTCCGTCGTTCGAAAAGGCGACTGCACCGGTCGCCGAATCCAGACTCAAAGAGACCTCCATTTTTTTCGTATAGGCAATTTTTCCCGATTCGACTTCCCAAACAACAACCGCCCCCGCTTGGTAAGCGGCCGCGATCAGGTCACCAGAAGGGGAGACCGCCAGCCCATGCGACATATTGAAATTACCTTCGGGTGATTTGAGCGTGGTAACTTCCCGACCTGTCACCAAGTCAAATATCGAAATGTCGTTGTCATTGTCGTTGTTCGTTACCACGATGTGTTTTCCGTCGGGTAGAAAAACAGGCCCCATCGTTCCTGTCAGTTCAGAAACGACCTCACCCGTGGGACGCAAGACTCGAAGCACATTGCCTCGACCTGCCGACGCAATCAAACTGTCATCGGGGGACCAGGCAACTCCCATAATTGGCCAGTCATGTCCCGCAAATCTTTCGACCCAATCTCCAGACTTCGCATTCCAAACGTTGACGAGGTTAGCTGTTTGATCGCTCCCGCCAAGCAAATATTTTCCGTCGTTGGAAAACGAAAGGAAGTTAGGACTGATCCAACAATCATTTCGTTTGTCGCCGGGCATCAGTTGATTGAAAGCCATTGGCGTTTGCGCACCGGACTTAACATTCCAGACTTCAACGAGACCTGTTGAGTCGGCTACAGCAATCGATTTTTCATCGGGCGAAATTGCGACGGCTTTCAAAGCCCCTAGAACTTGTTCCGTTTTTGAATTTATCACCTCCCGTCCAGTACGGGTATTCCAGAATCGAAGACGTCCGTCCACGCCCGCGGCAATCAGTCTTCTATTGGGTGAAAAACAGGGCTTACTCGAGCCCTTGAATCGCAAACGAATTTGAAGCAACGATTCACCTTTTGCCAGGTCCCAGGCATCGATGAACCCACTTACGCCTCCAGTAAGGAGTATTCCTCGACTTCGGTCCATGTCGACCGACAACACGCTCACGGGCAACTTGCCAACCTTGGCGCGATTTTCGTTCACAAAATCGTAAACCGCGATCTCGCCGTCACCTCTGAGGAAAAATACGAACGGGCCGTCGTTGACGGCTTCCATAATCATAAAAAACGGCTCATCTGGCGCCCTGGACAAGCTTGAAATAACCTCTCCTATCGATTCTTTATCCCTGTCGCATTCAACAAAAATGTAGTGAGACGGGGGCATATCGTCATCCGACTCTGGCTCGGATATACACGCTATCGCCAACGCCGAGTCCTGGTTGGAAAACTGAGCCTTATCGACTTGCAAAATTCTTTCGGGATATTCCCACGTTGAGGCGACCGAACCATCGTTCGAACGTACCAACTCCAGGGACCTCGAACTCTGAACAAGAAGCAATGAACCATCTTCGGTGATATCGAGAATTGAACCTTTCAAACGAAGCTCAACCCTTTTCTTTGGGCTTTCAATATCGAACAATTCGAATTCATTGAAATCTTGGCCAGACGTTTTTTTCGCAAACCAGCGACTACCAAACGACAAACAAGACTCGTTGTCATTGGTGATATCTACCGATAAGACGGTTTCCACTTTGCCTGTTTGAACATCGATGATATCCGCAGAATCTTTCGAAAAAGAAACCACCCGATCGTCATCGAGAAACGCAATCCTTCCGAAACAACTGTACCGTTGCTCACCAAGAACTTTTACAGCATGTTTCTGGATTGCGCTCTGCTTTTTATTTTTAGGAACGTTTTTCTGCGCCTGACATGAACTGCAAACAAAAAGCGCGACGAAAAATGAAAGCCATATTTTGCCCCAAATACACATACCTAATCCATCCCTTTCGGGTTACATCATAATTTTTCCGAACTTAATTCTAACATGCGCAAGCACCCTCCAAAAGGGAATCCAAAGTGCGCGAGTCAGTGAGAGTCGTCGTGGCGCTCCGAACCTTGCCGGATGTTCTTTGAGAAGGATTCTGTAATCCCTGAATCGCGGGCGAGCATATCGATTCGTGAATTCTTTTCAAGCTCTTGAAACGAAACCTCGGAATTCGGGTCGCCAATCAAGCCTTTTTCAAAAGCAAACGCAGCAGAATAGCCGGGCAAGACGATCCGCGGATCCAGCCAGTTGATTGGCTCAGGCGTTAACTCGCAAGTCAACTGCGTGACGCCATTTGCGCAATTGTTAAGTAACGAGTGATAAAAACGCGGATTCATCCGCAAACGGGCAATTCGGTCGGCGAAATTTACAAACAGCTGTTGAGCTTGTCCGGGCGTCGCGTTGATCGGATACAGGTAGACTCGATCATCGGGACGCTGAATTGTGCGGACTCCTATCAAGTCACGTTCGTCACCAATGACGTGCGTCAACTCGTAGGTTCGATAAATCCCTTTGATGGGACCGTACGTTTCGCCAATCTCGCGTCGGATTTCGACCGACACAGAAAAATGTTGTTGGGATACTTCGCGGCCGTTCGGTTTCAATCCGAAACTTAAGAACACATGAGCCAGCCCGTCCTTAGCGGTAAATCGTTGCACGATAAGATCGACGGAGATGATATCATTCAGCGCAAACGTTTTCGTTTCAAAATTTGCGTCGTAGTCAGAAGCGCTGCGATATTGGCAGTGACGAAAATTCTTGATCGTAACATTGCCCGATTCAATGGCGACATCTGCAACCTGAACTTGATCGGGATCCCATTGGCGGTCGTTCGACGGACGTATGGCTAATGTCAATAAGTAAACCAATGCGATCGAGACGATGAAACAGGTCCGCACCCGTCGCTTGTTCGCTGATCTGAAAAGAAACAAAGCCGTGAGGCCAACGTAAACGATTGCCGCGACGAGTCGAATCGCGCGCGGCAAATAATAAAGATGGTAAATCGCGCCAATCGCCCAAACGAAAAAGAGACTTACTGAAATCCAAATGAAGGCTTCGATCGCCCAACGAACGAAGTCGCGTAGCTTTTGTCGAGGGGTTGTCTGGAGACTGGAATTTTCCATCGTCAAAGGATAGTCAAAATGACTAAAAAAAAACAATGGCGATCAAGCTTAGAGCAATTCAAAACAGGTTTCTGCAAAAACACGTGCCCGTACGCTGCGTTGATTTCGGTGCGATCGAACAAAGTCGAAGTGACGAAAGATCTCATCCAACTCCGCAAGGCCTGAAATACATTGGCTTCACGATGAACCTAGTCATGAATGCGAGCGGCGAGACGTGTCATCTCAACCGCATCGCTAACCAAGTGGCGGTAGTTTGGCGTGTACCGATGGTGGCGAGTGTCCGTCAAAATCGCCTTTGACTTGTTCTCGGTTTTCGGCGCCAATCGGTCAATGTGTGTGCACTCGTCGCCGAATAGCTTTGAAGCTGTTGCCAGTCCAAGAATGAAAATAATTAGTAGTAGCAGAAACTTTTTGATTGATTCAGCCATGGCGTTGCCCTTTCAGTTTGAACCGAGCGTTTGAGTAACGTTCTTCGACTACAAACAGCGACGCAAGAGCCATGCCAAATTTGTATCTTCGGACTAGGCAATTTAGAACGGCGAAATGAGACTAGAACAATGGAAACACCTATCAACCAAGCTTATCCGTGAATTCAAATCGATGACACTCATTGGTCTCCGAATGAATACAAACTGGATCTCAACAATTCGCCGGCATGCTTACGCGAGCATAAACATGGCGCCCCGAAAGTTAGCCCAGTCAGACTTCAAGAATCACTAGAGCCAATTTCAAAACCCATTGTAGGCCGGTTCCTACCGGCCAAATCCCGTAAAAACCGCGGCCGGCAGGAACCGGCTCTACGCCAAGTCGGTTTTGAAATACGCCTTAAGCTTGCGGTTCGGTCATTCGCATTGGATCCAGCGCTTCCTTCAGTTGATCCTCGGGAAGAATCTTTTGCTCAATACACAACTCGCGAATCGTCTTCCCCGTTGCGAAAGCTTCTTTAGCAAGCTTTGCCGCTTTCTCGTAACCAATGTACGGGTTGAGGCTAGTACACATCGAGAGACTTTTTTCAACAAACGATTCGCAGACCTCGATGTTGGCTTCCATCTCTGCCGCACAAAAATCGACAAACGCGTGAGTGCCTTGAGCCAGCAGCTGCACACTCTCCAAAGTTGTCTGAGCCATCACTGGCATCATAATATTGAGCTGAAACTGTCCGCCGGCTGCTCCAGAAACGGTGATCGTTTGATCGTTGCCAATGACCCGAGCCGTAAGCTGCATCATGCTTTCGCACATCACCGGATTCACTTTGCCCGGCATGATTGAACTTCCAGGTTGGCGTGTCGGCAAAGCGACTTCGTTAAAACCACACCGGGGTCCGGACGCTAACCAGCGAATGTTGTTCGAGACGTTGAACAGAGTCGAGGCGATCGCTTTTAAGTTACCATGACATTCGACCAATCCATCGCGCTGTGCGTTGGCTTCGAAATGGTTGACGGCTTCGACAAAGGGAATGCCAGTAGCCTTTGCAAGCGCTGCGGCGACCCGGTTTCCAAACTCTGGGTGGGTGTTGATTCCAGAACCAACAGCCGTTCCTCCAACGGGAAGTTCGAGAATACTTTGCAGCGCCAATTTTGCTCTGCCGACAGAAAGTTCAAGTTGCCGCGCCATGCCGCCGATCTCCTGGCCCAGTCGCAGCGGTGTCGCATCGGCCAGATGCGTTCGACCAATCTTGATGACACGGTCCCAATCTTTGGCTTTGCCTGCCAAGGTCGCTTGCAACCGCTCGAGGGCAGGAATCAATCGACTCTGAATCTCACATCCAACGGCCACATGAATCGCCGTCGGAAACGTATCATTGGTGCTCTGTCCCATGTTCACATGATCATTTGGGTGAATCGTTTTACTCAAATCAAAACGATCACCACCATTAATTTCTATCGAACGGTTGGAAATGACTTCGTTCACATTCATATTGCTCGAAGTGCCAGATCCAGTTTGAAAGACGTCGATCGGAAATTGATCGTCAAGCTTTCCATCGATGACTTCCTGGCACGCAGATTTCAGCGAGGCGACTTGATCGGCGTTGAGCGGATTCTTTCCCGAACCTGTCAGCTTTCCCAAATCTTCGTTGGCAGTCGCACACGCAAGTTTGACTTGCCCCATTGCGTGGATCATTGGCGGAAGCATCGTCCAACCGGAAACGGGGAAGTTCTCAACCGCTCGCTGTGTCTGAGCTCCGTAGTAGGCTTGGGCGGGAACCTGAATTTCGCCCATTGAGTCTTTTTCGATTCGCATTTCGGTTTTCGCATCATTTGCGTTATTTGTTGTCGACATCGCCGTTATCTTTCTCTTGTTTCGCGGTATGATTCTATTAAAGTCTCTGCGACGCTGCAGCTTATGTGCTCAGGAAGCAGCCATCGCATTGATCATCATAGCGAAGTTACAAATTTTCGAAATTAGACCACGACGTCAGGGCTTCATGGACTTTCAAAAACTGCGAAAAGAATACGAAACTGTTGGAATTAATGCCGACGATCTCGCCCCAAACCCGTTTGAGACTTTTCGAACCTGGTTAGAAACTGCGACTGAAAACTCGCCTCCGTCTTTCGAAACCAATGCGATGACTCTGGCGACCGCGGATCGCAATGGTTACGTGACGGCCCGGTTGGTGCTTTTAAAAGGAATTGA
Source organism: uncultured Pirellulaceae bacterium (assembly GCA_964584615.1). Classification (GTDB taxonomy): domain Bacteria; phylum Planctomycetota; class Planctomycetia; order Pirellulales; family Pirellulaceae; genus Mariniblastus. Next base: position 22,751 of record CAZPBE010000038.1, on the reverse strand, counting down.
CGAAAACTCAATTCGGTTTTACACCAACTACGATTCGACCAAAGGCAAACAACTGGCTGACAATCCACGTGCTTCGATCGTTTTTCATTGGCACTATCTTGGACGCCAAGTCCGCATGGAAGGAAGCGTTGAAAAAACATCACGGGAAGACTCGGAGGCCTATTTTCATTCACGGCCTCGCGGATCACAACTCGGCGCTGCAGCTTCGAAACAATCGGCTACCATTGAGTCGCGCGAAGCTCTTGAAAAAATTAGAGCTGACCTGGAAAAAAAGCTGGAGGGAAAAGGTGTACCGGTTCCCGACAATTGGGGCGGATATGCTTTGACGCCGAACCGAATCGAATTCTGGCAAGGACGGTTGGATCGCCTTCACGATCGCGTTGTTTACGAAAATAAGAATGGCAACTGGGAGACCTTTCGCGTCTCGCCTTAGGTTCAACAAACAGGGCTTTGCCGGAACCTCCGCCTCCGCAGAACGACGGGCTAACTCGTCAGTTCGTCATTGGTTAAAACTTCGCAGTTCACCCGAATTCGCATGCAGTTCTTGCCACAAAACACTATGACAGCACTTTCTATTAGCTGTCATTGAACAAAAAACTATTTACACCTCAACGCCAAACCGATAAATGTCTCGACGTTCAGTTCCTATCCAGGTAATTCGAGGCGATCAACATGGTCCTTCAGAGATTGTTTTTTAACGCAGCCGTAGCTGCTGCGTTATTGATTCCAACACAAGTTTCGGCTCAGCAAACCAATACGCAACGTGATGCAATCGTTGGTGGTGCTGCCGGTGCGATCATTGGAGGAATCGTCGGCAACCAAAACGACGAGACTCCCGAAGGCATCGCGATTGGCGGCGCCCTTGGTGCGATTGCAGGTGGCTTGATGGGCAAGTCAAAAGATAATGAGCTCCAACGCCAGTGGCAGTACCAGCAACAAGCACAACAATATCAGCAGCAGGTTGCTCAGCAGCAGCAATATGCGTTACAGAAAGCCGTCGACGTCAACGATATCGTTTCGATGGCCAGAAGCGGAGTTGGCGATCAGCTGATGGTTAACCACATTCAATCCAATGGCGTCGCTCAAGAAATTGGTGTGAATGAAATTATCACGATGCATCAAAATGGCGTTAGCGAATTCGTGATCAACACGATGCAGCAAACTGCCAACGGCGGCCTTGCCCAACCACAGATTCAAACGGCTCCACAAACATTGCCGACGTACACATATAACGAGCCAATCCGCGAAGTGGTTCCGGTCCCCGTTCCAGTACCGGTCCAGATCTATAACCCGCGACCGATTGTCATCGGAGGCTACCGTCCTCCTCCACGTCCACATGGACATCATGGACATTACTATGGCCGTGGTCATGGCGGTCCCCGTGTCGGCGGCAACGCTGGTGTGACGATCCAATATCGGCGATAAGAAGTTTCCATAAACGACATTCGCGAAAGCCAACCAGCAACCGGTTGGCTTTTTTTGTGCGCAAATTCGTGTAGGGGAAAAATTTTCTTTGCTGACGTAGAGATTGACGATAAACTGGGAGCGAAGAGCGTCCTCCAATCATAAGAGTTCAATGAATCGGCCCACCGAAGAATTTGTTAAAAAACTCTGCGATGAGTTTCGCTTTGAGTGGCCAGCTTCCAAAACGCGATTGCTGATCCTTGACTATTTAAGCGAGAATCCAGAATTGGACCCCATCGCTTTAATCAAAGCGCTGGTCCCGCTGGAAATTCAGTTGCGTCAAACGGCTGGCGAAACGCTGCGAGCTTCTGAATACAAAGATCTTGGCGAAGTTGCCTTCTCCGTCGCGCAACGATCACTTGGTGAGGTTGACGAAGATTCTGAAGCTCCGTCGTCTCTATCGGCGACGGAACAGTCAACTTTAGCAAGTTCCATCACGACCAACTTGCTTCTTGGATCAACAAAACCTGACGAATCGTTTCACAAAAGCCAGCCACTTTCTTCGAGCACTGAGCAGCCAAAACAAGAAAATGATTTTACCCAGGGCCAACCCAACGACTTGGCATTGCAACACATCGCGCCCTACGTCGCCACCGAACATGGTGCACATCCGAAAATGATTGGGCGTTATCGACTCTTGGAAGAGATCGGCAACGGAGGAATGGGGTCAGTCTTTCGGGCAGAGCAGCGCACTCCGGTCCAACGAATGGTGGCGTTGAAGCTAATCCGAGCGGACATTAACTCCAAGGATGCGATCGTTCGTTTTGAGGCGGAGCAACAAGCCATTGCGTTGATGGACCACCCAAACATTGCGAAGATTCTTGATGCAGGGCAAACTGAATCGGGCAGCCCTTTCTTTGTGATGGAATTAGTAGGTGGAATTCCGCTTAACAAATACTGCGACCAAAACAAACTTGGGATTCGAGAACGACTTGAATTGATGTTGCCGGTCTGTCGCGCTGTCCAACACGCGCATCAAAAAGGGATCATTCATCGTGACCTCAAACATTCGAATGTGTTGGTTACACAGTCAGACGGTGCGCCCACGCCGAAAGTGATTGACTTTGGAATGGCCAAAGCCCTTGGCCACAAACGCGTCTTGACCAAGTCGACGCTGTACACAGAAGTTGGAAAAATTGTTGGTACGATCCAATATATGAGTCCGGAGCAAGCGGCTTCAAGCGATACTGACGTCGACACCCGTAGCGATGTCTATTCCCTGGGAGTCATGGTTTACAAACTGCTGACCGGCTCAACGCCTTTGGAAAAAGCGACGGTTGCAAACCTCTCGCTGTTGGAAGCGCTCCAATTAATTGGCGAAAAGAATCCGATCCGTCCCAGTACACAATTGTCCCGAGAACCTGAGCAACTCGCCAAAATTGCCAGGAAACGCCAGACGCCCCCCGAAAAGTTGCGGCTACAACTCTCGGGAGATTTGGACTGGATTGTGATGAAGGCGTTGGAGAATGATCGAGCAGATCGTTATCAAACGGTCAATGATCTGGCGCTGGATATCGAACGGTATCTCAACGACGAAACCGTTTCGGCGCGACCTCCGTCGACCGTCTACATGCTCAAAAAATTCGTCAAACGCAACCGACGACTTGTCGCGTCGCTGGCGGCGATTTCGTTTTTACTGATCGCGGGAATCATTGGCACGACAGCAATGTCATTATGGGCGCTGTCAGAAAGAAAAATTGCGAACGAAGCATCGGAGCTTTCACGAACAGAAACCCGCAAAGCTCAACGTGCAGAACAACAACAAATAGAACTGCAAGACAAAGCTGAAATCAACTTGCAGGCGTTGAAAATGAAGTCCGCTTGGAGTAACTGGAATTCCGGCGACATCGAAGATGCGATGCGGATGCTCAACGAAGTTGATGATTCAAAATCCGGCTGGGAACACGATTTCCTGCGTGCGGAGTTCCATCCAGCTGAACGAGTTTTGTATGGCCACTCGACAGAGGTTATGTCAATCGATGTTTCTGCCGATGGCAAATATTTCGCTTCTACCGGACTTGATCATGCGGTAAAAATCTGGAACACAAAAGATAAATCACTTGTTAGAACCCTGCTGCTCGACGACATTACCACGTGTGTTCGATTTTCCCCCGACTCAAAACAAATTGCTGTTTGCAGTTTTTCCAATCAGGTCACGATCTGGGACACCGAATCCGGGGAAGAGCAATTTAAAACAGATGGGCTTCAGTCGGATATTTTATGCCTCGCCTTTGTACCCGAATCCGACCTCATTGCTGTCGGTTTGAGCAACATGGATACGCTCAACGAAGGTGAACTCATCCGTGCTGTCGGTGAAACCGACCTCCCTCCATCCGTTCACTTGATTTCACGGGAGTCGGGAAAAACAGTCCAAGTCCTCGAAGGCCACACGGGTGACGTTTTGGCGCTGCAAGCTAGCGCTGATGGTCAGTTGCTGATTAGCGGTAGTGAAGACAGTTCCATTGGAATGTGGCGGAAAAACGAAGCAGGACAATTCTCATTGGAGCGATTGCTCAAGAATCACTTTGGGGAAGTCACAGGAATCTCAATCTCTCACTCCGTTGATGAGTTTTTTAGTAGCAGCGAGGACCAAACCATTCGTGTTTGGCGATTGACCGACGGCGAACTCATTCGAACGGTTCCCGGTGGTCGAAAACTAAACAGTGTTGATTCTTCGGAAGACGGCGAGCGAATTGTGGCTTCTTCGGATGACAGGACAGCGATCGTTTGGAAAAAGACCGGTGAACAATTGATTGTTTGTAAAGGACACTTCTTAAGTGTTAATGACGCCCGTTTCATTAACAAAGATTCTCAACTGGTCACCGCCTCATCGGACGAGACACTCCGCACTTGGAATTCGAGCAAGAACCCAAATACCATCAAATTGAAAGCGCATGATCTAACGGTATGGGATGACGCGATGTCACGTGATGGAAAACTGCTCGCTTGCGCGTCCGAAGACAAAACTGTGTCGTTCGTCAATTTTGAGACCGGCGAATTGCTTCCCCAAAAACTGCGGCTCGAATATCCCGTGCTAAGCCTGGACTTCTCGCCCAACTCGGAAACCCTGGTAACTGCTGGATCTGGCCCGGAGATTTCTGATTCTGAAACAGACGAACCTTGGGTCAGATTCCATGTGTGGAATTCAAACTCGAAAAAACTTACGCGTACTATTGATGCGCACCGTGGTTCCATTTGGGATATCAATTACTCCCCGGACGGCAAGTTAGTGGCCACTGCTTCCCAAGACAACACAGTCTGCATCTGGAACACAGAAGACTGGTCCCTGCTAACAAAGCTCACAGACCATACCAACGTGGTCGCTTCGGCTCGATTTTCTCCCGATGGTTGTTACCTGGTCACTGCAAGTGACGACGAAACCGTCAAACTTTGGGACACAACCAGCTGGGAATTGCTGCATACTTTTGTAGGCCATGAGCATATTGTTTGGCGAGCCGTGATCTCACCCGATGGAGACACACTGGCCAGCAGTGGCTATGAAGGTTCGCTGATTCTTTGGAGCATTAGCAAACGAAAAATGATCATGCCACCAATCCGTGCACATGAAGACCAAATCGCTGGACTTGCGTTTTCACCCGACGGAAAAAGGATCGTCACAGCGAGCGATGACCGGAGGATAAAAGTCTGGGACGTCGCTTCGGGCGTTGAATTTCTAGTGTTGCGTGACCGTGTTGGCTCAAACATGGTAAGCGCCTCATTTTCTGACGACGGCACGAAGCTTATCTCCGGAGACTCTGACGGATGGGTGACGATTCGCTCATCAAAAAAGCATGTCAAGGATGAGGTCCGATTCCTGCCCACTGACGGAATTCGAATTATCGTCGACGGACACAAGCAAGTCATTGACCCGAACGTCAGTGAGGAAACTCTGCACGAAGTCGTCAAGAAAACTGAAAAATGTTGCAAGTACTACCCAACGTTTCAGTCATTTACAGTGCTTGGAATCGCGCAGTACAAGTTGGGAGAATTTGAGGAGGCGATCGCTTCGATGAGAGAGTCCATCAGGCTTGAGCCAATCGAGTATGGTGAATCCGATGTTCGACCAGACAGCGAAGGCTATCTCACGATGGCGTTACTAAAAGTTGGTGACGTTGACGGTGCCAACGCGATACGAAAAGTCTTTGATGAAAAACGCCTCTATTGGAGCGAAGACGAGAGAGTCATCAGACTTGGCAACGAAATTGACGAACTGTTCGAAGATCAATAATTTTCGATCCGTGCTTTTCGAAAACAAAACGTTCCGTTGATGCATGGTGCACCAGCGAGTCTTCAACCATCAAATTAGCTCTTCTGTCGCAGGCAGTTCGAAGGAACCAGGAAAACATTTGCTTGCAGTCCTCTAGCGCCGCTGTCGCAATTAATAATGTTGATCTATCGAGTGTTACGAATCACTCACTTCAAGATCGCTGCCGGAAAAACTGTTCTCGCACCAAAACCGATCTGCATCGCGAAGTGTTTCGAATTGATCATTAAGCATTGCAGACAAGGTTGGGCCCCCCTGACTCGATTTCGCTGATCCAACTAGTCGTGCATTTTTTGTCAGAAAATCACTTTTAAGTCCAACGCTCTGAAAAAATTTCGAGCCAATCAATGCGTTAGCACGCTGCGGATGCTTGCCCCACTGGTTTTGATTTTCCGCACCGTTAAATTGGTGGCAAATACTGTGATCTTTGACTTAACCACAACAGAACTTTATGAGCAAAGACGAATTCCATCCGCTCCAGGATTTCATCAAGTACGAAGCAGACGAAATGAAACGTCGCTCTCGGGATTTTTATGAATGCATTCGGCGCCGCCGATCGGTGCGAGAATTTTCTGATCGACAGGTTGACTCAGAAGTCATTGAAAATTGTCTGATGGCAGCTGGGACGGCTCCCAACGGAGCCAACTTACAGCCATGGCATTTCGCCGTCGTCACCGATCCTGAAACCAAATCAAAAATTCGAAAAGCTGCCGAAGCAGAAGAGTATGAGTTTTATCATGGTGGCAAAGCTCCACAAGAATGGCTTGATGCGTTGGCGCCATTGGGGACCGATGAGAGCAAGCCGTTTCTTGAAACAGCTCCTTACTTGATCGTCGTCTTCGCCCAATCACACGGTATTGAGCCTGATGGCCAGAAAACGAAACACTACTACGTGAACGAATCGGTAGGAATTGCGACCGGGTTTCTTATCTCGGCTTTACATCACGCGGGATGCGTGACACTAACCCACACACCCAGTCCCATGAAATTCCTTAACGAAATTCTGGACCGACCAGGCAACGAACGGCCCTTTCTCGTACTCGTGGTTGGCTATCCCGCGGACGACGCTGTCGTCCCCAACATCACCAAAAAGCCTCTCAACGAAATGGCTTCGTTTCACTAAACCAATCAATGAAAAAAGGGCGGGGAGAAACCCCACCCTTTGATTGGCTTGGCAACTGACTGATATCAAACGATATCGAAATCGAATTCAACTTCAAAGATTTTGTCAAAGTCGACTTCTTCGTTTCCAGTCTGGTCCGATCCAGAAAAGGCTGCATCAAGCTTGCTGAACGCGCCCAATTCCAATGAGCCAGACAACTGAAGGACATCGAATTGTTCAGCTTGAAAATCAAACCCGATCGGAGCGTTGAACAAGGAAGGCTTTTCCACAGTGGGTCTATCTGTGGTCGCAAACATGAATCGGGATCGCGTCTGGTCTTGATTCGCAAGACTTGAATCGATTGGCTGAACAGCAGAAATTGGCTTCACCGCGTTCGCCTCGAATCCATGATCAGTTGAATTGCCGACCATGTGTCGTGCGCTACTTTGGTCGCAACCAGGATCAATGAACGATCCAGTCACGCCAAACTCGCCACTGTTGGTAGAACCATTCCATTGATTGGCCGTAAAGACAATGTCACCTGATTCGTAACCTGCGGCAATTCCGCCGATATTGGAAAAGACTCCTTCAAGGCTGGTGACTGTGTCGGCGGAAAAATCAACTTCTGCCAACAATAGATCGCTCGCAACTGGCGTAAAGTTTATCCAGCCAGCTGAATCACGGTTGGTAAATTGCCATTGGCTACCATTTAATCGAACGGCCAGAATGTGAGCGGCATTGGTTGCGTTAACATCGTTTCCAAAACGAGCTTGAACACCTTGTTGTGAGTACATCATGTATCCAGTGCCCGTCGCACTATCCATCGCTGCGACACCAAAATTCAATGGCGTCAAGCTAATCTGCGAAGTAAACGCCGTTGAAAAGGATGTTCCAGTAACACCGAATTCACCATTGTTGGCTGAGCCATTCCATTGATTAGCCGTATATACAAGGTCGCCAGAGTCGTAACCGGCAGCAATTCCGCCAATCGTTGAGTCTGTTCCCTCCAAGCTGGTTACGGTATCCGCTGAGAAGTCAACTTCTGCCAACAGACGATCATTGGCCGCAGGCGTAAAATCAACCCAGCCTGTTGAATCACGGTTTGTAAATTGCCATTGGCTACCATTTAACCGAACAGCCACGATGTGAGCGGCATTGGTTGAGTTGACCGCGCTTCCAAAACGAGTCTGAACCGTTTGAGATGAATACATTAGATAACCAGTTCCGGTCGCACTATCGGCGGCCGCCACTCCAAAGTTGAGAGGGGCTACCGAAGTATTTGAACTGGTGGCTGTATATGCAAATGAAGTTCCTGTTACACCAAATTCATCATCGTTGGCCAATCCGTTCCATTGATTGGGAGTGAATGCCAAATCACTTGACGTGTAACCAGCTGAAACTCCGCCAATCGTCGAATCGGTTCCTTCCAACAACGTCACTGTTTCAGCAGAAAAATCGACTTCAGCCAACAGGCGATCAGAAGGCGTTGTTGTAAAGTCAACCCAACCCAACGCATCACGATTCGAATATTGCCATTGGCTACCATTCAATCGAACGGCCAGAATGTGGGCGGCATTATTCGGGTTTACAGCGTTTCCAAAACGATTCTGAATCGCTTGCTCGGAGTACATGAAGTAACCGGTTCCCGCGGCGCTATCCGCGACCGCAATTCCAAAATTCAGTGGGGCGACATCCACAACAACTTCACCACCAACTCCAGGATCACATTGGTGATCTTCGGCAACTTCAGAAATCGCTACCCCAGCAAGAACAACATCGTCGGTACCGTTGATTGGGTCCAGGTTGATGACAATTTCACCATTTGCGTCAGCTGTAATGACTTGAGCGTATTCAGCCAAACTACGTGTACTGTCGCCAAGTTGATCGTTTACAAACAACTCGTTTTGATTGAATACTTGGTCAAACACTACCGGTGTCCCGTCGCCAGTGATCGTGACGCGTTGAGAAATCGACGCATAAAATCCTTCTGCTGCCATCACATAGACTTCATAGTCGGTACCGGGCGTCAGGTCGGAATATGTCAACACCATTGGGTCGGCAGCGGTATATATTTGCCCGTCAATATTGCCCAGAGCATTTGCGTGCTGAGGAACCGTGCTGGCGATAGGTGTAACATCGAATGATTCCCATGATCCATCCGCAGAATCAACGATCGTCAAATCAAAGGTCGTTGCTCCGGCTTCTTCGTTAATCAAATCACTGACGGTCGTATTGGATCCGCCTCCAACTCTGGTCCAGTTTCCAGGAGTTGGATTACCGTCACCATCAAAATCGATGCCGACCAAAACTGCGATACTTGGATCAATAATGTTTGCAGCATCAGTGTTTGAACCAGTTCCACCGTTTCCGTCATCCGGATCGTTGTAAGTAACGGTAATTGTGTCACCAATCGAAACCTGAAGAGTTCCGTCACCTGCGTTAACGCCTGAGTCGGACGTTACGATCGAGCCCGTGTAGTTAGAGCCTCCTGCAGCACTCAAAGTCAACGTTTCTGAGTCACCCGAATCGGAGACGATTGTTACTTGTAACGGAGTTATCCCATTGGTGTCGGTGACCGTAATCCCAACCGAATCGCCAGCAGCGTAGCTTGATTGATCCAATTCAACCGTGCCGATCTGCGCTCCGGTGTCGTCAACAAACACACCACCGGCTGCTTCAATTTGAGAGCGATAGATGGAAGTTCCGGTCCACCAAGAAATGTCACCATAAACGCTGGTGTTGGTCGTACCACCAGATAAGACTCCGGCAATCACCCATTCATTGTTTACCTGGACCATTAAAGGACCGCCACTGTCGCCTGGAGCCGTGGTCGCCTCAAACGTTAGTGGCATTGCGCTACTGCTACCGATCGTGTTAGACCCACTTGAACCGTCGTCAAAGTCGGTAGAGAAGATGTTTGAGCCTGAAGAACTGGCTGGAGTCCCGTAAACATCAATAATGTTCTCACCGCCCCAACGCCAGCCGTCAGCGGTGAAACCATGGCCTGCACTTCCAAGCCCGTTGTATCCATATCCAAGGGTAGCAGCTACGCTGCCTTCCAACTCGGTTGTTGCATCGACCAGTTTAACTGGAGTTGCAATGTTGGAAGGTACATCGGCAGTTAGGGTGACGATGGCAACATCACCACCATCCAAAAGCGAACCGTTTCCATCGGGCAGTGAAACAGAAGCGATGCTGGCCGTGTAAACGCCGTTATTTGAGTTGTCACCAAACGTTACCGACTGCCCACCGCCCAGCCCACAGTGACGTGCGGAAATAACAACATCTGGAGCAATCAAGGTGCCTGTACAACCGACGGACATGGCTCCAACTGCATCAAATGGAGCCGCATAGTCTCGGGAACCCTGAGCACCAATCGCGTTGTTAATTACGATTCTAGGATAAACCCCAGTTTCAACCGTTGGGTTTTCAAGAAGGTATTCGACTCGATTCCCAGTTTCCTCTACGTTAAAGATAGAGCCGCTATTGGCATCAACGATCGACGTGTAGTCTACGGTTGATCCATCGACGTCAACTGAAAGATCAATCTGCCACGCAAGCCGCGCTTGGCCACCGGTAAAGTACCAAATTTGTTGACCGGTCGCTTGATCAACTCCCTGTCCACCAAAGTCAGTCGCAGCAATTGCTTTCGCGTCATCCAAGCTTAGATCGGGATCAATATCATTCTGAGTCTGTAAATTTTCAAAGCCGCCATCGTGGATACCGTTGTCTCTGCCCGTCACTCCATCAACAACCGTGACAAACGCGTTGTGAACCGGCAATCCTGCAAACGTCTGTTGTAGTACAGTCGCGGCGCCATTGTGCCCAACAACCTCCAGACTATTGTCACCCTGTTGCAGATATGCGGTTGCCCCATAACCGGCAATTTTTGCCAACACAGTTTGCTCGTGGATCGGATCAATATTGACTGCCCCAAAAAAATCGCCGGCCAATAGATGACGAGGCTCAAACGTTGCGTAGTCCAATTGCTGGACTGAAGTTCGGTTTTGCTGCTTTTGACGGCGGCGCGACAACGCTTTGCTGACAGATGGAAAGCCTTTTTTCATGTCCTTCTCACTCTCGATGTTTGTGGAAACCCATCTAGGGCGGGTTATGATTTGGCAGGAAACCTGAAGCTACCGGGCAAATTGTGCACTTTGCGCTGACCGGCTTAGTCAATTGTTCCAACCAGTTTGAACATTTTCGCTTTCGATTACGAGAGGCAAACGCCAGTTCTTGCACGCAAAAATTGAATTTGTCGCTTTGGGCAACAAATTTGCTTGCGGCCAGTCTAAGAATTTCGCCCACTTGTCCCCGAATATCGGAAACCGCGTCGATTATTTCAGCGGAACCTCGCTCAAACTTCAAACGAAAAATGCGATTTAGTAAATGGTTTTTAACAATGCAAGAAGGCAAAACAGGAGAACGAAATAGCATCGAGTCGCCAAAATTTTACTTGCGAAAAATGCACACGATGTAGATGACTGAAAAGACAATCGCTGCGACACCCAGCAAAGCAGGACTGCAATGGCAAAAGGTATAGATGAAGTCTTGGTTTGACCACTCAAAGCAAAAAACATTTGAGCTACAACGTGACCTAAGCTTCGGGTTTTTTGACATCCATTGAATCGATCAACGGTTGCGATTTTTCTCCTAACGCTTTCAACAATCCAACGTAGCGGCCACGTTCGGTTTGTGAAAGCGAGTCTCCTAATTCGTCGACAATATTAGTAACCAGCTCTAATATTTTGTCTTCGTGGGCGGAATCAATTCCAACCTCAGCAAGACATTCAGCTGCCAAACTGCTGGTCGAACGACCACCATTTTCCAACAAGTCGATCAGGGCAGGTTGCGCCTCGCCAGCCTTGGGGCCGAGCATCATGACGACTCGGCAAGCCATACATTGATTCGAAAAATCGGAATCGCCGAGACATCCAAACACCAAGTCCTTGACCTGCAGGCAGTCCTCTCCAAGCCCTTGCAGCGCGTACAGACCACATCGTCGCTCCTTCGCGTCTTCACTCTTAATCAATGTTGTTAACTCGGGCAGATAAACATTTCCCGGTCGGCCAATGGATTTCACTGCTGCACAGGCAAGTTGATAGTCTGAAAGTTTGTCAGTTTGAAAGTAAGGACGGATCAATGCGACCACCGGTTCGCCAAGATTCAACAGCGCTTGTTCGGACTGTTCCTTGACATCAAGACTGGGACTATTGGCGATGAATGCCAGAGCAGCAAACGACTCTTCAATGTTCTCCGGGCGACGCCCCAGTTCGGCGATCGCATCAAGCCGATCGATGGACGCCTCTCCTTCGGCGATTTCGATTAGTGTTGATGTCGGAACTTCCGCGAGCGGGTTATTCAAAAACAATTCACTCATGCCAAAGTAACCGGCACAAGCAATTCCAACAGCGAACAATACACCGACTATAGTTTTCATAGCTCTCGCCTCGACCATCTCATTACAATAAATCTTTGCCTATCGATGGCTTTTGGGTTCTGTAGTCGTGACCCAATCAAGCAATGATCAAATCCAAAAGTCAACGTTTAACAAGAGAACGTATTGTAGTTAGTTCACTCGCTGAGCACACTAGCCGTGAGGCCGAGAATTCCAAGCGACGCCAAATCTCATGCAATGCGGGTTCCATCAACGTTCGTTTTGATACAGCGCCCGTAATAAGAGCGAAGAATGGGTTGCAGTCCCTGGTTCGCGAATCCGCTTTCGTCATAATCCGATCTTTTCGAACCTGAACGCGAAAACCCCCGAAAGGCAACATTGCGCACCACGATCCGACGCAGCCCATGAAGGTCAGCAACAAACGGCAAACCCTATCGGAATTTACAAACTAACTGCGCCCGTGAATTTAAGAAGCTAGTTGAATGTTTAGTGATCAACTATGATGAGAGCTATTAAGTCCCCAGCACTCACTGGAGATTTCCGATTTTCATAACAGGTTAACCAACAGGATTTGGAATGCTTGCTCGGGTCACCTTGAGCCTCATCATTGTTACTACTTTTTGTATTGTGACTTCGCATCTTCAAGCAGACATTTCTCTGCCAAAGATATTCTCGGACCATATGGTCTTGCAGCGCGACTCCAATGTTTCAGTCTGGGGAACCGCAGAACCACAACAAAAACTAGTCATTGGTTTTGACGGAAAGGAAACCAACATCCAAGCCGGACCTGATGGTCGCTGGGTGACGAGCGTAAAAACAGGCGGCCCCGGCGGTCCCTTCGAATTGTCAATCGCTGCCATCGATAGTGAAACAAAAGTTGTCTTTTCTAACGTGATGGTTGGAGAGGTTTGGATTTGCGCTGGCGGATTCAATATGGAGTTTCCAGTCTCCAAAGCTCTCAATCCGGAAACCGAAATTGAACAAGCCAAAAACTTTCCAAACATCAGGCTATTCTCGGTCAAACAATCGGCTTCACCCAAGTTGCTACGCGACTTCGTTGGCGTGAACCCTTGGACGGTTTGCACACCGGAAACCGTTAAAGATTTTTCAGCGGTTGGCTACTTCTTTGGCAGAGAACTAAGCCGCAAACTCGGCGACGTACCGATTGGACTGATGGACATTTCAACGATTGACGCCACGCCATGCGAAGCCTGGATGTCGATGGAGGCACTGGAAAGTGAAGCGGAGTTTGCACCGTTACTTAAACACTGGCTTGAGAAAGAAGACCCGACCAGCGAAAGCCATCCTGCAAATCTTTATCATTCAATGATTGCACCGGTGACTCGGTTTCCCATACGCGGAACGATATGGTATCAGGGCGAAGCCAACGTTGGACGAGGAAGCCAGTACGCCCGTTTGCTTCCAGTGTTAATCAAGGATTGGCGCGAGAAGTTTGGCGGAAAGGAAGCACCGTTTTATTTTGTGCAGCTCGCGCCGCATCGATATGTCGACCAGGCAACTGAGGCACTTCCCGAAGTCTGGGACGCGCAGATGCAAACTTTCAAAACAGTCAACAACGTCGGGATGGCGGTTGCAGTCGACGTCGGGAACGCGAAAGAGCTGAGGCCAAAAAACAAACAGGTCATCGGACAAAGACTGGCTCTCTGGGCACTGGCTGACAATTACCTTGCCGAAATCCCGGCAGAAGAAAAAGACTTTCTGTTTAGCGGACCCATCTACGAATCCATGGCGACGATCGACGACAAGATCAGGCTCACGTTTTCACACACCGGTGACAAACTTTCTGCTTCGCAGTCAGATGAACCGCTATACAATTTTGAAGTCTGCGGTGAAGACAAAAAATTCTATCCTGCGCTTGCTAAAGTCGTTGACGATGTTGTCGTCGAGGTCACATCTCCCGATGTGGAGAACCCGATTGCCGTTCGTTTCGCCTGGAAAGATGATTGCAAACCGAATCTGGTCAACCAAGGCGGGTTGCCAGCGGCACCGTTTCGGACTGACGAGTTCCCGCTCTCCTCCGACGGCAAACACTTTGCGTTTTAGTCGCTGAAGCAGCCAGTATCGATTAACTAAGGCATTTCGACCGTTTTGTTAAGCGGATTCCCAATTGCCGTTTAAGATTCCCAATTGCCGTTTAAAGATCCTGTTATCGACATTAAAATGTTTCGGTGAAGTCTTACGGGACTGCATGTCCGTCAAAAAATCAAGTAACACCAAGCTTAAAGTTCATCAGCATGGCGACCGAAATCAAATCCGATTCGAATTCAAATCCGGCAGATCGTGACGCGATTGCAAAAGACATCCACGTCGAAACCGAAAAGTTGGATTCGCGGAAAAAGCAACGCCTGCCCAAACCAGCGATGGTTGACTCGCAGAGCAAAATTCTGTGGTCGTACTTGATTCCCGTTACCATTTTCCATTTGATGATCCCGCTGGCGTTTACGAGTTACCTGTTTAGCTGGTGGGGCATTTTGTTTCTTCCAATCGGCAACTACATCTTTACATCGATGGGAATTGGAGCTGGCTATCATCGCCTGTTGACGCATCGCGGTTTTGATTGCCCAAAGTGGTTTGAGTACACGCTTGCCACGCTCGGCGTTTGCAGCTTTCAAGATTCGCCCGCTCGCTGGGTACTCGTTCATCGCGTGCATCACCAACACTCTGATCACCAACCTGATCCACACACTCCGCGCGTCAGCGGTTTCTGGTCTCACATGGGTTGGATGTTTATCGACAACCGCGAACTCAGCACCGCGTCAGCTTACGACAAATACGTTCGCGATTTGATGCGTGACAAGTATTACATGTGGCTTCAACGAGGACTGAATTGGGTCGTCGTTTATGCAATCCATTCAGTGATCTTTTTGGCGCTCGGCCTACTCGTGGGCATGATTTACGGAAATACGTTGCAGATTGCGGCTCTGTTTGTTTTCTGGGGCGTGATCATGCGAACTGTTTACACCTGGCATGTCACATGGGCGATCAACAGCGCCGCACACATGTGGGGCTATCGCAACTACGAAACACGTGAAGACAGCCGTAACAACTGGCTGTTTGCGATTCTGACAAACGGAGAAGGTTGGCACAACAATCATCACGCCGATCCACGATCAGCTCGCCACGGTCATCGATGGTGGGAAATCGATGTGACTTATATGAGCCTACGATTCTGTGAGATGATTGGACTGATCTCAAACCTCGCCCGCCCCAACGAATCTGCGTTGGAGCGAAAAGCGCTTTGATCGCTTATTCGATCGACGCCACTTCGCCGCCGTTGCGCGAAAAGATCGCTTGGTAGACGTCGATGTTAATGTCGGATGAAATAAACCGGGTCGCCCCATCACCAATCTGAACATTCATTCCCTGTGGATGGTAACTACCAAAGGAAATCTCCATCAACGCGCCATGCAGAGTCGGATCAGTGATTCTGGCGTTCATTCTTACAAGCGCTGAGCCAACGACTTCGGAATAGTCCCCTCCTCCTGTACCTCCGTTAGCTGGATCGCAATCATTGGCTCGAATATCGGGCGAGCCAATGAACCAATGGTCTGTCGAATTGCCATTCTTATTGAATAGCGGATCCGTTCGGGACTCGGCCAGGAAAACAGTGTTGGACAATCCGTCGGTGACCTGACTGAATCTGGTTCGGCTGTTTCCCCAAAACACACCATCCGGATTAGTACTGCACGCGGAGATGGAACCAGGAAGATTGGGTCCGCTGTCGTCACCTCGAACCAGAGAGCCAATGCTGGCTCGGTACTCCGAAGGAACACGGCCCTGCACCGCGTTGTGGTCGTAGTGATCACCCAAGGGCGAAGAAGGACAGCGGGCAATCGGCACTACGGTACCGGCGGCGATTTCGTTTGCGCTTCCATCAGTGGTCCAACTCGCGCCGCGCACGATCTTGTTGCGAAGATTCTGCTGCTCAATAAACGAAAGCAATTCAATGCCCCAGGTGAATCCGTCATTGTCCCAGCCGTAAGGAAGATGCATTTTCGCCGATTCGTAATTGTGCAGCGATAACCCTAATTGACGCATGTTGTTGGCACACTGAACACGTCGAGCGGCTTCACGAACTTGCTGGACTGCCGGAAGCAGCATGGCAATCAAGACGCCGATGATTGCGATGACGACAAGAAGTTCGACTAATGTAAATCCTCGACCTGATCGTAAGCCGCGTGGAGAAATAGCCGATTGCATTGGTGAGAAGTCGTACATGGAAACCATCGTCATGATTCAAGGCGGGAAGGGCGAACGTTGTGCCTCAAATATTGTACAACAAATAGAAACATAAATAGAGAATGAATCCCCTTGCGGTCCCGTTCGCCCTTATTTTTTCGGCGATCGGTTACAAATTCTTTCATTCAAAATCGAAACTGCAATCCAGTAAATGCACCACCAATCTTGGCCCCTCCAATGTCGTAACGCTCGTAGCCTAACGACAACGCTGACCGTCGAAAGTTTCGCAACAAGTGAATTCTTCCATGCGAGTAGTCCGCATCGCCAATTTGCCCAAGATCGCCTTCGAGTTGCAGCATCCAGTTTTGGCTTAGCCGGCAGTCGACACTCGACGTAAGGTTGAATCCATACTCACGTCCCCACGAATCAGATAGCCAATTGAATCCGGCACCGAATCGCAGGCGCACATTTTGAGTCACAATCGGTTCGTAAAGCAGATTCCAGTCGCCCAACCACATATGATCTCGAACGGTCGCTGTTGACTCGCGAAAGAAAGATACATCGGTATCCATGCCAAGACTTTCGGGAACTTGAAATCGCAGACCAAAGCCAGCGTTGTTCAGCCCGTCAAAGTCGCTCCCGAGATTGAAATCGAACTGCGTAAGCCAATCATGGAACCAATCAAATTGCTTGACCGACACCCTGGGTAGCGACGGTTGCTGGGCGAACAAATCCTGTCCCACCTCATCCTCCATCGGCACCGGGTAGGCCTCTTCGATTGCTGGAGCCGGAGCTGGATAGACTGGCGTTGGATAACATTCGTGATGTTCGACGACGGTTTGTATCACTGGCGGCGAGTTAAACGCAAGGAAGGTTGGTGCTGCAGGAAAAGATGAGAATCCGCCGAACCAGCCAATTGATCGACCAAAATCTTGACGACTTCCGCGACGCCTTCCATCGCGACGACTACCGCGCCCACTACGCCCACCGCGGCGCATGTCAAATTGTTGATCATTTGAGCTGTGAAGACACACTGCTTCGTCTTGATCGTGAACTTCTGAGCTGACGGCAAATAGTTTGCCGGAACGACGTGTTGGATTGTCGGAAGATTCTCCGTTACGTCGCCGATCGAACGGGACAGACGCATCGGCAATTGCTTCAACCTTGGCCCGCGCTTTTTCATTGACGTTGGCGCTGACACGGCCGAGCTTCCCTTGCGGTGCACACGCAAACGTGTTTGAAGTTAGACTTGAGCTGAAAATCACGATCACGATCGCGACCACGAAACAGCTCTTATTGAACATCAACTGAATCTGAAATTCCATTTCCATCTCCCCGTTAAAGTTGAGATGGCAGCCAACGCATCGAACGTGCCAATGATCGATCGGATTTCAGATTGAACTTTTTACAAACAGAATTCTGGAGGATCCACGCGAATCACCGAGTAAAAAAAGCAACTTGAAGCGAAACGCTCTCTGGAAAAAGACTGCTGTCAATCAATTGCTACCGATGCGCTTTTGATTCGTTGCTACTCCGAGTGACGACAGCCAACCAACGTCAAATCAGATCATCAATAAGACCACGGACTTCGCGGGCACGATATGATTTTTCTACTGGCACCCTTAGCAATGGCAAGCCCGCTGATTCGAAAGCTTCATTCATAAAGATATCCCGCTCGACCCGGTCAGCCCGTTGATGAGATGCGTCATCCAATTCGATCGCGAGTTGAGGCTCAAGCGAACCCGGATCGCACAGCACAAAATCGACATGCTTGGCCAAAATCTTGTTCAACCATTTTCGCTTCTTCCCGACATTGGCTTCCACGCGGAGCAAATCAGCCACACGAACCATGGCGAAAATTTCCCAATCGTCCTGAACTGCTTTTTGGAGTGCTTTGTAAAATCGCAGCTCAGCTTTGGTCACTAAGGCGGGACGCGCTCGGTATGGCATACGCCCTGGCCCCGACCACATGCGTAGCAACATCACGCCAGCCACCAAGACGGCCAGCCCGACCCAAAAGGGCCAATACTCGATTAAAATGGTAAACACTGACGCAACCATGACTTTTTCAATGTCAGCGATTTCACTGAGCCCGCAATCATTGCCGCTGCGAAATCGAACCGTGACCAATGGACCGAACGTATATCTGATTTTGTTGTCTGTAAGAACGACTACCGAATGCTTCGGGATGCGTTTAAGATAAACAACTCTACATTTCGGTTTAGATGTTCTAACCGAATTCTGTACAAATCTCCAAATCTGCTTTGTTATCCGTAAAAATGTCGTCTGTTTCGACCAAAAATTCCGAACCTCGTGAACCGACCGGCCCGCTTCGACCGCTCAAAATTGGTAATGTTGACATTGGCTTTCCAGTCGTCCAAGCCGCACTTTCAGGCTATAGTGATTGGCCGATGCGCGTTATCGCTCGCCGGCTGGGCGCGCCGTATACGATTTGCGAAGTCATGTTGGATGAGTTTCTGGTCAGCCTCAAAGAGCGCAAAAGGACAAGTCACTTTCTGCACATCTCGGATGAAGAGCATCCTGTCGGCGGCCAATTGATGGGTGCCGAACCGGAACAGTTTGCAGCCGGAGCGATGAAGCTGGTTGCTGCGGGATTCGATATCATTGATATCAATTTTGGTTGCCCGGTCAAAAAAGTCCTTGGTCGTTGTCGAGGAGGGTTTCATCTGGGACAACCCGAAGTCGCACTCGAAGTCATTCGTAAAACCCGCGATAACGTTCCAGCTGAAATTCCAGTCACCGTGAAAATGCGACGTGGCATCGATCACAGTCAGGAAAGCATTGACCAGTTTTACGAGATCCTCGATGGGGCTTTTGAGATTGGTGTCGCTGCGGTGACGGTGCATGGCCGAACCGTCAAACAGCGTTACATTGGGCCCAGCCAATGGGAGTTTCTCCGTGAGGTCAAAGCGCATCTGGGGGACCGAATCCTGCTTGGTTCCGGAGACTTGTTCACACCACAGGCTTGTCTCGACATGATGGAACAGACTGGCGTCGATGGCGTGACGGTAGCTCGCGGAGCGATTGGCAACCCGTGGATCTTCTCACAAACGTTGGCTTTGTCCCAAGGCAAGCCGATTCCTGATCCGCCACGGCTACACGAGCAACGTGAAATCCTGCGCGAACATTATCGGCTTGCGGAAGAGCTTTACGGCGAGAAACGTGTTGGAAAATTGATGCGTAAATTCGGAATCAAATACGCCATACTTCATCCGCAACACGACGAATTGCGGAAGTCGTTTGTAAGAATCCGCGGCAAAGAAGATTGGGACGCAGTGCTGGAGAAGTTCTATAGCGAAGATCTGCCCGGCACACATCCTGACGGAAGGATGCATAAAGCTCAAGGAAGCACCGCACCCTGAACGAATTCGAAAGTTCCGTCTGGCGATGAGACCACGACAACATCGCCGAACTATCGCGGAGGATAGTTGTATGCTGAATTGCTTGGTGAAAAGTCATCGTCAGTGTATCCCACGTTCAATCGAATATTGGCATACGTGTACTCTTCGTTAAGTTGCGGCTCTTCACCAGGCGCGCTTGGCCAGCCGTACGCGGCATAGCGAATCGGCAGCCCCAACTCTTTATCGATAAAGACTTGAGCTTTGTGGAAGTCATACGGAGCTCGGCGTTCGGCGTGGATGACTTCGATCACATCACATGGCCGATTAAGCACTTCTCCATTGTCTCGGTAGATGACTTCGCAAGGTCCGGCTTGACGATCCCGTTCAGCTTTCTCGATCAGTTTTTGAATCAAGTTCTCTAAACCGGCTTCATAAATCGGATAGCGGTTGCCCTTCATGGCAATCCAACCCGTTGGATCAAGATTCAGTGTCTTTAAACTCATCAAGCCTTTGCCTTCGTGGACGCAAATCTTGCTGTCGTTAACGCCGTCGACCCAAATAACTTCTCGGCCAGCACAAGGCTTGGGGCGCAAGAATTTCATGTAGATACTAAACGGTGCATTCAAAGTTTCAGTCTGTCGTGGACAGCGAACTTTGATTTGCATGAGCTCTGGATCCGAAATTTGATCTCCAACCCGTTCGCGTTTGACCATAATGGCCGTGTAGTCGAAAACATTGGCTCGCATGTCCGCCAACGCGCTCTTGGCCGTGTCGAGTGCGCGATCAAGCGGATGAGCGGCAACCGTGGTTCCAGTCGAAGCATCAACTGTACCGGTTGCGCCCATTGCGTTTGGAATCGCCGCAGGATTCTCGAGAACCGCCGAATCGGAAGCTCCATCAGGGTTGGTCGGATTGAGAGGCATGACTGCCGCAGGATCGATAACAACTGGATTTACAGTTGACGGTTGAGCCGCTGGGTCGGTGGCAAGAGCCGTCACTGCCGTGGCGTTGGCTGGATCAAGATTGGTGGTCTTTGAAACACGGAAGATTGGTTCTTTGGTGTTCTTCCGAGCTTCATGCGCAATCGGTTTTCCAGAATCGTCTGACTGCTGATCTTGCGCGTGCGAGGAAGGGCAGGCAACGACAACACTTACCAAAACCCAAACGACAACGCCCAATTGGTGACGCGACGCCAGTGTTGACAAGTGTTTAGAAATTCGACACATCCAATCCTCCATGACTCAGTGCCATTGGCACCGTTGAGCTTTCCAGTCGGCCAAGCCTTAGCCCAGTCGAAGCAAGCAATTAAAATCCATTTTCACTTCTTGCGGTTTCGGGAGGTCCGATTTTAGGACCACGTCAACGAAACGGCAATCGACATCTTTCAACTGTGATGATGTATGGCGTTTTCAAATTCGACGACCCACCAAAAGTCATCGTCTTGCTAGCGACACACTGCGCGAAAGTATCTTTGTTAGAACGCTAGATCAGGTATCGCCATAATGACGGCGTGAAGTAACGTGTCTGAGTTTGACTAAATGGATCAGCCGGAACGACCAGTAGAGCTTGCCAAGCGCAACCCGAACAGATGCATGCATAATCGATAGGAGCAACGCAGGTCGCAAAAAAAACTTGGTAAAAACCGCATGAAATTGACAACCCATCTCCAGATGCTCAAGGGAGCCATCTTCCGATCACCCATTGGGCCTATTGCAAACGTATACGGCTACCAGGCAGTCTGATTTCGACAAACCTCGAGGGATGAGTACGAAAGTGAACTCGTTGGCAGCGGAATGCGAATTGAACAAAGAGCAGTCCAAGTATCGGACCGGTGCCGGCTTGAGTTTCCTTTGGCTCATGAAAATCACTCAAAAACGCCGATCAAGGGCATTGCCCGCCCAATTCTCAGTAGGACCCAAGATGAGCATAGCATTGCAGTCCCGCGAATCGATCTTTCAAGTCACTTCGGAAGTGACGGACCATGCGTCGCATCTCTTTTTGCCGGAATATCTAAAGGCTTACGGCGCTGGTTTGGAAAAAGCGAAGATGAACGATCGGCCACAACGACGAGCCAGGTTTTTTCATCTCGCTCAGATGCTGCAGCTTACTCGCGGAGTTCCAGGCTATACCGCGGAAGCCGGTGTGTTTCGCGGCCTCGGTTCCTATCTGATTTGTCACTATCTTCGAAATGAGCTTCCAACCTTCAATGGCGAAACTCACTTTATGCTTGATTCATTTGAAGGACTTTCGGTTCCCGTTGAAAAAGACGGGGCGTTCCCGGCGAAACGACATGGCGAAGGTGCTTTCACGTGCACTTCCGTTGAACATGTTAGGAAAACGCTTAGTGACTTTGACGATGTGAATGTGTTCAAGGGTTGGATCCCAGCGGTCTTCAAAAACCTTCCTGAGCAAAAGTACCGATTCGTTCACATTGACGTCGATGTCTATGAGCCAACACTGGATTCACTTCGCTACTTTTGGCCAAAGATGTCTGTTGGCGGCATTTTGATGTGTGATGACTTTGGGCCTTGGCAAGACGACAACTGGCCGGGCTGCATTCGAGCCGTCAACGAGTTTGCAAGTGAAACGGGACAAGTTTACGCGCTGATGAATACAGGCAATGTGTTTTTCATCAAGCGTTAGATTCACGTCGTCTTCGGTAAAGAGGACAAGAATCACACCCAGTTGCACAGTTTCAAATTCTGCACTGGAAATTGCCGCGCGGCCTCTCACATACCCGCCGGATATACGGCCGCTCAGTCCGAATGACATTGGGTTTTGAGTCTTTGCGCCCTCTCGCCCACCAAGCAGCCGCCTCGTATCCGATTCGTGCTCCTCGGGCCAAGAGTTTGCCTGCTGCTTCCGTCAGATTCGCAGGCGCCCGCGACACCCTTGCAGTTCGGCTAGTGTCAGTTCGCGGGTAAAAGCGGCCAGTGATTCGCGGGTTAAAAGCGGCCACTG